>NZ_AFFX01000002.1:0-596119 GCF_000222125.1 Pseudomonas sp. S9 | reverse complement strand
TGCGGCAGCCAGCGGTGGAAGGATAAAGCGTTTTCCACCCTAGGCATCAGGCCCGTAGGGTGTGACAACGCGAAGCTTGTCCGCCATGCATCCAGGTGCGGCAGCCAGCGGTGGAAGGATAAAGCGTTTTCCACCCTAGGCATCAGGCCCGTAGGGTGTGACAACGCGAAGCTTGTCCGCCATGCATCCAGGTGCGGCAGCCAGCGGTGGAAGGATAAAGCGTCTTCCATCATAGGCATCAGGCTCGTTGGGAGTGACAACGCACAGAAAAACGGGGCATTGATTAACTCAATGCCCAGTTTTCGTATGCGAGTTCGGCTAGCTGTGTTCCAGGGCGTTGACCAGGTCGTGGAAGGCTTCGCGGTTGGAGTCATTCAGGCCCATGAGAATCCGGTGGGCCTCAAGCACCTTGGCCTTGACCACCTCTTCGGTCTGATCCTGGGAAGGCAGATCATCCAGGGCTTCAGGACAGGGAACCGGCCGGTCGACGATATTGAACACCTGATCAAAACCCATCGACTGCAAGAGTCGAGTGATATCAGCGTGGGTCGTAACAACCGTTGGTAGCAAACCGACTTTTTGCCGCGACAAGATAGACAACTTTGCCAGCAAGCCCAGCGTGGTGCTGTCGATGCTACGCGTTTCGGTAAGGTCGATAACGATCGCAGAGAAATTCAACGAGGTGAAGATTTTCTCGATCGTGTAGTCGAGTGCTGAGCACAGGGTCAGGCGTACTTCACCTATGAACTTGAGGACAAATGTTCCGTCCTGCTCAGCAAATTGGATGCGGCCGGGGCCTATCCCAGGGTTCATGCAAGATTCCTGCTTAACACAAGCAATGCAATATCATCCGGCATCTCCGCCAAGTTGGCCAGTCCCAACACATCCCGCAGACCTTCAAGGGTACCGCCCGCCTTTGCAACAAGCTGCGGAAGCACCGTTTCTTTATCTTTGAGAGTGTCGCCTGGCAACAAGTCGAGAACACCATCGGACAACAACGTCAGACTGAAGCTTTTCGGCAGTTGCATAGTTTGATCACTGTACTCTGCCTCTTCAAACAAACCAACCGGCAGACCGCGACCTTCGATGTAATTGGCCTGACCTTCGCTAAACATCACTGGCAGCGGCAAATGCCCGCCAATGCTGTAGATCAGGGTGTCCGTTTCTTCATCAATGACCCCGCCAAGCATGGTCACATGCTTGCCCAGCTTGCAGTTGATCAAGCCACGGTTGATATGCCCAAGCACCTCGGATGGCTTGAACTCAGGCAGGCGCCCGGCGCGCTTCGATTCATAGAGCAGGCGCGTAGTCATGAACTTGAGCAGCACTGTGACGAAAGCCGATGAAGCGCCATGCCCGGACACATCCGCCAGATAAAAGGCAATTCGCCGGTCATCCACGCGAAAGTAATCAACAAAGTCACCCGACAGGTACAAGGATGGGATTATCTGGTGCGCAAAGTGCACACCGTTACTTTCCCAGGGTGTTTCAGGCAGCATGTTCATCTGCACCTGACGCCCCGCATTCTGGTCTTCTTGCAACAGGTGCAAGCTGGCCTCGAGCTGCTCGGCGTAGTGCTTGTTTTCCAGGCGCAGCCTGACACGGTCAAGGGCTCGATTGACCGAATGCTCAAGCACGGCAAGGTCTTCAAGGGGCTTGATCAGGTAGTCGGCAGCACCGAGACGCAGGGCCTCGACCACATCGGTCATCACGCCAGCGCCGGAGACGACGATGATTGGCGTCTCGGAGCCCAGGGCATTAATACGTCGAATGAGCTCCAGGCCATCAACCTGGGGCATGCGCAGATCACAAATCACCAAATCTGGATGTTTCTGCTCGAAGACTTCCAACCCCTGCAGTCCATTCGAGGCCTGCAAGACAATAAAGCCGCTGTCTTCAAGGTAAGCCGCAAGACTGGCGCGGACCACTTGGTCATCATCAATGATCAGCAGTGTAGAACTGGTTTTCTGCATGGGGTATCCAGGCAAACTGCGTCGCGGTGGCTTGACCTATACGTCAGAGCAAAACCGGTACGCGCGCACTCGGTTCGGATTAAGGCGCAGACGGTACTCCCATCCGTACCTTGATTCAAGCACCCCCGAGCGGCAACAAGTGACTTTACACCCTAAACACGCGGGGGCTATAAACCCTAGGTACAAGTCCCAATGACAAGAGAATAGCCCGTATGAGCCAAAGCAATCACGATTACAGTGAAAAACGCGAATACATTCGGATGCAGGTAGAAACCCCCGCCACGCTGCACCATGCCGGCCTGGCCATCCCGGCACTCTGTCGCGACCTCTCTGCCACGGGGATGCAGCTGGAAGCCGCTTGCAAGCTGCAGGTCGGCGACAAGGTCAAAATAAGTATCGAGTCCGACCATCCACAGCTGAAAGGCCTGACGGCTGAAGCCGAAGTGGTGCGCGTCAACAACCACGAAGACGGCAAGCAGATCATCGGCGTGAATGTATTGTCGATGCGCTGATCAGCACGCAAAATATTTTCAAAACGTAAAAAACGCAAAAGGCGCCTTAGAGGCGCCTTTTTATTGGGCTGTAGCCATGGCTCAGCCGTTTTTTAAAAATCGTCTTCAACCACACCGTCGTTGATCTTGAACTCACGATTCTGCAAGTAGGCGTTGCGCACAAATGTGTAGCGATCGCCAACAATCAGGCGCTCGGCCGGGAACAGGCTCGCACGGGTGTCGACCAGGTTCACGCCATAGACAACATTCCGCGTTGGCACGTGATCAATGAACAAACCGGTTGCCAGCAAACCATCCGGCACACGGGCGACGGCGTCACGTACGGTACTTGGGCCAAACAGCGGCAGCACCAGGTAAGGACCACTGCCAACACCCCAGACGGCCAGGGTCTGGCCGACGTCTTCATCGTTACGTTGCAGGCCCATGCGCGTAGCTACATCGACAAAGCCCAGCAAACCAAGGGTGGTGTTGAAAATAAAACGGCTGGTATCGACACCCGCATCATGAATCTTGCCTTGCAGCAGGTTGTTGGTCAGGTTGCCAACTTCACCGATGTTGTTAAAGAAGTTATGCACGCCATCTTCTAAAAACTGCGGGGTAACCGCCTGATAGCCTTTGGCCAATGGTTTCAAGGTGTAGGTATCAACGGTGTCATTGATGTTAAACATCACACGGTTATAACCAATCCAGGGGTCATCCTCTTCCGAGGCATGCGCTGCAACAGTGAACAGCGCCACGCTCGCGCAGGCAATCCACACACTCAGCTGCTCCAACCAGCTCTTTGTGGTCTTTCGCATTAATCGTTCTCCTTGAAAATTAAGCGCCGGTGTCGGGCCTGCCTTATAAAGCCGCGCAGTATAATGCTTAACGTCTATTCGTTGCAGCATAGTGACCTTTGCAGATGACTGAAAACAAGCACCTACTTCACAAGGCATCAATCCCGGTTCGCTGGGGAGACATGGATAGCTACGGCCATGTCAATACGTGACTTATGGATTACCTAGACTGTAAGCTAACCCCATAAAAGTAGGGGTTGCACCATGAAAAAAAGAGCATATTCGTACAGTCGTTGGAGTAGTGAACGGCAGTCAGCAGGCGATTCTCATAGGCGCAAAGCCGCTACAGCACAGCGCTGGCTCGAAGCACACCCAGAATATGAGCTGGTAGACACAATCATTGATAAAGGCGTCAGCGCATTCAAAGGCAAGAACCTTTCCGAAGGCTCTGCACTTGGAACCTTCATCCAAGCAGTGAAGGACGGCAAAATTCCAACAGGCAGCGTGCTCCTACTTGATTCGTGGGATCGTTTCAGCCGTCAGCCCTTCCAAAAATCTCAGGCTGAAATGGCTGAAATTCTCAACCATGGGGTGGACATCGCTGTCGCGTCACTCAACCAAATAATTACGAGTGGTTACTCACCGGCGGAACTGTTCGTAGCGACCTCAGAACTTGATCGAGCACACCGGGAGTCAGCAGAGCGTGGGCGCAAGGTCAAAGCTGCTAGATCAAACTACACAGAGAGGGCGCTAGCTGGTGAAAAACGTAGCCCCCGCGACTCTAAAAAAAATCTATTTGCACGTGTCACTGAACGCTGGCTGGACTGGGACCCGGACAAAGGGGATTTCTTTTTGAATCACAATGCTCCAGCGTATCGGCGGTGCTTCGAGCTGTCAGCACAAGGATATGGGGCCATAGCGATTGCACAAACCGTGAACGCTGAGTTTGCCGGTCAAATCAATTTTAGGGTGAAGGGCACCGAATACACTGAACTCCAAATCAGCACCGTCCAATCAGTGCTTAAAAACCGTACCGCTCACGGTCGCTTTACAGCCCCAGATGGACGCTTCAGGGAGAGCTATTACCCTGCCCTCGTGAGCAAAGAGCTGTTTGAACAGAGCCTTGCCGCTATCGCCAACCGTGACAGACGCAAAGCTGGCATAAGCAGAAAAGGTGAACACAAGGCAGCCGCTGGTTTTAATTGGTTGGCTGGTGCTGTGCTCTGTGGTGGGTGTGGCTCGAAGCTTTATGTGCAAGTGAATAAGAGAACACATGACCATCAAGCGGTCTTTTACTGCTTCGACCGAAAAAAGCAAAGCCAAGGCAGTGCAAAACTCTGCAAGATGACGCCGATTGAAGCGAACATCCTGCAAAGCGTTTGCTGGACGTGGCTGGAAGACAATCACCACCTGATTGACGAATACAAGCACGATCAGAAAGCGAAAATAGAACAGCTAATCACTGATTTAGGAACGGCTCAGGCTGAATACGATGAACACAGCGAAACTCTGACAGAGTACCCGTCAAGAGCAATGGCTAAGGTGGTCGCTGAAGCGCAATTGAAGGTTGAGCAAATACAGGCACAAATCAGCCTGACCCATACTCAAAAAGAAGCGCTGCCGGATAATTGGCAATCAGAGGAGTCTAAAATCAGACTTGCTAACATCGTAAGCTTGAACGGGATCACCTTCACCGTGATGCCACCTTTATACAACAGGCCACTTGAAACACTACGTTATCGGCTTGAAGTGTTCGGCAAATTACCCGGAAAGGAGCCGGTACGGGCGTTCGTCATGCCGCCTGATGATGATAGAGGTGAACCACACCACCCAACAGAGCTTGGCGAGCTAGAATGAATATGGTGCATTGGCACACAGTTTTGACTCTGGCCCCGTCTGGGATTTGGGGCCGCACAAACGTCTTTGCATTACGTCAATGTCGTTTTGCCAGCGCTGCACCTGCTCAACAGCAGCCTGTGTTTCAACTGGCGTGGGGCACGTGCTGCAACCTGAAAGGGGCAATGATGCCCCCAAAAGGAAGACAGCGAATAATGACACCTTGAGCCAGCTTATCATTGTTCACGAATCCGGCCAGCGCTGGCTGAAGCCAGCGCGCCACTGAATGAGCGCTGGAAGTGATCGTCCATTTCAGCACGCATAGCCGCCTGCACTTCAAGCGCCAAAGCACGTGGATCGGCACTGTTTGACGTGATGTTTATGTCGCCAAAAGACACTGTGCTGTTCACTGTTTTGTTAGATGGAACCGTCAACGGCAGGGGCTGTGCCGGGGCTTGGAACGCAGCCATGTTGCCTGCTAACGTCGATTTTTCAGCGACCAATGTGGACACTTTTTCACCAAGATTAGACACCAGCGAAGGCAACCCCAAAAGTGCAGGCTGCTCAGGAGCTAGGTCATCTGGCTTGCGTTTTAGATTGTCGTTATCAACCACCAATTTGAGAGGTGACGGGCGCGCTGGGCGCTCTGACATTGGCACAGGCTGTGGAGCGTCTTTCACACGTGAAATTTCATCAAGGCCAACAAGGCTACGGATTTTGTTGATGACGCCATACAGCACGTCTAACAGACTATCGAAAACATCACCCAAAGCCTCAATCTGACTAGTGTCAGGCATCCATGCGTTAACGACCTTCAAAACGATGAATTGAATTGCGTTTTTCAGGAGGGTGAACATCGTTTCGACAACACCGCCTGTCAGCGTGAGAATGTCGTTCAACGTGTCGTTTTGCTTGAGGCTGGCGGTGAAATCTAGCAGGCCACCTGCCAAGTTGAAAAATGCAGTATCAAGCTTGAGACTAGTTGTCTCTAGGCTGGAAAATGCAGGCACTAGCCCTTCAAGAGACGTTTGAAAGTGAGTCTTGGCTATGAACAGGTTCTCACTCGCGGCTTTTAGCTTGGAGTTTTCAAACTCTGTGGTGCGAATTGATCGTTCAAGCTGTTGGTTTTTCAACCGGGCTTCACTTGATTCAGCACTCTTTGAAATTTGATCTAGACGGCCACCTCTATTGGCTTCAGCCCCCATCAACTCGCCCAAGCGAATTAAGAACCTGTTCATCACATCGCCATTGATATCGCCGTCTTTCATTGATTTGCCAAAGTCGCGACTTGCGTCTGTCCCTTCAAGGCCGCTCTTGCTTACATCAGCCCACGCTTGAACGCCAAGACGCTGGGCACCGGGGATGTGCTCGGCAAACTGAGATTTAAATTCCTCTGCGTAGACTTGACCCTTTGAGGCCATTTGACCGATGGCACGCAATGCGCCCTTAATGCCGTCTTGATCAACACCGCTGCCTCTGGCGAAGCTCAAAATGCTAGTCAACACCTTGTTTGTGCTGACTAGATCAATGCCAGTGTCTTTCAGCGTAATCGCACTTTTAACGTACGGCTGAGACACTTGAGCGCGTTCTAAACCGAGACGATCAGCTAGGCTTGAAATGTGTTTTTCAATGATGGCAGCGGCTGGCTTGTTGTCGTCTGTCAAAACGCTTAGCTGGGCGCGTTCAATGTTCCGAGCATCAGAGTTTTTAACGTCCACCATAGCCAGCTCTGAAAATTTACGCTGGAGCAAAATTGTTGCTGCTAAAAGGCCACCAAAGGCCAATACAACGGGATTAACTGCACCACCAAGAGCGTCCAGGGCACCAAACGCAGCACCGCCAATGGCGCCCGCTGGCAGACTGTGACGCAATGAATTGCTCAGATTTTGTGCAGTGCGATAAGAGTGGCTTTGATGCACGTTGCTTCGAACACGGCTAGCGGCTTGCTGGGTTCTAAACTCAAGCTGGCGTGTTCTTAGAGCTGCCTGAGCTAAACGGTGTTGGGCTATTGAAGTTTGAAGGCCCGAACGCTGTAGCATCTGGCGTTCACGATCAAGACGTAAGAGGTTCACAGCTTGGCGATGTTCGGCTGTTTGTGTCGCCAGCGTCAGCTTTGAGTTTTCGAGCCGTGTCTTGAATTGAGCGGCTGTTAGGCGCTCTTGCGTCACCAAGTTTCGAAGGTTGGCACCCTGTAACTGCAAGGCTGTTTTCTGTTGGGAAACAAGCTGTTTACTGTTGGCTACGGCTGGTGCTGCACCTAGTGATTTTTGAACGTTTTGGTGAAATTTTGAAGCCTGAGATTTTAGATTCTGAAGGCGTCTTTCAAAGGCGATCAGGCCGGATTGATCGACCTTGAACCCGAGGGTTGCCACTAACTGGGCAATAACTTGTTCTGACATGTGTAACTACCTGTTTTCTATAGATTTTCCCCTGCTGAAAAATTTTGAACATGGACATTCAATGGCACCCTGAATTTGGGGGGCGTGAATATCCGCTGGGGTGTTCTGTTTTGTGTGTTGTGGCTGGAAAAGTGGCTGCGGGGCTTATCAACATCCAAAGGAGGGGACTGTGCTTCGCTAGCAATTTTAGAATATCAACAGCATTGATATACTGGTGACACTATTATTATTTTGATTGATGTGTGAACGACAAAAGCACCTCGAAAGGTGCCTTGTGTGTGTCGTTGCTGGTGCTGGTGATTGGCCTGTTTAGATCACAAAGTCGTCGTAAGTTTGATCAATCTCAGATTGAGTCAGACCAATGTAAGCCATTGTTATTGCAGGAGAACTATGATTCAGAACCTTGCAGATGACCTCAATCTTTACACCAGACGAGTGCATTAGCCAGCCACGGGTTTTTCTCATGCTGTGCGTGCCTAGAGCAATTCCCAGTTCATCACCAACAGATTTGAAAGCTGTTGCCACAGAGACACGGGAGACGGGCTTACCCTTCGCACGGTTGCTGTCAGCTTCGAACAGATAAGTGTGATGCGGGTGTGCCTTGCGGCGAGCCTGAGCAATAGCCAGAGCCTTGTCATTCAGCTTGATACTGCGTGGCTTGCCTGTTTTCGATTCGATCACCTGAATGCGGCCTGTTAAGGCTTGCTCAAGGGTGATGGTCAACAAGTCGCTAATGCGTAGGGCCACTTGAAGACCAAACAGCCACAAATCTGAATACAGGGTGTTGCCCTTGGCGTTGAGCTGGAGCTTATGGGCAATCTGTTGCACCTGCGCCTGAGTTTTGACTGCTTCGACCAATTCCATGCTGACCCCCTGTAAATACTGGCGTTTCTAATTAACAGAAAAATATCGTTAAGCAGAGATTACCAGCAAACAGGGGAAAGTCAACAACTACGGGGCTTTTCTAACTAACAAAATACCATTGTGTTAATTAGAGCTTGAGAATTGAACTGTCCTTGATGGGCATCGGCTTACGCCGATATTCTGAAATCATTTATTGAACAAGGCACCTAAGCCCAGACCAGCCACCATGCCCACCAGAAAACCAAACGTGACTGAACCAACGACCACACTTGTAAGGCTGAGAGCTGCTGCTGTGACTGTCATTCGTGAACACCCTCACTAACATGCAGCGGCACCGTGAACAACGCTGCAAAGGCATCTAGGACATGCTGAACTAGGGCCTCGGTGATAGGGCTACTGTGCTTGAAGCCCTCAACCTGCAAAGCCAGCATGTCTAGGGCAGCCTGTTTGCTTACGGCATCTGACAATGAACCTTTAAACCTTGAATCGAGCAAAGACTTGGCCTGTCTGCGAAAGTAAGCGATTGCAGCTTGTTCAGAGCCAAACACCAAGTTAATTAATTGAAACAGTTCATCAACAATAAACATCGTGTGTTCAACTTTAGTTGAGCGGTGATAAATTTTAATTTCCATCACTTCACCATTTCAGGGTGTTCAAGTGCCCACGCTGCAATCTGTTTTTCAAGATCAGCCAGTTTCGGTTTTGCATCCGGGGTGATGAACTTAGCCACAAGTGCATATTCTGGGGCTGACACATCATCTAAATGTTTAATTGCCTCTGGCACTACATCACCAGCTAATAAAGCTTGAATACGGTCAGCTTCAGCTTGCCCTTGAATGGCTGCTATTGCTGCTAATTGAGCTGGGCCTAACTTCTTTTGATTACCAGACCGGGCTGTTCTTGGCTTGTTTGTTTCTGGCTTGCTTGTGGCTGGTGTTTTTAATAAAAAGTCTTTGTGTAGAGGCATTATGCGACTCCTAAAATTTGTTTTGCTTGAGCAATTGCATCTAACTTTGCTTGCTCTTCGGCTGTGGCTTGTTCTTTTGCTTCTCTGTCTTTGGATTCACCGATTAAACGGGCTGTCATTCTTTCTACGGCTAATTGTTGTTCAGCTTCTAGTTCAGCTTTGTATTCAAGTTCAGCTTTTGAAGCTGCTTCAAGTTGTTCAGCTTTTAGTAGCTTTGCAGGCTTCACCATTAACCACTGTAGATCAAAGCTCATGCCCATTGGTATTGCTACGGGTGTATAGCCCTTAATATCTAACTTCCAACCTTCAGCAGTTAGGGATTCAATCTGTGTTAGCGCATCTGCAAAGCTGAACGTTGTAAATAACTTTGTTGGGCTAACTTTAAGTTGTGCTTGTTTCACACGTCTATCTAGTTCTTTTTGATCAAACTGGCGTGGAACAAATGTTTCATATTTCATTGTCATTGGTTGTTTCTCCTGTTGTTTGGTGTTTCTATTGGAACTAAGCTAGGAAAAGCTAAATTCCGTATATTGAGGCCACGTGGCACTAAGGCTGTAGAGGTGCAAAACATGCAAGACATAGGGTAGTTAGGGTTGGCTATTTTAATGGGGCTACAGGCCAATAAAGTCGTTAATAGCGTATACGAGGTTTTAGTATCGAAGTTGTGCCAGACTTGCCGTCTGCCACTACATCACGGACATAATCAGACACCAGCATTAACTGGCCTAGTTCAACTGCTCGGTCTGGGGATTTAGCCTTGAGCTTAAAGAAGGTGTCTAACACCTTATCGCTGGCTAAGATAAATCTACTTGAGGGTGTTTCTGTTGGCGTCTTGCTTGAAGTGACAACGCCTGTCACTGTGTTACTTGGTTTGTGGATCACTAAATAATTCATTTCTCATATTGTTCCTGTCCTGCTTTCTTTGTTGCTTGTCGTGTTTTGTTATCACCGACTTATTACCAAGCATTCAGCCTGCTCCACACTCTGTCTGTGAGGCTCGCTGAATGTTTGGTTTAAGGCGGTGATAGTCTGAGGGGGGCTTTACGGGAGAGTGTCGGAATAACCTAGAAACACTCAGAATATGCCTTGTTTTTTAGTACCCTTAGCGGGGAGCAAAGCCACGGGAGACTAAGGCTAGAGGCTGAAAAATTGTCTAGGATTCTCCGACTAGTGACGTGCTTTCTTTTTAAAAGTTCAAGCCATCAAAATAGACAGTTAGAATGCCACCGTGGAGATGATCCCAGCATTCAGTCTCGCACCTAGAAAACAAGTTGTAATCATCAACGCCTTCAACTTCCAAACGCTGACATTCTGACTGGTAGACTTCAAAAGATGTGAGCCTGTCGAGGCGATAAATCTTTTTACCCTCAGTTTGCTTAGTAGTCTGTAGCACCTCATAAAGAGCAACAAGACTCTCATAGGGCTGAGCCTGTAATTGACGCAGTTGAAACAAGCCAGTTTTCATAAGAGTGTTAATCATCTTAACTCTAAAGGAGGCTGCCAACTTAACATTTGATACGAGGGCACTAAAACCAACAGGGTTGAACTTGACAATCTTTTCAGCCACTTCCTTAGCTGTTAGTTCTGGGTAAACTTTCCAAGTGGGCAACAAGTCAATCGGTCTGAGCCATACACCTGATTTATTATCCCAGTTGTTACAACGTGAACGATTGTAATAAGCCGGTGCGATAACCAAGTTATTAGGGTGAAGTGTCCCAATTGCACCAACTGCTGTGACTGGTGCAATGTGACTTATTTCAAACTTAGGGGACGGATCATCTTCACTGACATTAAAGCCGTTGGCTTTGCGACACCTAGCCCAGACTTTATATAAGTCATTAATATCGAAGCCTTGAAGTATTTGAACTGTCCCAGCTCTTCGACACTGACCAACTAACCAACTACCGAAAGCTGTAGTTTGAAAGCCTACTTCTTGTTTCTTGGCCTGTCGTTTATTAGCGGCTGTTTTCTTACATGAAGCACTACAGTATTTAACTGTTGCTCTAGCTGGATGAAACTTACCCTTACACGTAGGGCAATTCTTACGGGCTTTAGTCTTTGAGAGGTGCATTAGTGCAACCCTCTTTCAAGCCAGCCTCAATCAGTTTGACACGGTGTAAACCGAAACAGGTTTTTGAACAGAACTTTCGATTCTTCTTTTTGTCTTGGAATGTTTTATTACATTGGTAACATACGCATTTGTGCATTTGTGCCCTCTTGTTGCCCATGAAGTTTTTGGTGTTGCTCTTTTTGTTTCGCTCTGTAGTGTCTGACCTGACACGCGGAGTTTAAATAATTACGTTTTGGGTTGGTTGTACTGAACGTTTGCCCACACCCACATAGGCAATGTTTTTTCGTGATGAATGCCATGCATTCCCCCTTTTAATGTTTGAATGACTGTATATCCTAGACAAAAGAAAACCCACGTCTAAGGTGGGCACTTTCGAACAGGAGGCACAACCAGAGTTGTTTTGTTTTAACGATCAATTATTTAACTGAGAGTTGGAATAAGTAGCGCCTGAGATATGTCTAGAATCTGGCGCTAAATGACACAGCGTCCTCATAGTGATTGGAACTTGCTATGTCGTTGTATGGCCCCAATCTTGAGCAAGGAAACTCAGGCCATACGTCAAGCGCTGGAGAAGCGCTCGAATTAAACTTTTGCGGGTGAGAAAGTTACTAAAACTTTTCTACTTCATACCTATATCTTACCACGAGAACCCTGATTTGTCAAGCACTTTATGAGTATCCCTGTCAAGCACTTTCTGAAAAAAGATTGTAAAGCACTGAATACAATGTTTTCAGGCGCACGACCGTTCGTCGGATTATTTAATGGGCAACAAACTATACACGCATTTCTAAAGAAGCAGATATTGACTTTATAATCACTCTGTGATCAAAGCCTACAGTAAGACACCTCTAAGCCTCTCAGAGCCTCTATAAGCTCACGCAGGCGACACTCTCAATAAAACCTATGCAAGGGTATATCTAAGCCTCTATCGTGGCTTATACGGCCTCTCAGGAGGTTTTGGTAAATGTGAATGCTTATCGCAACTAGAGGGCGGTAGGGGCACGGGGGTGCCTGATTGTACACAATCGTGTATACAGAACTCGGGGCTTGTAGCCTAGCCTAGTGATTCAGGGGTGCTAAATTCCTGACTGTATAGTCAAGTATTTGTATTGAAAGATGGTTTTTACTGCTATTTAATTGAATGAAAGCACCTGAACAATTACACCAACAATGGAAATGACCACAGCAAAGGTAGAAAGCCTTATGCCCAACCATGCCTTGCGTGATTCCGCTCGCATCTCTGAAAGAACCGCAGCCATCAAGGGAAAATTAATACACTTACTCTCTTTGCCGAGCCTAAAAGAGAAGAAAGCAACCTTACTACCATCATCTCGCCGGTAGCTATATCGCTGCTCCATCACGGAGTCGAGACGAATAAAGATTATGTCGTTATCAGTTTTTAGCTTTCTTGCCACGGCTTTACAGTCGATTGGCACATGTATCTTTGACTGGCGGTCATTATTTCCGTCAGTCACGTAGCTTTGATAAGTGTCTAAATACATTTCATAAATAGCGTTGAGAATCTCAAGATCAGTGGGTAGTTTCATGCTTGCCCTCTATGGCAGTTAGAAGCCGCTGAGCAACGACTTACCTAGACCATTAGAGCATACCTGCAAATCTCAACCAGACAGAAGCTGCACTAGTCCTATGCAGCGGCTCAAAGCTCATTCGCATAATAGGTAAACCATAGTCCATATTAACAACACCCTGTACTTGCAATACCTGGAAGAAGCCAGGGTCGCCTGGTTCGAATGCGCCGGTATCAGCCTCAACAGCGGCACCATCGCACCTGTGGTATTGCAAACACTGCACACCTACCTGAAACCGGTCACCCACCCTGCCACAGTCAAGATCGAGCTGTTTTTAGGCGCAATAGGCCGCAGCAGCCTGGTGCTGGAGCATCGCTTGACGACCCTTGAAGCCCCTGAGATCACGTACGGCGAAGGCCACTGCAAGCTGGTCTGGGTCGACCATGCGCATAATACTTCCGTGCCCCTGCCCGAGCACTTGCGCAACCAACTCAGCGCGCTGAGCGCTGGCGCGGCGACTTAATACTGTCATATAGCGTTCATCCCCTCGTCACCTTGGCTGTTTAGACTCTGGACTAGACCATTTCAAGGACGACGGAATGAACGCGCCAGCGACTCCCCCTCAATTCACAGCGGTTTTATTCGGCCTGAGCGGTTGCCTGGTCGATTTTGGTGCCCGCGCACAATCAGCCAGCCTTGGCTCGGGCACGGACACCAGCACTGATTTAGCCAGCCATGCCGAACTGGCCCCTGGCGCCCATGAACTGCTCAATGACCTGCACCAGCACAAAGTGCCCTGCGCCTGGCTTGATGAATTGCCCGATCAGGCCTGCACCCAACTGAGCAGCCAACTGCCCCAGTGGATCAAGGCCGGTAACCGCCCTGCTCGCGCCTGGCCTGCACCCGATGCCTGCTGGCAAGCATTGATGGCCCTGAACGTCAATCGACTCGACGGCTGCGTGCTCATAAGTAGCGAGCCGCGTTTACTCCAGGCGGGCCTCAATGCAGGCCTGTGGACCATCGGCTTGGCAGCCTGCGGGCAACTCTGCGGCAAGGCCCTGGGCGACTGGCAGGCACTTGAAGCCACTGAACGCGAGCAACTGCGCGCCCAGGCGACCCTGGAGCTTTACCGACTTGGCGCCCATGCCGTGACTGATCAACTTACTGAGCTGGGCCCATGCTTGAATGATCTTAATCTTCGTAGGCTCAAGGGAGAACGGCCATGAGCCTGTGCCTGACACAATTTACCAAGCAAATCAGCACTTTGTTCGCAGACCGCGGCAACCTGCCCTATGGCGAAGAGATCAGCCAGACCCAACATGCGCTGCAGTGCGCAACCTTTGCCGAACGCTCAGGCTGTCGCAACAGCTTGATTGTCGCCGCACTGCTGCACGATATCGGTCACTTGCTCCATGACCCTGACAGCGGCCTGGACGAAGACATGCGCCATGAAGAGCGCGGCGCCGAGTTGTTGCGCGCACTGTTTGCCGACTCGGTCTGGCAACCCATTCGCCTGCATGTCGCCGCCAAGCGCTATTTATGCGCAGTCGACCCGCAGTACCACGCAGCGTTGTCAGATGCGTCACGCCATAGCCTGCAACTCCAGGGCGGCCCCTTCAATGATCGCGAGATAGAGGCCTTCCTGCGCGCGCCTTATGCACAGGACGCACTGACCTTGCGACGCCTGGACGACATGGGCAAGGACCCGCAGATGAAGACCCCAGACCTCGAGTATTTCTATCCACGCATAGAACAGGCCCTGCTTGCCGCAAACTGAGTACAGGTCTCCAACACCTGTATAAATTGTGACAAAGCTTGATGCCGGACAAGCAAAGCAACGGCTGGTGGGTTATGCTCAGGTTAAGGAATCCCTGAAAATACTGCGCCAGGCATGACTGGCGCAGCCCTTGCTGCGGCCCCCAAGGGGTGAACGTCGAGCGCGCCCCGATCGTTTTTCCGCACCTTTGGCAGGAGTTCCCCATTGCCATGGATTTTTCGCGACTGCCTAAGGTCTATTGCTTTAACTATTTGAAAAGGGAGCGTCATATGCCTGCTAGCCGTTTGCAGCAGCAACTCGATGAGCTGCGTGCGCAGCTGTCTCAAGACTCGCCACTGAGCGAACAAGAGCGCGCGGAACTCTACGTTCTGTCTCAGGAGATCGAACTGCAACTGGCGCGCGAAGCCGCAGCTGCGCCTGATGCAACCCTTGTTGATGGCGTAAACCTCGCGGTTGAGCGCTTTGAAGTCAGCCACCCGACCCTGGCGGGCACCCTGCGCAATATTGTGCAGAGCCTGGCCAACATGGGCATCTGAACCGAGAAACGTCTAGGGTGCAACAACACCTAGCCTGTCCACCAGAACCCGGTAAACCATCTGCATATTTACCGTGTTAAATATGCCTGATAAGACGGCGCCACTACCAAGGTCGCTCGCCAGCCCCAAAAAAGCCCAGCATTCGCTGGGCTTTTTGCTTACTGGCGAACCAGTCGCCGATTGTCAGGCTTGATCGGCCCGGTGCTGCGATAAGGATTGATATCCAGGCCGCCGCGACGCACATAACGCGCATATACAGTCAATGAATCCGGCTTGAGCAGACGTTGGATATCGAGAAAGATCCGCTCGACGCACTGCTCGTGGAAATCGGCGTGCTGGCGGAAACTCACCAGGTAAGCCAATAGACTGCCTTGATCCAGGGCCGGGCCACGATACTCGATGACCACTGTGCCCCAGTCCGGCTGTCCGGTGACCGGGCAATTTGATTTGAGCAAATGGCTGTACAGGGTTTCGCTAACCACGCGTTGCGCATCACAACGCAGCAGCTCGGGCTGTGGCTGCTCGTAGTTGCTGATGCTGATGTCGGCATCGTCAATGCACAAGCCCGGCAGCGATGAGACGCCATCGGCGGCCACATCATCAAGGCTGCGCACCTTGACCAAAACCGGTTTGCCGGCAGCGGCGGACAAGTCCTTGCTGATTACCTCGACCAGCTCAGCCGTGCTTGCAAAAACGCTCTGGTTCAACGAGTTGAGGTACAGCTTGAATGACTTTGATTCGATGATGTTCGGGGAGTCAGCCGGGATTGCAAACTCACCAATGGCCACCACCGGCTTACCCGTTGGCAACAGCCAGGAGAGTTCGAAACAGTTCCAGAAATCCACACCTTGGTAAGGCAAGGTGTCGGCGCTCAGGCCCAGCTCGGTCCACTTGGGCGCGCGCGGGATTGGAAACAGCAACGACGGCGTGTAGGTGGCGATGTACTCGCTGGATTTACCCAGCGGCGAATCTTCAGCAGCAGGATGCATATTGATTACCCGTGGAACATGCAGCGGTTAAGACAGCTCGGCGACAACATCAATCAACGCTTGTGCGGGGTTGGCCGCCTGGCTGATTGGCCGGCCAATTACCAGGTAGTCCGACCCCGCCGCCATGGCCTGGCTTGGCGTCAGGATACGGCGCTGGTCATCCTGGGCGCTGCCCGCTGGACGGATACCGGGCGTGACCAGTTGCAACTGGGCAAAACGCTGCTTGAGGATTTGCGCCTCCTGGGCCGAGCAGACCAAGCCATCCATACCCGCCTGTTGTGCCAGACCGGCCAGGCGCAGCACCTGCTCCTGGGGCGTGACATCAAGGCCGATGCCAGCCAGGTCCTGCTGCTCCATGCTGGTCAGCACGGTCACCCCAATCAGCAAGGGTTTGGCACCGTTCAAGCTGTCGAGGGTTTCGCGGCAGGCACTCATCATGCGCAAGCCGCCAGAGCAATGAACGTTGACCATCCACACGCCCATCTCAGCGGCGGCCTTGACGGCCATGGCTGTGGTGTTGGGAATGTCGTGGAATTTGAGATCGAGGAATACTTCAAAGCCTTTATTGCCCAGCGCCGAAACGATTTCTGGACCACAACGGGTGAACAGTTCCTTGCCGACCTTGACCCGGCATAGCTTAGGATCGAGCTGATCAGCCAAGGCTAAAGCGGCATCACGGGTCGGAAAATCCAAAGCAACAATGATTGGAGTCTGGCAGTCGGACATAGTCGGGCTCTCGTGGTCAATTTCGCCGCGCATTGTAGCCGAATTACCGCCTGATTAATCGAACGCCGACGGGCTACCCTGCAACCGGGCTCGCAAACGCACTGCCTCGGGTCGCCGACAATTGACCACCACATGCGACAAGCCCAGCCATGCCGCCATGTTCTGCAATTGCTCTGCCATGGCCACAATGGTGCCATCATCCAGCCCACCATCCTCGCTGTGCAGCGCGTGCAGGGCCAGGCAACCCTTGGCGCGCTCGGCACGCAGGTCCAGCCGTGCGCACAGTTGTTCGCTGTGTAGAAACGGCAGCACGTAATAGCCATAGACCCGTTTGTGCTGGGGCGTGTAGATTTCCAGGCGATAGCGAAAATCAAACAGGCGCTCAGTACGCTGGCGCTGCCAAACCAGTGAGTCAAACGGCGACAGCAACGCACTTGCCACCACCCTGCGTGGAATTTTCAACTCAGTGCCCGGGTGATAGCCTGGCTTGCTCCAGCCTTGCACGGCGACCTCTGTCAACTGGCCAGACTCAAGCAATTCGCCGATACGCGCCTTGCTGTCACGTGGGTCCAGGCGAAAATAGTCGCGCAGGTCAATCTCGCTGGCAACGCCGAGGGCCTGCGCCGAATGCATCAATAATTGGCGCTGCGCAGTGGCTTCATCCACCTCTGCGTGATTAAGCACAGCAGCAGGCAAAACCCGCTCCGGCAAATCGTATAGACGCTCGAAACCATTGCGCCCGGCGACGGTGACATGCCCGGCAGCGAACAACCATTCCAGCGCATGTTTTTCATCGCTCCAGCCCCACCAGGGCCCTTTTGACTTGTCACCCGCAGCCAGGCTGCCAGCGCCCAACGCCCCGCGTTCCCTGACCGACTGCAAAACCGCACGGATCAAGGGCTGTTGTTCACGGCCAAAGCTGGCCAATTGCTTGTAGATGCCCTCACCCCGCTCCGCACGCTGCATTCGCCAGCGCATCAGCGGATAGAACGACAGGGGCATCAAGGAAGCCTCGTGGCCCCAATACTCGAACAATTTACGCTGGCGTCCAGAACTCCAGGCCGCTTGCTCAAGCAGCGCCTGGGAATAATGGCCAAGGCGTGAATACAACGGCAGGGAGTGCGAAAGCACCAGCGCATTGACCGAATCAATTTGCACCAGGCCCAGGCGCTCGATTGTGGCATTGAGGTGAGCGGCTTTCACCGTTTTAGGTTGCCGTGCATTAAAACCTTGGGCGGCCAACACCAGTCGGCGTGCCTGCTTGAGTGATAGAGATTGGATTTCGGGCATGGGGCTCTCCACGGCTGAGCGCCTTACCCTAGCTGACCAGCGCCTGGCTGAACAGACGCAGCCGTTTTAGAAAGGTGCGCCTGTTCAGGCGGGTCAGTGTCCATCAAGAGCGGTGCTTGAACGGATCGTCCCAGAATGGGCGCTCGACTTCCTGCATGACATCGGCGCGACTCAAACCAATGTCTTTAAGTGCCTCATCACCCAATGCCGCCAGTTGCTGACGCTCTTTTGCCAGTTGATTCCAGCGTTTGACCTGCGCCCAGGCGAGCTGCGCATAAGCACGAACCGACAAGCCTTTTACCGACCATACAGCTGCGATTGCATAACCTTTTTGAGCTTTCATTTTGTCGCCCTCCTTTGGGGATGGCGACAGTCTCCAACTTGCCCTATGATCAATCCAACGAATGTTTCTTATGCAATACATCTCCAGGATTGATCAATGGCCAACTACCCCAGCATCGACAGCGAATTGTTGCGTACCTTCGTCGCCATTGCCGATTACGGCGGGGGCGAATTGTTGCGTACCTTCGTCGCCATTGCCGATTACGGCGGTTTTACCCGGGCCGCCGAGGTGGTGAATCGCACCCAATCGGCGGTGAGCATGCAAATGAAGCGCCTTGAGGATGATGTGATGCAGCGCCCGCTGTTCCAGCGCGATGGTCGTCAACTCAGTCTCACTGCCGAAGGCCATGTATTGCTGGGCTATGCGCGGCGGATTCTCAAACTGCATGGTGAGGTGATGACCACCTTGCGCGAGCCACATATGGTCGGTTCAGTGCGCATTGGCACGCCAGATGACTACGTGATGCGCTTTATGCCCGGGATTCTCTCGCGCTTTGCCCAGGCATACCCGCTGATCCAGGTCGAGCTGCACTGCGAACCGTCATTCCAGTTGCTGCAACGCCAGGATCTGGACCTGACCATTGTCACCCGCGAGCCGGGCACCGAAATTGGCCAGCTATTGCGCCAGGAACGTATCGTCTGGGCCGAGGCGGAAGGGTTCAATCCCCATGAACAAACGCCGCTGCCCCTGGCAATGTTCAACTCCGAATGTTTTTGCCGCTCATGGGCCTGCAATGCCCTGGACTCGATTGAACGCGAGTACCGCATTGCCTACACCAGCCCAAGCCTGTCAGCCATCATGGCGGTGGTCAGTGCCGGACTCGCTATCACCGCGCAATTGCAGAGCCTGATCACGCCCAACATGCGTATTCTCGGCGAACATGAAGGCCTGCCCGCAATGCCCATGGCCAGTATCGTGTTATTGCGCAATAACAGCCATCACTCCCCAGTAACCGAAACACTGGCCGAGCACATCATCGAAGGCTTTAAACTTTAAACGCGAGCAGCACCGCACAGACCACCAGGAAGCCCGCGAACATGGCCCGCAACACCCGTTCCGGCAGGGCGTGGGCAAGTCTCACTCCCCAGCTGATGCTAAGCAAACCGCCAATGGCCAGCGGCAAGCCCATCATCCAGTCAACGTGCCCGTGCAAACCATAGGTTGCCAGGGTCACTGCGGTGCTGGGCGCAGCAAGCGCCAGCGACAACCCCTGGGCAACGACCTGCGTGGTGCCAAATACACTGGTCAATACCGGTGTGGCCACCACGGCCCCGCCGACACCAAGCAAACCGCCCAGTAAACCGGCTCCACCACCCAGCACGCCCAGCCACGGCCAGGGGTAACGCAATTGAGTACTGCCCGGCACCGGGCGGTAGAACAAGCGCGAAACGTTGTACGCCGCCAGGACCAACAAAAACACAATAAAGCCAACCCGCATGCGTTCTGCATCGATATTGACAGCCCACCCGGCACCGAGCAGCGCAAAACAAAAGCTGCTGACGGCCAGCATCAAGGCATGGCGAATATCGATACGGTTGCGTTGGTGGTAGCGCCAGAGTGCCAATAATACGTTTGGCACAACCATGACCAGGCCTGTGCCCTGGGCCAATTGCTGATCGAGACCGAACAGGATCCCCAGCGCCGGGATAGCGATCAACCCGCCGCCAATACCGAACAAGCCGCCAAGCGAGCCGAGCATGGCACCCAATACAACGTTTATCGCAAAATCAAACAGGCTCATAAATCTCTGCATTCTGGTGAAGATGCTGCGCATGCTATAGCCTTGGCACCACTCTGGAAACGCACAGCAGCGCACAATGGCTATGCATAATTCGCACAAGCGAGCTTGATATGAATCCCGACGCCCTCACCCATCAGCTGGTCATCTTTCTTGACGTGCTCGAAACCGGCAGCTTTTCGGCAGCCGCAAGACGTCACCCACTGACCCCCTCAGCTGTAGCCCGACGCATTGATGCGTTGGAACAGTCGTTGGGCAGTTGCCTGTTCAGCCGCACCACTCACGCAGTACGGGTAACCCCGGCCGGGACCGCCTTCGCCGAACGGGCAAAGCGCATCCTCAATGAACTGAACCTGGCCCGCGCCGAAGCGGTATCACTGAGCAGCGAGCCTGAAGGCCTGATTCGCATTGACGCGCCCTCGCCCTTTGGCCGCCGGCACCTGGCCCCGGCGATTGCCGACTTCCTGCTGGCCTACCCTGGGCTGGATGTGCAGTTGCGCCTGATCGACAGCTTTGTCGACCTCCACGGCGCGCATTTGGGAGAGGTGGATGTGGTATTGCGCATAGGTCCGTTGCAAGACACGCGCCTGGTCGCCACCGCACTGTCGCCCTTGGTGCGGATTGTCTGCGCCAGCCCCGACTACCTTGAGCAGCACGGCGTACCACGCAAGCCCAGCGAGCTGATTGAACACGACGGCCTCGATTGGGACAGCCTGGCGCCGCCCTACGCCTGGCGCTTCGAACAAGATGGCAAACTCAATATATTCAAGCCCCAACGCATGCGCATGACCGCCAACAATGCTGAGACCTTACTCTTCAGCGCACTATCCGGCCTTGGTATCGCCCACTTGCCAACCTGGTTGATCAGCGAGCATTTGCTGCGTGGCGAACTGGTCCCGCTGTTCTGTGATGGAGGGCTTCCAGCGCCCGAGCCCAGCGGCATCTATGCCCTGCGCCTGGACCGTGAAACCGGCTCGCGAAGCAAGCTGCTGCTGGAGTTCCTGAAATCGCGCTTTGGCCCGGTTCCCCCGTGGGACATCGCCTTGCACAGCAGCTTGAACCACCACTAAGGCAGGTCGATGCCAACGCATCGACCTGCAATTCCGCTAAGCTGCAGCGCCAGCATCTGCCTGTAGACCCGCCGATTCGACAGCGCCAACCGCACATTGCTCGTCAATATCGGAGGTGTCGCCGGTAATTCCGATTGCCCCGAGAATCACACCGCCGCTGCTGCGAATCAGCACCCCACCCGGCGCAGGCACCAGGTTGCCATCCGCCAGATTATTGACCGAGCCGATAAATGCCGGGCGCTGTTGAGCGTCAAGCGCGATGGCTCGCGACCCCTTGCCCAACGCCAGTGCCCCCCAAGCCTTGCCGACTGCAATTTGCGGGCGCAGCAAGCTGGCGCCGTCTTCGCGCTGCAGGCTGATCAAGTGCCCGCCCGCATCCAGCACGGCAACCGTCAGGGGTGCGGTTTTGATTTCGCGGGCGATCGCGAGCGCCCGCTGGCTAATGGTTGAAGCAATGTCCAGGGTCAAGTTGTTCATGGCAAAGCCATCCTTATCAAGAACGAAATAGAAGAAACGCCCTACAAACCCACCAGATCGGTAAGACAATCAAAAATCGTTTTCACTATCGCACCAGATACAAAAAACTCAACACCTAAATACAATTTATTTTAAGATTGTATACAACTTATAAGCTTGCTAACTAATCGTGCGAAATCCTGCTTTAAAACGTCCGTTTTAAAAGAGAATCCACTTAAAACTCCTATCTACTCAAAAATAGTTGACCACAAAGTCATGTCATGAATAGAATCAGGCCACAGCAACTTGTATACAATTTAACAATAAAAGAGGCACAAGAAATGGCCAGAATGAGAGCAATCGAGGCCGCCGTACTGGTGATGCGTCGCGAAGGTGTTGACACCGCGTTTGGCATCCCCGGCGCTGCAATCAACCCGCTGTACGCAGCACTGAACAAAGTTGGCGGTATCGACCACGTCCTGGCCCGTCACGTTGAAGGCGCTTCGCACATGGCCGAAGGCTATACCCGCACCAACGCTGGCAATATCGGCGTATGCATTGGTACTTCCGGCCCGGCAGGCACCGACATGGTGACTGGCTTGTACTCAGCCAGCGCTGATTCCATCCCGATCCTGTGCATCACCGGCCAAGCGCCGCGCGCACGTATGCACAAAGAAGATTTCCAAGCTGTTGATATCACCAGCATCGTCAAGCCAGTCACCAAGTGGGCAACCACGGTGATGGAACCTGGCCAGGTGCCGCGTGCTTTCCAGAAAGCTTTCTACGAAATGCGCTCGGGCCGTCCAGGGCCGGTGCTGATCGACCTGCCATTTGACGTGCAGATGGCCGAGATTGAATTTGATATCGACGCTTACGAACCCCTGCCACTGGCCAAGCCTGCCGCTACCCGCGTGCAAGCTGAAAAAGCCCTGGCCATGCTCAATGAGGCGGACCGCCCGCTACTGGTTGCCGGCGGCGGTATTTTCAATGCAGACGCCGCTGACAAACTGGTTGAGTTCGCCGAACTGACTGGCGTGCCTGTTATCCCGACATTGATGGGCTGGGGCTCTATTCCGGACGACCACAAGCTGATGGTTGGCATGGTCGGCCTGCAGACCTCGCACCGCTATGGCAACGCCACCTTGTTGGAGTCCGACCTGGTATTCGGTATCGGCAACCGCTGGGCTAACCGTCACACCGGCACAGTCGAGGTCTATACCGAAGGTCGCAAGTTCATCCACGTTGATATCGAGCCCACCCAAATCGGCCGTGTATTCAACCCGGACCTGGGCATTGTTTCAGATGCGGGTGCGGCACTGGACGCCTTCCTGGCGGTGGCTCGCGAGTGGAAAGCGGCAGGCAAGCTCAAGGATCGCAGCACATGGGTCGATGCCTGCCGTGAGCGCAAGCGCACCCTGCAGCGCAAGACTCACTTTGAAAACGTGCCGGTAAAACCGCAGCGCGTTTACGAGGAAATGAACGAGTTTTTCGGCAAGGACACCTGCTACGTCACCACCATTGGCCTGTCGCAGATTGCGGGCGCGCAGTTCCTGCATGTCTACAAGCCACGCCACTGGATCAACTGTGGCCAGGCCGGTCCGCTCGGCTGGACAGTGCCGGCGGCATTGGGCGTGGCCAAGGCGGATCCAAGCCGCAACATTGTCGCGCTGTCCGGTGACTATGACTTCCAGTTCATGATTGAAGAACTGGCTGTCGGTGCGCAATTCAACCTGCCGTACATCCACGTAGTAGTGAACAACTCCTACCTGGGCCTGATTCGCCAGGCGCAGCGCGGCTTCGAGATGGATTACTGCGTACAGCTGGCGTTCGAGAATATCAACGCCCCTGAACTCAATGGCTATGGCGTCGATCACGTTGCAGTGGTTGAAGGCCTGGGCTGCAAAGCCATTCGCGTATTCGAGCCTGACGACCTGCAAGCTGCATTCGCCAAGGCCAAGGCCCTGATGGAAGAGCACCGCGTGCCGGTTGTGGTTGAAGTGATTCTGGAGCGCGTAACCAATATTTCCATGGGTACCGAGATCAACGCGATCAATGAGTTTGAAGAGCTGGCGGCTCGCGGTGCGGACGCACCGACTGCCATCTCCATGCTCGACTAAAGAACCGCTAATTGCTGATAAAAACCTCCCTCTCCACCGAGAGGGAGCAAAACCAGAGGAGTCATTTATGCCTCGTTTCGCTGCCAACCTGAGCATGCTGTTCACTGAAGTGGATTTCATGGAGCGTTTCGCTGCCGCCGCCGATGCCGGTTTCAGCGGTGTTGAGTATCTGTTTCCGTACGACTTCGCCGCGGGCGACATCAAAGTCGAACTCGACAACAACAAGCTTGAACAAGTGCTGTTCAACCTGCCCGCCGGAGACTGGGCCAAGGGTGAGCGTGGCATCGCCTGCCACCCGGATCGGGTTGAGGAATTCCGCGCGGGTGTAGACACCGCAATTGCTTACGCAAAAGTACTGGGCAACAGCCAAATCAACTGCCTGGCCGGTATTCGTCCGCAAGGTTATGACTGCGCCACTGTCGAGCAGACCTTTGTCGACAACCTCAAGTTTGCCGCCCAAAAGCTGGCTGATGCCGGTATCAAGCTGGTCATGGAAATGATCAACACCCGTGACATCCCAGGCTTCTACCTCAACACCACGGCCCAAGCCCTGGCGATTCGTGACAAAGTCGGCAGCAGCAACCTGTACCTGCAATACGACATCTATCACATGCAGATCATGGAAGGCGATCTGGCCCGCACTGTGAGCGACAACCTTGCTGCAATCAATCACGTACAGCTGGCCGACAACCCGGGCCGCAACGAGCCGGGTACCGGCGAGATCAACTATCGCTTCATGTTCGAACACCTGGACCGCATTGGTTACCAGGGCTGGATTGGCTGGGGATACAAGCCAGCCACCACCACCGCTGCCGGCCTCGGCTGGATGAAGGCGCACAACGCAATCTAAGGAGCACTGTCATGGCTAAAATCGGATTTCTCGGTACTGGCATCATGGGCAAGCCCATGGCCGAAAACCTGCAAAAAGCAGGTCACCAACTGTTTCTTTCTACCCACCACGACGAAGCCCCCGCTGACCTGGTCGCCGCAGGCGCCATCGCCCTGGCCAATCCAAAGGAAGTGGCGCAGGAAGCTGAATTCATCATCGTCATGGTTCCGGATACCCCGCATGTTGAAGACGTGCTGTTCCGCAAGGACGGCGTTGCCGATGGCGTAGGCCCGAACAAGGTTGTGATCGACATGAGCTCGATCTCGCCAAGCGCGACCAAGACCTTTGCTGAAAAGATCAAGGCAACCGGCGCCGCTTACCTGGACGCGCCAGTGTCCGGCGGTGAAGTGGGCGCCAAGGCAGCGACCTTGTCGATCATGGTCGGTGGCTGTGAAAAAGCCTTTGAGCGCGTCCTGCCGCTGTTCCAGTCCATGGGTAAGAACATCACCCGCGTTGGCGGTAATGGTGATGGCCAGACCGCTAAAGTCGCGAACCAGATCATCGTTGCGCTGAATATTCAGGCAGTTGGCGAAGCCTTGCTGTTTGCGGCCAAGAACGGCGCGGACCCAGCCAAGGTACGTGAAGCATTGATGGGTGGCTTTGCTGGCTCGAAGATCCTTGAAGTACACGGCGAACGCATGATCAAGGGCACCTTTGATCCGGGTTTCCGCATCAGCCTGCACCAGAAGGACCTCAACCTGGCACTGGCTGGCGCACGCGAACTGGGCCTCAACCTGCCAAACACCGCCAACGCCCAGCAAGTGTTCAGCACCTGCGCGGCAATCGGTGGCAGCAACTGGGACCACTCTGCGCTGATCAAGGGCCTGGAGCACATGGCCAACTTCTCGATCCGCGACAAGTAATGCCCCGCGAAGCTTGTCCGCAGCAATTTGTGGCAAGTCGTATGTTGCTTGGCACAAATGGTGGGTGAAAAAAGCCTCACCCGCCCTACGAAAGCGACATCTGCACCCCTGGGTGGGACAAGGTAAAACTTGCCCGCTCAAGGGTGCAACAGAGCAACAAATCAGGCGGTGCGTCCAAGGTAGGTTGGACAAATCGCCTGACCCTTTCGACCTCCCCGGGGCGCGGTGTCACGGCCTGCAAACCGGGAGGGTCGATTCCAGTCCAGAGTCGTCTTGCGTGACGGCTGCGGACTGCAATCGACAAGCTGTACGCACCCCGATAACGACAACAAATCCGCCTCCCGGAGAGAGTCTGCCATGTCCATCGACCCGCAAAACCTGTTGCGTGACCTCTTTAACACCGCCATCGACGCGGCCCATCCTCGTCATGTGTTGGCCGACCATTTACCCGATGACCGCAGTGGCCGGGTCATTGTCATCGGCGCGGGCAAAGCAGCCGCAGCCATGGCCGAGGTGATCGAGCGTGAGTGGCAAGGCGAGGTTTCGGGGCTGGTTGTGACGCGCTACGAGCACGGCGCCAACTGCCAGAAGATTGAAGTTGTCGAGGCTGCACACCCGGTTCCGGATGACGCTGGCGAACGTGTCGCCAAGCGCGTATTGGCGATGGTCAGCAACCTGACTGAAAGCGACCGGGTTATTTTCCTGCTCTCTGGCGGTGGCTCTTCCCTGCTCGCCCTGCCCGCCGAAGGCATCAGCCTGCAAGACAAACAAGCGATCAACAAGGCCCTGCTCAAATCCGGCGCCACCATTGGTGAAATGAACTGTGTGCGCAAGCATCTCTCCGCCATAAAAGGCGGTCGCCTGGCCAAAGCCTGCTGGCCCGCCACGGTGAACACCTACGCGATCTCCGATGTGCCCGGTGATGAAGCCACTGTCATCGCCTCGGGCCCAACGGTTGCCGACCCCAGCACCAGCGCCGAGGCACTGGCGATCCTGGCTCGCTACAGCATTGAGATTCCCGCCAATGTCCGCCAATGGCTGCAAGACCCACGTTCGGAGACCGTCAAGCCCGGCGACCCTTGCCTTGCACGCAGCCACTTCCAGCTGATCGCCACGCCGCAACAGTCCCTCGATGCAGCAGCTGCCAAGGCCGAGGCCGCCGGCTTCCCGGTGTTGATCCTGGGTGATCTTGAGGGTGAATCGCGGGAAGTGGCCAAGGTCCATGCCGGTATCGCCAAGCAGATTCGCCTGCACGGCCAACCAATCAAAGCGCCATGCATCATCTTGTCCGGCGGGGAAACCACGGTCACTGTGCGCGGCAACGGCCGTGGCGGACGCAACGCCGAATTCCTGCTGAGCCTGACCGACAGCCTCAAAGGCATGCCGGGGGTCTATGCCATCGCGGGTGACACCGATGGCATCGACGGCTCCGAAGACAACGCCGGCGCCATCATGACGCCCTTCAGCTACGCCCGCGCCGGCTTGCAAAATCTCAGCGCCAGTGACGAGTTGGACAACAACAATGGCTACGGCTACTTCGCAGCACTCGATGAGCTGATCATGACCGGACCGACCCGGACCAATGTGAACGACTTTCGCGCCATTTTGATTCTTGAGAGCAACGACTGATGACTGCTGACAAAAAAGTAAAAATCCTTGCCACACTGGGCCCTGCCATCAAAGGCATTGACGATATTCGTCAACTGGTCGAGTCAGGCGTCAACTTGTTCCGCCTCAACTTCAGCCATGGCGAGCATGCCGATCACGCCGAACGCTTCAACTGGGTTCGTGAAGTCGAAAAACAGCTGAATTACCCAATCGGTATTCTGATGGACCTGCAAGGCCCTAAACTGCGGGTCGGGCGCTTCGCCGACGGCAAGGTCATGCTGCAACGCGGCGACAGCCTGCGTCTTGACCTGGATAAAACACCGGGTACGGCCCAGCGTGTGAACCTGCCGCACCCGGAAATCATCGAAGCCCTGCAACCGGGCATGAGCCTGCTGCTCGACGATGGTCGCCTGCGCTTGCAAGTCACCGCCAAACACGCGGATGCAGTAGACACCCAGGTGATTGCCGGCGGCGAATTGAGCGACCGCAAGGGGGTCAACGTGCCCGAGGCGGTCTTGCAGTTGAGCCCGCTGACCGAGAA
Source organism: Pseudomonas sp. S9 (assembly GCF_000222125.1). Taxonomy (NCBI): domain Bacteria; kingdom Pseudomonadati; phylum Pseudomonadota; class Gammaproteobacteria; order Pseudomonadales; family Pseudomonadaceae; genus Pseudomonas; species Pseudomonas sp. S9. The sequence continues at coordinate 568,249 of NZ_AFFX01000002.1, read as the reverse complement.
GGACCGTCGCGACCTGAGCTTCGGCCTTGAACTGGGCGTCGACTGGGTCGCCCTGTCTTTCGTGCAACGCCCGGAAGACATCATCGAGGCGCGCGAGCTGATTCAGGACAAAGCCTTCCTGATGGCTAAAATCGAAAAGCCATCGGCGGTCGAGCACCTTGAGGAAATCGCCAGGTTGTGCGATGCGATCATGGTCGCACGCGGTGATCTGGGGGTTGAAGTACCGGCTGAAAATGTACCGCGCATCCAGAAGGATATTATCCGCACCTGCCGCCAGCTGGGTCGCCCGGTCGTAGTCGCCACGCAGATGCTCGAGTCCATGCGTTTTTCCCCTGCACCAACGCGCGCCGAAGTCACTGACGTTGCCAATGCCGTCGCCGAAGGTGCAGATGCCGTCATGCTCTCTGCTGAAACCGCCTCGGGCGACTACCCGATGGAAGCGGTCAGCATGATGAGCAAGATCATCCGCCAGGTTGAAAACGGGCCTGACTTCCAAGCCCAGCTGGATGTCAGTCGCCCCAATGCCGAAGCCACGGCATCGGATGCAATCAGTTGTGCGATCCGGCGTATCAACGCCATCTTGCCGGTCGCCACTCTGGTCAACTATACCGAATCGGGTGCTTCAAGCCTGCGCGCCTCTCGCGAACGGCCAAAGTCACCGATCCTGAGCCTGACGCCAAATCTCAATACCGCGCGCCGCTTGACCCTTGCCTGGGGCATTTATTCAGTGGTCAACGAGCGCCTGCACAAGGTCGAGGAAATCACCAGTACCGCACTTGAAATCGCCCAGGCGCAAGGCATGGCCAAGCGTGGAGATACTGTGGTGATTACCGCTGGCGTACCGTTCGGCCAACCCGGCAGTACCAATAGCCTGCGCATCGAAACACTGCATTAACACCCCTGTTTGCTTCACGGCGCCTCAAGGGAAGGACATCTTAAGGCTCCACCGGACAGGGATGTTCACCTAAGGCTGAAAAGCCGCACATACATGAACTCCTGACGCTCGCAGCTGCAACTGCGGGCGTTTTTTGATTTAACAGCACACTCCTCCGAGCGGTTTGACAGATGCCCACCCGGCCACTCCCCACGCCTGCATTGCGCGGCTTCAGAGCCTTACTCAGCGGTTTCAGCCAGATATTCCTGCAAGCCGATCCAGGCTGCGGCTTGCTCATTTTGCTCGGTATCGCAGTTGGCGCGCCAGAATTGCTCGGCGGGGCCTTGCTCGGCGGATTAAGCAGCATGCTCACCGCACAGCGCCGGGGCTATGCCAGCGCCGACATCGAACAAGGTCTTTATGGCTACAACGGTATCCTGCTGGGCATGCTCATCAGCATGCAGTTTCAATGGTCGGCGAGCTTGCCGTTGCTGATCATGGCCAGCGCCGGCCTGTCGAGCCTGATGCTTGCACCTTGGATGGCGCGGATGCGTAATCACCAATGGTTGCCGGCCTTCACATTTCCCTTTGTCCTGATCAGCTGGTTGTTACTCGAGCTGGCGACGCCCTTGCAATTGCAACTACGACCGGGCGCCATGGCCGAGTCGCAACCGCTGGACCTGATCAACAGCTTGGCGGCAATGGCCCGTGGGCTGGGGCAAGTGCTGTTTATCGAGCGACCGCTGTCCGGCCTGTGCCTGTTGCTTGGCCTGTTTGTCGCGGACAGTCGTGCCGCCGCCTGGGGGTTAATCGGCTCAGCCTGCGGCCTGGGTTTTGCGCTTTACCTGGGCTGGGAACAGCACAGCGCCCTTGCTGGGCTGTATGGATACAATGCAGTTCTGGCGGCCATTGCCGTAAACCAGGTTAATCGCAACATGGCCTTACCAGTGCTGGCGATTTTCCTGGCCCTTGTATTGCAACCCGGCTTCGCCGCACTCGGACTCCCCGCCCTGACCATGCCCTTTATTCTCGCCTGCTGGCTAATCAGCGCCAGCCAGCGCCTGCTCAAACAAAGCGCAACGCAGATTGACCTGCGCAACACCAAGCCCTAGCAGAGTGCGCGCAATACTTGCATCAGGCAGGCTAAACTCCCTAGGCTGAAAAGCGCTTGTTACAACGCGACGATCATCGCCAATCAAGGGAGCACGCCAGCAGCACATGGACAACACATTGAGTTTGCGCCGCCGGATCTACCGGATCATTTTCTTTACCGACACCCCGGCCGGCCAACGTTTCGACAACATTCTGCTGGTCACCATTGTCGCCAGCCTTATCGTGGTGATGCTCGACAGCATCCAGGCCATACACAGCCAGTACCGGGCCTGGATGTCTGGCCTGGAGTGGATGTTCACGGCGTTGTTTGCTGTGGAGTACCTGGTGCGGATCTACTGCTCGCCCAAACCCTTGCGCTATATCTTCAGCTTCTATGGCTTGATCGACCTGCTCGCTATCCTGCCCGGCTTGTTGACGCTGTTCTTCCCCAGCGCGCAGTACCTGCTTATCGTCCGTGTGATCCGCATGATGCGAGTCTTCAGGGTGCTCAAGCTCAGCCCCTACTTGCGTCAGGCCAACTTCCTGATGACCGCGCTGCGTGGCAGCAAGCAGAAGATCATCGTGTTTTTCTCCTGCATCGCCATACTCGTCACCGTATTCGGTACCCTGATGTATGTCATTGAAGGCCCGGAGCACGGTTTTACCAGCATCCCCAAAGGCATCTACTGGGCGGTGGTGACCCTTACCACCGTAGGCTTTGGCGATATAGTCCCACAGACAGTGCTGGGGCAGTTTCTTTCGACCCTGGTGATGATCACCGGTTATTCGATTATTGCCGTGCCTACCGGGATTTTCACTGCTGAATTGGCCACAGCCATGCATGGCGGCGAATTACTGGAGCGTGAATGCCCAAGCTGCAAGAAAGATGTGCACGAACCCCATGCGGCCTTCTGCAATCGTTGCGGCAACCCGCTGTTCCCGCGCGAGGCTGATAAAACAGAGTAAATGATCCGGCAACCCGGGAAGGATAAGAACCAGGCCAAGTGGTTTGACACCACGTTCAAGACAAGGCCCCAAGCTGCAGGTTTCAGTGGATGAAACCTGCAAACAATGGCTGAACTGTTGCAGTTCAACCGTGCCGTTTAGGCGATGCTGACGCCATGGGCTTCAGCCAATGGCTTCAATCCACCCGCAAAACCCTGGCCTATTGCCTTGAACTTGAAGTCGTCACCTGCACGATAGACTTCACCGAAAATCATCGCGGTTTCGGTCGATGCATCTTCACTCAGGTCGTAACGCGCCAACTCCTTGCCGTCCGCCTTGTTCACCACCCGAATGTAGGCGTTGGCAACCTGACCGAAGTTCTGCTTGCGCTGATCCGCTTCATGGATGGTCACCGAGAAAACCAGCTTCTTGACAGCAGCAGCCAGGCCGTTGAGCTTGACGGTGACTTGTTCATCATCACCCTCGCCTTCACCCGACTGGTTGTCGCCCATGTGCTCAACCGAGCCATCGGCGGATTTCTTGTTGTTGTAGAAGATGAAACCTGCGTCTTCGAGAACCTTGCCGTTCTCACCGACGATAAAAACCGAAGCATCAAGGTCGAATGGCGAGCCATCGGTAACGCGTGGGTCCCAGCCCAGGCCAACCACTACTTCGCTCAACCCTGGTGCTTCCTTGGACAGCGAGACGTTTCCGCCTTTGGACAGACTAATAGCCATTTGCAAAATCCTTGCGCAATAAATTCGAGCTTTTTTGAATGGTAAAACTCGCTGGCGCTATTAATGGCGCCAGCAAGTCATCGACTGTTTAGAAGTTCATGCCATAGGAGTTGGCCAATGCTTTCAGGCCACCCGCATAACCTTGGCCAACGGCGCGGAATTTCCATTCGCCGTTGTTGCGATACAATTCTGCGAAAACCATTGCGGTTTCGGTCGATGCATCTTCAGCCAAGTCATAACGCACGACTTCAGCACTGGTTACTTCGTTGACGATGCGAATGAACGAACCGCCCACTTGGCCAAAGTTCTGCTTGCGCGAATCGGCATCGTGGATGGTCACGACGAAGGCAATTTTATCGACATCAGCCGCGACACGACTCAGGTCGACCTTCAACACTTCGTCGTCGCCATCACCGGCACCTGTGCGGTTGTCACCGGTGTGCTCAACCGAGCCGTCTTGGCTCTTCAGCTGGTTGTAGAAAATGAAGTCGGCGTCGCCACGGACCTTGCCGTCAGCACCCAATAGGAAGGCGCTGGCATCCAGGTCGAAATCAGCGCCGTCGGTGGCGCGTGGGTCCCAACCCAGACCGATCAGCAGCTTGGTCAAGCTCGCATCGGTTTTGGTGAGTGACAGGTTACCGCCTTTTTGAAGAGTCAGTGCCATGGGTAAAGCTCCTTTCTGGATGGTTAATACTGTTGCTCAGTTGTTTTCGGGCTGTACATCTTCCTTACCGGGGAAGATCCAGCTCGCGACGACGCCTATGACCAAGACAATCATGACGATCATCAGACTGGTGTTGGCATCAATGGTGTAACCGTGATGGAACATATGGTCGGTTGCATTCAAGCCGAGCTTAACGGCGATGAAGAACAGCAGCACGATGACCGCCTTCTCCAGATGGACCAGGTAGCGTTTCAGGGCCTCCAGTACAAAGTACATGGTGCGCAAACCCAGGATCGCAAACAGCATCGCCGAATAGACGATCAGCGGCTCACGACTGACCGCGATAACCGCAGGCACAGAGTCGAATGCAAAAAAAACATCGGACACTTCCACGACTACCAGACACAGGAACAATGGCGTCGCGAAAATCGCGCCTTTAGCCGCTAGCGTCATGCCTGCGTTTTCAGGCTTCTGAATTTCTGTCTCGAGATGCTTGCGCGAGACGAAGAAGTTATGGCCATACAGCTTCGGCCATACCGGAAACAGCTTCTGGGCGAAGCGATAGGCAATGTGCTTGGAGTAATCCTCTTCTTCCTCGTCGTCACCACCGGCGCGCAGCATCATTACGGCGGTCCAGGCCACGATCACTGCAAATACAATCTCGACCCAAGGGCCAAATGCGAGCAGCCCGGTGCCGATTGCGACGAAGATCCCGCGGAACACGATGGCGCCGATAATGCCCCAGTAAAGTATCCGGTGGCGCAAGCCATCCGGCACTTTGAACCAGGCGAAGATCGCCATGAACACGAACAGGTTGTCCACGCTCAAGACTTTTTCAAGGGCATAACCGGTGACAAACAGGCTGGCAACTTCAGGGCCATGCTGGACATACAGGAAGCCGGCGAAAGCCAGGGAGATTGCAACCCAGAACACCGACCAGACGGATGCCTTGGTCAGTGAAATTGGCTTGTCGCCACGATGGGTAATCATGTCGAGGAGAAGCGCACCAACAGCGATCCCCACGAAAACCGCCATAGTCAGCGGTGGGAATCCAATTTGTGTTTCCACGTCTAGAGTTCCTTAAAGGTCAAAGTCAGCTGGATTGAGATCCAGCTCCAGGCAAATCAAGCGACATACCGCTTTCTCGTCGTCATCGAAGTTGCCATCCGATGCGCCAACGGCAGAGACCACGCGGACCAGAAGGCGAGCAGCGCCATCATTACCTTTAAGCTTGCCAACGACCTTCAGCGCTTCAGCCCGACCGATCTGTTGATCGAACTCGAACTTGGCACAGTGATCGTTGAAGGAGTTGATCACGTCCTTGAGGTCAAAGACTTTCAACTCGGGCGAGTTAGTAATAAAGCCGACCATCTTGGATTTTTCCGCCGAGGAAATATCACCATCGGCTGCCGCGACCAATGCACAACCTGCCGTGGTCGCATCCATGAATTTTTGATTACGAAACTTGCTGACCTCTGTAGTCAGCTTGTCACGTGCCGCTGTCGCATTTGTTTTTAGCCACTCAAGCATTTGAGTTCTCCTCGACAGGCGCAGCCAGATGACTGCGCCATGAATATTATTTTGAGCCTGCGGTCCAGCGCATGCCCCAGCCATAGGCCTTGTCCATCACCGCATGGCCGCGATGGAAATCAACCTGACGGGTGACCTTTACTGCACCATTTACGTTTTCCAGCAAAGCAATAGCGCACACCCCTTCACGACCACCCTCCTCGTTGAGGCGTACTTCAATGTCGGGTTGGCCGGGAATGTAGATGGTCACCACGCCGTCTGTTTCCTTCCAGTTGGGAACACCTTCATAAATGAAGGCAAAGAACAGGATGCGCCGCACCTCGCTCCACTTAGCCCCATTGATGTGCAGCCACTCGCCACCGGCCACCGAGCCAGTCCGGTCGTCGCCCATCAGCTGTATATAAGGCTCGTGCGTCAGGCTTCCGAATGCCTTGCCGAGCGCTTGAACCACGCCCTTCTGGCCATTTTGCAGCTCATACAAGCAGCCGACATCGAGGTCGATGGACTTGCTGCGGGCAAAGAAACCACCGCTCTTGGCCGGCCGCTGATTCCAGTTCAGGTTGACCTTGATCTCACCAAAACCGGCAGCGGTTTTTTCCAGGCTGATAGTGGTGCGCGTCTTGTCGAGCGTGACCTTGCTCAGGCTGACCGATGACTTTGCAGCCGCAGGCGGCGTTGGAGGCACTGGAGCCGGGGGCGGCGTTGGGGTGGCCGCTGGCGCTGGCGCCGCAACTTCAACCCCAAAGTGCTTGGCCAATGGTTCAAGCCCGCCTGCAAAGCCCTGTGCCACGCAGCGGAACTTCCACTCGCCCTGGCGTCGGTAGAACTCTCCGAGGATGAGCGCAGTTTCCTGCATCCCCGCAGTAGCAAGCTGAGCTTCGATACCGCCCGTGATGTTCAGCGAAAGCTGGGAAACACGGTCAAAACTGGCTTTGTTCTCGTAGATAGTGGCGGTCAACGCCACTTTCTCAACCACAGGCTCGAGCTTGCTCAGGTCAACAGTGAATACGGCCCGGCCAGCAGATGATTCGGTCATCTGCACGACACCGCCCAGCACACTGGTTTGGCCGTAGAAACACATATCGCTATCGCCACGGACTTTACCCGCAGCGTTCAAGATAAAAGCCGAGACATCAATGTCCGCCCCAGGAATCGGGGTGTAGTTGATATCCACACTGAGTTGACCGGTCGCAACTGGCGCATTACCCCCCGGTACGAGAGCAACCATTAACGCACCGCCTGCACAGCCAGGGAAACCAGGTCATCGACCGTGCGACCATTGGTGGTAACGCCGATTGCCTTGAATTCCCAACCCGAGCTTTCACGCGACAGGCTGGCCATTACGATGCCAGTGTGACCGCCACGCTCGGACAGGTTGTAGCGGGCCAGTTCGCTGTTGTTGCTGGCGTTGACGATACGGCAGTAGGCGTTTTCAACTTTCTCGAAAGTCTGGCCGGTGAAGCTGTTGACTGTGAACACCAGGTGCTTGACTGCTTCAGGCAGGCGCTGCAAATCGACCTTGATGGTTTCGTCATCACCGTCGCCTTCGCCGGTACGGTTATCACCGGAGTGCTGGATGGAGCCGTCATTGGACTTGAGTTGACGGAACCAGACCAGGTCGATGGCCTTCAGCTCGCTGTCGAGCAGGATGCAGGAAGCATCGAGGTCGATCTCGCCGCCGCTGCCCAGCAACTTGCCGAAGAACCCGCTTTTTGCCGCATCCCAACCAAGGCCCAGGCTGATTTTGCTCAGGCCAGTGCCAGCAGTTTTTTCCAGGGATATCGTTTGGTTTTTGCTCAGCGTGAGTGCCATGGTTACGCTCCTTGTTGATCGTCAGTATTTGCTTGGTTTTCGGACTTGAGCTGTACAACGCTCGCTTGTTCTTTACGCTTCTTGGCCCTGCGCTTGCGTCCACGACGCCAGGCGGAGTGAAAGTGCCGCCAGTGCGCGTCTTGCGCTGCGGCCAGCAGTTCCAGGTCACCACGGGTGTCACCCCAGGCCCTGAGCCGATACTCGCTGAGGAGCCCGTAGACCGCCTCGAGCCGGATCACCTTGTTTTCGCAGCGGCAGTTGTTGCCGCTGATACGGCCCGTCAAAACTCCGTCGACAACCTCAAGCTCGGTGGCGATCAACTTGATCCCAAGTCGCTTGGCAAACGGGCCGAGGACCAAGGCTGGAGACGCCGAGCAAAGCGTAACCTCGGCACCTGACTCGACCTCGGCGGCGACCGACGACAAGCCCGATGGACGCATCAGCCGGGTCCAATAGCGATCGCAAAATGCCACTGCCTTGTGTTCAACCCACTGCGCCTCGACACCGGTCAGAAACTTGGCGATCAAATGGGCCTTGAGTTCATCACGGTTCATATGCCTGAAAAGGAAACGCAAGCTAGGTATCGCCAGGGTAAAAATCCGGCGGATAAACTCAGTTCTACCGAAAGCAAACCTGAGAAAAGGGACAAAACTGTCACGCCGCGTCAGCGTGCCATCGAAGTCAAAGACCGACAGCACCCGCTCATCATCGGCATCAGCACCCAACATCTCGTGCATTATCGAGCCGCTCCAGCCAGAAGGACCGGCGCTTCAACGCTGCCGATCTCGGTTTGTTTAACGCCAAGCCAGCGCGCTCGCTCAAGAATCTTGACCGCCCACTTGTAGTGAGTCGCCGGCTCGCACATCACATCGTTGTGTTTGAACACCGCAGGGGCCAGGTCGCTGACGATCAGCTTTGCGCTGTTGAAATCTTCAAGGCTGACGCGCAGCGAATCCTGGATGATGCTGATTTGGCTTGGATGAATCGCCGTCTTGCCGACCATGCCATGGGCGATATCAAGTTCGAGTTCCGCCTTGAGCAAATCAGGTTTGGCCAACTGCTCGAACACCGGCGCGGTCAAGGCAAAGCCCTGGGAACCCATGACGCCAGCCAGCATCGCAATCACATAGGACATCGGCGTGCTGTAGAGCGTTGTAGCTGGCATACGGCGCAACCCCAGGCTGCCCATCAAATCATTGCCGCCAACACGCAGGGCGATCACTCGCTGGTCGAGGCTGGCCTTGAGCGCCTGGCCTAACTCAACCATCGCATTCGGATTGAAAACCTCAGGTGTTTCCAGGGTCGGCATCAGGTACAGGTCCGTGTTGGTCACGGCCTGCTCCCATGCCCGCAGATTGCTCAACGTCAGCTTTGGTACGACGAAGCCATCGACATGGCGCATCAAAGGCCAGTCATTGAGCACTGCTGCCATTTCCGAATCGCGCGGGCGCACGAACATCAACGGCGCACCGGCTGGGCGTCCGCCACGGGCAGCAATAGCCTCGAGCAAGACCTTGAGATTGTGCAGCGCCGTGGACACATCGACCTCGGCCACTGCATCTTCCAGGCACACGACAAGGGAGCGCAGTTCAGGCAGCTTTGAGCCAAACACCACATCCAGCAGGTCACTGCGCGTAGCTGGCATGTAAAGCGTGGCCCCGAGTGCGTATGGCGACAGCTTATCCATTAGCTAAGACTCCGAATGATGGTCACCGCCCTGTAGGGTCCCAGCGCGCTGCCGACTTCTTCCACCGTAACACCAACGGACGCGGTAAGGTGCATCAGCAACTGGACATCACTGTCATTGCGGTCACGCACCAACACATGGTCGGGTACCCGGCGCAGCACTGCGCGAGTCGCTTCGGCAATCCCTGGCTTGACCCGGTTCAGATTGCTGATGTCAAACCGTTCAGCCAGGGACTCGACGACGGACCGCGCTGCCGCCTGCAGCGCTGTTCGTTGATCCTCGCTCCAGGGTGATGCCGGGGCGACGGGAGCCAAAGCTCGGCGCTGGGCTTCGATGTGCTCGATGAACTCGCGTGTCACGTCGTGCTCGGTCAAATGATCGTACACAACGCATCCATGCAGCCCGCCATTAGCGGGCCAGATGGAGCGCGACACCAAACCCGAAACGGTGGCGCCCAGGATCCCCGAGGGAATGATCCAGTCCTCTGCCGAAGCCGATAGCCAGGCACGGCCACAAGGATCTGCAAGCACCACCAGGCGCGGCTCGGCCGCAAAACGCGGGTCGTCCTTGAGACTACGCCTAATTTCAGCCGATATAGCACCTTTACCTGTCCATCCATCGACAAACACGATGTTCTCGGCGCCATGGGCCTGAATAATGGCCTCAAGCGCTAGATTGTCTATGCCGCGGTCGCGAACAATACTGATTCCATAGTGATGGCAATCGCGGCCCAGTTCGATCAAGGCGCGACGCAACAACACCCCCAATGGCAGCCCCGCACGCACGAAGGACACCAATATTATCGACGGTCCAGTGCAGGCTTGGTTCAATGCCAGGGCCAGGGATTGCACATCCGCAGCCATGCGCTCGCCGCTCTGTTGCAGTGCCTGTTGGTACAACGCCTTGTGTACCGGTGTCGGCGCGTGCTCCTGGCTGATCATCTCGGAATAATGCTTTTGCCTGGTTTGGATCAGGCGCTCCTTTTCCTCGACATCGGTCACTTCGATCTGCACCGCTTGCAGTAAGAAGTGCACATCATCAGCTGCATAGCTACCGCTGCCGACGGTGTCCAGCCCAGCAAGAGACAGCGTCATAGGCAGCGCTCCACAAGCTTGGCGAGCTGGCTGCGAGCCGGGGTTGCCCACATATGGCAGGCGTCCATAAACCCGAGGTCGGTAATGCTGTCACCGAAGCCCAATACCGGCCGTTCACCATTGATTTGGCGGTCACGGCGCAACCATTCCTCGACGGCCAGACGCTTGGACAGGCCAACCGGCAAAAACGCCAGGTTATTGCTGTTGGCGTGGATATGCATGCCATCGAGCAAGCCGCGCGCCTGGACTTCAGCCAGGACCGTATTCAGCACTTCATCACTGGATTCATTGTGTTTGGTGACCACGTAATGCTGCAGGCCGTGCTCTGCAACCACCCAGCCACGTAAGGAAATGCCAAGCGCCTTGCCGATCTCAAGCGTCGCTTGGCTCAAGTTCGGCAGGCGTTCTTGGTAATCGGCCAGAACCTCGGTCATGTGCGCCTGCCAATCAAGATCCAGGGACCTTGTGGCATCGAGCATGATGCCGCCATGGGCACAGATTGCGCCCTGGCTGAAAGGCAGTTGTACGCGGCTGTAGGCTTCAACACTGCGCGCAGTCACAGGCACCACATCGGCACTGGCGAGCAACCACTCGACAAACGACTTCTGCACGGGGCTCATGTAGCCATTTGGCTGGCCTTCGATATCGAGCGTTGCCGTATGCCTGGGCGTTCCTTCAGCCATCTTGCGCGCGGTTTGGAACAGGGTGTCATCAAGGTCGATCAAGACCAACGGACGATTACTGCTCATCGACAATCACCTCGGCGCCAAGGGTTTCCAGCAGTTGTGCCGAGACAGCTTGCGCCGGTGTTTCCGAGCAAATCAGCACGCGATCGAACTGGCCCGGACTGACGTTGTAGAGGAAGTTGGGAATCCCAAGGCCGTAGTTATCGGAAAATGACAGCGCATGGCCGATGGCATGGCCAAGGGCGATGGGCGAACGACTTGTCGAGCTGAAGTGAACATCGGCGCCCGCCCGCTCCAAGCGCTCGGCCAACAGGAATGGCCGCCAGACAAACTCACTGGTGCCAACCACCAGTACGCGTTCACCAGGCTTGACCTGCAGGCCAGGCGCCAAGCTGTCTTGTACTTCACGCACCCCCAGGCGACCCCAATTGTTACGTGCGGACAGCGGCCAGTTGCCTGCTTCGACGGTGCCCACGGCAGGCATCTGCGGCAGTGGCGCCTCAAGATCTTCGTTGAACTGATAGCAACCCTGGAGCAAGGATACTTGCTGCGTAGAGGCTCCGATGCTGTTGCGAACGGCATTGCCCGACCAGTCGGTGAGTACGCATGTGACAACACGCTCAAGCTGGTTCATACCCGCATCGACCAGGGCGCGATGCAGGTTGATAAATGTCTTTCCAGTGGAGGCTTCGTCGTCGACAAGCACCAGCGAACGTGCGTTCAACAGCGCTTCAGGCTCAAGCGGCATGTGGATCAAGTGAGCACTGGCATGGCTGTGCTCTTCTTCGAACCGGGTGAAGAGCTCGGTGCCGGTCGGATGACGGGTACTGACCATGTAAAGCGTGTCCGACCGGGTGCGGCTGTAGGCACGATGTACACCCGCGCCGAGACCGACAGCGGTCTCGGCCATGCCGATCACCACGACCGGACCGGGTAAGTCAGCCGGGATCTTGGCAGCCAAATGCTCAAAACTTGCATTCATCACCGAGGGACGCACTGGAATATGGCGCCCTAATACCTTGGAGACGAACAAAAATGCACGCTTGGGATTGTGCCGCTCGGCAAAGCCGAACAATTCATCAGGCGCACCGACGCAACCCTCGACGTTGACTTCGAGCAGGCCGCGCATCAGTTGCGCACTAAGCATGTGTGTTGCGGTGTTACCAGCCATTGACAATGTTCCTAGATTGGCTTGGGGCAGATCACCCAACGCCGGTTCCATGGGCTTGATGCAACTACAGGTTTCGCGCCTCGATTCGCCATAAAGCAGGCTGGGCTTCACGCGCCAACTCAGCTGTATTCAGGGCTCTTGCGTTTGGCGTTTTATCTGCATCGATACGACAAGCCTCAAGAAAAGAAAGTACCAAGGCGCCCTTGACCGCAAAGTTCATGTTTTGCGTGTCCGGGCAGGTTGAAGTCACCATCGCGACCACTGCGCCGCTGGAATCGAACAGCGGGCTACCACTCGAGCCCGGCTGGATGGGGGCAGTAAACTGCAGAAGGCTCGAGTCGTTGTGCAGCCCAAACAGGGCCGACACACCGCCCTGAGTGACATGCACGCCTCCACCGGCCAGGCCAGCGAGCGGGAATCCCAGGGCAACGACCGGGGCACCAAGGTCACAACCGGCCCCATCCTTGAATACGACCGGTTTCAGCCCCGGACATTCCAGGACCCTGAGCAGGGCGAAATCATTATTGCGGTCGACCACCACGGGCTCGGCCCGATAACGCCCCTCGAAAGAGGCAATGTGAATTTCCTGCATCCCCTCGATAACGTGGGCGCAGGTCAATATATGGTTGGCTGAAACAGCAAAGCCGGTGCCCGTTGCACTGCCTGCAGCTCGACCAGAATCCGAGGGCATGGTGCGCCCTTTTGGATGGGCATCATCAACATCAAGTCCAAGCCTGCGCCCCATCGCCGCCAAACCGTAGGCCGAGCCTTCGGCCAGAGCGCGGAATTTCCAGTGCTCATTGCGAATGTAGTATTCGCCGATGATGATCGCAGACTCGCCGTTCTCGCCAAGATCAAGCCTGCACTCGATTTGCCCATCAATTTGCAGGTGCAGGGTTTTGAGCGTGCTGACCGGCCCGGCTGCAGCGTAGCTGTAGACGACCAGAAGCACCCGGTCAGCGCCAGCGGGCAGTGCCGCCAAATCGAGCGCACAACCGACCTTTTCCGGCCCGCCACTCCACTGCATCCATTCGCGCTCGGTCTGGAACAGTGCAGCCGGGCCTTTTGGCTGGCGTTTCTCGTCAAGCGGCAAAAGTGCAACAGCCGCATATTCGCCAAAAGCACCGGCATCGGCGCACTCCAGCGTCCACTCGCTGCGCTTAGCCGAAATCGGAGCATTGGCGCCAGGCGTCAGCAGCATCATTGTCCAGGCTCTCCCTGAGCATTCATGAACTTCGTCCGGTAATCACGCAGACAAGCGCAATCAAGACGCAGTATCCGATCATCATCCAAGATCAAGCTGCCACCGGAACAGCAATGGTAAGCGCCTTTACTCTGACATCCGCTCGCCAAGCCGTTTCTGGCTCCGCCAAGCCCAGGCGGCGAGTAGCAAAGATTCCAGGCAAATTGACGCCAGTGGCCCGGGTATAGCCGATCCCACCGGAATAACGCGGATTGATTTCCAGCAAATGGGGCTTGTGGTTGGAGTCGTCCCGAGTCTGCACATTGACTATCCCGTCACAGGCAAAATGCTGCACAGCCTTTAGCGCCAGTTCAACCGCAGCGCCTTCGCGCTCGAAGCTCTGGTACAGGCCAGACTTGCGCCGTCCGACAAAAGCAACAGCTTGCCCCGCCTCGCATACGATATCGACCGAGCACTCGCTCCCGGTCATATAGGGCATGACCAGCATTGGCGGGCGGTTTTCAGCGCCAGCGTATGCCTGCAGGTACATGTCGAAATTCACTTCGCGCATGCCCGTCTTGGCAAAGCAGCGAAATGGATCGGCATCTTGCTTGAAGCGCCAGAAGCCCTCGCCATAGATCCCTACAACCGGCTTGATGCAAACCTCGCCCAGCGCCGCAAGCCTTGCATAGGCATCGCTCAGTTGGCGGGCATCCGTTACGGTAATGGCTGGTACACAGTCCAAACCCGCACGTTCGGCTTGCGCCGTGAACAGGCTTTTGTCGTCGACCATGTTGAGTGCATCAATCGACAGCGCGCCGGTCACAAGCGTCAGGCCAGCGGCGTCAAAACGCGCACGGGACGATTCAAGCAGATGGCCTTCACGCCCAGCGACTATGACGCGCACAGCGTTCGCCCGGGCGGTATCAAGGATCCACTCGATACGTTCCTGGTTATCTGCAGGTTCTATCAGGGCGACATCAGCGAGCCCGGTAATTTCGGGACGTGACTGGCGATGAGAAGCAAAAATCTTCACACCTTCGGGCAATGCATCGCGTACACCTGCAATGATGTCACGCTGGCTGGACTGCCCTTCGAGTAACCAGATCATCTGGAGCTCCTATAAATGCGCACGTTCGCAGCAACTGGCCTGCCTGAGGCTGTAAATTCTGATCTCCATGGGGAACAAGGAATTGCCTGCATGACTAGCAGTTGAATTCGCTAGAAGAACCTTCGGCTCAGCGAAGTGTGCCTGGTGAGCCAATGCTCGTGCATAGGTGTCCGTCTGGTTAGTGTGCGCACCCATAATATCAGCTTGCCTGTTGAGTAAAACGACTAGCAAAACCTTGTATCAATTGACTGTTACAGCGAGTCAATCGACCAATCCTGAGAGCATCAACAGCTTGCAACAGCTGCCTTGCAGCTGCCAATGAGTCGTATTGACGCGCAACCAAAGGCCAATCAAACACTGGCAGCGCAGTAAAGTTGTTTCATCCAATGTCTATAACCCTATATTGGGCTTATTCCCGGCCGAACCTCTGACCTTGACCGGTAAAATCAGGCAATATTCGATTAATAACCAATGGAGTCTGCACATGAAGTGGTTGAAAGGACTGGCACTGGGCGCAGTTATCCTGGCGGTTGCCGCCAGTGCACTGGGTCTGTTTTACGTACTACCCCGGCACGAGGTCGTCCTGGTCACGGGTGTCGAAGTCAAACGCGTCGATCATGACGGGGTGATCAATGCCGAGAACCCGGCGGACGGCCCGACCCGCGATGTTTACTTTATCAACACCGAAGATCCGGACAGCAAGAAGGTCATGGTCTATCGCAATGAAGATACTGGCTGGAGCTTTCCCTGGTACTTCAAGTTCGACTCCGCGGACGAGCAGGCCAAGGCCCAGGGTTATTCTCGTGATGCCGAGCAACTGGCGCTTATCCGCTATTACGGCTGGCGGATACAGATACTCTCGATCTTTCCCAACATCACCCATATCGAAGCGACCAACAGCCGGGCGCAGCCCTTCCCTTGGTTCAATACCATTTTCTTCAGCCTGCTTGGCCTAGCGGTGCTGTATGTAGTCGTTAGCTTAAAGCGCCGCAAAAAACGCCGTAACCAAGTGGTTGCCAGTTAAGCGATACGAGTCACTAACACCTCGGCAGGGCTCAACCCAAAAGGGTTGTTCCTGCCACCTCAGCCACGCTCGATCGGCGTCGAAGTCAGCTCGAAAGGACTGTTGCTACGGCGCTGGTTGCGGTCTTCACGCGGGGTGGCGCCAAAGAAATTGCGGTAGGCGCTGGAGAAATGCGGGCCGGACGAAAAGCCACACGACAAGCCAATCTGGATAATCGACTTGCTGGTCTGCATCAACAGTTGGCGCGCCTTGTTCAGGCGCAGCTCAAGATAATACTGACTCGGTACGCGATTGAGATATTGCTTGAAGATACGCTCCAACTGACGGCGCGACACGCAAACGTGCTGGGCGATTTCATCAGTTGTCAGCGGTTCCTCGATATTGGCCTCCATCAGCAACACCGCCTGCGTCAGCTTCGGATGACTCGAGCCCAGGCGATTTTGCAGCGGAATGCGCTGGCGCTCACCACCCTCGCGAATACGCTCGACCACCAACTCTTCACTTACCGCACCGGCAAGCTCAGCGCCGTGATCGCGCGCCAACAGTGCCAACAGCAAGTCCATCACCGCCATGCCACCACAGGCAGTCAAGCGGTCGCGATCCCAATCAAACAAATGACTGGTGGCAATCACCTTGGGGAAGCGCTCGGCGAAATCATCCTGCCAGCGCCAATGCACCGAGGCGCGATAACCATCGAGCAACCCCATCTGCGCCAACGGATACACCCCGGCTGAAATGGCGCCTATCACGCATCCGCTGCGCACCAGTTGCTTGATCGCACTCGACAACCCCAGCGCAATGTTTGCGGGTGGCTCGTCAGCCAGCAGGAAAAGGCGTTGCAGCCCTTCAAGCTTGCCCGGCCAAGGCTCACTCGGCAACGTCCAGCCACCGGCTTCCGCCTGGGGTTCGGCTTGCAGGAAGGTAAGTTCGTAGACCACTTCCGGGTGGACACGCTGGGCAACGCGCAACGCTTCCTCAGCCATTGCCAGGGTTAACGGCTTGGTGGAGGGCCAGATCAGGAAGCCAATTCGGTGGGCATTCATTCGGGGCAGTTTAGCTCTGTTATGCGACCACTGAGCAAGACTCGCCAGTGACCCCACTCGATTAAGGTGCTTATTTTAGGCTACCGGAGAGAAACTGCTTGAGGCGATCGGACTGAGGATTCGCCAGCACTTCACGTGGACAACCACGCTCTTCGACAACACCTTTGTGCAAAAACACCAGTTGGTTCGACACTTCACGGGCAAAGCCCATTTCATGCGTGACAACCACCATGGTACGCCCCTCCTGGGCAAGGTCCTGCATCACCTTGAGCACTTCACCGACCAATTCCGGATCGAGCGCCGAGGTTGGCTCGTCAAACAGCATGACTTCAGGCTCCATCGCCAGCGCCCGGGCGATAGCCACGCGCTGCTGCTCACCGCCGGACATATGCGCGGGATACGCCTCTTTGCGATGGGCGACACCTACTTTGTTCAAGTAATACTCGGCTTTCTCAAGCGCCTCTTTCTTCGACACGCCCAGCACATGCACGGGAGCCTCGATCACATTCTCCAGGGCGCTCATGTGCGACCACAGGTTGAAGTGCTGAAACACCATGGCCAGGCGTGAACGCATGCGCTGCAATTGCTTGGGATCGGCTGCCTTGAGAGCGCCATCTTTGCCGGCGACCAGCTTGAGCTCTTCATTGTTGAGCAAAATCTTGCCGCCATGGGGCTGCTCAAGCATGTTGATGCAGCGCAGGAAGGTACTTTTACCGGAACCACTGGAGCCAATGATACTGATCACATCACCGGCCTTGGCTGCCAGTGAAACACCCTTCAGCACTTCGTGGCTGCCGTAGCGCTTGTGCAAGTCCTGGACTTCAAGTTTGTACATGGTGTCGACTCTCGAATGCAGTGGAATCAGTCGCTGAGTAAGCGGCCCTGACGTATGGATTGATGACCGGCCACCTTCGCCAGCCAGCGCCCTGGCTGGGCAAAACGCGTGCGTTCAATCGCAAAGATCACACCTGATGTACCCGCGCAAACCACGCTGTGCTGGTCGTCGAGCGGATCTATCACTTCAAATACGGGTGTCCCGGCCTCAACATAAACGCCAGCAGGCTGCAGGAAGCTCACCACGCCCGCATGCGGCGGATAAAGCATTTCCGTACCTGCAAAAGGCACCGCATCGCAGCAATCTTCTGGTGCTGCAGGCCAGCGGCCGCTGATCAAGCCTTGCTCGGCAAGAAAAGCCAGAATCGATTCCGCATCAGCATTGGCCTGCTCGCGCCCGGTGCGCTCCATGCCACCCAGTTCCACGGTCGAGGCCAGGCATGCGGGTTCAATTGCAGCCTGCGCAAAACGCTGGGCCAGGCGTAGCCATGGACCCGAACACGCCTCGTCAAAGGATGAGCCACCCGAATCTTCAGCCAGCAGTACGGTTCCCGCCTGCAGGCGAGCCGCCAGCGAGCGCAACTGGGGCCAGTGCTGGGGAATTGCATAAAGATGCACCGCAGCCTCAAAGTCACAATGCAGGTCGAGCACCACATCGGCATCACAGGCATGCTGCAACAGCAGGCGCTGCATGGCTTCGAGCTGCGACTGCGCTGGGGCCAAGGCCTTGAGCGCAGCCACCATGGCCACACGAATCACCTGTGTATTGGCCGCCACATCGGCGCCCAGCTTGCCTTCAAGTTGAGGGGCGATCGCATCTGCCAGATCGACAAAATCACGATTGAAGTTTTGCCCACTGCACAATTCATAGCGGCCCTGGTGCTGACCTTGCACCATCTGCCCAAGCCCAATGGGGTTGGCCACGGGCACCAATTCGATCACGGCATTGAGCTGGCCTTGCTGCTCAAGCTCAAGCAAGCGGCGCTTCAACTCTACCGCAACACGCATACCCGGCAGTTCATCAGCATGCAGCGAAGCCTGGATATAAACCTTGCGTTCGCCACTGCCAAAGCGAAACACCGACAGTCGGCGCTCAGTGCCCGGTGTGCTCCAGGGCAATAGATGATCAATACGTTGCATCAACCTCTCCTCAGTGCTTGCGTGGCGCCAGATACGCCAACCAGCGGCGCTCGGCAAGCTTGAACAGGCGCACCAGAATAAAAGTCAGGCACAGGTAGAAAGCGCCAGCGGTAATAAATGCTTCAAACGGCAAGTAATACTGGGAACTGACCGTGCGTGCGGCGCCGGTGATGTCGATCAGGGTCACGATCGAGGCCAGGCTCGTGGTGTGCAGCATCATGATCACTTCATTGCTGTATTGCGGCAGCGCCCGGCGAATAGCCGATGGCAGCAGAATCCGGCGATAGAGCTTGATCCGCGACATGCCCATGGCCTTGGCTGCCTCGATCTCGCCATGGGGCGTCGCCTTGAGGCTGCCGGCGAGGATTTCAGCGGTATAGGCACTGGTATTGATCGCAAAGGCCATGCAGGCGCAGAAGGATGCATTGGAGAAATACGGCCACAATGCGCTTTCACGCACCAGCTCGAACTGAGCCAGGCCGTAGTAGATCAAAAACAGCTGTACCAGCATCGGCGTGCCGCGGATCAGGTAGGTGTAGAGCCACGCCGGGAAGTTGATGAATACCGACTTTGACACCCGCATCAAGGCCAGTGGAATGGCCAGCAGCAGGCCAATGAAGAGGGAGATCAGCAGCAGCTTTAGTGTCACCAACACGCCGCCGAAATACAGCGGCAGGCTGTCCCAGATAACGTTGTAGTCAAAAATCATGCGTGCGCTCCCCTACTCAGAGTTCAGCGGCTTTGGTGCCGACCGAGTAACGTTTTTCGAGATAACGCAGAGCCAGCAGCGAAACGCTGGTCAGCACCAGATAGAGCGCGGCAACGGCGAGATAAAAGGTAAAAGGCTCACGCGTGGCATCTGCCGCGCTCTTGGCCTTGAACATCATGTCCTGCAGGCCCACGACTGAAATCAGCGCCGTGGCCTTGGTCAGTACCAGCCAGTTATTGGTAAAGCCTGGAATGGCAAAGCGGATCATCTGCGGCACAAGAATGCGGAAAAACACCTTGGTATTGCTCATGCCATAAGCCACGCCAGCTTCGGCCTGGCCTTTAGGGATCGCCATAAAAGCGCCACGAAAGGTTTCCGACAGGTAGGCGCCGAAGATAAAGCCCATGGTGAAGACACCCGCCACAAAGGGGTTGATGTCGATATAGTCGTCATAACCGAGCATCGGGGCGACACGATTGACCATGTCCTGGCCGCCATAAAAAATCAGCAGGATCAGCACCAAATCGGGAATACCGCGAACGACAGTGGCATAGGTTTCACCCAGAACTGCCAGCCACTTGATCGGCGACAGGCGAAAGGCCGCGCCCAACAAGCCAAGCACAGTCGCCACCGCCATTGAGGTCAGGGCCAGAATTACGGTTAGCCAGGCACCGTCAAGAATGGTCGAACCATAGCCATTCAGCATGCTCTAGTGTCCTCATGCAGGCACCGGATGGTGCCGAAGAGTGCATCGAAAAGTGGCGCATACCGTGCAAGCCAGGGTCCTGCACGGTGTACGTTCACCAACGGATTGAGATGTGCACGAGATCCGTGTGCGCCACTTTCAGTTGAGGCGATTAATCACCGTAGACGTTGAAGTCGAAGTACTTGTCCTGAACTTCCTTGTACTTGCCGTTGGCGCGAATGTCCTGGATGGCGGCGCTGATCTTGTCAGCCAGCGCGGTGTCGCCCTTGCGCACGGCAATACCTGCACCTTCGCCGAAGTACTTCTTCTCGTTAAAGTCCGGACCTACCAGCTCAAAGCCTTTACCGGCGTCGGTCTTGAGGAAGCCATCGTCAATGTTGACGGCATCGGCCAGGGTGGCATCGACACGACCTGCGGTCAGGTCAAGGAAGATCTCGTTCTGCGAGCTGTAGCGCACCACTTCAACGCCGGCAGGCGCCAATACATCGGTTGCATAGCGGTCGTAGATTGAAGCGCGCTGCACACCCACTTTCTTGCCCTTGAGGTCAACCAGCGGGTCCTTGATCACAGTACCGGCCTTCATGGCGAGCTTGGCTGGGGTGTGGTAGTACTTCTTGGAAAAGTCCACCGACTTCAAACGGTCTTCGGTGATGGTCATCGAAGACAGGACCGCGTCGAACTTGCGGACTTTCAGAGCCGGGATCAGACCGTCGAACTCCTGCTCGATCCAGGTACACTTGACCTGCATCTGCTCGCACAAGGCGTTGCCGATGTCGTAGTCAAAGCCGGTGATATTGCCGTCCGGAGTCTTGAAGGCAAAGGGTGGGTAAGCAGCTTCAATGCCGATACGTAGCGGTTTTGCATCATCAGCCATGGCCAGCGGCGACAGAACGGATAGCGCCAGTGCGCCGAGAAGTGCAATCTTCTTCATCTTGTGACTCCTTCGAAAGGGAATGGCAACGGATGGCAGTGAGTAAATGCATTCAGCTATGCATGAATTATAGTTAACTCGCCATCAAGACTACGCAGAGCGCAGGCAATGTAAGGCTTCGGCTGAGTGAGCGGCATTCTAACGAGAGGCTGAAACTCTATATTTCTTCAATGCGACAAGTAATTACAAATGCACCTGAGGCACCTGGCCTGGCGATTGACATCCCACGCAAAAAGTGCATGGAAAGAATTGAAGTGTAACCAATTATCAAAGCAATATCGACGCCAAGTTTTCAAACCCCTGTATTCACGGGGCCAAGCCGTCAATTTTATTTCAAAAGCCAAGTATTTTCAGCCCTTTAAAAGCGCAAAGTGTTTCCCTGCGCCCCATTTAGGAGCGGCATTGTTACCCCAACCCTGGGGATTCAAGGCGGGCCACAGGGCCGTCAGCCTCATCCGACAATCTGCGCGACCATACAAAAAAACGCCCGACTCCAAGGAGCCGGGCGTTTCGCTTACTGCAGGTGACGCGCTAGAGATACTTCAGGCGCAAGCGCTCTGCATGGCCTTGTGCGTATCAATAAGGTGCTGCACCACGCTTGGGTCAGCCAGGGTCGAGATATCACCCAGACCTTCGTACTCGGCGGTGGCGATTTTGCGCAGGATACGGCGCATGATCTTGCCTGAGCGTGTTTTCGGCAGGCCCGGTGCCCACTGGATGACGTCAGGAGAAGCGATTGGACCGATCTCCTTGCGCACCCAGTTTTTCAACTCCTGGCGCAACTGCTCTGAGCTTTCCACGCCGCCAGTCAGGGTGACATAGACATAGATCCCCTGCCCCTTGATGTCGTGCGGCACACCGACGACGGCCGCCTCGGCCACTTTCGGGTGGGCAACCATGGCGCTTTCGATCTCGGCGGTACCCATGCGGTGACCGGAGACGTTGAGTACATCATCGACACGCCCGGTAATCCAGAAGTAACCGTCTTCGTCGCGGCGGGCACCGTCACCGGTGAAGTACATGCCACGGAAGGTCTTGAAGTAGGTATCGACAAAGCGGTCATGATCGCCATACAGCGTGCGCGCCTGGCCTGGCCATGAATCGATGATCACCAGGTTGCCTTCTACAGCGCCTTCAAGCAGGTTGCCCAGGTTATCAACCAGGGCTGGCTGGACGCCGAAGAACGGACGGGTCGCCGAGCCAGGCTTGAGTGCTGTCGCACCCGGTAACGGGCTGATCAGAATGCCGCCTGTCTCGGTTTGCCACCAGGTATCGACAATCGGGCATTTCTCTTTACCGATGGTCTTGTAGTACCAGTTCCAGGCTTCCGGGTTGATCGGCTCACCGACAGAGCCCAGCAAGCGCAGGCTGGAGCCATCGGCGTCCTTGATGGCAGCTTCGCCTTCAGCCATCATCGCGCGGATTGCGGTTGGCGCCGTGTACAGGATATTGACCTTGTGCTTGTCGATGATCTTCGACACCCGGGTGATATCCGGGTAGTTCGGCACGCCTTCAAACAGCAAGGTAGTCGCACCATTGGCCAGGGGGCCGTAGACAATGTAGCTGTGCCCGGTCACCCAGCCGACGTCGGCGGTACACCAATAGACATCGCCCGGCTTGTAGTCGAACACACGCTCATGGGTCAGCGCCGCGTAAAGCAAGTATCCACCAGTGGTGTGCTGCACGCCTTTTGGCTTGCCCGTTGAGCCCGAGGTGTAGAGGATGAACAACGCTTCCTCGGCGCCCATCTCTTTCGGCGCGCAGTAGCTACCCGCAACTTTCATCAGGTCTTCGTACCAGACGTCACGGTGCTGGTTCCACTTGATGTCGCCACCGGTGCGCTTGCAGACGATGATTTTCGTCACGCTGGAGGTTTCAGGGTTGGTCAAGGCGTCGTCGACGTTGGCCTTGAGGGCAATGCGCTTACCACCGCGCAGTCCTTCATCGGCGGTGATCACCACTTTCGAGTTGCAGTCGATAATCCGGCCCGCCAGCGCCTCGGGCGAGAAGCCACCGAACACTACCGAGTGGATTGCGCCGATGCGGGTACAGGCAAGCATGGCCACGACCGCCTCGGGGATCATTGGCATGTAGATAGTCACTACATCGCCGCGATGGATATCCTGGCCGCGCAATGCGTTGGCGAACTTGCAGACATCCTCATGCAGTTCGCGGTAGGTGATGTTGCGGTGCTCCGAAGGATCGTCCCCTTCCCAGATAATCGCCACCTGGTCGCCACGCTCTTCAAGGTGGCGATCAAGGCAGTTATGGGAAACATTGAGGGTGCCATCGGCAAACCACTTGATATCGACATGATGGTCGTCGAATGAGGTTTGCTTGACCTTGGTAAACGGCTTGATCCAGTCAAGACGTTGCGCTTGCTCACGCCAGAAACCATCCGGGTTCACCACGGACTGCTGGTACATGGCCTTGTAGGTTGCCTCGTCGGTCAGCGACTTGGCCGCCGCCTCTGGGCTCACGGGATACAGGTTCACAGCACTCATCAACAACTCCTGCGACACAATGGGTTGGTTATTCTTATGCCCCATTGTGTGATCATCAGACCCATTGCAGGCCATTCGACCATGGTATTAGCGCCAGTCAACCAGCCGGGCTGCGGGCTTGTGCGGGCCAAGCGGGTCGACTCACGCCGCTCAGCCTGTCAACCTCAGGTCTTTAGTTGGTTTGCAAACTGGCCAACCGCACTGACCACATGCTGTGCCCCATCCTGGATGTCGACAATCACCGCGCCCGCCTCATTGGCCAGGCCCAGCCCCTGCTCCGCCAGCTCACGACTGCTCGCCATGCTACCCACCGCGGTCTTGGCCAGGGTTTGGTTTTTCTGCACCACCTCGACAATTTCCTCGGCGGCCTGACTGGTTCGACCCGCCAGCTGGCGCACCTCATCGGCCACCACAGCAAAACCGCGTCCCTGCTCGCCTGCCCTGGCTGCCTCGATGGCGGCGTTGAGTGCCAATAAATTGGTTTGATCGGCGATGCCGCTGATGGTCTTGATGATTGAGCTGATCAGTTGCGACTGCTTGTCCAGTGCTTCGATACCTTCGGCAGCTTCCTGCACTTGCTCGGCAATCCGGTGCATCACCGCCACGGTCTGGCTTACGACTGAAGCGCCCTTCTTCGCCGTGGTGTCGGTCTGCTGCGAAGTGCTGTAGGCGATATTTGCCGCCTGAGCGACTTCCTCCTCGCGATTGACCTGATCGGTAATAACGGTTGCGAACTTGACCACTTTATAGAGTACGTCGTGGGCGTCATGCACCGGATTATAGGAGGCCTCAAGCCACACCACGCGGCCATGGGCATCCACGCGTTTGAAGCGGTCGGCGATAAATTTCCCGCGATTGAGCTGCTCCCAGAATTCCTGGTATGCAGACGAGTTGTATTCCTCGGGTTCACAGAAAGTGCGGTGGTGCTTGCCCTGGATCTGATCGAGACGATACCCCATGGCCACGAGAAAGCGCTCGTTGGCCGTCAGCACTTCGCCCTTGAGGTTGAACTCAATAACCGCAGTTGAGCGCAACAGTGCATTGATCAGGCCTTCATGTTCCTTGGAGGTTTCTATGGTGCGGGTCAGGTTGTTGGCGCACATGGTAAAGCCTTCAACTACACCCTTGCCATTGCGCAGTGGCTGCCAGATTGCGCGTAGCCAGGCATCGTCGCCGTTACCGCAAAGCAAGCGATAAGCACCACTGATGTGCTCACCCTGGGCCAGGGCCTTTTTCAATGATTTATAATTGACATCACTGCGGAAAAAACCGGGGATCAACTCTTCAAGGTCATGCCCTATCAGGTCTTCGCGACGGTAGTTCATTTCCTCGAGAAACAGCTCATTGACGAACAGGATGCGGCATTGGGCATCGAGCTCGAGCACCAGCATCTCCTGGTAAATAGACTCTTTAATCTGCCGAGTCCGAGAGTAGGCCTCCCGCAACTCTGCCAATTCCTGCTTCATCTTGCGATTGAACATTGCGGCGCTACTCACTCAGATTGATGGGGCATGTCCAAATAATCGGCGCTATTCATTTTTTCTTAAGTGCAGGCGCATAAATATTCGCAAGAGGCAATTTGCATAGGCCTATACGCACCGACAGGCGCCTGAAGCCAGGCCTGATGATGCTTCTCAAAGAAAATGGCGAGCAACAGGAGTAACAGCCAAAGGCGCTCCAGCACGGGCTGCCCCAGCGCGGGCTGCCCACCAATATCAGGCGCAGAGGTTATTTAAGGGTTCCTCAGCGGCGTCCTTGCTGCCAGGCCGCAGCCAGTCCGCTCAAGCAAATGACCACAATACCGACCAAGGTGCTCAGATCAGGCACGTGGGAAAAGACCAGGAACCCCAGCAACCCGGCAAAGACAATCTGGCAGTAGCCAAATGGTGCCAGCAATGCAGGTGGCGCACGGCGAAATGCCTGGGTCAGGAACAGGTGGGCAGACATGCCGCAGGTACCCAGCGCGAGCATCAGCAGGCCA
Source organism: Pseudomonas sp. S9 (assembly GCF_000222125.1). Taxonomy (NCBI): domain Bacteria; kingdom Pseudomonadati; phylum Pseudomonadota; class Gammaproteobacteria; order Pseudomonadales; family Pseudomonadaceae; genus Pseudomonas; species Pseudomonas sp. S9. The sequence continues at coordinate 542,791 of NZ_AFFX01000002.1, read as the reverse complement.
TGAGTCAAACTTGGAATTTCCCAGAAAAACGGCACCAGCGCACTGACCAGCAAGGTATTGAACAATCCGGCGAAGAAATTACTGGTGGTCGGGGAATCAACCTCGCTAAGTTTGCGAGTAAGTATCTGGTAACAGCTAAAGCACATCGCTGAACAGAACGGCAATATGATGGCCGGGGTAAACATTTCACCGCCCGGATGCACTATCACCAGCACCCCGGCAAAGCCCACCAGCACAGCCGCCCACTGGCGCCGGGTTACCGACTCACCCAGCAAGGGCACGGACAAGGCCGTCACCAACAGCGGGGCCAGGAAGTTTACCGCCGTCGCTTCTGCCAAGGGGATGAACAGCAAGCTGCTGGTAAAGAACAGGCTGGTACCCAGCAGGCAACTGGCACGCAGGGCCTGAAGCCCCGGGCGCCTGGTGCGCAGTACACGTAACCCCGACTGCGGCAGGAAGATCGCGGCCATAAGCAGGGTATGCACCACATACCGGGCCCACACCACCATCACGATCGGATAGAAGCCCGACAAGTACTTGGACAGCGCATCATGGCTGGCGAACAAAAATGTCGCCAACAGGATAAGCAGGATCCCCTTGATTGGATGACTGGGGTTCGACAGCGTTGCGCTGCTGGCACTCATGCACGCCTCGTCAGTAAATGCAGGTCAAGGCCCACAAAGGATGAATAGGTTGCTAACTATAGTGCAGAGCAACCAACTGACCAAGCGTCGCCATGAATCTAATGGTTTTCGCTGCCCATGAATTCAACGATTTTTGAACGCAGCCAACGCTCTGCACAGTCGTTGTCCTGGGCACTGCTCCAGACCATCGACAGCTTCGATTGCGAGATTGCAAAAGGCGCAGGTTCGGCACGCAAGCCACCACCGGAGACCAGTTCCGCAGCCGCGTAGTCGGGCACGGTCGCCAGCAGCTCAGTGCCTGCCAGCAAGGAGCGCAAGCCATTAAACTGCGGCACGGCCAGAACCACATTGCGCGAGCGTCCAATACGCTCGAAATCGCGATCAATGTTGCCGTTGAGATCGCCAGAAAACGACACCAGCGCATGCGGGCGACAACAATACTCATCCAGGGTCAGAGCGCCAGGACGGTCGTCCGCGCGCAGCACCTTGGTATCGATCAGCCGCAAGGTCCGGCACTTTGCATTGGCCGGTAAATCCATCACATAGCTGACACCCACCGATATCTCACCCGACTCAAGCTGGCTGGGCATCAACAGGAAATTGGTGCGTCGAATAACCAGCACCAGGTTGGGTGCCTGCTGGCGCAGATTGTTCAAAAGCGGCGGCAGCAGACCGCATTCGACATCATCGGAAAGGCCAATGCGCATCGTCAGCTTGCTGGTGGCGGGATCAAACTCCTGCGCGTAACTCAAGGCATTGGACATTGCATCCAGCGCCGGACGCAGTTGTTCGAATATTTCCAGTGCGCGCTTGGTTGGCTCCATGGTGCGACCGGTACGAATAAGCAGTTGGTCGTTGAAAAAATCCCGCAACCTGGACAGCGCATGGCTGATAGCAGGCTGGCCGAGAAACAGCTTCTCGGCGGCACGGGTCAAATTGCGTTCAAGCATCAATACTTCAAAAATAATCAGCAGATGCAGGTCAACCTTGCGCATGTCATTGCGATTCATCGCCTTGTCCCACACCCCGTCGGGTCTCTCAGGATAAATGGCGCCAGCCCGCAGGCTGGCGCCGGTGCCTTACTTGGTCAGCGCCGAGTAACTGTTCATCAGGTTACGGTAGTTCGGGATACGCTCGGAAAGCAAGTTGCCCAAGCCTTCAATGTCGTTGCGCCAGTCGCGATGCAGTTCACAGGCCACGGCGAACCAGTTCATCATCTGGGCGCCCGCTGCACTCATACGGTTCCAGGCGGCCTGCTGAACGGTTTCGTTGAAGGTGCCAGATGCATCGGTCACCACAAAGACTTCAAAACCCTCAGCCAATGCCGACAAGGTTGGGAACGCCACGCAGACATCGGTGACCACCCCGGCAATGATCAACTGCTTACGGCCAGTTGCCTTGATCGCCTTGACGAAATCCTCGTTGTCCCAGGCATTGATCTGTCCTGGGCGTGGAATGTAGGGCGCATCCGGGAACATGGCTTTCAGCTCAGGAACGATGGGACCGTTCGGGCCACTTTCGAAGCTGGTGGTCAGAATGGTTGGCAATTCAAAGAACTTGGCCAGATCAGCCAGGGCCAGTACGTTGTTCTTGAACTCATTGGGCGAGAAATCCTGTACCAGAGAAATCAAACCGGTTTGATGGTCGACCAACAGCACAACTGCGTCGTCTTTATTGAGGCGCGAATAGGGCATTACTGTACTCATGGGAGACTCTCCTTGGATTGCTGGTTGGGGGTATATCTATTGACGGGCGTTCCAGCACGCACCTGTGTCGCCAATAGCAGAAAAATCATGGCCGCTGGCCCTGCCCGGCAAGCAGATGGCGTATCTGCACCGGCACGCCGTCAACCTGGAGGCGCCGGGCCTTGGCTTCGATACGTTGCTCGGCACGGGTAACGCGATTGTGGTGACGCAAGTGTTCAAGCCAGGACTCATCAAAGAACACCTCAAGCCAACGCTGCTGATTTTCGGTGTCCTGGACCAATGTCCAGGAGAACGCACCATTGCGCCGACGCATGCGTCGCACATCATTCATCGCCTGTTGAAATGCCAACCAGTCCTGGGCAGCGACTTGATATTCCACGGTGATCATGACCGGACCCCGATCAGTGTCTTGCGGCTCCAGCAGCACCGGTACAGGCCAATGCAGTGAAGGCGCCAGGTCTTCGGCATCGGTCACTGGCAACCTGAAGTAGAAGGTCGCGCCAATCCCCAACAGCAAGGCGAGTGCTGCAAAACACAAGGCAGTGGTGATTGAACTGTGGCTGGCAACAAAACCCCATAGCAGGCCGCCGCTGGCCATGCTGCCGAAGAAAACCAGGATATAAACCGACAAGGCGCGCGCACGAACCCAGCTGGGAACCGCCGTCTGCGCCGCCACTTGCAAGGTTGAGAGCACCGCGATCCAGGCGGCACCACTGATAAACATCACTGCAATCAGCAGGGGGAGATCACGGATAAAGGCCAAGGCCAGAATAACAAGGGCATAGAGCACGCTGGCCCCGGCAACCAAGGCATCGGCCTGGACGCGCTCGCGCACCTTGGGCAACAAGGTTGCGCCGGTCACAGCGCCGACACCGACGCTGCCCAGCAGCAGGCCAAAGTCCGCAGCGCTACCCTGTAGTTCCTGGCGGACAATCAGTGGCAATAACGACATGGCACCGCTGGCGCCGAGGAAGAACGCCAAGGCCCTGAGCAACACCGCCTGCAGGGGCTTTGATGCCCGGCTGTAGCGCCAGCCTGCACGAATGGCGCCCCACAAACGCTCAGCCGGCAGTACCGCTGGAGCCACTTCGCGGCGCCAAAATAGCAACACCACTATAACGGCGAAGAACGACAGGGAATTAAGGGCAAATGTCGCCCAGGGTCCACTCAAACTGACCAAAACACCCGCAATGGCTGGACCAATCGCGCGCGCCACATTGACTCCGACACTGGACAGCGCAATTGCCGCTGGCAGGTCGGCCTTACCCACCAGCTCGGGGGTCAGGGCCGACCATGCCGGCATCATCAAGGCGGTGCCAATCCCCATGCTCAGGGTCAACAGTAACAACAGGGTCACAGTCATCTGGCCGCTCAGGGTCAGCAAGGCCAACGCCATTGCCACCGCCGCCATCCACAATTGCACACCAAGCAAATAGCGTCGCCGGTCAACAATGTCGGCCATCGCCCCTGCCGGCAGCGCCAGGAAGAACATCGGCGCCGAGCCCGCAACCTGTACCAGCGCCACATTCATCGGGCTGGCGGACAGCGATGTCATCAACCAACCCGCTCCCACCTCATGCATCCAGGTGCCGATGTTCGAGGCAATACTGGCCAGCCACAGCCAACGGAAGGTCTTGTAACCCAAGGGGCTCCAGGCCGACGATTTCACAGCAGTATCAGAAGGCAAAACAGGAACACCCGAATGCGCCCCAGAACCCCTGGAAGTCGCTGACTGGAGCCGATGATAGTCGTGCTTTTTCATGGCTATGTGCATGCACCGCGCAGGCACCAACACATTGATGGACCTGTTGCGCCATGGGCGCATTCAGCCGCCAATGCCCTGGCACATTGATCACTGGCGACCAGTCCGGCATGACCGGTACCGAAGGCGGTGATAATTTGCTGAACTCTTCGCTGGCATACACCACTTCGCCACCGACGACCGTCAACACCGACTCAATCCATTTGACCGCCTCTTCATCGACCGAGAAGTAATCCGCCGACAAGGCAATCACGTCTGCCAGTTGCCCTACTTTGATCTGGCCTTTCTTGCCCTGCTCCGACGAAAACCAGGCACTGCCATGGGTAAACAGTTGCAAGGCCGTTGCCCGCGACAAACCTTCGGGGTACAGCGCCATGCCGCCAACCGTCTTACCGCTCACCAACCAATAAAGAGAAGTCCAGGGGTTGTAGCTGGAAACACGGGTTGCATCGGTGCCCGCACCCACGGGCACGCCCTCGGCGAGCATGCGCTGGATCGGCGGCGTCTGTTCAGCGGCCTGCTTGCCGTAGCGGTCGACAAAGTACTCGCCCTGGAATGCCATGCGGTCCTGAATGGCGATTCCCCCGCCCAGGGCTCGCACCCGCTCGATATTCCTTGGCGTGATGGTCTCGGCGTGATCAAAGAACCAGGGCAAGCCATCAAAGGGAATATCCCGGTTAACCTTCTCGAACACATCCAGCATGCGCGAGATGGATTCGTCATAGGTTGCATGCAAACGGAACGGCCAGCGCTGCTCGACCAGATGACGTACAACCGGCTCCAGTTCAGCCTCCATGTCGGGCGCCAGATCTGGACGCGGCTCAACGAAATCCTCGAAGTCAGCCGCGGAGAACACCAGCATCTCACCGGCACCGTTGTGCCGCAGAAAATCGTCACCCTGGTGCAGCTTCACCGAACCCGTCCAGTTCTTGAAATCCGTCAGTTCTTCCTTGGGCCGCTGGGTAAACAGGTTGTAGGCGATGCGTACGGTCAACTGCTTGGCCTTGGCCAGTTCCTCGATGACGGCATAGTCGTGAGGGTAGTTCTGGAATCCGCCACCGGCGTCAATCGCGCTGGTGACGCCAAGACGATTGAGTTCGCGCATGAATTGACGCGTCGAGTTGACCTGGTATTCCAGCGGCAACTTCGGCCCCTTGGCCAGCGTCGAGTAGAGAATCATGGCATTGGGCTTGGCCACCAGCATTCCGGTTGGATCGCCATTGGCATCACGCTGGATTTCCCCGCCCGGAGGGTTTGGCGTATTGCGGTCGTACCCCACCACTCGCAGCGCCGCACGATTAAGCAGCGCACGGTCGTACAGATGCAGAACGAATACAGGTGTGTCCGGCGCCGCCTGGTTGAGCTCATCAAGTGTTGGCATGCGCTTCTCGGCGAACTGGAATTCATTCCAGCCGCCAACCACTCGCACCCATTGTGGTGCGGGGGTAACCTCGGCTTGAGCCTTGAGCATGCGCAAGGCATCGGCCAGTGATGGCACGCCCTCCCAGCGCAGCTCCAGGTTGTAATTGAGTCCACCGCGTATCAAGTGCAGGTGCGAGTCATTGAGGCCAGGCACTACAGTGCGACGCTGTAGATCGACCACTTGAGTGGCGCTGTTGCGCATGGCCATGGCTTCGGCATCACTGCCGACCACCACGAAACGTCCGTCCTTGATCGCGACCGCCGTGGCCTCGGGCTTTTCGCGGTCTACCGTGTGCAGACGACCGTTAAACAGAATCAAATCAGCGCTCATGGCTTTTCCCTTCGATATCCTGGGTAATACGCCAGCAACTGCGGCGCTTGATACAGCAGATCAAATCACTGCTGCTGTCGACTAAACCGGTGTACATCGGCTTCAACGCGGGCTCAGCCAGCGGGCAAATAAAGCCGTCGCCCGCGGCATAAAGAAATAAACCACCAATAGAACAATGCTCAGCGTGATCACCACATTGCTGGCCCAGTAACCCGCCAGCAAAGGCATCCGCTGGAAGAGCGGTTGCCAAAGCAAGGGCACCAGCAAACTAAGTGGCAATATCACCATGAAGGTGACGCAAGCCTGCTTCCAGCGCGGCGCTGGCTGGGTATTGGCCGGGGTAAACCAAAACTCGCGGGTGGTCTCTACCTGGGTCTGGTCACCCTCGTCGAGCAAAGGCGCCACCTCCTCGATCAAATGGCGGCGCTCACTGGAATCCAGCCAGTGCTGTAACTCAGCCGTTCCGGCGAAACGCAGCACACAGATGAACTGGCCAGCATCACGCATCACGTTGACACCCAGGTGTCCAGGGTATGTGCTGGCTATCTGCGTGGTCCGGCGCAGCCACTTCTCGTAAGCGGGTTGCTGCGCCGGCTTGACCCGATGGCGCACAATCAAGGTGACAATATCGAGTTCTTTCATTGCATCCCCGGCTGGGTCTAGTGAGCCCACTGCAACCTACCTTGCCAAATAAAGCTGCGGCGCCCGACGGCAAACTGGCCGCCCCCTGCTATTGCCAGAGCGGTGAAAATGATCAAGAGCAACCAGGCAAACTGGCCATCCTCCAAATTCCACTGCGGATGAACCAGCAACAACGAAACCAACAACAAGAACACCACCGGCAAGCAGGCCAGACGGGTAAAAATCCCCAGGATAACCAGCAGCGGACACAGCACTTCGGCAAAAATGGCCAAGCTGACCGTTAGCGCGCCGCCCAAGCCAAATGGGTCTTCAATGACCTGGGCCTGCTGGCTGAAATGCAGCAACTTCGGCAGCCCGTGAACCTGCAACAACAGTAGCGAGGCGCTAACCCGCAAGAATAAAAGCGCCCAATCGACGGCATTGCGCATGGCTGCACCTCACTACTATTGCTGGCTTGGCGCAGATGGACTCAACCTTTTATAAAGGCCAGCAAATCTGCGTTAAGCTGATCCTTGTGCGTGTCTGTCAGGCCGTGGGGCGCGCCTGGATATACAATCAGCTTGGCGCCAGCTACCAGCTTGGCTGACGCTTGGCCGCCACGGCCAATGGGTACGACCTGGTCGTCATCGCCATGCACCACCAGGGTCGGCACATCGAACTTCTTCAAGTCCTCGGTAAAGTCCGTGGCAGAAAAGGCTGCAATGCAGTCATAGGTGTTCTTGTGGCCACCGAGCATGCCCTGCATCCAGAACCAGTCGACCATGCCTTGGGAGGTCACGGCACCTGGGCGGTTGAAGCCGAAGAATGGCCCGCTGGCCAGGTCTTTATAGAGCTGCGAACGGTTTTCGATAGAGCCGGCGCGAATACCGTCGAACACCTCAATCGGCACACCCTCGGGGTTGTCCGGCGTCTGCAGCATCAAGGGTGGCACTGCGGAGATAAGCCCCAGCTTGGCAACCCGGGCAGTGCCATGACGACCGACATAGCGTGCAACTTCACCGCCACCTGTCGAGAAGCCCAGTAATACTGCATTCTTGAGATCAAGCGCCTCGATCAGCTCGGCCAGGTCATCGGCGTAATGATCCATGTCATTACCCTCCCATGGCTGGCTAGAGCGCCCGTGGCCACGACGATCATGGGCAATGACCCTATACCCCTGGTCGGCCAGGAACAGCATCTGCGACTCCCAGCTATCGGCCGTCAAAGGCCAGCCGTGGCTAAAGACTATTGGCTGGCCGCTGCCCCAGTCCTTGTAATAGATTTCAACGCCGTCACGGGTGGTAATGGTGCTCATCTGAAAATCCTCTGCAAAATAAGTGGGAACGCGGATTGTTTGCCCTTACTTCAGTTGCTTGATCAGTTCAGCGTTGAGCCACAGGTTCAAGCCCAGGGTGGCAGACGACTCGCTGAGCTCTTGCGCACGACGCAAATTGCTGGTCTGGCTGCATATTCAGCCCTGATCAGCAAGAGTGCGAGTTAAGGGTTGTTAATCGTCGTTAGGCAGGGATTTACCGGTGAAGCACAAAGGCCAGGCTAGCTTCGGTTTGTGGTGCAAGGACAGCCCACGAAAAATACAAGACAGGCAACAGCTCAGCAGTAATCGCGATCCTGTTCGATCGCTCGCATCTGGCGCTGCTGGACATACTCTGCACGCAGGACCGAAAAGTCCTCGCAGGCCTTGAGCTTTTCCAGGGCGTAGATGCGAGTAACCTTGAGCAGGCGGTAATGCACGGCCTCCTCGCCCATCTCAACAACCAATAATGACTTGGCCGCCAACTGCACTATCGCCTCGAAAATGTCCGACTCGCTGACATGCCTGCAACTGATGGCATTAATCGCCTGTTCGAGGGTTACAGTCCCGTCAAACAGAGCAAAACGCTGCAGGATCACCTGCTCCGTAACCGTTAGCAGTGCATAGCTCCAGTCCAGGGAAGCGCGGAGCGAATGCTGACGCATAAAGGCCGTCCGCGTGCCTTGCATGGCCAACAGGAAATTGCCATTTAATTGCTCGCACATGCCTTTTAAGCCGAATACGCTGACGTAACCCGCTGCCAGCTCGATAGCCAGGGGCGAGCCCTCCAGTTGCCGGCAAATATCCACCACTGCCGGCACATCCGAAATATTCAGGCTGAAGTCTTGCTGCTGCGCTGCAACGCGCTGGACAAATAGCTGTATCGCGCCGTAGGTCATGGCATCGGCGACGCTGAGCCCTGAGGCATCCTGGGCAAAGGCCAGGGCCGGCAGGCGCAGCACGTTTTCCAGCGCAACCAAGAGTGGCTCGCGGCTGGTTGCCAAGATCGATAGCCGCGGTGCGTTCTTGAGCAGGGCCTCGACCATCTCTGCACAGGCATTGACCAGGTGCTCGCAATTATCCAGCAAAAGCAATAAGTGGCGTCCGTGCAAATACTCATGCAGACGCTCAAGTGGCTGTTGCTGGTCGAAGCTCAGACCCAGTGCGCAGCAAACCTGAGCCGGCAGCAGCGAAGGATGGATTACCGCTGCCAGATCAACAAAGACCACGCCATCCTGGTAATACTCAAGGACTAATTCGGCAACGCGAACCGCCACCACAGTCTTGCCCATGCCGCCATCGGCCACCAGGGTCATCAGTCGTCGACCGGGTAATTGCCTGACCAAGTGATCGATAACCGCCTCGCGGCCCTTGATCGAGGTCAGGAGCGCGGGCAACTTGGTGGGAGCGGTTGCCCGCTGTTCCGGGCCAGCGATATCCGCAGCCGTGGTCTGCACATCGGCGACAAAACTGTAGCCACGCTGTGGAATATTGACGATATAGCGCTGGCCATTCAAACCGTCACCCAACACTCGGCGCAGAGCGGCTATATGCACGCGCAAATTGGTATCTTCGACGACAGTGCTTGGCCACACATGGGCAATGATTGCCTCCTTGCTGACCACCGACCCGGCGTTTTCAATCAGCAAGTGCAGGATATCCAACGCCTTGCTGCCGACCCGGAGTGGCCGATCGCCCTGCAATACAACGCGACGCTGTACATAAAAACTGAACGAGCCGAACCGGCGTATCTCATCCAAACAAAGACTTCTGAGTGTACTCATGCCTTGCAAGCGCTTGATGGTCACATCTCGTCAAGAGGCCAGCGCTCCTCCTGCTGAAGGGTTCCCTTGTATTCTGGCAAAGATTTAAGACAACCAAGCTTGCCCATGGGGGGCGATACTGCCAATGAGATGCCCAATACGGACACCCGAACCCGCTAGCTGAACTGTCGGCGATATTGGCTTGGCGGCAACCCCAGTTTTTCTACGAAAAGATGACGCATATGTCGCGCGCTGCCAAAGCCACTTCTGTAGGCAACTGTTTTTAAAGGCAAATTACTGCTTTCAAGAAGACGTCTCGCATTGTCGATCCTGGCGCTTTGGACAAACTCCATAGGCGTCATATTCACCTCACGGGTGAAGGTTCGCGCAAAGTGACGGGCACTCATGGCCGCCAGGCTGGCCATGCGTTCAACACTGAAATCCTCAGTGACGTTTTCCAGGACGTAGTTGCGCACCCTGAAAATAGGCGAATCATCCTTGGCCACATCAGCAACCAAGGGGCTAAATTGCATTTGCCCGCCCTGCCGCTGCATCACCACCAGGAGCACCTTGGCAACGGACAAGGCAATCTTCTTGCCATGGTCTTGAGCAATGATCGACAAAGCCAGATCAATGCCGGTGGTAACACCGCCCGAGGTGATCAGGTTGCCGTCCCGGACGAATATCTGGTCGGTTTCAACCTTGGCCTCGGGGTATTTTTCAGCCAGTCGTTCAGTGTAGTTCCAATGCGTGGTGACCCGCCGCCCGTCCAGCAGGCCAGCCTGCCCCAGGATAAATGCGCCGGTACAGACCGAGGCAAACAGTTGGACCTGGCTGGTGATCTTGCGCAGCCAGCACTGCAACGCTGGGAATGCCTGCTTGTAGGCACCCGGGCCACCCGGGACGATCAACACATCGTAGAAGCCGCCGGCCTGGTCGATATGGCTGTCTGCCGTGAGCGTTATTCCACTTGAGGTGCGGACCGCCAGGCTGTCCGAGGCGATTGTCAGGATCTCGTAGCGGTCTTGGGGCTCAAGGTATCGGTTGGCAATAGAGAAAACCTCTACCGGCCCGGCGACATCGAGCAGCAGGAGTTCGGGAAACAAAATGACCGCGACCGTTTTCATCAACCATGATCCGCAAAAATAAAAACCTTCGCCTAAAGGTTAGGCAATTATAGAGTACAGGCAAGCGGCTCACTGACTGATAAAAATCCAATTAATTCATAACATTACGCAACGAAATGCGCTAAATGCCAAGCAGCCCCGGTTAATCAGGGCAATACTTCTGGCGTGCAAGCCTTAGCCGTTCAGCAACTGGCGACGGTACTCACCCGGCGTCAAGCCAAACCAGCGCTTACAAGAACGATTGAACACGCTTTGCTCGCTGTAACCGAGCAGGCCCGCCACTTGTGACATGGGCATGTGCCGCTCACTTAAATAGTGCTCGGCCCGGTTCCGACGCACCTGCTCGACCAACTCATCAAAGCGGCAACCTTCCTCGGCAAGACGCCGCTGCAACAAGCGCGGATGCATGCCAAGCTGTGCGGCAATAATCAAAAGACGGCAGCGGTTGGTCGGCAACAGCCGGAAAATCAGGCGCTCAACCTGCTGGACCAGGCTCACAGGCCTTTCAGCACCGATCTGACTCAGGTATTGGACCATCGCTCGGTGCAGGCTGGGGTCTTGCTGCTCGATACGTCGCCCCAGCTGTTCATGGGTCAGCACAAAGGCATTGAGTGGCTGGGCGTCATACACCGAAGTCTTGAAATAGCGTCGATAACGCGCCTGCGGCAAGGGGCTGATGCCGCTGAGCAGCACCGACTGAGCGGCAAAAGAGCTGCCGAACAGCAACCTCATGATGTTATGCGCCACCCCCATTGCCAGCTCAACCATCTGCCGCTGCATATGCACGCCGGGCAGGCGAATATCAACGGACATGCGCGGTGCATCAGCCTGGGATAAATCCAGGTCCAGTTCGATACCCGGGCTGTGATAACCAATAAAGCGCACCAGTTCAGCCAGGGCTTGCCCGGCGGTTGCAGAACTTCGCGCAATAATCGCCACGGGTCCGAGGATATGGATGTCCTGGTATTCCGCCATGCGCAGGCCGAAATCAGGACAGTCGAACTCCTCAGCCGCACACTCCAGCAATGCGATCAGGGTGCGTAGCGGCACCGAGGCATCTTCTTCGTCGAGCAAATGTATGGGAACCCGGAACCGCTCCAACAGCAGCAACGGATCGCCCCCCAATTGCCCCACAAGCTCTCGGAAACCCGTAAATGAAGTCGTTCGAATAAGTGCGGTCATGTCGCTTGAAATCAATTAAAAGTCATCAAAGATCAATTAATTTACCACAGGTAAGCGAACAATGACCCTACAAACAATGACTGCATTGCCTACCCTGCAATGTGACTACAACAATTAAAACAGGGATCTCCTCATGCAATTTGACTACATCATCATTGGTGCTGGCTCAGCAGGTTGTGTACTGGCCAATCGACTGAGTGCAAACCCTGAAGTGTCCGTTTGTCTGCTTGAGGCAGGTTCTGAAGACACCTCACCGCTGATCCATACCCCCGTGGGGGTTGCTGCCATTTTGCCGACTCGCCACGTGAACTGGGCATTCGACACAATCGCGCAAAAAGGCCTTGGCAATCGAATTGGCTACCAACCGCGCGGCAAGACCCTGGGCGGCAGTAGTTCGATCAACGGCATGATCTACATTCGCGGCGACCGCAGTGACTACGAGGACTGGAAAGCGCTGGGCAACGACAACTGGGGCTATGACGATGTCCTGCCCTACTTTCGCAAAAGCGAGTCTTACCACGGCGGCGCCAATCAATTTCATGGCGGTGAAGGCGAGCTGTTTGTTGACCAGCTAGCGCCCCATGCCGTGACCAAGGCCTTTATCGAGTCGGGCATCAGTGCTGGCCACACCTACAATCCAGACTTCAACGGCGAGCAGCAAGAAGGCGTTGGCGCCTATGATGTGACCATTCACAACGGCCGCCGCTGGAGCACCGCCACGGCGTTCTTGAAACCTATCCGCGAACAGCGCAGCAACCTCAAGGTGATTACCGGCGCACTGGTTGAACGCATTATCCTCGACGGCAAGAAAGCCGTTGGCGTGTCCATCCGGCACAAGGGCAAAAGCCAGCAACTCAAGGCCCGCAAGGAAGTACTGCTTAGCGCAGGTGCATTTGGCAGCCCGCACTTGCTGATGCTTTCCGGGATTGGCCGCAAAGAGGACCTGGAACCCCAGGGTATTGCAGTGCTGCATGAACTGCGCGGAGTTGGCCAGCAATTGCAGGATCACCCCGACGTGGTGATTTCCTACAGCAGTCCGAACACCTCGCTATTGGGGGTATCCATCACCGGCTCGCCCAAGATGGGCAAAGCCCTTTGGCAATACACCCGCACTAAAACCGGACCATTTGCCAGCAACTGCGCCGAGGGCGGTGCTTTCCTGAAGACCGACCCGACACTCGATCGCCCCGATGTCCAACTGCACTCGGTAATCGCGCTGATCGATGACCACAACCGCAAGCTGCACTGGGGACACGGTTTCAGTTGCCACATTTGCGTGCTGCGACCAAAGAGCGTCGGTAGCGTTGGCCTGAACTCCAGCGACCCGGCAATGGCGCCGAAAATCGATCCCAACCTGCTCGGCCATGAAGATGACTTGAAAACCATGCTCAAGGGTTATCGCATGGCGCAGGAGATCATCAAGCAAGCGCCGATGGCTGAATATCAGTTGAAAGACATATACGGCACCGACAAGCTGACAGACGAAGAACTGCTGCAAAGCATCCGCTCTCGTGCAGACAGCATTTACCACCCGGTCGGCACCTGCAAAATGGGCAATGATGACAATGCAGTGGTTGATAGCCATCTGCGTGTACATGGCATCGAGAACCTGCGCGTAGTCGACGCCTCCGTGATGCCAACACTGGTTGGCGGCAACACCAACGCTGGCACCATCATGATTGCCGAGCGCGCGGCTGAGTGGATCATCCAGGCCCAAGCCGCTGTTTGAGCAAAGGCCTCCCGCCAGCAAGACCCGTGCAACTGAACAAAACCTGCACCCGTAAAAAAACCGGCAATAATTGCCGGTTTTTTATTTAGCCTAATCAGTAACTCTCCCGATTCGGCCACTGCCAATCCCTGGAGTTACTGAACGGGTCATCCCCAACCGGCTCAGGCCACCGGTCGGAGCCGCTCAAAAAAGCCGGTTTAGACCATCGAAGGCAGCAACCCGGTAGGCTTCAGCCATGGTCGGGTAGTTGAAGGTGGTGTTAACGAAATACTTGAGGGTGTTGGCCTCGCCTTTCTGGTTCATGATCGCCTGGCCGATGTGCACGATCTCCGAGGCCTGGTAACCAAAACAATGCACACCCAGAACCTCAAGGGTTTCACGGTGAAACAGGATTTTCAGCATGCCGACCGGCTCGCTGGAAATCTGTGCACGGGCCATGCCCTTGAAGAACGCCTTACCCACTTCGTAGGGGACTTTATCCTGGGTCAGTTCGCGCTCGTTCTTGCCGATAGAGCTGATCTCAGGAATGGTGTAAATGCCGGTTGGCACATCGTTGACGAAACGCCAGCTATCGTTCTCGACAATGCTGCCGGAAGCCGAACGCCCCTGGTCAAATGCGGCGCTGGCCAGGCTTGGCCAGCCGATCACATCACCGGCTGCGTAGATGTTTGGCACCGCTGTGCGGTAATGCTCGTCAACATCCAGCTGGCCACGGCCATTGGCTTTCAGACCAATGTTCTCCAGGGCCAGTTTGTCTGTGTTGCCGGTGCGACCATTGCACCAGAGCAGCGCATCAGCCTTGATCTTCTTGCCTGACTTGAGGTGCAGGACGACGCCGTTGTCCACCCCTTCGATACGCTCGTATTCTTCGTTATGACGAATCAATACATTGGTGTTACGCAGGTGGTAGCTCAAGGCATCGGAGATTTCAGCGTCAAGGAAGCTAAGCAGTTGATCACGGTTGTCGATCAGGTCGACCAATACACCAAGCCCGCTGAAAATCGATGCATATTCACAACCGATCACCCCGGCTCCGTAGATGATCAGGCGCCGTGGCGTGTGACTCAAGGTCAGGATGGTGTCGCTGTCGTAAACCCGCGGGTGCGTGAAATCAACGCCCTCTGGACGGTATGGACGCGAACCGGTAGCAATGACGATGTCCTTGGCCACCAGTTTCTCGACAGCGCCGTTTGGACAAACCACTTCAATCGTATGTTCATCGGCAAAGCTGGCTGTGCCATGAAATACATCAATACGATTGCGTGCGTAGTAACCGGTGCGCGAAGAAACCTGCTTGGAAATGACCCGCTCTGCGCTTTTCAGTACATCCGGAAATGAAAACCAGCGCGGCTCGCCGATTTGGCGAAACATCGGGTTGGTGTTGAACTGCATGATCTGACGAACCGAGTGACGCAAGGCCTTCGATGGCACTGTCCCCAGGTGAGTACTGTTGCCCCCTACTTCACGACGACTGTCGATCACAGCAACCTTGCGACCGGCTTTTACCGCGTTCATTGCTGCGCCTTCACCCGCCGGGCCGGAACCCAACACCACTACATCGTAGTTGTAGACCGCCATGTTTACTCCTCAGATCACGCCGCAGCACTATCTATGCGCTCGCGGCAGGGCCGACGCTGCCAATCACAGCGTGGCAATCAGAAACTCGCGTATTGCAAATACCGCTATCAAAGCTTGCTTGCGTCGTAGGCCAACGTGGTTTGCTTGGCAGGATCGACACTGTTGACCTCTTCGCACTTCTCACGGCTACCGCCGCAGATAGAGCATTCTTTTTCGATGCCCAGGTTGGCGATACCGCCGCACGAACCAGCGATGGGTTTACGGCCCATGATGACGCCAATGGCCATCATCGAGACCACCAGCAACATAACCAAAAATACGATTACAAAGGTCATTGCTCTTCTCCTGCAGCAAAAAGCTGCTCGAATGCCGGGCTAGAGTGTGTGACGAAGCCATTGGCTCCACGGGTCACGAAGAATGCAGCTATCCCTGCCTGCTTAGCGTAAGCCATACCGCGCTCTGGCCCAAGCACCATAAGCAGGGTGGACAAGCCATCAGCCATCAAGGTCGAGCGATTTGCCACTGTTACCGCTGCCAACTTGTGGGTAATGGGCGCGCCTGTTTGCGGATCAATGGTGTGTGAATAGCGCACCCCATTCTCTTCAAAATAGTTACGATAATCGCCCGAAGTAGAAATACCGTAACCGTCTAGCGCAAGGATTTTTTGCGACACCCGCTCATCATCACGCGGGGCTTCGATGGCAATGCGCCAGGGCTGTCCATCTGGCTTCTTGCCTACAGCCTTCAATTCGCCAGTCGCTTCGACCAGGTAACTGCTAATGCCCAACTCGTTGAGTCGCTTGCCAATCTTATCAACCGTGTAGCCTGCAGCGATGCTGTTGAAGTCGAGCTGAATATCGACATCCTTACACAGCGACTGCCCGTCGATATGCAGGTGCTGGTGACCAATTTGCTTGCGCGCCTCGGCGACCTGCTCAGGGCTTGGGACTTTTTCGGCCCTGGCCTTGGGACCAAAGCCCCAGAGATTGAGCAGTGGCTCAAGAGTGAGGTCAAAGGCACCATTGCTTTGCTCGGACAACTCACCGCCAACCTTGACCAACTCAAGCATGCTCGCTGGCAGCGGCATGCAACTGCCAGCAGGCGCCTGGTTGAACTTGGAAACCAATGAATCATCACGGTAGGTCGACATTTGCTGGTCGACCTCGGCCAGGATCGCCTCGGTCTCCTGCTTGACCTCGGCGACATCAGGCGTGACGTCAGTGTGAACGTACTTGACACTGTAACTGCTGCCCATGGTCGGGCCGCCAAACTCTTCTATCCGGTCCGAAAACCAGCAGCCCGTTAGGGCTGCCGCCAGGGCGACAGCAATAACGGGCTGAAGTACAGCATGTTTCATGATTAACCGCCGAAGTCGTCGAGAAGGATGTTTTCCTGCTCTACACCCAAATCAACAAGCATCTTGATCACTGCAGCGTTCATCATTGGCGGGCCACACATGTAGAACTCACAATCTTCAGGCGCCGGATGGTCCTTCAGGTAGTTCTCGTACAGGACGTTGTGAATGAAACCTGTGAGGCCTGTCCAGTTATCTTCGGGTTGCGGGTCAGACAACGCCAGATGCCACTCGAAGTTCGGATTCTCGGCCTGGAGTTGGTCGTACTCTTCGTTGTAGAACGCCTCACGCATGGAGCGTGCGCCGTACCAGAAGCTGATCTTGCGTGTCGACTTCAAACGCTTGAGCTGGTCGAAGATGTGCGAGCGCATTGGCGCCATGCCCGCACCACCGCCGATAAAGACCATTTCTGCATCGGTATCCTTGGCAAAGAACTCACCAAATGGCCCGTAGACAGTAACCTTGTCACCCGGCTTGAGGCTGAACACGTACGAAGACATCTGGCCAGGCGGCAAGTGATCCTTACCAGGTGGCGGCGATGCAATACGGATGTTGAACTTGACCAGACCGACTTCTTCCGGGTAGTTGGCCATCGAGTAAGCACGGATAACCGTCTCTTCAACCTTGGACACGTACTTCCACTGGTTGAACTTGTCCCAATCGCCGCGATATTCCTCTTGAATATCGAAGTCCTTGTAATGCACCTCGTGCGGAGGGCACTCAAGCTGCACATAGCCGCCAGCACGGAAATCAACGCTCTCGCCTTCAGGCAACTTGAGGGTGAGTTCCTTGATGAAAGTGGCCACGTTGGGATTCGACTCAACGGTGCATTCCCACTTCTTGACGCCGAAGACCTCTTCCGGAACTTCGATCTTCATGTCCTGCTTGACCGCAGCCTGGCACGACAAACGCCAGCCTTCCTTGGCCTCACGACGGGTGAAATGCGATTCCTCGGTAGAGAGCATTTCGCCGCCGCCAGAAACAATCACACACTTGCACTGGGCGCAGGTACCGCCGCCACCGCAAGCTGACGACAAGAACACATTGTTGGCCGCCAGGGTTTGCAACAACTTGCCGCCCGCCGGGACCACTATGGTCTTTTCACCATTGATTTCGATGCTCACGTCGCCGCTGGATACCAGCTTGGCCCGCGCCATCAAAATAATCACCACCAGCGCCAGAACGATAGCGGTGAACATGCCTATTGCGAGAAAAATTTCGTAATTCATCTGTTCATCCCGTCCTTACAACTGCACGCCAGAGAAGGACATGAAGCCCAGAGACATCAAGCCGATGGTGATGAAGGTGATGCCCAGCCCTTGCAGCCCCGCCGGTACGTCACTGTACTTGAGCTTTTCGCGAATCCCGGCCAGGGCAGCAATCGCCAGTGCCCAGGACAGGCCCGAACCGAAACCGTAAACGGTACTTTCAGCCAGGTTGTAGTCACGTTGCACCATGAACAGGGTACCGCCCATGATTGCGCAGTTAACCGTAATCAGCGGCAAGAACACACCCAGGGCGTTGTACAGCGCAGGCACGTACTTATCCAGGAGCATCTCAAGGATCTGCACGATGGCCGCGATTACACCGATATAGCTGAGCAAGCCAAGGAAGCTCAGGTCTACATCCGGCAGGCCAGCCCAGGCCAGCGCGCCGTCTTTGAGCAGGTAGGTGTAGATCAGGTTGTTGGCCGGAACGGTGATGACCTGCACCACGATTACGGCAATACCCAGACCAATCGCCGTCTCTACTTTCTTCGAGATCGCGATAAAGGTACACATGCCCAGGAAGAAGGCCAGGGCCATGTTCTCAACGAACACCGCCTTGGCCAGAAGGCTCAGATAATGTTCCATTAGTAAGCCTCCTTATTCGAGACCTGTGGCGCCATTTTGAAGCTTGGCTTTTCCACTTGATCTTTCTTCCAGCTACGAATGCCCCAGATAAACAGGCCGATCAGGAAGAAGGCTGAAGGTGGCAACAGCAACATGCCATTTGGCTGGTACCAGCCGCCGTCATTGATCACCGGCAGGATTTCAAAGCCCAGCAACTTACCGGCACCAAATAGCTCACGGATAATGCCCAGGGCAATCAACATGGCGCTGTAGCCCAGGCCGTTACCGATACCATCGAAGAACGACAGCACCGGCGGGTTTTGCATGGCAAAGGCTTCGGCACGCCCCATCACGATACAGTTGGTGATGATCAGGCCGATAAATACCGATAGCTGTTTCGACAGGCTAAAGGCAAAGGCCTTGAGTACCTGGTCCACCAGGATTACCAGGGATGCAATGATCACCATCTGCACGATCATACGGATCGAGCTTGGGATCTGACTGCGGATCATCGAGATAAACAGGTTGGAGAACCCGGTTACCAAGGTCAAAGCGATCGACATGACCAATGCGGTCTTGAGGTTCGAGGTTACCGCCAGGGCGGAACAGATACCCAGAATCTGCAAACCAATCGGGTTGTTGTTGAAGATCGGATTGAGCAGGACTTCTTTAATAGTCGGCTGCGACATGATCAAGCCTCCCCTGCGCGCAATTTAGTGAGAAACGGACCGAAGCCTTGTTCACCCATCCAGAACTTCAGCAGGTGATCAACGCCATTACTGGTCAGTGTCGCTCCAGCCAGTGCATCAACCTGATGCTCTGCCTTCGGGCTTTTCGGGTCGACACCACCTTTAACTACAGAGATCGCCACTTTGCCATCGTCTGAGTAAATGGTTTTGCCGGGCCACAGGCCTTTCCATTTCGGGTTATCGACTTCACCACCCAAACCTGGGGTTTCGGCATGCTGGTAGAAGCCAAAGCCGCTTACGGTGTCCATGTCGGCTTTCAGTGCGATAAAGCCATACAGGGTCGACCACAGCCCCTGGCCACGAATCGGCAACACCACTTTATCAAGCTTGCCGTCTGTCTCAACCAGATAGACGATGGTGTAGCGCTCACGGCGCTTGAGCTTGGCGAGGTCTTGCTCTGGTGTCAGGGCAATTGACTCGTTCGGGTCTTTAGCACCTTGCAGCGGCTCGTACTTGAGCGGGTCCTTGGCATCACTGAAGGTCCCGGTTTGCAGGTCGACAATTTTTGCCGTGATGCGCTGGTCGAACAACGCCTTCACTTCCTTGCCGCTCATGCCCGGATTACCCAGGCTGGCGATAGCCAGGATGCTGCGTTGCTTGTCCAGCAGGCGATTGTCCTGCTGCGTTGGCTTCAACGCAATGGCGGCGCCGGCAACAAATACCGAGCACACCAGGCAAACCAACAGGGCCACCAGCAACGTGCGTGCGGTGGATTCTTTTTGACTAGACATTACGCGCCAGCCTCCGCTTGATATTGGCTTGAACAACGAAGTGGTCGATCAGCGGTGCAAACAGGTTGGCGAACAGGATCGCCAGCATCATGCCTTCTGGGAATGCGGGGTTGACCACACGGATCAACACCACCATAAAGCCGATCAGGGCACCGAAAATCCACTTGCCGGTATTGGTCATGGAGGCCGACACAGGATCGGTGGCCATGAAGAACATACCGAATGCGAAACCACCCACGACCATATGCCAGTACCACGGCATGGCGAACAGCGGGTTGGTGTCAGAGCCAATCAGGTTGAACAGCGAACTCAGGCCGATCATGCCAAGCATTACGCCAGCCACGATGCGCCACGAAGCGATCTTGGTCATGACCAGGATACCGCCACCGATCAGCAGTGCCAGGGTGCTGGTTTCACCGATGGAGCCGTTGATGGTGCCAATAAACGCACTACTCCAGGTGATGCCATTGCCAATCACGTTCTCAACGCCACCGGCGGCGGCCAGGCCCAACGAGGTCGCGCCGGCA
Source organism: Pseudomonas sp. S9 (assembly GCF_000222125.1). Classification (NCBI taxonomy): domain Bacteria; kingdom Pseudomonadati; phylum Pseudomonadota; class Gammaproteobacteria; order Pseudomonadales; family Pseudomonadaceae; genus Pseudomonas; species Pseudomonas sp. S9. The sequence continues at coordinate 522,421 of NZ_AFFX01000002.1, read as the reverse complement.
AAGCCGTCAACCGAGGTCCATACCGCATCACCGGACATCTGCGCCGGGTAGGCGAAGAACAGGAATGCACGACCCGCGAGTGCCGGGTTGAGGAAGTTCTTGCCGGTTCCGCCAAAGACTTCCTTGCCGATGACCACGCCGAAGCTGATGCCCAACGCCACCTGCCACAATGGAATGCTTGCCGGCAGGATCAAGGCAAAGAGCACCGAGGTCACGAAGAAACCTTCGTTGACTTCATGGCGACGGATCGAGGCGAACAGCACTTCCCAGAAACCGCCAACAATAAAGGCAGTTGCATAAATCGGCAGGAAGTAGGCTGCGCCCTGGATGAAGTTATCCCAGATGCTGGTCGGGTCGAAGCCCGCCAACGAGCTGATCAAGGCAAAGCGCCAGCCCTCTTGAGCTGCCAGCAGATCAGGGCTTGCACTGTAGATCAGGTTGGCCTGGTAGCCTGTGTTCCACATGCCGAAGAACATCGCCGGGAAGGTACACATCCAGACGGTGATCATCATGCGCTTGAGGTCAATACCGTCGCGCACGTGAGCGGTGGTCTTGGTTACGCTGCCGGGACGATAGAAGAAAGTGTCAACGGCCTCATACAAGGCGTACCACTTTTCATACTTGCCGCCAGATTCAAAGTTGTGCTCGATTTTATCGAGAAAAGCACGGATACCCACGATTAACCCTCCTTCTCGATGCTTGCGAGGTTATCGCGCAGGATCGGGCCATATTCATACTTGCCAGCACAGACATAGGTGCACAACGCCAGATCTTCTTCGTCGAGCTCCAGGCAACCCAGCTTCTGGGCCATCTCGGTGTCACCAACGATCAGGTAGCGCAGCAGCTGTGTCGGCAAGATATCCAGTGGCATCACAGCTTCGTAATTGCCCACGGGAACCATCGCTCGCGGGCTGCCATTGGTGGTGGTCGAAAAAGCAAACTTCTTCGCCGCGGCCAGCTTGGATACGAAAATATTCAGCACCGAGTGCTTGTTCACACCCGCGCGCAGGTAATGCAGCATTTCACGGTCATTGCCTTCGGCCAGGCAAGATACCTGCTGGTGATAACGACCCAGGAATGCAAAGGCGCCCTGCGCCGTGCGACCACCGAGCAGCGAACCCGAGACAACGCGGTTTTCGCCAGGCTTGAGTTCGCCAGCGGTGATTTCCTCAAGGTTCGCACCCAGGCGAGTACGCAACAGGCGCGGAGTTTCGACAACCGGGCCAGCCAGCGAGACAACCCGGTCAGTCCACAACTGCCCGGTGGTAAACAGCTTACCGATTGCAATGACATCCTGATAACCGATCGACCATACGCTCTTGGTCACGGTAACCGGGTCAAGGAAGTGGATATGGGTGCCAGCCAGACCCGCAGGATGCGGCCCGGCAAATGCCTCTGCCTGCACGCCCGGTAGCTGCTCGCCAGGTACCTTGGCACCATCGGCCTTGCACAGGAATACCTTGCCGAAGGTGCTAAGCACCTGCAGACCATTTTCAAAATCGGTGGCGTACTCGGCGATAACGACCGCAGGATCAGCCGCCAGAGGATGGGTATCAATCGCAGTCACGAAGATCGAGTTAGGGACCGCGTCAATGGCAGGCACCTTACTGAACGGGCGCGTCCGCAAAGCAGTCCACAAGCCTGACTGCTGCAGGTTCTCGCGGACTTTCTCATGGCTCAGCCCCGCCAGCTCACTGGCCGGATACTGAGCGAAAGTCACTTGCTCATCGCCCTCGATGTCAATTACCACCGATTGCAGCACACGCCGCTCACCGCGATGAATCGCGCTGATCACGCCTGCCGCAGGTGCGGTATAGACCACCCCCGGGGTTTTCTTGTCAGCGAACAGTACTTGCCCGAGCTTGACCCGATCACCCACCTGGACTTCCATCGTAGGCTTCATACCATGATAGTCGTAGCCTATGACGGCGACGCTACGTACCGGCCTTGCGGCCTCGATACGTTGCGCCGGCGCGCCAGTTATGGGCAAATCGAGCCCATTCTTAATTTTGATCATAGGTTTGCCTAACCACTGATATTGGAAATCTTCTTAGAATACGGACGACGCCAGAAAGCCAATAGGCAAGCACACACTGAAATAAATCAGCATGATGGACGGCATCGGTCGCGGGTAAAAAATCCGCTTGATTATAAAGACGGCCCCAGCCACTGACCACCCAAGGCTTGGCTTTTTTTAGGCGATACGTAACAAGAGGCAACAAGCTCATAGTTTGGATCAATCAATCCACGCCGTGAATACGACTAAAAGCACCTTTACAGCCAAGCCTTTATCAAAACCTAATCCGCCCATTATCCCCCAACCGGCCAGATTTCGCGACCAGGCAGTCAGAACCCACCGATATCCAGTAAAACCAGGGCATAAAAAACGGGAGCCTGGGCTCCCGTTCTCGTGACGCTAAGGCGTCTTAGCGTGGAAAGGCTGGCGGGTTGACCCCGACCATATCTTCCATCACCCGGACGACCTGGCAGCTGTAGCCGAACTCGTTGTCGTACCAGACATACAATACAACGCGGTTATCGTTGCTGATGGTGGCTTCGGCATCGACAACACCGGCATGACGGGAACCAACGAAGTCAGTCGAAACCACTTCTTGCGAGTTCACGTAGTCGATCTGCTTGTGCAGGTCCGAATGCAGCGCCATGTAGCGCAGGTACTCGTTGATTTCTTCGCGAGTGGTCGACTTCTCAAGGTTCAGGTTGAGAATGGCCATCGACACGTTCGGCGTCGGAACACGAATCGCGTTACCGGTCAGCTTGCCCTTCAGCACAGGCAGAGCCTTGGCCGCCGCAGTAGCCGCGCCGGTTTCGGTGATTACCATGTTCAACGCTGCAGAACGACCACGACGACTGCCTTTGTGGAAGTTATCGATCAGGTTCTGGTCGTTGGTGTAGGAGTGAACGGTTTCAACGTGGCCGTTGACGATGCCGTATTTGTCATCGACAGCCTTGAGCACCGGCACAATGGCGTTGGTGGTGCAGGACGCAGCGGAGATGATCTTGTCATCCGGGCTGATGTCCGCGTGGTTGATACCGTGAACGATATTCTTCAGCTCACCCTTGCCTGGCGCGGTCAGGACCACACGATTGATGCCTGGACACTTGAGGTGCTGACCCAGGCCTTCGGCGTCGCGCCACTTGCCGGTGTTGTCGACCAGCAGTGCGTTTTCGATGCCGTAAGCGGTGTAGTCGATCGACGCCGGGTCGTTGGAGTAGATAACCTGGATCAGGTTACCGTTGGCGCTCAGGGTGTTGTTGGCTTCATCGACGGTGATGGTGCCATTGAACGGGCCATGTACCGAGTCGCGACGCAGCAGGCTGGCGCGCTTGACCAGGTCATTGTCGGCGCCCTTGCGCACAACAATGGCACGCAGGCGCAGGCCATCGCCACCACCGGTCTTTTCGATCAGGATGCGCGCCAACAGGCGACCACTTTTCGATCAGGATGCGCGCCAACAGGCGACAAATACGACAGAAGCCGTAAAGCACAACGTCGGTGCCTTTGCGCCCGGCGGCATTTTGCTGGCCGCTAACGGTCTCCAGCTCTTCACGGACGAACTGCTCAAGGCTGCGGCCGTTGGCTTCTTTTCCGAACTTGGCCATCATGCGGCCAAGGTCGATCGATGCCGCGCCCAGCTTGAGCTCGCCCATGGTTTTGAGAACCTGGAACGTGTCGTGTACCGACAGCTCGACATCACCATCAATACGGTGGCGAGCATAACGGTGAGCTTTGAGTATCTGAATAACGGAACGATTGATCAGGCTACGACCATAGATCGATGTGACCACGTTGTTATTGCGATAGAGCTGGCCGATCATCGGAATCATCGCTTCCGCAAGGGCTTCTCGATCGATCCACTCACCAAGACACTGGTCGGGCTTCTGATTCACAGGCAGTACCTTCCACATATGTAGGGGCTGAAAAAAGGGGCTACATTATGCCGATCCGCGAGCGCGGGGGCAATGTCGCCTGTCGAAACTGACAGCAGACACTTTCGCCCGTTACAATCGCCAGCCTTGTATCTTGACCGTGAGCCGCCTGTGTCCGTACTGCGCCTTCCGTCCCTGCCCGCTGCTGCCGGCAAACAACACTGGGGCAACCTTCCCGGTGCTGCGCTAAGCCTAGCAATTGCTGAGGCTGCAAGCGCTGCAAATCGCTTCACTTTACTGCTGACCGCCGACAGCCAAAGCGCCGAACGGCTTGAGCAGGAATTGAGTTTCTTTGCCCCGCAACTGCCGGTGTTGCATTTCCCCGACTGGGAAACCTTGCCGTACGACCTCTTTTCGCCACATCAAGACATCATTTCACAGCGTATTTCTGCACTTTATCGTCTGCCAGAACTAAAACATGGCGTTTTGGTAGTACCGATAACCACCGCCCTACATCGCCTGGCCCCGACACGCTTCCTGCTCGGCAGCAGCCTGGTCCTGGATGTTGGCCAGACACTTGATGTCGACGAGATGCGCAGCCGCCTTGAAGCCACGGGCTATCGCTGCGTCGACACGGTTTATGAGCATGGCGAGTTTGCCGTGCGCGGGGCACTGATTGATTTATTCCCCATGGGCAGCAAGCAGCCTTTTCGCATCGATTTGTTCGATGACGAAATTGAAACCCTGCGCACCTTCGACCCGGAAACCCAACGCTCAATCGACAAGGTTGAATCCATAAAGCTACTTCCAGCCCGTGAATTTCCGCTGGAAAAGAAAGCCATTACGGATTTCCGTGGACGCTTTCGCGAGCGCTTTGATGTCGACTTCCGTCGTTGCCCTATCTACCAGGACCTTTCCACGGGCATCACCCCGGCGGGTATCGAGTACTACATCCCACTGTTTTTCGAAGAAACCGCGACCCTGTTCGACTACCTGCCGCAGGACACCCAGGTGTTTTCACTGCCCGGCGTCGAAAAAGCCGCCGAACAGTTCTGGAATGACGCCCGCAACCGCTATGAAGAACGTCGGGTCGACCCCGAGCGACCACTGCTGCCGCCAGCGGATATCTTTTTACCGGTCGAGGACTGCTTCGCACGCCTGAAAAACTGGCCCCGCGTGGTGGTCAGCCAGGAAGATATCGACGAGGGTGTTGGCCGCCTGCGCTTCAACGCACAGCCCTTGCCTGACCTGGCGATTCAAGCCAAGGCTAGCGAGCCACTTGCTGCGCTACGGCGTTTTATCGAGGAATATCAAGGACGCATCCTGTTCTGCGCCGAGTCAGCAGGTCGTCGTGAAGTCCTGCTCGAATTGCTGGCACGGCTGAAGCTCAAGCCCAAGGAGGTCGATGGCTGGCCAGCGTTTATCGCCGGCAAAGAGCGCCTGGGCATCACCATAGCCCCGCTCGACGAAGGCCTGCAGCTTGAGGATGTGGCGCTCATTGCCGAAAGCCCGCTCTTTGGCCAACGCGTCATGCAGCGCCGTCGCCGTGAAAAGACCCGTGATGCTGGCGAAAACGTCATCAAGAACCTTACCGAGCTGCGTGAGGGCTCACCCGTGGTCCATATCGACCACGGCGTGGGTCGCTATCAAGGCCTGGTAACCCTGGAGATTGACGGCCAGAACGCGGAATTCCTGTCGCTGCAGTATGCCGAGGACGCCAAGCTCTACGTCCCGGTTGCCAGCCTGCACCTGATCGCCCGCTACACCGGCAGCGACGACGCCCTCGCCCCGCTGCACCGCCTGGGCTCGGAAATCTGGCAGAAAGCCAAACGCAAAGCCGCTGAACAGGTTCGCGACGTTGCCGCCGAGTTGCTGGATATCTATGCGCGCCGCGCCGCGCGTGAAGGCTATGCCTTTGCCGACCCGCAGGTTGACTATGCCACTTTCAGTGCGGGCTTTCCCTTCGAGGAAACCCCGGATCAACAGGCTGCAATTGATGCAGTACGCCACGATATGCTCGCGCCCAAGCCCATGGATCGCCTGGTCTGCGGTGATGTCGGCTTCGGTAAAACCGAAGTGGCCATGCGCGCTGCATTTATTTCGGTACACGGCGGCAAGCAAGTGGCGATCCTGGTTCCGACCACGTTGCTCGCCCAGCAACACTACAACAGCTTTCGCGACCGCTTTGCCGACTGGCCGGTAAAGGTCGAGGTCATGAGCCGCTTCAAGAGCGCCAAGGAAGTTGGCGAAGCCATGCAGCAACTGGCGCAAGGCAAGGTCGACATTGTCATCGGCACCCACAAGTTGCTGCAGGACGACGTCAAGTTCAACAACCTGGGCCTGGTCATCATCGACGAGGAACACCGCTTTGGCGTGCGCCAGAAAGAACAGCTCAAGGCACTGCGCAGCGAAGTCGATATCCTCACCCTCACCGCCACGCCTATCCCGCGCACCCTGAACATGGCGGTTGCCGGCATGCGCGACCTGTCGATTATTGCCACGCCTCCGGCACGACGCCTGTCGGTTCGCACCTTTGTCATGGAACAGCAAAATACCGTGATCAAGGAAGCTCTGCTGCGTGAGCTGCTGCGTGGCGGCCAGGTCTACTACCTGCACAACGATGTCAAAACCATCGAGAAATGTGCCGCCGACCTGGCCCAACTGGTGCCGGAGGCGCGCATAGGCATAGGTCACGGTCAGATGCGCGAGCGCGAGCTGGAACAGGTGATGGGTGATTTCTATCACAAGCGCTTCAATGTGCTGATTGCCTCGACCATCATTGAAACCGGTATTGACGTACCGAGCGCCAACACCATCATCATCGAGCGTGCCGACAAGTTTGGCCTGGCCCAGCTGCATCAATTGCGCGGGCGTGTCGGACGCAGCCACCACCAGGCCTATGCCTACCTGTTGACGCCACCGCGCAAGCAGCTCAGCGACGACGCCCAGAAGCGTCTCGAAGCCATCGCCAACGCCCAGGATCTCGGCGCCGGTTTTGTCTTGGCCACCCACGACCTGGAAATTCGCGGGGCTGGCGAGTTGCTCGGCGATGGGCAGAGCGGTCAAATCCAGGCGGTTGGCTTTACCCTGTACATGGAAATGCTCGAGCGCGCGGTCAAAGCCATCCGCAAGGGCGAACAACCGAACCTGGACCAACCACTGGGTGGCGGCCCGGAAATCAACCTGCGTGTCGCCGCGCTGATCCCGGACGATTACCTGCCTGATGTGCATGCCCGCCTTATCCTGTATAAACGCATCGCTTCGGCGGTCGATGAGGACGGGCTCAAGGAGCTGCAGGTTGAAATGATTGATCGCTTCGGACTGCTTCCGGAGCCGACCAAGAACCTGGTGCGCATCACCCTGCTCAAGCTTAAAGCCGAAACCCTGGGCATCAAGAAGGTCGATGCCGGGCCACAGGGCGGTCGCATCGAGTTTGCCGCCGACACCTGCGTTGACCCGCTGACACTGATCAAGTTGATCCAGAGCCAGCCCAATCGCTACAAGTTCGAAGGCGCTACGCTATTCAAATTCCAGGTCCCAATGGAACGCCCGGAAGAACGATTCAACATACTTGAAGCGCTGTTTGAGCGCCTGACACCACCCTCTTGAAGGACCAATACGTGAATATGCGTGTACTTCGCAGCCTTGCCCTGCTGCCTTTATTGGCACTTAGCGCCTTTAGCCAGGCAGCCGTGGCCGCCGACAACTATCAAGTTGAAGTAATTGTCTTTCGTCAGCCCGGTGAAGTCCTGGTTTCCGGCAAGCGCGCCCCAGACGACTGGAGCCAGGGCGCACGCCTGCTGGAAGCCGATCAGGAGCGCGCAACCGCGCTCAATGACGAAGCAGACAAACTCAATGATGGCGGCGACTACCAGGTTCTGCTGCACAAGGCCTGGACTCAATCCGGTGATGAAACCCTGGCCTTCAGCAGTGGCGACATGCGCCTCGGTCATGCACCGATCGAGGGCACCCTGAGCCTCAAGCAAGACCGCTTGCTGGAGGCCAAGGTGGATCTGTGGATCAACCAGTTCGAGCCTGGCGGCCTGGTCCAGCGCAGTGAGCGTCTGAAGCAGTCAAGCACCTTGCAGGTACGCAAGCTCAACTATATCGATCACAGCAACCTGGGCATGCTGATTCAGGTTCGCCCGCAATAACCCCACCCGCAGCCGGGCGCGGCGCTGTCGCCGCGCCCCTGCACGAGCCAAGGCTGGGTTTATTTGCTCTTCAGCAACTTGGTGTCCAGCACATCCGAAGACTTGCCCATGACGTTTTCGCTGATCTGGATAAAGTCCTTGGTGCTGACCTTGTCGAGGCGCATCAGGCCACGAGTCACGTCATCCAGCGACAGTTGCTTGCGGTCATTGGTGGCTTTGCGGATTTCACGGTCAAGGTCTTGCAGCATCAGCACTGCACGCGCGGTGATTGGCCCCGTGGAATTCTCGGTGCGCAGGGTCTTGACCGACTTGCTCCACTTCAGCAGTTGCTCACGCACTTTCTGGTAGCGCTCTTCTGTCATGCCGCCGGAGCGGCGAACCAACTCGATCGCGTAGTACTCGGCCAGGCCCTCACTGATCCAGTCGCTCTTGTCGGTATCCTTGATTCGGGTAAATACGTGAACCAATTCGTGAACCAGTGAACTGGTACCGTTTTCACTGACGGTTGGACGGCCAGCGTGCATAAAGTAGGAGTTGGATGCCGAAAGACCACCACGCCACATCGGGTCGTTCGCCCCCACGACCAGCAACTTTTTCGGATCACGCGGGAAAACCGCCTGCGCCTCAGGCCAGACATAGGTGAGCATGGTCAGCATGTCCATACGGCGCATGCCCTGGCCGTCTGGCGCGGCGATGGTGACATCGGTTTCGCCCAGCTTGGTGCGGCGGGTGCCGATTTTACCTGCGAGAATCCAGCCAGTTGGACGATCGAACTTGCGCTGTGGGTTATTGATCCTGAAGGTGTTTTTGCCTACCCGTGGCCAGCCGGTTTCGACACTCGGCCAGCCTTCAGGCAACTTGAACTTCAGGTGCGCGACCAGATTGGTCTTGTCCTGGATCTGCATGGCCGCACTGGGTATCAGGTTGTCGCCACGAAACAGCGCCCAGTCCCGGGTCATGAGCGCATCGAACTTACCGTCAGCGCGCGGGTGGCTTATTTTCACCCGGTAGCTGAGCTTGGTCTTGCCCTTGCCCGGCGTCCAGATGCCGCGTTCCGGGCTTTCCTGGGTCCACTCCCCGCCTTCGGTGCTGAAGTCAGAGTAGCGTTGCTCGTCGCCCAGGTTAAAAGAAAGCCGCTGGATGGCTTCGCCCTTGTCCAGGGTCATGCTCACTTCGGCCACGTCATCCTCTGGCACGAATCGCACGTTGTAATCCAAATCGACCTTAGTGGCTGCCCATAGCGGCGAGCCAAAACCAAACAGCGCAACAGACAACAACAGGGGACGAATCGACATCACAGGGCAACTCCATGGCAAACGAGGTCAGTTCCAAGCATAGACAAGCAGCCAACCCGGCAATTCCATCACCGGAGCCGACATTTATTCAAGCTGGCGGGGTCAGTTTTAGCGAATGTTCAACGCTGTACAGGGACAGATATTAGCCTGCCCGAAAGATCAGATAGTCTTCCCAATCATCTTCAGCGACATTTTTTTCACTGAGCATGCGCCCTGATTGAGAAATACGTTCGACATGCACGGCTTGCGGGTCGCCACACACCAGGTGATGCCAGAGCGGCAGGTCCTTGCCTTCGCTGACCAAACGATAGCCGCAAGTCGGTGGCAGCCATTGAAACTGATCAGCCTGTGCCGGCGTCAGTTGAATGCAGTCGGGCACGAACTTGATGCGGTTTTCATAGTTGGTGCAGCGGCAAGTATCGAGATCAAGTAGCTTGCAGGCGATGCGTGTGTAGTAAACGCTGCCGTCGTCTTCGTCTTCAAGTTTTTGCAGGCAGCACAGTCCACAGCCATCGCACAGCGACTCCCATTCAGCTTGATCAAGCTGCTCGAGGGTCTTACGTTTCCAGAAGGGTTCGACTTTGGCGGCCATGGCAAGAACCAAGATAGAGGTGCGAAAAGGCCGGCAGTCTAACGCGGCGCCCTTTCGCAACCAAGCCTACAGCGACGGATAGTGACCTGTTGCCCGGTAAAAGCTGAGTAATTACCGCGATGACTCCGCCTTGGGCCTTTGAAAAGCGAACGAGCGACGATAGTAAAAAGCGCAACGGGCGTAACAGCCATAGACGGGGTCGCAGCAAGGGCTGCCCCACTAAAGCGCGTTCGGCCTGTGGTTTTCAGGGGTCACTTAATAATCGCGGGAAAAATCCACCACCCCCTGGAGCGCCTGCCCTGCCTGAAAACGTTCCAGGTTGTCGACAAACAGCTTGACCATCAATGCCGGCTGCGTCGGGGCAGAACTGTGGCCAGTAAGCAACAAGCGCGGCGCAGTCCAGAACATGTGCCCGGCAGGCAAGGGCTCTACTCGACACACATCGATTACCGCCGCAGCCAGCCTGTCCGCCTGCAAAGCGCTGACGAGGTCTTCATCCACCACCGCCGCGCCGCGCCCGGCATTGATAAACATGGCGCTTGGCTTGAGCAGGGCAAATAGCTCGCTGTTGTAGATATTCTGGGTCGCTGGCGTGTCCGGCAGCAGATTGATCAGGTAGTCCGCCTCGGCAGCCATGCGCGGCAATTCAGAAATCGACGCCACCTCAATGAACGGCCCTTGTTCACGCGCCTGGCTGGCAATGCCGTGGAGTTCTACGCCAAAGGCCGCCAAGAACAAGGCCATGCTATGGCCAATATCACCACAACCGACAATCAGTACGCGCCGACCAGCCAGGCTTTGTGGCAGTTCGCCGCGCCATTGCTGCCGGGCCTGGGCGGCCTGCTGGGCCGATATTTGCCGTTCATGGGCAAGCATGTGGCACAGCACGTACTCGGTCATGACCTGGCCGAAGATACCTACAGCCCGGCTCAGCAGATAATCACGGGGCAAGCCATCTGCCAGAAACGGCGTGATCCCCGCCCATGTCGATTGCAGCCATTGCGGTTTTGGCCCCTCACGCAGGACCTGGGCGAGCAGATCAGGCTGGCCAAGCCAGATTTGGCAGTCTGCTGCCAGATCCGGCAACTGCTGCGGATCATCACTACCCACCAGTTCCAGGTCCGGACCCAGAACCTGTTCGAGGCGCCGGGCATAGTCGGCATGGGCCTTTTCAGCAATCAACACACGCATCTTGTTATCCAAGGTCGTCAATGGGGCAATGCATCCGGGCGCCGTGCCTGGTCGAGCACAGCGCTCATTATTGGGTTACAGGCCCCTCAAACGGGGTCGTTGCGCCGCAGCAGCTCTTCGGGCAGATGCTGGATGTAGTCTTCCTCTTGCGGCGGCATCTGCAGGTGATAGCCCTGGTTGTCGAGGTTCTCCAGCACCTGGTGGATATCTTCGCGGGCCAGGGCGCGCTCAGGGGTCAAGATCATGCTGAACGCCAGGGTCGGTGTGCCAAACGCCGCGAGCAGCGACTCCGGCACACGCTTGAGCTCATCGCTTTTGAGCACGTAGAGGTACATCTCGTTGCGTTTGGAACTCTTGTAGATATTGCAGATGCGCTTCACACCCTCTCCTCTTCTTTGGCTTCGCTGATTTTAGCCAGGCGATCTAGTAATGCTTGTCCCATCAACTCGCGGCGCCAGCCGGTGAGGGACTCAGGCAACTCATAAGGCCCCGTTGGGTAGCCACTTTTGAGCAGTGCCTCAAGGATCTTCTTGCGCAGCATCAGTTCCGGTGCGATATCCAGGCGTTCAGCCTCTTTCTGGCCAATAGCGCGCAGCTTTTTAAGGATTCCCGATGCCTCGATTGGCAGCGGCTCAGGCAAGGCTTCTGGCCATTGCGACGCGGGCAGCGCGGCGGCATCCTTGATCAACTGCAGAATAAATTCGCCGTCTTGACGCACCGTCTTTGGATGCATGTCTTCAATACGCGCCAGGCTCTGCAGGTTATCCGGCTGAGTCTTGGCCAGCGGCCACAGTGAATGCTCACGCAGGATTCGATTACGGGGCTGGTTACGGGCTCGCGCTTCACGCTCACGCCAGGCACAAAGTTCGCGCAACACCGCCAACTGCGCTCGCGACAGCTTCCACGCCAGCTTGGCTTCGCGATAGGCCTCTTGCGGTTCGACTTCACGGCCAAGGTGATTGACCATGTCGGCGCAGTCTTCAAGCACCCATTGGTATTTTTCAGGCGACAGCTTGGCTTGCAGCTCACGGTAGACATGCGCCAGGTGCAGGACATCTTCGGCTGCATAGCTTACCTGGGTCTCAGAAAGCGGACGCTTGAGCCAGTCCGAACGTGTCTCGCCCTTGGGCAACTCGATATCCAGCACAGCCTTGACCAAGCGAGAGTAACCCATTGAAAACCCCAGATTGAGGTATCCAGCCGCAATCTGGCTGTCAAACAATGGCACAGGCAGGCTGCCGGTCAGGCGCAGGAAAACCTCAAGGTCTTCGCTGCAGGCGTGAACCACCTTGATCACCTCGGGATTTTCGAGCAGCGCCGCGAACGGCGCCCAATCACTGATCAACAGCGGATCTATCAGGTAGGCACGCTCACCTTCGCTAACCTGAATCAGGCCGGCAATCGGGTAGAAGGTATCCACCCGCATAAACTCGGTATCCAATGCCACAAAGCCCAAGCGCTGCCATTGCTCGCAGTGCTGGGCCAGGCCCTGGTTGTCACTGATCCACTGAATATCAATCGCCACGCGGCTCTCCCATGCTGAATGGCAAGCAGTATATATGCCTGCGCCCTATCTCGGGGCCTGGTTGAATGATAACAAGCGATAAGACTCGTACTTGACCCTGTTGCCGCCCATGCAAAGCTTAGGCAACCCACTGCGCGCCGTGCCGACCGTCCGGCTGAATGATGCAACCACAAAATGCTGCATAGTTACGCAACCCTTGCTCCGAAACCTGTAGTCTGCCGCTTGGCCTCAACGTGCTGCGCCCATCACTCAACAGGGAAAATAATAATGAAAAAACTGCTTGGTCTTTTGATACTGCTGATCGCCTGCGTTGCGGTCTTCCTTGCCGTCACTCCCAGCCCGATCAATCCAGTCGCCTGGCAGGCACCCAAAGCGCCAGCCATGACCGGTGTACTTGAGCCAAATGACACGCTGATGAAAGCGCAGCTAATTGCCAAGGGTAAGATCCACGGCCCGGAAGACACCGCTGTTGATGCTCAAGGCCGTGTCTATGCAGGCCTCGCAGACGGCAGGATTGTGCGCATTGAGGGCAAGACGGTCGACACCTTTGCCAACACCCAAGGTCGTCCGCTTGGCATGGATTTCGATGCACAGGGCAACCTGATCGTTGCCGATGCCTACAAAGGCCTGCTTTCAGTCGATCCCAAGGGCAGTATCAAGGTGCTCACCACCGGCGCCGAGGGCCTGCCATTCAAGTTTACCGATGACCTGGCCATCGCCCGTGACGGCACCATTTACTTCAGCGACGCCAGTTCACGCTTCGAGCAACCCGACTATTTGCTGGACCTGCTCGAGGCGCGTCCCTGGGGCCGCCTGCTCAGCTACACGCCTGCCACGGGCGAAACCAAGGTACTGATGAAGGATTTGTACTTCGCCAATGGTGTCGCGCTATCAGCCAATGAAGACTTCCTGCTGGTCAATGAAACCTATCGCTACCGCATCAGCCGCTACTGGCTCAAGGGTGAAAAAGCCGGCAGCCACGATGTGTTTATCGATAACCTGCCCGGTTTGCCCGACAACCTGGAGAGCGACCATGCAGGCACCTTCTGGGTAGCAATGCCTTCGCCGCGCAAAGCCGATGCAGACTTCCTGCCCCAGCATCCATGGCTGAAAGCGCAAATCAGTAAACTGCCGCGCATGTTCTGGCCCAAGGCCACGCGCTATGGACTGGTGATTGCGATCAACGAGCAAGGCGAAATAACCCGGAGCCTGCACGATACCAGCGGCAGCCATCTGAGCATGATCACCTCAGCCAAGCCCGTGGGTGACTATCTATACCTTGGCGGCCTTGAAAACGACCGTATCGGCAAGCTCAAGATCCGCTAAGGCGCCGCCGGCAAAGGCTCTCGCCAGGGCCTTTTGCGTGGCTCAGCCCAGCATTTCGGCAATCCAGATGGTGTGGCGAGTGCCCCTGTTGCCATGGGCATAGACCTGCACCGCCTCGGCCTTGAAGCCGGCCTTGGAGATTTTCTCGGAAAACTTGCGATCCGCACTGGACGACCAGACCGCCAAAATACCTTTGGCGCGCAAGGCCTTGTGGCACTGGCGCAGGCCATCCATGGAGTAGAGCCAGGTATTGCTCTTTTGCGTCAAGCCTTCAGGGCCATTGTCGACATCTAGCATGATTGCGTCATAGTCACCCTTGGCGGCGTTGAGCACCTTGGCTACATCATCCTCAATGATTCGGGTGCGCGGATCATTGATTGGATAGCCCGACTTGGCACCCAAAGCGCCGCGATTCCACTCGATCACCCCCGGCACCAGTTCTGCCACCACAACCTCAGCAGACTTGCCCAGGTGCAGCAGTGCCGAGGCCAAGGTAAAGCCCATGCCCAAACCGCCAATCAGTGCACGCGGCTCGGGACGGCCTGCGATCTTTTTACAGGGGATCGCCGCCAAGGCATCTTCCGAGCCATGCATACGGGTATTCATCAACTGGCCGCCATCACCGCCGGCAATCTTGATCACGAAGTCTTCGCCGTACTCGAACAGGCATAGCGCGGAATCGCCATGGGGAATAGGTGCGGTGTCCAGCAACACAAAGCGTTTCATCGGCGACTCACGTATGGATGGCATTGAATGCAGCGCACCATACAGCAGCACCGCCAGGCTTAAAACGCTTAGAGCTCGCCGTGCTGACCGGCCAAGACTACGGTGTAGCCGTCAGGATCGCGCAGCCATACCTCACGGTGCTGCGCATTCGGGTTGACCAGCGGACCCTGCAACACCCTGATTTGCAAAGCGGCAATGCGCACCAGCGCGGCGGCAAAGTCATTGACCTCAAACCACAGCAGCACGCCATTACCGCGCGAGTCCAGACTGCTATCGCCCAAGTACCGATGACTATGGGCATCCCAGGCATGAAGCTGAAGGATCATCTGGCCGCTAGAATTAACCAACTGTTCGTACTCAGCCCCTCCGTGGGCTGACTTGCAGCCCAGCAGTTGCTGGTACCAAAGACTGCTGGCAGGCACATCGACAACTGCGATCAAGGGTTGTGGCTGCATGACTCTAGTTCTCGTGGTTAAAGGCTGATTCGACAATCAGACATTGGCTGTGACATTACGAATCCAGTAGCGCGCCTGATCAAGTTCATCCAGGCCAAAGTTACGGATCTGTGCCTGCATCAGGGGTTTGACCAGCTCGCTGAACCAGCCAATCCATTTTTGATCGGCAACTATCGCCACATGGGAGAAATCCTTGAGGTGCTTGGGCGCAAATTTAAAATCAGCCCAAAGCGCAGATGGAGAGATCGCCCCCACATGCTTGACCACCTCGATAATGCGTACCTCACCATACTCACTGATGACCTGTTCAATGCGCGCGGCCAACAGATCAAACTCCTCACGGCTTAAACCACCATCAAGCTCGAACTCGATGACATTAGTGTGTTCACTCGGCTTAATTGTCAGCATTTTATTCACCTCGCAATTGGCGGATGCTTAAAACGAAGGCTCATGATCAAGCACTACGATAACTAATAAGACCACGCCGCTACGCTTGAGTTTTGCAACATGATAAAAAGCCTGTTGGCCCTACGGATTTTTAAACCGTGCCTTGCCCCACCAGCCCGAGAAGACCCTGATGCCTATTGCCCAACTGATCACCGCCGAACAACTGCACAAGCACCTGCAAGCCCCTGGCACGCGGATTTTTGATTGCCGTTTTGCACTGGATGACAAGGGCTACGGCCGACGCAGCTTCGCTGAGGGGCATATCCAAGGGGCGCAGTTCCTCGACCTGGAAGATGATCTATCCGGTGAAATAAAAACCGGTATCACCGGCCGCCATCCCCTGCCGCAACCGCTGGCACTGACCCGGCGCCTGGCTGAACTTGGCCTGGATAACGAAAGCCGAGTCATTCTTTACGATGACGGCCCCGGAGCTTACGCCGCCAGAGCCTGGTGGCTATTGGCATGGCTGGGCAAACGCGAAGGTGTTTTCGTGCTTGATGGCGGCCTCAAGGCCTGGCGCGAGGCAGGGTTGCCAGTCACGTCCCAGGTGCAGCCTGTGACTGCTGGCAACTTCAGTGGCCAGCCCGACAGTGCGATGGTGCTCACCGCCGAGCAATTGCAGGCCCGCCTGGACAGGCCCGAAATGACCTTGCTGGATGCCCGCGCCCTGCCGCGCTTCAAAGGCGAAGTGGAACCATTGGACCCGGTAGCCGGGCATATTCCGGGGGCTCAATGCGCAGTATTCACCGACAACCTGGACAGTGCCGGCCGTTTCTTGCCCGCCACCGAGTTGCGTCAACGCTTCAGCGATTTGCTCGGACAACGCCAGGCGGAGCAACTGGTGGCCTACTGTGGCTCCGGGGTGACGGCTTGCCACAACCTGTTCAGCCTGTGCCTGGCAGGTTACCCGCTGGCTGCGCTTTACGCGGGCTCCTGGAGCGAGTGGATTACCAATCAAAACAGGCCCATCGCCACTGGCGAGTGATCAGCCATGCAACCGGCAAACCCGCTACATGAGCGGGTTTGTTAATTACCAAGTGCTATATAGATATTTAGTGATCGAAGAAAACAATTTAAAAACAGGCCTTTACAACTCAAAGGTAGCACTACACTTCAACATGAGCGGCTAAACCCGCCCCCGGTAGAGCCTTTGTACGAACAACCAGCTGCCAAGCGCCTGCCCTACCGGTCTCCAGTTTTGTGAGGATGGTATGGGAATCGCGGCCTGCGAACTGAGCCAGCATGTTATCCGCCCGACATTGGTCTATCTGGGCCACTACTCACCTGCTGCGGAGGCCCTGCTTCTGGGAGCTGCGGCCAGTCAATCAAGCCTGTGCGCCGAGCTTGATGACAACCTGGGTCATGGCTTGTTCCGCATTACCGAAACCCGACAACAGCAACTCTGGGACTGCCATCTCGCCTTTGATCCAGACCTTGCCAGCCAGATCCGCGGGCTGGCGAGCCAGCATGCCTTTCTTGATGCCCCGCACATAGAGCTCACGGTCAACCTGCGTTATGCGACCGCCATTGCCTGGATGCTGATTGAAATTGAACAGCGCCCCCTGCCTGAAGTTGATGACCTGGTCGGCATGGCAACAATTTGGCGCCATGTTTTTCGACCAACGGGGCGCGCGCAAGATTTTATTGAGGCATGGCAACGTTGCATTGGCCAGCTCGGTCAAGTTGCCTGACATCCTGCCAAACTGTCCGAATAGTCAGGGTTTGCGTCATTTCAGCTCAGTGCACGCCTGTTCACATTCAGCGAAGATAGCGGCACAACGCCACAAATTGTCCTACAAAACCCGACTTTTCAACTGAACTTTTGCCCTTGGCAAACGCCTAAGAAGCCTGTTAGCTTGCGCTCCCCAGCTACCCTTTGGAGTCCTCCTGTGAGCCAAAAAATTCTAAAAAGCAGTTTGGCCTTAGCCATTAGCGTTGCATCCAGCTACAGCCTAGCCAGCGGTTTTGCCCTCAACGAGCAGAGCATCAGCAGCATGGGTACTGCATTTGCTGGCCGTTCATCCTCTGCCGACGACGCCACCACGCTGTACGGTAACCCTGCTGGTATGTCGCGCCTCAAGCGTGAAGAAGTCTCTGCAGGTGCCGCAGTGGTAATCGCCAAGACCGACATCAAGCACGCCGATGGCAGCCTCAGCGGAAGCAACGACGGCGATATGGTGCCAGTCGTGGGCGTGCCTATGGGCTACTACGTCAAGCCAATCGACGACAAGGTCAGTTTCGGTATCGGCATGTATGTGCCATTTGGCTTGGTAACGGATTACGAGAGCGACTTCCAGGGACGTTATTTTGGCGACAAGAGCGAAGTTCAGGTCATCACGCTGCAGCCAACGGTCAGCTACCGCTTCAATGACAACTTGTCGATCGGTTTTGGCCCGACCATCAACCACATCTCCGGCGAACTGACCTCGAAAATCCCAAGCTTCACCCCTGAAGACGGCAAGGTCAAAATCAAGGGTGACGACGTTGCCATCGGTTATAACCTGGGTGTGCTCTACGAATTCAACGAGCACGTACGTGCCGGTGTGACTTATCACTCCAAGGTGGATTACGAGCTCGATGGCGACACCAAGGTTTCAGTGCCCGATGGCAGCCTGCTCAGTGGTTTCCAAGGCAAGTACGATGCTGGCCTGGATATCACCACGCCTGAATCCGTTGATATGTCCCTGACCTACGACATCAACGACCAGTGGACTGTTTACGCAGGCAGCACCTGGACCCGTTGGAGCCGCCTGGAAGACATCACTGTCAACAACGAAGGCGTAACAGCTCCGTTTGAAACCATCAGCGAAGAGCAAGACTGGCACGACACCTGGGCCCATGCCATTGGTGCAGCCTACAGGCTCAACAAGCAGTGGGTTCTGCGTGCTGGCCTGGCTGTTGACCAGTCGCCTGCCAACAACACGCACCGCTCGCCGCGTATCCCGACCGGCGACCGCAAGATCTTCAGCCTGGGTGCTGGCTGGAGCCCGACCGATGACATGACCATCGACGTGGCTTACTCCTACCTCAAAGAAGACGACGCCAAGCTCGACAACAGCGATCCGCTGCGCGGCAACTACAGCTCTACCTATGAAAACAGCGCCCACGGTCTTGGTGCGCAAGTGACTTACCGCTTCTGATTCGCGGCGCTTAAGCACTCAATTTGTGCGGCATGAATAACAACAAGAAAGCCGCGCAAATCTACCGTCGTTGAAACGCCAAAACCTTTCCCGCCCCATCACGCCTGTGGCAAGCCGCGCTTGCAGGCCGTCGAACGCTCAGCAAATACCAACACCCAGTTGCAACACTGCCAGGCCACCCTGGTACCAGCCCCAGCCAATCAGGCCCAGCAGCGCCAGCCCAACAATTGCTAATCCTGTTCGGATCAACCAGGCTTTGTTCATATCGCGGCCTGGAGATTCTGCAAGCGCGCCACCGGTTGCTCACGCACTGGCCAGTTAAGCGCCGCGGCGATCAGGCTCAAGCCAATCGAGATATACCAGACCAGGTCATAGTTGCCTGTTCGGTCGTACAAATAGCCGCCCATCCAGCCCCCCAGGAACGCGCCCAACTGGTGAAACAGAAAGACAATACCACCGAGCATCGACAAGTTGCGCACGCCAAACATGGTGGCAATGGTACCGTTGGTCAAGGGCACGGTTGAAAGCCACAACAGCCCCATGGCGATACCGAAAGCATAGGCACTCCAGACCGTCAGGGGCGCCCAGATAAAGAGGCCTATCACCACCGCACGTGCCAGGTACAAGGTACTGAGCAGGCGTGGCTTGGAGCGCGAGGTGCCGAGCCAGCCTGCGGTGTAGGTTCCGAAAATATTGAACAGCCCAACCAGTGCCAGCACAGTAGTGCCGACCAGAGCCGGTAAATGCTGGTCAACCAGGTACGCGGGCAGGTGCACGCCGATAAATACCACCTGGAAACCGCAGACGAAAAACCCCAGGGCCAGCAACCAGAACCCCGAGTGCGAACTGGCTTCACGCAGCGCCTCGAGCAGGCTTTGATCGCCTGCCTGGGCCGGGAACGGCACATCCTTGATCATCTTCGCCAAGGGTACGATCAGGGCAACCAGCAGGCCCAGCGCCAACAGTGCCGACGACCATCCCAGCCAACTGATCAAGCCAAGGGTACCCGGCAGCATGGCAAACTGTCCGAACGAACCTGCTGCGCTGGCAATGCCCATCGCCATGCTGCGATCCTCAACCGCAACAGCGCGCCCCACAACGCCAAGGATCACTGAAAACGACGTGGCTGACAGGCCCATGCCAATGAGCAAGCCAGCGCTGAGCGACAGCGACCAAAGCGAGTCGGCAAAGCCCATCAAGCCCAGACCCAGCGCATAGAGGACGCCACCAATAATCACCGTACGTTGCGCGCCAAAGCGGTCGGCAATAGCGCCGGTAAAGGGCTGGGTCAGGCCCCAGA
This sequence comes from Pseudomonas sp. S9, assembly GCF_000222125.1. Taxonomy (NCBI): domain Bacteria; kingdom Pseudomonadati; phylum Pseudomonadota; class Gammaproteobacteria; order Pseudomonadales; family Pseudomonadaceae; genus Pseudomonas; species Pseudomonas sp. S9. The sequence goes on along the minus strand of NZ_AFFX01000002.1, from coordinate 502,382 downwards.
TCAGGTTTTGCAGGGCAATGGCAAAGGCAAAGACTTCACGCCCCCAGCCAAAGTCTGCGCTCATTGGCGGCAAGAACAAGCCAAAGCCATGTCGAATACCCAACGACAACGCCAGGATCAACGAAGCCCCAAGAATTATCCAGCCACTTTTACGCCACACATTATTCATATCAATTCCTGGATACGCAGTGACCCGCGCTCAATCGGGGCCTGAATCGAATGCTTGCAACTTGGCGAGCAGGTGGCTCAATTCATCCACCTGTTCTGCCCCCATACGTTCGACAAGCAATTGCTGGACGCCCTGCCATGCGGCAAAGGCCGCCTCGATAACCTGTTCCCCATGGGCACTGAGCAGCACAATGCGATTGCGCTGGTCGGCGCCCTCCTGCATGACCACCAGATCCCTGGCCTCAAGCACCCGCAGGTTACGCCCCAGGGTGCTGCGATCGAGACCCAGGGCCAGGGCAAGATTACTGATGCTCGGCTGCTCCAGACGCTGCAAATGCTTGAGCAGCGAATACTGGGCAACATTGATCCCGATGGCACTTAGCGCATCGTCGTATAACTTGCTGACCCCGCGACTCGCACGGCGCAGCTGGGTACATAGACATTGGGTCGACAACATGGATACGGGTATATACCCGCATTAACCAAAACGCAACTTAAATCGAACTGGAAACTAGTGTGGGCCTTGCCGGACTAGGAAAGCTTCCAGGTCTCTTCAGCGCCTGGCGAGCTTTGAATCCTGGGGCTTTGCCGGCAAACCTGGGCGATGCGCTGAGGTTTCATCTGGGTTTGCCGGGCAATGGACGGGCTGTCCAGTTGACCTTGACCTGAAGCAGCTTTGGCATCTTCAAGACACTTGAGGATAACCCCTTCGTCGATCTTGAATTTCACCCAGCGATAGAGCCAGTAGTGCGCCGCCAAACTGACGATAACGACCAGAGCAATGATGATTTTCTCAGACACAAGCAAGTCCTTCGTAGTGTCGGTCAACCAAGGGCGCAGCCCAAGACCACCACTATCGCGCACTCCATAATCTCGAGCAAGGCGCCCGCGGTATCGCCGGTGGTGCCGCCCAGGCGCTTGAGCATCAACCGACGGCACAGGACAAAAACCAGCCCCGCCGTTATCAGCGCCAGCCAGGCGCCGGGGATAAATACCAGTGACAACCCCGCCACAACAACCAGCAACCAGGGCAACTGCTGACGCGGTAAATGGCTCGACAAGGCCTGCCCCAGGCCGCCCTGGCGTACATAGGGCGTGGTTAAAAACAGCAGCGGCAGCGCACTGCGTCCCAACAAGGGTGCCAGCACCAATACAGCACTCGCCCCAGCCCCAAGCAAGACCACCAGCGCGGCAAACTTGAGTAACAGCAGCAACAGCAGGATCACCACGGCAATAGGGCCACTGCGCGGGTCCTGCATGATATCCAGGGTGCGTTGCTTGTCGCCAAGGCCTCCCGCCCAGGCATCGGCGCTATCGGCCAGACCATCAAGGTGCAGGCCGCCGCTAATCGCCACCCAAAGGCTTAACAGCAATGCGGCCTGCAACAGCGGAGACAGATCGCCGAGTAGATAATGGGCCAGGGACAACACAATGCCGATCAACAGGCCCACCAACGGATACCAGAGCACTGAGCGGCCGTTTTGCTCGGCACTGGGCATCTGACCGAGGCTAATGGGCAGGCGCGTCAGAAACTGCAGCGCAATAAGCAATCCGTTCATCGACATTCGCCCAGGGTGCCGTCCTGCCCGGCCACGAGCCTGACCAGTTGAGCATGGCCAACACTGACCTGCATCAGATCACTGCGCGGCAAGCCCCGCGCCCTCGCCAGTAACAAGCGCATCACCCCGCCATGGGTGACCAGCAAGATACGTTCACCGCAATGGGCCTGTTGCATGCGTTGTACGCTGGCGAGAATACGTGCCTCGAACTGGATCAAGGGCTCGGCATTGGGCGGGGTGTATGCAAAAGGATCGGCCCAGAACCGGCCAAGTCCCTGCGCATCCCGCTGCATGACCTCGGCGCTGCTGAGGCCCTCCCAGTCGCCAAAGTGCAACTCTTGCAAAGCAGGATCGAAAACCAAGGGTATGGCCAGTGCCTGGGCGACCTCTTCGGCAAAGCGTGCGCAACGTTGCAGCGGCGAACTGATCACGCGATCCCACAGCGGCTGGCCTTGCTGTTCACTTAGGACAGTTGCCAGTGCTTCACGCAATTGGGCCCAACCCGTGGCAGTCAGTGCGTCGTCGATCGAACCACGTAAACCGCCGCCCTGCTCGGTTTCACCATGGCGCAGCAAGTCGAGCCGAACTGTCATGCCGACCGCCCAGCAACCGCTGCTTCGGCGAAAGTCGCCATTTGGTTGTGCAGGGCACATGCCATGCGCAGCAGTGGCACTGCCAAGGCCGCCCCGCTGCCCTCACCCAGGCGCAAACCGAGATCCAGCAACGGTTGCCCATCGAGCGCCTGCAAGAGCTTGCCATGTCCAGGTTCTGCACCCTGATGGGCGAAAAACAACCAGTGAACGCAGTCCGGATTCAGGCGCTGCGCAACCAGGGCAGCCACAGTGCAGATAAAGCCATCAACCAGGGCCACAATGCCTTGCTGTGCACAGGCCAGATAAGCGCCAGCCAGGGCAGCAATTTCAAAACCACCCAGACGCCGCAAGCCATCGACCACATCGCTTATCTGCGGGCGATGCAGCGCCAATGCCCTGTCGATGACCTGGGCCTTGTGCTGCACACCGGCAGCATTCAAACCAGTGCCAGGGCCAGCCAGCGCCGAGGCTTCGCATTGCAACAACCAACAAGCCAGCGCCGAAGCCGACGTGGTATTGGCAATCCCCATTTCGCCGGCGACAAACAACTCGCTACCCGCAGCTTGCGCGCGCAGCACTGCGTCACGCCCTGCACCCAATGCCTGCATCACTTGTCCGGCAGTCATCGCCGGGCCATGCAAGAAACTCTCGGTGCCAGCCCCCAGCCCCAGGTGAAGGACGCCAGGCAAGGGATCAAGCGCTGTGGCAATGCCCAGGTCGATCACTTCAAGTTGGGCGCCCAGCTGGCGGCTCAGTACACTGATGGCTGCGCCACCGCCTACAAAGTTACGCAGCATTTGTCCGGTAACTTCCTGCGGGAAAGCCGAAACACCTTCATTGGCAATACCGTGGTCAGCCGCGAAGATACTGACCCAGACCTTCTCGACCTCGGGTTTCTCGCGCCCTTGCAAGCCAGCCAGGCGCACCGCGACCTGCTCAAGCTGGGCCAAGGAGCCCGCCGGCTTGGTCAACTGAGCCTGGCGCGCTTGCGCCGCCAGTTGAGCGGCAAAATCCAACGAACGGCAGCCGCGCTGCAACCATGACTCGTTCACAATGCAGCTCCCTTGAGCACCATGGGCAACCCGGCAACGGTAAACACCACGCGCTGGCAACGCTCAGCCAGGGCCTGATGCAGCCAACCCGCCTGGTCGACATAACGCCGGGTCAGCTCACCAAGGGGAATCACGCCAAGGCCGGTTTCGTTGCTCACAAAGATGATCCGTCCTGGCATCGCCTCGATGCACCTCAGCAACTGATCTATCTCGCTTTGCATTCGCACCTCATCGTTCAACATCAACAGATTGCTTAGCCAGAGCGTCAGGCAATCAACCAGTATGCAGCTATCGGCTGCGGCATGCTCCTGCAGCACCCTGGCCAAATGCACAGGTTCTTCAATCAATTGCCAATGGGCTGGGCGACGCTGGCGGTGATGAGCGATGCGCTGGCTCATCTCGCCATCAAGCGCCTCGCTGGTGGCGATATAGGTCACCGCCATGCCAGACTCCACAGCCAGGCGCTCGGCCAAACGGCTTTTGCCGGAACGAGCGCCGCCAAGGATTAATTCATGCATGGCGCTGCTCCAGATCGATAAATGAACATCAGCTTAAGCCGCACAGGTTTTTAAGCACGGCGCAATCAAGGTGCGCCTCGACCATATCGGCCAGCCGCTCGATGTCGCGCTCGCGCAAGGCCTGGTAATCAACCTCTTCGACCTCAGACAAGCCCGCCCAGCGCAGCAGTGCCGAACAGGCCGATGGCGACTCGAACAAGCCATGCAGGTAGGTCGCCAGAATCTGTCCATCGGCGCTGATGGCTCCGTCGCTGCGGCCATCATCCAGTTCGATCGCCGGTGCCAGCTCAGGGGCGATCAGGCTGACACCCGCATGGATCTCATAACCACTGATGGCCTCGCCGCTCGCCCGCAGCCGCCCAGAGACATTGCGTAATTGCTTGTGCGATTCAAGCACTGTGTCGATGCCCAGCAAACCCAGGCCCGCGCTGCTGCCAGGCGCACCTTCAAGCCCGTGGGGATCATCAATCTGCTGGCCGAGCATCTGCAAGCCGCCGCAGATGCCCAGCACTTTGCCGCCGTAACGCAGGTGTTTGGTTATAGCCAGGTCCCAACCCTGCTCGCGCAAGAATGCGAGGTCCGCACGCACGGCTTTCGAGCCTGGCAGGATAATCAAGTCGGCAGCGGGTATGGGCTGGCCCGGCCCGACAAAGGTCAGCTCGACCTGTGGATGCAGGCGCAGCGGATCAAAGTCGGTGTGATTGCTGATGCGCGGCAAGACCGGGACTATCACCCGCAAGACCTGCTCGGCCTTGCTGATTTGTCGCGTATCAATTGCATCTTCGGCTTCGAGGTGAAAATCCATCAAATAGGGCAACACCCCCAAAACCGGCTTGCCGGTACGCGCTTCGAGCCAGTCGAGCCCAGGTTGCAGCAAGGCGATGTCACCGCGAAAACGGTTGATCACAAAGCCTTTGATCCGCGCCTGCTCGCTTTCCGACAGCAGCGCCAAGGTACCGACCAGGTGGGCAAAGACTCCGCCCTTGTCGATATCGGCAATCAGGATGACCGGGCAATCGACCGCTTCGGCAAAGCCCATGTTGGCGATATCACCCGCACGCAAATTGATTTCCGCAGGTGAGCCGGCGCCTTCGACCATGACCACTGGATAGGCTGCGCGCAAACGCTGGTGCGACTCCAGCACAGCGTTCATCGCGACCTTCTTGTAATCGTGATAGGCCAGCGCATCCATGTTGCTGATCGCCCGACCATGGATAATCACCTGGGCACCGGTATCGCTGCTCGGCTTGAGCAATATCGGGTTCATATCGGTATGCGGGGCCAAGCCTGCCGCTTGCGCTTGCACGGCCTGGGCACGACCGATCTCGCCACCATCTGCTGTCACCGCGCTATTAAGCGCCATGTTTTGCGGCTTGAATGGCACTACTCTGACATCCTGGCGCCGCAACCAGCGGCACAGTGCTGTCACCAGGGTACTTTTCCCCGCATCGGAAGTCGTGCCCTGCACCATTAACGTGGCGCCCGGCTGCTGATTGTCATTCATCCCAAACTCTCATTGAATCTCTCAAGCGCTATCGCCAGACGCTGCCAGCCCGACTCATCGGCAGGCAGGCCAAAACGCAGACTTTCAGGCTGCTGGAAGTAGCGCAGCAAAATACCTTGATTGGCCAAACACCCATGCAGTAGCGAGGCTCGCTCAGTGGCAACCCACTGGAATAACGAGCACCCGCCCAGGGCTGGCAACCCTTGATTTGCCAGCAGTTCACCAAGGCGCTGAGAATCGGTAAGCAAGCGTTGGCGCTGCGCAGACTGGCCTTCAAAATCCCTGAGCAAGGCCGTTGCCATCACCCGGGTCGGTCCACTGATCGGCCAGGGCCCGAGCATCTCGGTAAGCCCCTCAAGCAAGGGTTGCTGCGCCAGGACAAAGCCAAGACGCGCACCCGCCATGGCGAAGAACTTGCCAAAGGATCGCAGCACAATCAGCCCCCGCAGATGGCTGAAACGGGCCAGGCTTTGCTCCGGGGTACAGTCGATAAACGCCTCGTCGACCACCAGCCAGCCGCCGCGCTCGGCAAGACGCGCATGCCATGCCAGCAATTGCTCGGGTTCGATAAGGCGTCCGGTCGGGTTATTCGGATTGACCAGCACCAGCACATCCAGGCGATCAATGGCGCGATTGATACTGGCTTCGCTGAAGCTGAGCAACTTGTGTCCATGACGGCGCCATGCAGCAGCATGTTCGGCATAGGCCAGCGCCAGCATGCCGACCACCGACCTACGACGTAGCCGGGGTAGCGCCTGGATTGCAGCTTGCGAACCGGCCACAGCTAAAAGCGAACTGCAGCCATAATAATCGCGTGCCGCCGCTTCCAGACCATCCTCGGGCTCTGGCAATCGCTGCCAGGCGGACGCAGGAATATCAGGCAGCGCCCAGCCATAGGGAGCAATACCGGTAGACAAATCCAGCCAGTCCGGTAGCGCGATGCCGTATTGCAACGCGGCCAGGCGCAAGCGTCCGCCGTGCTCAAGCACTGAACAATTCCCAGGCACCCAGCAACAACAACCAAAGCACTACACCACCCCAAACCAGGTTGAGCGCCCGTTCGATATCAGCGGCGCGAGCCTGCGGCCCAGCCCCAAGGTCGGGCCGCTGGTGCATCTGGCCGTGGTACTGCGCCGCGCCACCCAATTGCACATTCAAGGCGCCTGCTCCAGCCGCCATGACCGGCCCCGCATTTGGACTGTCCCATAGCGGCGCCTGCTGGCGCCAGCAACGCAAGCCCTGCCGGGTATTGCCAAGCAATGAATACGTCAGGGCAACCAGACGTGCGGGAATGTAGTTAAGTACATCGTCGATCTTCGCCGCCGCCCAGCCAAAGCGCTCAAAGCGCTGATTGCGATAGCCCCACATCGCATCCAGGGTGTTGCTCAGGCGATAGAGCACCACCCCGGGCGCACCGGCGATAATGAACCAGAACAAGGCGGCAAACACGGCATCGCTGCCGTTTTCCAAAACCGACTCGGTACCTGCCCGCGCCACCCCGCTGGCATCAAGCTGCTCCGTGTTGCGGCTGACCAAGTGCCCCACCCGCTCACGCGCCAGGCTCAGATCACCCAGGCGCAAGGCCTGCACTATGGGTCGTGCGTGCTCACCAAGACTGCGCAATCCCAGGGCAATGTACAGCGCGACTATTTCGACAAACCAACCAAAGGCTGACACCTGGCTAAGCAACCAGGTCAAAAGGGTCAATGGCAAGACCGCAAGGCACCAGGCACTGACACCATGACTGCGCCAGCCAGCGCCCGACGGATTAAACCGCTGTTCAATTCGCTCGGCCCACTGGCCAAAAGCCACCAAGGGATGCCAACCCTTGGACTCACCAAAGATCGCATCGGCTGCCACCGCTGCAACAGTGCTCAAAAACAAACTCATCCGCGCGCTTCTACGCAACCTCTTATCAATGCCTGTAGCTGCTGCACGCCATCTGTGAGTGCAGCAGGACCGGGCTGGAGGATATCTGCCGATTTGATCTCATGCAGCTGTTGATTGCGCACGGCCGGAATATTTTCCCAACCCGGACGCGCAGCCACCTGTTCAGGTCGGAAAGGCTTGCCGCACCATGAACCTATTATCAGGTCGGGCGCACGACGAATGACCTCGGCCGGATCGGCGATAATCCGCTGCTTGGCCGCCTTGAGATGGCCCAGCTCGGCAAAGCAGTCGTCCCCGCCCGCCAGCGTGATCAATTCACTGACCCAACCAATCCCGCTTATCAGCGGCTCGTTCCACTCCTCAAAGTAGACTTTAGGGCGGAAAGCCAGTTGCTCGGCAACTTGCCTGATCTGCTGCAGCCCGGCCATTAACTCGTTGATCAACTGGCTGGCACGATCATTGGCATGCACCAGCGCACCCAGGGTTTCGATCATGCGCAGACAGCCATTGATATCACGCTGATTGAACAGGTGGACTTCCAGTCCGGCACGGGCCAGGTCAGCCGCGATATCGGCCTGCAGATCACTGTAGCCAAGCACCAGGTCTGGTTGCAGGGCGAGAATCATCTCCAGCCGGGCGCTGGTGAAACCACTGACCTTGGGTTTTTCCTTGCGGGCCTGGGGTGGACGCATGGTAAAGCCTGAAATTCCAGCGATGCGCGACTGTTCGCCTAGCAGGTAAAGGGTTTCACAGGTTTCGGTTGACAAGCAGACTATACGTTGTGGCCCCAGCATCACGCTCCCCATCGGTCTTCAAACAACAGGTTTTCCAACTCACGCGGCTGTGCCCAACCTTGCGCCTGCAACATCGGTTGCGGGTAGAACTCATTCACAGGCCCGAGACACAAGACGGCGAGTGGCTTACTGCCAACTGGCATGCCCAGTAGTGTGCCTAGGGCTTGAGGATCAAAAAGTGACACCCAGCCCATCCCCAACCCTTCGGAACGTGCGGCCAGCCACATATTCTGAATCGCACAGGCCACAGAGGCCAAATCCATCTCTGGCAATGTGCGTCGCCCGAAAACATGCGCTTCACGGCGGTCCATCAGGCCTACCACCAACAGCTCGGCACATTCGCGAATACCCTCGACCTTGAGCTGCATAAACTCATCGGAACGCTCGTTGAGCGCTTCAGCCGTACGCACACGCTCTTGTTCAACCAACCCGGCAATCGCCTCGCGGGTTTGCGCCTGGGTGATGCGGATGAATCGCCAGGGTTGCATCAGCCCAACGCTCGGCGCCTGATGCGCGGCCTCAAGCAACCTGGCCAGCAACTCCGGAGCGACCTGGCCGCCACTGAAATGGCGCATATCACGTCGTTCGGCAATCACCCGATAGATCGCCGTGCGGTCAGCGGCGCTGTAGGCCTGATCACTCATGGTCGCAACAACTCGGCAACCGCATGGGGGTTGGAAGCAAAATAGAAATGAATATAGGAGGCTGTCAGGCGAGCCTGACGGTAAACCGCTTCGAGCGTGCGCCGGTAATTGGGGCACTCGCCACGTGCGATCTCCGGCAAATCGCCTTCCAGGGAGGAGTGATGATAACTGTGCCCACGCAGCACGCCCTCTGGCAACTCGACTTCTTGCAAGGCCAATGCAGTCAAGCGCGGCTGCAGCGTCGCCCGCCCCTTGAGCAACCCCAGCATGATGCCGGTCTCACCTTGCTTGTCGGTCAAGGACTCAAGTAAATAGAGCATGCCGCCGCACTCGGCCAAAATCGGCTTGCCTGCGCCATGATGCTGCCTGATAGCCGTGGCCATGCCCTGGTTCGCAGCCAGTTGCTGCAAGTGCAACTCAGGATAACCGCCCGGTAAATACAGGCTGTCTACCCGAGGCAGCGCAATGTCGTCGAGGGGAGAAAAGAAGCACAGGGTGGCGCCGAGTTGACGCAATACATCCAGGTTGGCCTGATACAAAAAGGCAAAAGCGGCGTCCCGCGCAACACCAATCCGCACGCCAGCCAACAGCGGCTCAATGGAATGCACTTGAGGCGCTGGAAACGCAACCGGCGGCGGCAATTCAACTTGCGCACTGGCGGCCAGCGCATCGGCGGCGGCATCCAGCCTGGCATCCAGATCAGCCAGTTCGTCAGCCTGCACCAGGCCCAGGTGGCGGCTGGGCAACTCCATCTCGGCACTGCGCGGCAAGGCGCCATACCAGCGAATGGACTCGGGCAATGCGTCGGCCAGGATCTGCCCGTGACGCTCGCTGCCAACACGATTGGCCAAAACCCCGGAAAAGGGCAACCCAGGCTGGAAACTGGCCAGCCCATGGGCCAATGCGGCAAAAGTCTGCGCCATGGCCGAGGCATCGATAACCGCCATGACCGGCACCGCAAAGTGCCGGGCAAGATCAGCAGCCGAGGGTGAGCCATCGAACAGGCCCATGACGCCTTCGATCAAGATCAAATCGGCATCGCCCGCCGCTTGCCACAACAAACGCCGGCTTTCAGGCTCGCCAACCATCCATAAATCCAGTTGATACACCGGCAGGCCGGAAGCGCGCGCCAGGATCATCGGATCAAGAAAGTCCGGGCCACACTTGAACACCTGAACCCGCTTGCCTTGACGTGAGTACAAACGTGCCAGCGCAGCGGTAACCGTGGTCTTGCCTTGCCCGGAAGCAGGCGCGGCGATCAACAGCGCCGGGCATTGGCGCGCGGTCAAAACTCAACCCCTTTCTGCGCCTTCACCCCCGCCTTGAATGCATGCTTGACCAGGGTCATGTCGGTCACGGTGTCCGCCGCTTCAATCATTCCCGGCAAAGCGCCCCGCCCGGTCACTACCACGTGTTGCAACAACGGCCGGGCTTCGATATCCGCCAGTACGGTTTCAAGCTCGAGATAACCATACTTGAGCGCAATATTGAGTTCATCGAGCACCACCAGCATGACCTCTGGATCGCGCAGCAACTGTGCGGCAACCGCCCAGGCCTCACGGGCTTTTTCGATGTCGCGCTGACGATCCTGGGTTTCCCAGGTGAAGCCTTCGCCCATGACGTGGTAACTGACTTCGTCCGGAAAACGGCGAAAGAAAGCCTCTTCGCCGGTGCTCGCCGCACCTTTGATGAACTGCACTACACCCACTTTATAGCCATGCCCCAGGGCGCGAGCTACCATGCCGAACGCAGAACTGCTTTTACCCTTGCCGTTGCCGGTATGCACAAACAACAAGCCATATTCATCCTGGGCCTGAGCAATTTTTTCGTCGATCAGGGCTTTCTTGCGCTCCATTCGCGCTTTATGGCGTGCATCGCGTTCACTTGACTCACTCATGACTGCACCTCGGATTTACGTCCGGCGAACGCTGCCTGCAAGCTAATGAACAGGATGCAGGCCGCTCCCACATACAAGGCCATGCTGGTCAGGTTGCGCGGGTAATACACCCCGATCCGCTCGCCCAACTGGGCCAGGCTTGGGTCCGGGTAACGACCCGAGAAAAACAAGAAACCGCCCCCTGAAAACAGGTAGCAGACAAAGGCGCTCACCGAAACAACAGCTGCCAGCAACAGCAGATTGCTCAACTGCTGGCGGTGCATGCCAGCAAACAAACGCCCACCCAGCCACAGCGAGCCATAGGCTGGAACCAGCATCCAGTAGGCAGGCGACATGCACCAGTCACTCACGCCTGCCCATTGCACAGCGGCCATATCCAGCAGCGACGCCTCAAGAAACAGCACGGGAAAAACCCAGCGCGGCTTGAGCAAGACACCCGCCAGGAAGAATACAGCCCAGGATGCGCTAGGCAGGTTGACCGTGGCGAAATGCTGGCCCCGGGTCATGGCCATCAAGGCCGCAAGCGCAAGGCCGACCAGCAATTGGTGACGTGGTGAAAGGTTCATCATTTTCTCCTGTTGGCAGCCCGCAACGCCCTGGGACGCTCCGGGCAGTTTCTATCCGCTACAGCGCTTGGTAGCGCACGCTGAAATACACGGCCTGGCCTGGCTGGTTATAGCCTTCGGCAGTTTCATAATCGGCACCGAGCAAGTTCGCTACCCGGCTTTGCAGGCGCCATTCCTCGGTCAGGCGATACTCACCACGCAGGTCAACCGTGGCGAACCCCGACAATTCCTTGGTGTTGGCCAAGTCGTCGTAGCGTTGCCCCTCAGCGTGCACAGTGCCGCCGATGCTGAACCTGCCGATCCGGCGGTCAACATCCAGGTTGAACAATTGCTTGGCACGCCGCGCCAGTTCATTGCCATCATTGGCTCCGCTCGACTGGTTTTCCGGGTCCATCAGTGTGTAGTTGGCGTTCCAGTCGAACCCCAGCAACTGACTGGCGACCACCAGTTCAACACCGTTGATACGGGCTTTATCGACGTTCGAAGGCCCCTGGATCGAGGAGTCGTAGGCAATCAGGTCGTCAATTTCATTGCGGAACGCATTAATCGACCAATGCCCCCAGGCGTGCTGACCGGTCAGGCCAATTTCCAGGCTCTGCGAGGTTTCGGCATCCAGGTTTGGGTTGCCGTAGTCGGGGAAATACAGCTCATTGAAGGTCGGCGCCTTGAACGCAGTGCCGTAACTGACGGTGCTGCGCAACCAGTCGGTCAGGGCAAAGCCATAAGCGATATTGCCTGTCTGGTGGTCACCAAACTGCTCGTTATCATCACGGCGCAACGCCAGTTGCCAGTCATGACGGCCCACATCGCCCAGGTACTGGATGAAGTAGCCGTTGTTGTTGCGTGAATCGCTGTCGTAATCGGTGCTGCCACTGATTTCATCGCGTTGGTAGTCAGTGCCCAGGGTCAGGGTCTGTCCCTCGGCAATACTCAGATCGTTCTGCCAGCTGGCGGTATCGCGGCGACTGTCGAAACGCGAGTTGAAGCTGCCATCTGTGTAGGCATCGGACTTGTCCTCACTGCGCCCGACCTGCAAGGTGACCTGCCAGATATCGAACGGAGAGAAACGGGCACGGCCGCCATAGACATTGGACTCGCCATCGGCATTGGCGTTGAAGCCTGAAGTGCGACTGCGGTTGACGCTGTCGTAATCATTGTGCGACTTGGCTTTAAGTACATTGCCGTCCAGCTCGAGACCGTTGTCGAAACGGTAACCGGCACTCAGGCTGCCCGACAGGTTGCGATAGCCATCATCGTCGCTTTCATAACCACTGACATTTGCCGACTTGACGTTGATGCCGTCGGTGTCGGAACTGCTGACCCCAAGGCTGTACCAGGCCTTGTCATCGCCACCGGAAACACCTGCGCTGCCGGTGTAGCTGTCGTGGGTTCCATAACCTGCTGAAAAAAACGGCTTGGCACCACCGCTGCGGCCTTTGCGGGTAAAGATCTGGATAACGCCGCCGATTGCTTCCGAGCCATAGAGACTCGAACGAGGGCCGCGCACTACCTCGATCCGCTCGATCAGTTCAAGCGGCAGATCCTGCAGGGCTGCACCACCCGAACTGACGGAACCGATCTTGACTCCGTCGATCATCACCAACACATGGTCAGACTCGGTGCCACGCATAAACAGTGAGGTCGACTTGCCCGGACCGCCGTTGTTGGCCAGTGAAACACCCGGGACCTTGCGTAATAATTCAGGAACGGAATTGACCTGGCTTTGCTCGATATCCGCGCGGTCGAATACAGTGATGGCAGACAGGCTCTGTTCGGCCGTTTGTGCCGTACGCGTGGCAGTCACCACGCTATCTTCCAGCTGGTTCGGCTCTGCTGCGAAAACCTGGGAACCGCTGGAAACGCCGCACAGCACCACTGCTGCCGACGTCAAAAAGGACTTGCTCTTCATTGTGTATGCTCCGCCGCTCTCACCCGTGCGACATTGGCTGGGGAAGGCATACGGAGAACAGCAGGCGCAATAGCCACAGGTACGCAACTACGTACAGGAAACGCTACGCCCGACAGTGCCCTCCGCAGTGCCGTGAACATGCGACAGGCCGGTCTCCGGGCTTACGAGCAGAGCACTGTTGCCAGCACAGCTACAAACGCACCTTCCCATGCAAATGCACAGTGGTTGAAAAAGCGTTTGATTTGACTCGTTTACCGTTGCGGGGGCAGCGTCGGAATTGTTTGGCGTGGACACGCGAAACGCACCGACTTCCCTGTTTCACCCTGTAAATACAGGGCACCTGAAGCAAGTCGCGCAGAGTAGTGACTTGCGAGCAGAAGGTCAAACAACAATACGCATGCAACCTGCGATTGCCCGATTCAGCAGAAAACCATCCAGGCCTGGTCAGTGACGGGGGTGAAAACCCGCAGGCTTGGCAGACAGCCAGCTCACAAAGGTGCTCAGGCGCTCGTCACTGAGCAGGCGTTCCTTATTGTTGTAGGTCAACGCCAGCTCCTTCTCGGTGAATAAGCGATGCACCTGGTTATGGCAGGCACGACACAACCACAAGGTTGCAGTGATGCGCTCGCTCTTGGCGTAGCGCTTTTGCACATAGGTTTTGTTATGCACAGACCTGGGAATCAAATGATGGCGAGTCAAGGGCGCATCGCGCGCGCACAGTTCACAAGCAGGAGGCTGCGCGGGCAAGCGGAGCGGTTCAGGCATGGCGGCACTATCTCAACAGTGTTTAACGCTTGCGACAGAGCGTCAATCCGTCGCCCAGCGGCAGCATCGACAAATCAATTCGCCTGTCACTTTTAAGTTGCTGGTTTAGTGCCTGAATTGCACGGGTATCCGCGCTTTGCGGCTCGACCTCAAGCACTCGCCCACTCCACAGGGTATTGTCGAAAAGCAGCAGGCCACCCGGCTTGAGCAAGCGCAGCCCCTGCTCGAAATACGCTGGATAATTGGCTTTATCGGCATCGATAAAAATCATATCGACCGCCTCGGCGAGTCCTTCAGCCTCTAGATCGGCCAGGGTTTGCAAGGCTGGCGCCAAGCGTTGCTCAATACATTCACTGACCCCAGCTTGCTGCCAATAGCGCTCGGCAATGGCGTTGTAGTCTGCTGGCAAGTCGCAGCAAATGAGCTGCCCGCCCGTGGGCATTGCCTGGGCCATGCAGATCGCGCTATAGCCCGTGAAGGTGCCAACCTCGATGATGCGCCTGGGTGCAAGCAACTGGACCAGCAACGCCATGAACTGGCCTTGTTCGGGCGCTATTTGCCAACGCGCATTGGCCAGCCCGGCGGTCTCGTCACGCAACTGCCTGAGCAACTCCGATTCGCGCAGCGATACATCGAGCAGGTACTGATACAGGGGTTCGTCGAGGTTGAGCGTCCGATTGGTCATGATCTTTGTGGCTCGCAATAAATCGTTGTCACGCCCCGGATCCTACAGGTTATGGGCAAGCTCGGGACCAAACACCCGCTTGGCATCCAGGTAGACGCCCTGCCAATAGCTGTTAGCCAAACTGTCAAGGCGCACAGTGCCACCGCTGGAGGGGGCATGTACAAACCGCCCCTCACCGACATAAATGCCCGCATGGCTGACCTTGCTGCCACCACTGGTGGCGAAGAACACCAGGTCACCACTTTGCAGGTTATTGCGGCTAACGCTTTGCCCGCGCATCCGACTCAGTTGACTGGTGGTGCGTGGCAGGCTGATACCTGCGGCATCACGATAGACGAAACCAATCAGGCCACTGCAATCGAATCCGCCAGCTGGAGTGTTGCCGCCGTAACGGTATGGCGTGCCAACCAGGCCAATCGCTCGGATCAGCACATCGTCGGCATTACCATTGGCGGCGGGATTGGTTATTCGGGGGACAGGTTGCGGCGTCGGAGGATGACTGGAGCAGGCGCTGAGCAGCGCTGCAAGAGATAGCAATGCAATGCGGATCGGTCGAGTCATGCGAGGCGCACCTTATTCCCTAGTGCGCCTACTCTGCCGCGCTATCGCTTATGACGCAAGTGTGAGCGTGAAGCGAGCAACGGCTGCTCACGCGATGGCTTGCGTGCCGAGAGAACCGTGCGCGTGAAACCGGCCTTGTGGCTGAGCGTCGGTTGGTCCCGCGAACTCTTGCGCACAGCCAGCATTGGCTGGTCCCGCGAGCCATCACCGTTGAGGAAGCGTTTGGCCCCGATGTAGTGACGCGACCAATAGCCACTGCCAAGCTTGCTGATACGGATGGTCTTGCCGGTGCGTGGCGCGTGAATGAAGCGTCCCTCGCCGATGTACAGCCCCATATGGCTGACACGCCCGCGCCCATTGTGGTTGAAGAACACAACATCGCCTGCACGCAGGTCATTCTTGGCAACCTTGGGCGCCTTCATCTTGATCATCTGCGCGGTGGTGCGCGGCAGGTGGATATTCGCCTGGCTACCAAAGAGGTAGACAATCAAGCCACTGCAATCAAAACCACGGCGAACATTGGTGCCACCCCAGCGATAAGGCACGCCGATCAACTCTTGCGCACGGCTAACGACTGCAGCGGCTTTAGGCAGGGAAGCCTTTGGCGCGCCGAGGTGTTTCTCTGTGGCCTGCGCTGAAAAACTGGCCAGAACCCCAAAAGAACAACAAAACAAAATACCGAGTAGAGATCTGCGCATTACGAAACCCAAACAGCAACAGCGGTTGCGGATGCCAAAAAAGTGAAAAAACAGTACGACCGACCCGAGCCATGAGCCCGGGTAAAACCAGCACCAACAAAATTGAAAAAGGCGCCGAAGCGCCTTTGCACATACAACTTATCGGACAGTAACACCCTGCCCGGTTGAAGCCATCGCCAGTACGCGCTTGGCTTCCATATAGGTTCGCTTCCAGTAGGGGCTTTGCAGGCTGTCTACCCGAACCCCGCCACTGCGCCGGCTGGCAGAGTGGATAAATTGATCATCGCCCAGGTAAATCCCGGCATGGCTTACCCGGCCGCGACCATTGGTGCTGAAGAACACCACGTCGCCTGGTTCCAGCTCATCACGCTTAACGATAGGCGCATCGAGATTGATCATCTCGCGGGTAGAGCGCGGCAGTTGCATGCCTGCTTCTTCTTCGAACAAATAGCCGATGAAGCCACTGCAGTCGAAGCCTGACTTGACGCTGCTACCGCCCCAGCGATAACGGGTACCGACCAGGGAAAGGCCATGTTCGAGAATACTGTCGGCCAGCTGTGGCAACTGATAAGACTTCTGTGCAGCAAGCGCATCGGTGAAGTCGGTAAAATCTTCCGTCGCCGGATTAGCAGCCTCAGCCAGAGGTTCAGGCTGATTGATCTGAGTTTGTGGTGCCTGGCCAGCACAGGCTGCCAGAAGAACCGTGAGTGCAATAGGCACGAGGGGTGCGAAGCGTTTTAGCATGGGCACAGCCGTGTCGAATTTAATAAATTCGCGAGACTATGCCTTCTATGGCGTCGATTTGCAAATTCTATCGTCTTAAATGTGACTTAGCAGTTGCGGCAAAACATCTAAGGCCTTCGCGGCGATATAGACATCGACACTGTCGCTCAGGTCGGTGCGCGAAGGGTTTATTTCCGCCGTAAAGCCACCAACGGCCCGGGCGCGCAGAACAGGTTCGACAATATACGCGAAACTGGCACTGGTGCCGATGCTCAATACCAGGTCGAAACCCTCGGCCAGTTGTTGATACAGCGTGGCGATGGCCTTTTCTGGCAGCATCTCTTCAAACAACACCACCGGCGGGCGCATCACCCCCTCGCACTGACGACAAAGGGGCGGCAAGGCCTGCTCCAGACGAGCAGACAGTTGATTGTCCTGCAGCCCACAAGCCTGGCAATACAGCGGTGCAAGCTGGCCATGGATTTCTATCAGCCGCTCTGCGGGGCTGCCTGCGGCGCGATGAAAGCCATCGATATTCTGGGTCAGCAGCCAACACTCTGGCTTGAGTCTTTGCAACTCGGCGATAACCTGGTGCCCGGCATTGGGCTGCGCACCAAGGCAGGCCCTGCCCAGCTCGGCCAGGTACTTCCAGCACAATGCCGGGTCCCGTTGCAGCATAGGCCCGCTGAGCGCGGCTTCGATGGGCACGCCTTCGTCGGTATTGCCGTTATACAAGCCACCAACGCCGCGATAGGTTGGCAGGCCGGAATCTGCTGAAAGCCCTGCACCCGTGATAATCAACACGCGCTCGGCGCATTTGAATGCCTGGGCCAGTTGTTCGATTTCGCTCAGCATCCTCTACCCCTTGCCAGCGCGGCAAATGGTCGCACTCAATGATTAACCGTGTAGGCCAGCATCGTAGACAACTGACACAGCGGCCGCCCGCTTTGCTCATGCCAGGTGTTGAACGCCGCCTGAACTGTTGCCAGGTCCCTGAGACTGGTCGGCACCTTGTCGATAATGCCCTGGGCATTCAGTGCCGCGACCATGTCGTTGGTCGGCACAAAGGTGTCCTTACCGACCATGCGCAAAAAACGCGGTGCCGACAAGCCACCCATTTGCGCACCGTGCTTGGCGATATACTTCCACAGGCCAACGATATCCGTCACTGGCCAACTGGCGATCAACTCACCGAAGCTGCCCTTTTCGTGGCGCACATCGAGGATAAACTGGGCATTGCGCGGCACGCTCTTGAGCTTGCCCAAGTGACGGATGATGCGCGAGTCCTGCATCAGGTTTTCAATCCGCTCGGCCCCCATCAGCACCACTTTCTCGGGGTCGAACCCAAAGAAAACCTGTTCGAACGCTGGCCATTTGGCGTCTATCACGCTGTGGCGCAAGCCTGCGCGAAACACTCGCAAGCTCATCACCGACAGATAGCGATCATCGCTGATGCTGCGCAGGTACTCAGCTGACTCAGGCTGGGGCAAGTGCGCCTCAAGCTCGGCGGCAGAGCCAAAACGGTTTAGACAATATTCATTGAGCCACTTGTAGTCGCGCATGCATTACCTTTGTGAATTGTGTGTGCGCTGCCCGGCCGCTGCTTGCGCGCTTCCTAGAGGTTCATCACATCCACAAAGCGCGGCGTCGCATCCTGATCGATCTTCAGGCTTGCGAAGTCAAACAGCTCCCGGTCGGCCAGTTGCGAGGGCACGATGTTCTGCAGGGCGCGGAACATGATCTCGGTACGTCCCGGGGTTTTGCGCTCCCATTCCTGGAGCATGTCTTTGACCACCTGGCGTTGCAGGTTTTCCTGCGAGCCGCACAGGTTACAAGGAATGATGGGGAACTCCTTGAGGGTCGAATAGGCTTCGATATCGGCCTCGTTGCAGTAGGCCAGCGGACGAATCACCACGTTACGACCATCGTCAGAACGCAGCTTGGGCGGCATGGCCTTCAGGGTGCCGCCGTAGAACATATTGAGGAAGAAGGTTTCCAGAATATCGTCCCGGTGATGACCCAGCGCCATTTTCGTCGCACCAATTTCATCGGCGAAGGTATACAAGGTGCCGCGACGCAGGCGCGAGCACAGCGAACAGGTCGTTTTGCCTTCAGGTATCTTTTCCTTGACCACCGAATAGGTGTCTTTCTCGACGATGTGGTACGCCACGCCAAGGGACTCCAGGTAGGCTGGCAACACATGCTCAGGAAAGCCGGGCTGCTTCTGGTCCATGTTCACGGCGACAATTTCAAACTTGATCGGCGCAACCTTCTGCAGGTGCAGCAATACATCGAGCATGGTGTAGCTGTCTTTACCGCCCGACAGGCACACCATTACCTTGTCGCCATCTTCGATCATGTTGTAGTCGGCAATGGCTTCGCCCGCCTGGCGACGCAGACGTTTTTGCAATTTGTTCTGATTGACCGAGAGGGTGCCCATGGTGCGCTGGTGTCCGCATAGAAATACTAAAGCCCGACAGTTTACCTAGGGTTCCTCCGAAAAAGGTAGCAAGCGACGATAGGACAAGGCAAAAACCACAAAAAAGCGACCGGGGGCGCACTCGAATTTATGTTCTGTAATTGAGCATTTGACGCGCTTCGCTCCCCCCTTTCGGAGCCGCCCCCAGGTGCATTCAGCCGAAAGGCGGCGAGGGTTTTTAACCCAGTAATATCTAGCGCAGTAGTTTTTCAGGATTGCCTGGATTGTGCGCGCTGCCCTACCCCACTAATCGCCTGGGACAGCGATTCAACTGCGCAGGCAGCAAATGAGACTTTGGGCACAGTTACCGCCACTGGAGCTGATCATTCGCTGCCAGCGGGCGACACAGTTGGTAGGCTTGACCCATGACTGAAGCCCTTGATCCAACACTCGATTTACCCGCGCAGGTGCTGAGCCTGTTGCAGGCCGCACCCGAAGGGCTGAGCGAGTACGCGCTTATCCAGCAGCTAATGGCCCTGCATTCAACCCATATTCCCAATTTGCCGCTGACCGACAAGCTGGCCTTGTTTCGCACTCACTTCCTGTTGTTCAACGCGCTCTATCGACTGCGCGACCAGCTTTGGCAGCAACAGAGCGCCGAGTTGCACATCAGCGCGATCCTGATCGAACTGCGCCCCTTTCAAGCAAGCCAGAAGCCAGGCCAGCAGCCCCTGGGCGAACATGATCCACTGCGTAGCTACTACCTGGATATGGACAACCTGCGCGGCATCGAGGAACGAGATGTTGAAAAGTTATTGGCGAGTTTCTGGACGCGAATGCAAGGTGGCGATGAGAAACTGGCGGCACTTGAACTGTTCGAGCTTCAGCACAGCGCTGAAGCCCTCGACCTGACCCGGATCAAGCAGCGCTATCGGCAGTTGGTCAGCATCCATCACCCGGACCGGGGCGGCAATACAGAGCGCTTGCAGTCGATCAACAAAGCCATGGAAATTCTTGCACGCTATTACCAGTGAGCTGTACAGAGCAATTTGCTCTAAGCCAATACCCCTCATTTTCCCCAGCCTCTGCCTATACTGCGACATACGGTCGCATTTAAATTGGCCTGTACCCGGCAACGCTGCCCATGCGTCTCGGGCACTTCGCTGGGGGGCGATCGGATAACAAGAGGAGGTGCCTGGTATGATCCACCATGTTTGGGGGCTCTTCACCCATCCCGACCAAGAATGGCAAGAAATACGTGGCGAGGAAGAATCCATCAGCCACATGTATCTCACCCATGTACTGGTGCTTGCTGCCATTCCCGCAGTATCGGCCTATATCGGAACCACGCAGGTAGGCTGGTCCATCGGTCAACGCGAACCGGTGATGCTCACCGAAAGCAGCGCCCTGTATCTCACCATTCTGTCCTACATCGCCATGCTTGCCGGAGTTGCAGTCATGGGCGCGTTTATCCACTGGATGGCACGCACCTATGACGCCACGCCATCACTCACCCGCTGCGTGGTGTTCGCCGCTTATACCGCAACCCCGCTGTTCATAGGAGGTTTGGCTGCGCTGTATCCGCACATGTGGCTGGGCATGGTGCTCGGCACAGTTGCCATTTGCTACACGGTGTACTTGCTCTATGTCGGCATTCCAACCTTTATGAGCATTCCCGAGGACGAGGGTTTCATGTTCTCAAGCTCAGTGCTTGCCGTTGGCCTGGTGGTGCTGGTGGCGATGATTGCCGCATCGGTCATCTTCTGGGGATTGGGAATTGGCCCTGAATACACCAGTTGATCACTGGCTCAAACCAATGACGAAACCACCAGCCGGTGGTTTCGTCGCTTAATAGCTGCTGAAACAGTCTGGCACGGGCATAATCGGGCCTCTGATTAGTTGCTGTGAAGCCAATGCCCGAACAGATCCACGACCGCGTTGAAGCCTGTTACCTGCAAGCCGAGGCTTTCTTCAAGCGACCTTTCCCGCGCCCGGAAGTCAGCTTCAAGCTGCGCGGGCAAAAGGCTGGAGTCGCCCATCTCACGGAGAACAAGCTGCGTTTCAACCTGCAGCTCTACCGTGAAAACCAGCAAGATTTCCTAAAACAAACCGTCGCCCACGAAGTTGCCCACCTGATTGCCCACCAGTTGTTTGGCTTGAGCATCCAGGCCCATGGCGAAGAGTGGCAACTGATCATGCGTGGCGTTTACGAACTGCCGCCCCACCGCTGCCACAACTACGCAGTCCAGCGGCGCCAGGTGCAGCGTTATATCTACCGCTGTACCTGCCCGGACACCAAGGGTGAGTTTCCCTTCTCGGCCCAACGCCATGCGCTGGTTGCCAAAGGTCGACGCTACTTCTGCCGGCGCTGCAAGGTGACGCTGAGCTTCACCGGTGAGCAACGCGTCGAATAATCCTCGCCAGGCCACTTAGTTGTTTCTCTCGAAGACCAAGGTGGCAGCCTGGTGCCGGTTAGTTGCTTGACCGGCACTATTGCGCAAAATGCCCGTCAAAGCCCCATGCAGGCTCGCAAGGTGCATACTCACCTTCTCTTCGCGCAAGGACAGGCTAATGATCGAACCCATTTTGCTGACGGCCACTCGTTTGTCGACCTTTGACCAGGATCGTCACCTGACCAACGCTACAGGTTTTTACTTCGAGCGGGATAAACGGCTGTTTTTGGTGACCAGCCGACACGTGGTGGTCGATGCAGCAACCGAGCATTACCCCAATCGCATTGAAATCGAACTGCACACCGATCCAGGCAATATTGCAGAATCAATCGGTTTCTCGATCCCCCTGTACCTGGATGGCAAAAGCATTTGGCGCCAGGCTGAAGATGCCACCGGGGAAATTGATGTCGCCGTCATCGAACTCGACTGCGCTGCCCTGCCCGAACAAATGCTCTACCAGGCCTACACGCCTGAACATCTCCAGCACTCACTGGATCAGGTCGAAGTCGGCAGCTCGATGCTGGTGGTTGGTTTTCCACTGGGGTTTCACGACACCCTGCATCACATTCCCGTGGTCAGGCAGGCGGTTATCGCGTCATCGTTCGGCCTGAGATTCCAGGGTGAGGGTTACTTTTTGAGCGATGCCCGCACCCACCGTGGCATCAGCGGCGCCCCGGTAGTAATGCGCGCAACCTCGGAGCAAAAGGACAGGCTCGGTCAGTTGCCCTGGGTGCTGTTGGGCATCCACTCCGCACGCCTGGATGTCGGAACCCGAGACCTTGAACTGGATGAGGCCCTGGGACTCAACTGCACCTGGTACGCCGATGTATTGATGACACTGACCCAAAACTAAGCCGCAAATTGCGCTATCCCTCAAGCAGCCGCTCATATTGCAGCTTTGCTGGCCTTTAGCTCGGTGATCTGCTGCTCGCTGTAACCCAGCTCAGCAAGCACTTCAGCGGTATGGGCGCCAACCTCAACTCCCACATGCCGGGGCGCGGGCAGACCAGCAGAAAACTTGATCGGACAGGCCAGCTGTCTTTGCGCAGCCAAGCCCTGGCGCGGCACTTCAGTGATCAAGCCACGGGCCTTTGCCTGCGGGTGTTCACAGGCCTCGGAAAAGCTCAGCATCGGCTCAACACAGGCATCGATTTGCGCAAAACGCTGGCACAGTTCGTCAAAATCGTGCTTCTCGAACTCGATTTCCAACTCGCGCTTGAGCGCCTGCTGCTCTTCGGGTTTGGCCGACAAACCAGATGCCGCCAGTTCAGGACGGCCAATGGCCGCACAAAACTGCTGCATGAATTGCGGTTCCAGGCTGCCCACCGAAATCCAGCGACCGTCTCGCGTGCGGTAGTAATCATAGAAACTGCCACCATTGAGCGCCTGCTTTTGCATTTCCGGCTCAACACCCGCGGCCAGATACCCCGCACCCGCCATGGCATTGAGGCTGAACGCACAGTCCGTCATGCTGATATCCACATGCTGGCCTTCGCCTGTGACATTGCGCTGGATAACGGCTGCCAGCAGCCCCATGACACCATGTAGCGAGCCACCCGCCAGATCTGCAAGCTGCACGCCCAGCGGCAAGGGCCCGGACTCGCTGCGCCCGGTATAGCTGGCAACACCCGCCAGGGCCAGATAATTGATGTCGTGCCCGGCGCGATCCTTGTAGGGCCCGGTTTGCCCGTAACCGGTAATGGAGACGTAGATCAGCCTGGGGTTTATCGCCTTCAATGCCTGGTAGCCGATCCCCAGTTTGTCCATGACCCCGGGACGAAACTGCTCAAGAACAATGTCGTAGTCCTGCACGAGCTGCCTGACGACCTCGACCGCGGCGGCTTGCTTCAAATCCAGTGCTATGCTGCGTTTGTTGCGGTTTAGGTAGGCATGGCTGGCTGAAACGCCGTCCACATGAGGCGGCAACACACGCACCAGGTCGGTCCGCGTCGGCGACTCCACGCGCAACACCTGCGCCCCCATGTCAGCCAGCAGCAGCGAAGCAAATGGCCCCGGTAGCAGGGTCGAAAAATCCAGCACCTTGAGCGAAGCGAGCGGACCGGTCATTACAGCTCCTTGAGTCTGATTATTGGGCTCGACACAGTCATGCCAAGGCAGTCCAAATCATTTAACTGTCTGGTTATTGAGCCTAGACCCTGTATATACACGCCTCAATGACCCATAAGCTCAGCCTGCATTGACTGTTTCTGTCAGGTACTATGGACAACTGTCACAAACCATTACGAGCAGCGATTTGGCAGTACGCGTGATAGCAAAATGCTCTGCGACACTGAACCAATCGCTGTTCAGGCATTCCGATAATCTATATTGATGCCAAACAGTTAAAACCCTTGTAAATCCGCAAACAGGAGCTTGTATATGCGCACTGCTGGTGCACGGAATCGCGGCCGAATACCCGCCAAACTGCTGGCTGGGCTATTGCTCATCATGGGCTTGGCATTACTCATCGGAGGCATTCGCCTCGGCCTGCTGGGTGGTTCCTGGTATTACGTGCTGGCGGGCATAGGCATTGGCCTCAGCGGCTTCTTCCTGTTCCGCCTGCATCCGGCAGTGATCATTATCTATGCAATATTCCTGTTCGCCAGCACTGGCTGGTCGCTCTGGGAAGTTGGCCTCGACTGGTGGCAACTGGTCCCACGCCTGTCCTTGTGGTTCGCCATCGGCTTGCTGCTGTGGTTGCCCTGGCTACGCCGCCCGTTACAGCCACAACCTGTTGCACTGGCCAATGGGCTGCTTGGCGCCTCGGTGGTGCTGGCAGGAGCTGTGGAAATCGCAAGCCAGTTCACCGGCTATAACGGTGAAATCAAGGGCGAGCTGAGCCGTGCAACCACTGATGTGAAAAGCGCAGCGCCACAAATGCCTGAGGGCGACTGGCAGGCATACGGCCGCACCAGCTTTGGTGATCGCTACTCACCGCTGGGCCAGATCACCCCAGAAAATGCCAGCCAGTTGGAGCTGGCCTGGTCCTACCGCACCGGTGATATTCCAGGGCCGAACGACCCGCAGGAAACCACTGCGGAAAACACCCCGCTGAAAGTCAACGGCATGCTTTATGTCTGTACGCCGCACAGCCAGGTAATCGCACTCGACCCGGACAGCGGCAAGGAAATCTGGCGTTTCGACCCCAAGCTCAGCACGCAAAATGCCGATAGCTTCAAGGGCTGGGCGCATATGACCTGTCGCGGAGTTGCCTACCACGAAGACAAGAACGCAACCCAGGCCAGCACTGCGCCTGAGAAAAACGCCTGCCCACGCCGCCTGTTCCTGCCTACGGCCGACACTCGCCTGATGGCGATCAACGCCGACACTGGCAAGGTCTGCAGCGACTTTGGTGACAATGGCACCGTTGACCTGACGGCCAACATGGGCAGCTTCACCCCAGGTGGCTATTACTCCACCTCGCCGCCTGGCGTCAGTGGCGACCTGGTGATCATTGGCGGTCATGTGACTGACAACCTGTCGGTCGATGAGCCTTCCGGGGTGATTCGCGCCTACGATGTCAAAGACGGCCACCTGGTGTGGAACTGGGACAGCGGCAAGCCGGAAGCAACTGCGCCCATTGCCGAAGGCGAAACCTACACCCGCAACTCGCCGAACATGTGGTCGGTGATGAGCATCGACGACAAGCTTGGCCTGCTGTACCTGCCAATGGGCAACCAGATGCCCGACCAATGGGGCGGCAACCGGTCCGAGGCATCCGAAACCTACAGCGCTGGCGTCACGGCGCTGGACATCAAGACCGGCAAAGTCAGCTGGACTTTCCAGATGACCCACCACGACTTGTGGGACATGGACAGTGGCGGCCAGCCGACCCTGGTTGATATCAAAACAGCCGATGGCATCAAGCCCGCGCTGATGGCCTCGACCAAACAGGGCAGCATCTATGTGCTGGACCGTGCCACGGGCAAGCCCATTGTTCCGGTCAATGAAACTCCGGTTCCGCAAGGGGCGGTCGAAGGCGACTTCACTTCGCCGACACAGCCCATGTCGGAACTCAACTTCATGCCCAAGACCCTGACCGAGAAGGACATGTGGGGCGGCACGCCATTTGACCAGATGCTTTGCCGCATCCAGTTCAAGTCACTGCGCTATGAAGGCATCTACACACCACCTTCGCTGCAGGGTTCAATTGTCTATCCCGGTAACTTTGGCGTGTTCGACTGGGGTGGCATTTCAGTTGATCCTAAGCGTCAGATCGCCATAGTGAACCCCAACTACATGGCATTCACCTCGCAATTGGTGCCCAGCGAAGCCGTAGAAGGCGGCCCGGCACGCAAGAGCGAAACCGAAGGCGTGCAACCAAACAAAGGCGCGCCCTATGGCGTGATCCTGCAGCCGTTGCTGTCGCAACTGGGCCTGCCTTGCCAATCGCCGCCCTGGGGTTATATCGCGGCGGTTGACCTGACCAATAACCAGGTTATCTGGCAGCACAAGAACGGTACGGTTCGTGACAGCTCGCCTGTTCCCTTGCCGCTGCCGATGGGCGTGCCTAGCCTTGGTGGAACCATCACCACAGAGGCCGGTGTTGCCTTCCTCAGCGGTACGCTCGACCAATACCTGCGCGCCTACGATGTGCGTAACGGCAAGCAGCTTTGGGAAGGTCGCCTACCTGCAGGCGGCCAGACCACGCCGATGACCTACACCGGTAAAGATGGCCGCCAGTACGTGCTGGTGGTTGCCGGTGGTCACGGCTCGCTCGGCACCAAGCAAGGCGATTATGTAATGGCCTTTGCCTTGCCGAAAAAATAACAGCGCTCAAACCGGCTGTATCAACTCCAAAAGAGGGCCGCAAGGCCCTTTTTTGGCTTGAGGACCCTCTGCAAAGCCAGCCAAGGAGCCTGTATGTTCAAACCCCTCGCCCTGCTGCTAAGTATTTCCAGCCTAGGCGCCTGCACCACGAGCCCCGCCATGCCCACCCCATACGATCTGTTAATCGGCAGCTACACCCAAGGTGCCAGCCAAGGCATTTATCGCTATCACTACGACAGCCAAGCAGGTCGCATCGGTGACCAACCCGAACAAGTCATCAAGGCAGACAATCCATCGTTCCTGCTTCTGTCAAAGGATCAATCCAGGCTATTGAGTGTCAACGAAAATGGCCCGGGGCAAACTGCCGACAAAGGCCAGGCCAGCAGCTTTGCGATTGCCCCAGACAACCATTGGGTCAGCCCGATCAACCGCGTCGATAGCGGCGGTGATGAACCGACCCATGCCAGCCTGAGCCCCGACGAACGCTTTATGTTCGTCGCCAACTACGCGGTCCAGCCTGACCCCGGCGGCAGCCTCAGTGTATTGCCACTAAGTCCTGACGGCACCTTGCATGCTCCAAGCCAGCGTTTTAGCCACCCACCCAGCCATGTGAACAAAGCGCGCCAGGCGAGCTCGCACGTACATGCTGTGGTAATGAGCCCTGACCAGCGCTACCTGTTTGCCTGCGACCTGGGGGCCGATCGGCTATTCACCTATGGCTACAACCCCAAGCCCGGTTCGAATACTCCCCTGAGCCCCAAGGGCTCTACCGTCTTGCCGCCCGGCAGTGGCCCACGCCACTTGCTATTCAGCAATGATGGCAAGCGCGCCTACCTGACGCTTGAGTTGAGCAACCAGCTTGCGGTGTTCGACTATGGGCAAGGCACGCTGAGACAACAGCAAATTATCGATCTCAACCCGCCAGACACCGAGGGCGAGACTTACGCAGCCGGCGCCCTGCACAACTCCGCGGATGGACGATTCCTGTATGTGGCAACCCGTGGTCCGGTGAGCCAGATTCTGGTCTTTGCCACCGGCCCAAGGCTGGAGTTGGTGCAGCGCCACGCCATAGCGGGTAAAGAGCTACGTGAATTCAGCATCGACCCCAGCGGAAATCAGCTGCTGGTTGCCAACCAGGGCAGCAATGAGGTGCTGGTGATTGCCCGCGATCCTCTGAGCGGAAAACTGGGCGAGGTTCGCCAGCGCCTGCAGGTCGGCAACCCATCGGACCTGGTGTTTATCGGCGCTGATTCATAGCAAAGGATGCGCTGAAACGGCCATTTCGCCGCATCGCCTGTTCATCCGAGCCTCTGCATGCTTGTCCCTGCCTGGCCTGGCTGGCACCATCGGGCAGCCGTCATCAGGGATCAGCTTCATGAGCGAACGAACCATCGCCAGCCATTTTGTCCGCGCCGCTATCAGCGGTGCCCAACGCAATGGCTACGACTGCCTGGCCTTGCTGCGCGGACTCAATATCCAACCGGCGCTACTGGACGAACCCAAGGCACGTATCGCACCTGAGCAGTTCGCCCGGCTTATCCAGCAACTTTGGGAACTGCTCGACGACGAATACCTCGGCTTCGGCAAATACCCAAGTAAACGTGGCACCTTCGCCATGATGTGCCACGCAATAATTCATTGCCGCACACTGGAAAAGGCCCTGAGTCGCGGCGCTCTGTTTTATAGCTTGTTTCCCGAAGCACCGGGCATTCAGATCAGCCATGAGGGCGACTTCGCCTGCCTTACCGTAGACGACTCAAGGCTGGATGATCCCGAGCACTTTCTGGTCGAGTCATTACTGGTCATCTGGTATCGCCTGGGCAGTTGGCTGATTGGCCAGCATATTCGCCTTGAGCAAGCGACTTTCAGTTACGCCAAGCCGGAGCACGAACCCCAATACAAACTGCTGTTCCCCTGCCCGCGCCATTTCAATGAGCCACGCACCAGCCTGCACTTTCACAAACGCTATCTGGCGATGCCCTTGCTGCAGGACGAGCGCACCCTCAAGCACTTCCTGCAGCACTCACCGGCTGACCTGCTGGCGCGCCCCGACAGCGGACACAGCCTGAACAGCCAGATCCGGCGCCTGCTCGGACGAGACTGCAGCGCATGGCCCGACCTGGAGAAAGTGGCTCAGAAGCTTCATATGAGCGCGCAAACCTTGCGCCGTCACCTGCGTGAAGAAGGCACGAGTTTTCAGGAGCTGAAAGACAATCTGCGCCGCGACCTGGCGATCTATCACCTAGGCCGCAATGAAATTTCGATTCAACTGATTGCCGAACAGTTGGGGTTCTCCGAACCTTCGGCCTTTCACCGCGCATTCAAGAAATGGACCGGCCTGACACCTGGCGCCTACCGCTCGCTAGAACACTAGGGAGCCTCAGTCCTATGCCTAGAGTCGTCGAGCATGCCATGCGGCGACCATGAACAGGCCCGCCAGCACACCCAGCAATGACAGCCAACCCGCGTGTTCCCAGACATAGCCGCCAACATAGCCAACCAGGCTTGAGCCCAGGTAGTAAGCACAGAGATACAGTGCCGAAGCCTGGGCCTTGGCCCCTTTTGCGCGTTGTCCCACCTGGCCGCTGGCAACTGCATGGGCGGCAAAAAAACCGAGGGTGAACAAGCCCAGGCCAAACACCACCGCCACCAGCCAAGGCGTCGCGCACAGGCCGACACCGACCAGCATGATGACAATGCCGCCCAGCATGACCTGGCGCGAACCCAGGCGCGGTACCAGCCTTCCAGCCCAACCTGCGCTGAAAATCCCCACCAGATAAACGGTGAACAGCAAGCCAATCACGGTTGATGACAGATTGAACGGTGCCGCCGCCAAACGGAAACCCACATAGTTGAACATGGCGACAAAGCCACCCATGAGCAGGAATCCCATGGCGAACAACAGACGCAGTTCCGGGTTGGCCAGGTGCAAGCGGAAGTTACCCAAAAGCCCCTTGAGCGATAAGGACTGGGCTTGGAAATGGCGCGATGCAGGCAGCAGCCAGATAAACAGCCCAAGGCCCAATACGCCCAGGCCGCCAATTCCAGCCAAGGCCAAATTCCAGCCACCGATATCGCTGAGGAAACCAGCCAGCAAGCGCCCCAGCAAACCGCCTAGCGCGGTGCCACCGATATACAGGCCCATGGCGGCAGGCAAGGCCTTGGGGTCGAACTCCTCACCAACATAGGCCATGGCCAAGGCCGGCAGACCACTGAGCGCCAAGCCGAGCAAGGCGCGCAAAACCAATAGATGGTCCCAGTCGCTGACAAATGCACAGGCAACTCCAAGCACGCTGGCCAGCCCCAAGGCAACAGCCATTACTGGCTTTCGCCCCAAGCTCTCGGCAAGTGCGCCACTGACCAGCAAACAAACGGCAAGACTCAGCGTGGTCAGCGACAACGCCAAGCTGCTGGTCGCTGCAGAAACACTGAAATAGCTGGCCAATAAAGGAAGCAAGGGTTGCACGCAATAGAGCAAGGCAAAGGTCGAAAACCCTGCACAAAATAACGCAAAGGTGGCACGTTTATAGGCGCTGGTGCCTTGTTGCAGATGGCTCGCAAGAGTTGTATCGGACATTTCGCTGCTCACAAAAAACGGCCCCTGACTGGCCGCAGACAAATGTTAGCATGCTATCTACATCAACCGCTGCATGACCGGCCAATAACAGGATAAAAGTTCCTCACTCACATTTAACCTTGCCGTTTGTCAGGTTATTGATCTGGGTCAGTCCGCAATTTCAAAGCAAGACTAGACTTTGCTCACACCTCTTGAGGAGTGAGCCTGTATGCATCAGCCCACTGATGATCAGGGGAGCAAGGGCAAGGAAACCCGACTTTTTCTATTTCTTGTCATCTGCCTTTTCCCTGCCCTGGCAGTCGCTATTGTTGGCGGCTACGGCTTTTTCATCTGGTTTATGCAGATGCTTCTTGGTCCGCCCGGGCCACCTGCCTAAGCACCCTCTCTCAAGTCTGTTACACGCTCAGCCTGGAGCAACGTGACATGGATGAAGCCCTGCATATCGCCAGTTTGCTGGTACACGCACGCCCCGAATTATTTGCCGCGGTCAAAGCCAACCTACGCTTGCTACCCGACCTTGAACTGCATCAGGAGAGCCCTCAGGGCAAGCTTGTTGTGGTGGTAGAAGCCAGCGATGAGCAGCAAATACTCCAGCGCATCGACCAAATCAGCAACATTCCCGGCGTATTGAATGCCGCCCTGGTTTATCACGAACTCCTCGCCAGCGAAGGAGAAACACCATGAATCTGACACGTCGTCAGTTTGCCAAAGCACAGGCCGCAGCAATAGCTGCAGCCGCGGCAGGCCTGCCCATCATTACGACAGCCTCGAACCTGATTACTGAATCGGACATGACCACCCTGAACTGGAACAAGGCGCCCTGTCGCTTTTGCGGTACCGGTTGCAGTGTGATGGTGGCAACGCGCGACAACCAGGTCGTGGCCACCCACGGTGACGTCAAAGCCGAGGTCAATCGCGGTCTTAACTGCGTCAAAGGCTACTTCTTGTCGAAGATCATGTACGGCACCGACCGCCTGACCCAGCCGATGCTGCGCATGAAGGATGGCCAGTACGACAAGCAAGGCGAGTTCCAGCCAATCAGCTGGGAACAGGCCTTCGACATCATGGAAACCAAGGTCAAGCAGGCCCTAAAGTCCGACGGTCCCACAGCACTGGGCATGTTCGGGTCCGGGCAATGGACGGTCTGGGAAGGCTACGCCGCCAACAAATTGATGAAGGCCGGTTTTCGCAGCAACAATATCGACCCCAACGCGCGCCACTGCATGGCTTCGGCGGTCATGGGCTTCATGCGCACCTTCGGCATGGATGAACCCATGGGCTGCTATGACGACATTGAAGCCACTGATGCCTTTGTGCTCTGGGGCTCGAACATGGCGGAGATGCACCCCATCCTGTGGAGCCGCCTGACTGACCGGCGCTTAAGCTTTCCCCATGTAAAAGTGGCCGTGCTTTCAACCTATGAACACCGCAGCTTCGAGCTGGCTGATATACCCATGGTATTCACGCCCCAGACCGACTTGCTGATCCTCAACTACATCGCCAACCACATCATCGAATCCGGCGCCGTGAACAAGGATTTCGTCAGCAAGCACACGCGCTTTGCCAAGGGCACCGATGACATAGGTTACGGCTTGCGCCCGGACAACCCGCTGGAAATGCAGGCCAAGAACGCCGGCAAGGCCAACACCTGGGAAGACATGTCATTCGAGCAGTACGCCGAATTCGTCAAGCCATACACCCTCGAACGCGCGGCCAAGGAAAGTGGCGTCCCAGCCGAACGGCTGCAGCAGTTGGCCGAACTCTACGCCGATCCGAAACGCAAGGTCGTGTCCTTCTGGACCATGGGTTTCAACCAGCACACCCGTGGCGTCTGGGCCAATAACATGGTGTACAACATTCACTTGCTGACCGGCAAAATCAGCGAGCCGGGCAACAGCCCCTTTTCCCTTACCGGCCAACCCTCGGCCTGCGGCACCGCGCGTGAAGTCGGGACCTTCTCGCACCGCTTGCCAGCTGACCTGGTCGTCACCAATCCCAAACACCGCGAGACTGCCGAGAGAATCTGGAAGCTGCCCGCCGGGACAATCCAGGAAAAGCCGGGCTTTCATGCGGTGCAGCAGAGTCGCATGCTCAAAGACTCGGTACTCAAGGTGTACTGGACCATGGCCAGCAACAATATGCAGGCCGGTCCCAACATCATGCAGGAAGTCCTGCCGGGCTGGCGCAATCCAGATGCCTTTGTAATCGTATCGGACCCCTACCCAACCGTGTCGGCTCAAGCTGCCGACCTGATCTTACCGACCGCCATGTGGGTCGAAAAAGAAGGCGCATACGGCAACGCCGAACGCCGCACCCAGTTCTGGCATCAGCTCGTCAGCCCACCGGGTGATGCAAAATCGGACCTGTGGCAACTGATGGAGTTTTCCAAGCGCTTCAAGACAGAAGATGTCTGGCCCGAGGACCTGTTGGCCAAGAAACCAGAGCTAAAAGGCAAGTCGCTGTTCGAGGTGCTCTACAAAAATGGTCATGTCGACCAGTTCCCGAGCGAGCAACTGGCTGAAGGTTATCTCAACGACGAGGCCAAGGCATTTGGCTTCTATGTACAAAAAGGCCTGTTCGAGGAGTACGCCTCCTTTGGCCGCGGCCACGGCCATGACCTTGCTGCCTTTGATGACTACCACAACGCACGTGGCCTGCGCTGGCCCGTCGTCGACGGCCAGGAAACCCGCTGGCGCTATCGCGAGGGGTCGGACCCCTATGTGGAAAAAGGCAGCGAGGTGCAGTTCTACGGTAACGCCGATAAAAAGGCGATTATCTTCGCCCTGCCCTACGAGCCACCAGCGGAGTCACCGGATGACGAATACCCCTTCTGGTTGTGCACCGGTCGCGTGCTTGAGCACTGGCACACCGGCAGCATGACCCAGCGCGTGCCCGAGTTGCACAAGGCTGTCCCGGACGCAGTGGTTTACATGCATCCAGATGATGCAAAAGCCATGAAGGCCCGACGCGGCAGCGAAGTGAAGGTCATCAGCCGACGCGGCGAAACCCGCGCTCGTATCGAAACCCGCGGACGCAACAAACCACCACGGGGCCTTGTGTTCGTGCCCTTCTTCGATGCTCGCAAACTGATCAATAAAGTCACGCTGGACGCCACCGACCCGATCTCCAAGCAAACCGACTACAAGAAATGTGCGGTGAAGATCGAATTGGTCAATTTGGCCTGAGGAATGCAGCCATGAGCTATCGCCTACTGCCACTTTTATTACTTGCCGTCTTTGGCATTGCCGTCGCCAGCGACATCAATTATCCACTCGACGCCCCCGCGCCAGATGGTCGCCGGCCGGGAGGCACCTTGAGCCAGGACCTTGCCGCACCCAAGCTCAGCAGCACTGAAAACAAGGACATCAAGCGCGAACGTAACTACCCCGAGCAACCGCCAACGATCCCGCACAGTATTCGCGGCTATCACCTGGATAAAAACAGCAACAAGTGCCTGTCATGTCACAGCCGTGCCAACAGTGCCATAACCCAGGCACCGATGATCAGCATCACCCACTACATGGATCGGGACGGCCAGGCGCTGGCAGCCGTATCGCCTCGGCGCTACTTCTGCAACCAATGCCATGTCCCACAGAAAGACACCCCGCCTCTGATAGGCAACAGCTTCAAGGACATAGACACAGTACTTGAGCAAGAAACCTCAACCCCTAACAGGAATCCCTGAGGAGGCGTCATGAAATCTTTGTTCGCCTGGCTCAAGGGTTACTGGTGCACACTGCGCCGCCCCAGCCTGCATTTCAGCCTGGGTTTTCTAACCCTTGGCGGCTTTATTGCGGGAATCATTTTCTGGGGTGGTTTCAACACCGCGCTAGAGGTGACCAACACCGAGCAGTTTTGCACTTCGTGCCACGAGATGCGCGACAACGTATTTGCAGAGCTCAAGGACACCATTCACTACAGCAACCGCTCAGGCGTGCGCGCCACCTGCCCTGATTGTCACGTGCCACACAAGTGGACCGATAAGATCGCCCGCAAGATGCAGGCATCCAAAGAGGTGTGGGGCAAGATCTTCGGCACCATCAACACCCGGGATAAGTTTCTTGCCCACCGCCGCGAGCTTGCCGAGCATGAATGGAAACGGCTCAAGGCCAATGACTCACTGGAGTGCCGCAACTGCCACAACTTCGACTTCATGGATTTCACCAAGCAAAGCAAACGCGCTGCCAAGATGCACTCCACCTCCCTGGCCAGCGGAGAAGCCACCTGCATTGACTGCCACAAGGGTATTGCCCACCAATTGCCCAGCATGAGCGGAGTGCCGGGTTGGTAAATTGGCAAACGACAGGCGTACACTCCAGCGTTGCGTGTATGCCGGTCTTCACATGAGGATTGAAGGTACTGCGCGCGTCTGACGCAACGGGTTGTGATAAGGATAAACGCGCTTGGACAGCAGCATTTTCTTCGCTGTATTGGCCGCAGCCATGCTGCATGCGGGCTGGAATGCCCTGATCAAGATTGGTCTGGATCGTTACCTGAGTGTGTGCCTGATTCAGATCGGCGCCGGGGTTGCCGCAACCTGTTCACTGCCATTGCTGCCCCTGCCCGAAACAGCCGCCTGGCCATGGATCATGCTCTCGGCGCTGCTGCATATCGGCTACAACGGCTTTCTCGCCCATGCCTATAAATACGGCGACCTGAGCCAGGTCTACCCCTTGTCGCGGGGTAGCTCACCGTTGATTGTGGCCTTGATCGGCGTCGCCCTGCTTCATGAAACCTTGAGCTGGGGACAAATCAGCGGGCTGCTTATTCTGGTCACCGGCATCTGGCTGATGGCATTACGTACCCAGAAAGACAGCCCGTTCAATACCCCACTGCTCCTGACCGCACTGACTACCGCCAGTTTTATTGCAGCCTACACCCTTACAGACGCAGTGGGCGCACGGGTCAATGGCGATGCACTGTCCTACGCCATGTGGCTGTTTGCAACCAATGGCCTGGTGACTCTGGTGATCCTGGTAGCGATGCGCGGCACCACAGTTCTAGGCAAGCTGGGCCAGCACTGGAAAGGCGGCTTGAGCGGCGGCGTGATGTCACTGATGGCCTACAGCATCGTCATCTGGGCCATGACGATGGCGCCAGTTGCCGTGGTCTCCGCATTGCGCGAAAGCAGCGTATTGTTTGCCCTGTTGATTGGCCGCCTGGTTCTCAAGGAAACATTGCCAGCACTCAGAATCCTGTCTTGCGTGGTGATCCTGCTCGGCGTTGTGACCCTCAAGCTGACTTGATGCCATGCGGCTGGACGCAGCACTGCAGAGCTCCTAATCTGAACCTGTGCCCTTGAATGCCATGGGCACAATCCAGGAGGACTCAGGATGAGCGATTTCGTCGTCAGCGCACGCCGCATCAGGCAAGGAGCCTTTATTGCCGAGCCCGGCCCTTCCCGATTCCTGATCGTCGATGCTGAGCAACTGCCTGCACCCGAGCAAGGGCGCACCGGCGTCACCTGGATCAATGCCTGGCTCCAGCAAATGCTGGCTGAAGCAGTCTGGGGCGTGGATGAGCGCACGGGCGCAAACCGTGGTGACATCCTGATCTTCGTCCACGGCTACAACAACAGTCCCGCCGAGCTTATGGCGCGCCACCGCCAGCTCAAGTCCGACCTGCACGCCGTTGGCTGGAAAGGCGTGGTGGTTTCCTTTGATTGGCCATGCGACAACAAGGCAGCCGGTTACCTTGAAGACCGCCACGACGCCAAGCAAAGCGCAATGCAACTGGTCACCGACCTGATCTCGCTGCTGGCGACCAGGCAAACCCCGGATTGTGCAATCAACACCCACATCCTGGCGCATTCCATGGGTGCCTATGTGGTGCGTGAAGCCTTTGATGACGCAGATGATGCGCGCCTCGACAACAACAGCTGGATGATCAGCCAGCTGTGTTTCATTGGCGCAGATATTTCAGCGCAATCGCTCAATGAAGGCAACGCCACCACCGACTCGCTCTACCGTCACAGCATGCGCCTGACCAACTATTTCAGCCTTGGCGACAGCGTACTCAAGCTCAGTAATGTCAAACGTGCAGGGGTCGCCCCACGCGCCGGACGCATTGGCCTGCCAGCGCTTGCACCGCGTAGCAGCGCCAATGTTGATTGCTCGCTTTACCACCAGGCACTGCTGCAAAGCGCCGCCCTGCAGGCAGCCGATCAACCGAGCGGTTTTCATGGCAACCAAAGCCATTCATGGTTCTTTGGCAATCGGGTCTTTACCCTCGACTTGTTCGAAACCCTCAAGGGCGACCTGGATCGCAGCATCCTGCCGACCCGCAGCCCAAGCCTGACCGAGCGCAGCTTCAACCTGATCCGCCCTGCTGGCACCTAACCGGCAACTTCTGCCACGCCCCGCCACCCAACCCTGGATCTGTATTCGCACCATTTGCTGCAGCCCGTCTAGATCGGGCGTTGCACTCAGGGCACAATGCATAGATGAATGAAGACTACCTACCGAGTTGCTGCACGCCGTTAACCCAGTGCTGGCCCCTGCCCCTGCCAATGGCAGGCACCCAGCTGATCAGCACGCGTTTCGACCCCGGCTTGTTTGAGCCATCGGCCTTTGAACGCTGTGCAATCGCTCCGGTACGGGGTGTCGCAAAGCGCCAGACCGAATACCTCGCCGGACGGCTTTGCGCTCGTGAAGCCCTGCGCCAGGTCACTGGTGTCGCGGGGGTGCCAGCCGTTGGCGAGGATCGCGCTCCTGTCTGGCCGCTGAATGTCTGCGGCTCAATCTCGCACGGCAATGGCCTGGCTGCTGCGATAGTGGCCGAGCGTAATCACTGGCGTGGCCTTGGCCTGGACATAGAGCAGCCTCTGGAAACGCAGCGTGCAGCACGCCTGGCCAGTGAAATTCTGACCCCGCGCGAAATGCACCGAATAGCCAAAACCAGCGCAGAGGAACAAGCCTGGTGGGTCAGCCTGAGCTTCTCGCTCAAAGAAAGCCTGTTCAAGGCGCTGTATCCACTGGTTCTGACTCGGTTTTACTTTGAAGATGCCGAGTTGCTCGAATGCGACAAGGGAACACAAGGCAGGGCCCGGCTGCGCCTGCTGGTCGACTTGAACCAACAGTGGCCGGCCGGCAGTGAAATCAGCGGACAATTCTGCATGTTCGAAAACCAGCTTATTAGCCTGGTTTATGTCCCGCGTCTATCAACCCGCTAGCATCAGTTAATCCCTTCCCGCGCACAAATCCGATAAACTCAGGCAATTGCTGCCAGGAGTACCTATGCGCGACGAACTGAATCAAGGCTTGATCGACTTTCTAAAAGCATCGCCAACGCCCTTCCATGCCACTTCCAACCTTGCGCTTCGCTTAGAAGCAGCGGGCTTTCAGCGCTTGGACGAGCGCGATACCTGGCACACCGAAGCCGGTGGTCAGTACTATGTCACTCGCAACGATTCCGCCATCATTGCGTTCAAAGTGGGCAAGCGACCACTGACCGAAGCCGGTATTCGCCTGGTCGGCGCCCATACCGACAGCCCATGCCTGCGTGTGAAACCGAACCCAGAACTGCAACGCCATGGTTTTTTCCAGCTTGGCGTGGAGATTTATGGCGGCGCACTGCTTGCGCCCTGGTTTGACCGCGACCTGTCCCTGGCTGGCCGCGTGACCTTCCGCCGCGATGGCAAGGTGGAAAGCCAACTGATCAACTTCGAACTGCCGATTGCCGTCATCCCCAACCTGGCCATCCACCTGAACCGCGAGGCCAACAGCGGCTGGGCGATCAACAAGCAAACCGAGATGCCGCCCATCCTGGCGCAGGTCGCAGGTACCGAGCCAGTTGATTTCCGCGCCCTGCTGGCTAACCAACTGGCCCTTGAGCACAGTTTGAATGCCGATGCGGTACTGGATTACGAACTGAGTTTCTACGACACCCAACCAGCGGCGGTCATAGGCCTCAACAGTGATTTCATCGCCGGTGCACGCCTGGACAACCTGCTGTCGTGCTACGCGGGGCTGCAAGCACTGCTCAGCGCCGGCGATGCCGAAACCTGCGTCCTGGTCTGCACCGACCACGAAGAAATCGGCTCCAGCTCAGCCTGTGGTGCCGACGGCCCGATGCTCGAACAGGTCTTGCGCCGTGTCATCCCCCAGGACCAGGACTTCGTGCGCACGATCCAGCGCTCGCTGCTGGTATCGGCTGACAATGCCCACGGCATTCACCCCAACTACGCGGACAAACATGACGAAAATCATGGCCCTAAGCTCAACGCCGGCCCGGTAATCAAGATCAACAGCAACCAGCGCTATGCCACCAACAGCGAAACAGCGGGCTTCTTCCGGCACCTGTGCCTGGAAAACGAAGTGCCGGTGCAAAGCTTCGTGGTACGCAGTGACATGGCCTGCGGCTCGACCATAGGGCCGATCACCGCAAGCCAACTGGGTGTCCGTACCGTCGATATCGGCTTGCCAACCTTTGCCATGCACTCAATCCGCGAACTTGCCGGCAGCCATGACCTGGCTCACCTGGTCAAGGTCCTGAGTGCGTTCTACAGCAGCCCGGAGCTGCCTTGAGGCCCCTATGATCGAGCACATTCGCAACAGCCTGCTGGAGGCGCAACGCGCGCTGGACGACTTCATCAATAACGAGCAGACCCTGCAAAAGATTGAAAGTGCAGCGCAAATGCTGGTCGAGAGCTTCGAGCAAAAGGGCAAGGCCTTCTCGTGCGGCAACGGCGGCTCGATGTGCGATGCCATGCACTTCGCCGAAGAGCTGACAGGACGATATCGTGGCAACAGGCCCGGTATCGCAGCCGTTTCAATCAGCGACGCCAGCCATATCAGCTGTGTGGCCAACGACTTTGGCTACGAGTACATCTTCTCGCGCTATATCGAATCGCACGGCCGTGAAGGCGATGTATTGCTTGCATTCAGCACCAGCGGCAAAAGCCCCAACGTGCTTAACGCGGTGGCGGCGGCGAAACAGCTTGGGGTCAAGGTCATAGGCCTGACTGGCAAGCCCGGTTCCAAGCTCGAAGAGCTGGCGGATATCTGCATTTGCGCTCCGGGCGGCAATTACGCCGACCGTATCCAAGAGCTGCATATCAAGGTCGTGCATATCCTGATCGAGCTGATCGAGCGTAAGCTCAACCCTGAAAACTACGCATGATGCAGGGCGTGAAAAGGCGCAGCCTGTCCGCCAGAACTCGACAAATCAACTCAATATCCGCTGCGAAAATGGTGGGTGGTTAAAGCGCCACCCACCCTGCAAAACAGCCATTAGGGTGTGACAACGCGAGGCTTGCCCACCAGACCTGGCACAATCAATCCGGCACCTCGACGCTGACGTGAATGGCGTCATGACGCCAGTATTCGAGGTCACAGTCGATCAGCCGACCATGTTGATCGCGATTGACCCGGGTGATACGCAACGCCGGGCTGCCCACCGCCACTTTCAAGCTACTCGCGGCCTCGGCATGCAGCGCCGTGGGCATCATGTCGAACCGCACCCGCCCGTAACGAATCTGGTATTGCCTGGCATAGAGTTCGGTGAGCGAGCGTGTCAGGTCAAACTCGAGAATCGCCGGGAAATACAGCGGGTTCAAGTAATGCTCGACGTAGAGCACCAGGCGTCCGTCTATACGCCGCGCACGGCGTATCTGAAACACACTGGTCAAGGCTGGCAGGTCGAGTATCTGGCAGATTTCCGCATTCGCCGGAATCAACCGGGCGCTGAGCACCTCAGTCGCGGGCTCGCGTCCCTGTTCGGCGACCATTGCATGAAAATGGCTGCGCACTAACGGGTTGTAGGCTACGCGCGCGGGGGAGACAAACCAGCCACGGCGTTCCTCCCGGTACACCAGCCCTTGAGCCTCCAGCTGCCCCAGCGCCTCGCGCAAGGTGATGCGCGTGGTAGCAAACAACTCACTCAGCTTACGCTCGGCGGGCAACTTGTTACCGGAGACGAGCAAGCCGTGCTCTATCTGCTCTTGCAGCGCCCGGCAAATAGTAGTGACCGCTCGCGGGGTGACCTCAGGCATCAATTTGATCCTCCTGGACTAGTCCAGCCCTATTGAGGGGCATGAAATACGGCATTTCGGTTGCACAACGATTGCTGCAAGCCTAGGCAGTCTAGATGACCGCTAGATGACAGCCAGACTCCAAGCAGATTTCCTGCCAGCAGATTGTTAGATATGCCCCATTAAAACAGCGACTTATCTATGGTCTACGCTTGAAGAGCAGTACGCCGCCAGAGCGTATAAACAATTAGCGGTAGCGCACGACATAAAACTGTCATTTATTGCGCCTAAATTGGCTCGGGTATTGCTGATCTAGACCAACACTTAATCTGCAAGGGAGTTTCAAATGAAACAACTGCTGCTAGCTACTTTGATGGGCTCGGCCATCGCCATGGCAACACAGGCAATGGCTGCGGATACAGATGTCAAAGCACTCGAGCAGGCCGCTCGCGCCGAAGGACAAGTCAATAGCGTCGGCATGCCTGACAGTTGGGCCAACTGGAAAGATACCTGGGAGGACCTGAACAAGAACTACGGCCTCAAGCACCTCGATACCGATATGAGCTCGGCGCAGGAAATCGCCAAGTTTGCCGCCGAAAAAGATAACGCCACGGCCGACATCGGCGACGTTGGTG
Organism: Pseudomonas sp. S9; assembly: GCF_000222125.1. Classification (NCBI taxonomy): domain Bacteria; kingdom Pseudomonadati; phylum Pseudomonadota; class Gammaproteobacteria; order Pseudomonadales; family Pseudomonadaceae; genus Pseudomonas; species Pseudomonas sp. S9. The sequence goes on along the minus strand of NZ_AFFX01000002.1, from coordinate 462,032 downwards.
CTGCATTTGGTCCCATTGCCGTGCAACAGGGTGTCACCCAAGCCTACAAACCAACGACCTGGGAGCAGATTCCAGACTGGGCCAAGGATAAAGACGGCCACTGGATGCTCGCCTACACCGGTTCCATCGCATTTATCGTCAACAAACAGCTGGTCAAAGATGTACCCAAGAGCTGGGCCGACCTGAAAAAAGGCAGCTACAAGGTTGCCATCGGTGACGTCAGCGCTGCTGCACAGGCGGTAAACGGCGTTCTGGCCGCCGCGATCGCCAATGGCGGTGACGAGAAGAACATTCAACCGGGCCTGGACTTCTTCGGAGCAATTGCCGAACAAGGGCGTTTGTCGCTGTCGAACCCGACTATCCAAACCCTGGAAAAAGGTGAAGTCGAAGTCGGTGTGGTCTGGGATTTCAATGGCCTGAGCTACCGCGACCAGATCGATCCTAGCCGCTTTGAAGTACTGATCCCGTCCGACGGTTCGGTAATTTCGGGCTACACCACCATCATCAACAAATACGCCAAGCACCCCAATGCAGCCAAGCTGGCCCGTGAGTACATTCTCAGCGACGCAGGCCAGATCAACCTGGCCAAGGGTAATGCGCGGCCGATTCGTGCGGAGCACCTGACGCTCCCAGCCGAGGTTCAGGCCAAGCTGCTGCCCAACGAGCAGTATGCCAAGGTCAAGCCGATCAAGGATGCAGCCGCCTGGGAAGCAACCTCCAAGGCATTGCCGCAACTGTGGCAGGAAAACGTCATCATCAATATGGAATAAGCCATCACGGCTAGCTTGAACCATAGGGAGGCAACCTGGGTTGTCTCCCTATATCAATTTGCAACAACCCTGAATCTGCTGTGAGTCGCCTATGAAAGACAATGTCATCCTGGTGATTTTGGATGGCCTGAACCATGAGGTCGCCCAGCATGCCATGGGCCATCTACAGGCCTATTGCGGTGCCGGTCGCGCCAGGTTGTATAAGCTTGAATGCGAGCTGCCATCGCTGTCGCGTCCGCTCTACGAATGCATCATGACCGGAGTTACCCCCATCGACAGCGGCATAGTGCATAACGATGTAGTGCGCCTGAGCAACCAGCGCAGCATTTTTCATTACGCCCGTGATGCGGGCCTGAGCACCGCTGCCGCTGCCTATCACTGGATGAGCGAGCTGTATAACCGTGCGCCGTTTGTAGCCGCACGCGACCGCCACACCAATGACGCCACGCTGGCGATTCAACACGGCCACTTCTACTACGTCGATCACTACCCGGACTCACACGTCTTCGATGATGCCGAGCATTTGCGCGCAGCACACAAGCCCAACTTCCTGCTGGTCCATCCCATGAATATTGATGATGCCGGGCACAAGCATGGGCTCGATTCCGCGCAGTATCGCAACAGCGCCAGACGTGCCGACTTGTTTCTTGCCGAGTACCTGCAGCGCTGGCTGGATGAAGGCTACCAGATCCTGGTGACGGCTGATCACGGCATGAACAACGACCGCTCGCACAATGGCTTGCTTGCCGAAGAACGTGAAGTTCCCTTATTTGTGCTGGGCGATGCATTCAGCCTGGACCCACAGGCCGCGCCCAGGCAAACCGAGCTGTGCGGAACCATATGCCAATTGTTGGGCGTGGCCCACGACAAACCAATGTGCAAGGAACTGCTCAAGTGAGTGCAACCGAACCACGCCAATCACGGAGCAAGTGGCTGGCGGCCCTGTGGCTTGTCCCCTTCGCGCTGTTTTTCTTCGCCTTCCAGATCGCACCGCTGATCTGGATTACGCTGAACAGCGTCAACGTTGATGGCAGTTGGAGCCTGGCCAACTTCGAGAAAATATTCTCCTCCAAGTTCTACCTGCAAGCCATCAAGCACAGTTTGCAGGTTGGTTTTTGGTCCAGCCTGTTCGGCATCATCATCGCCATCATCGGTAGTTACTCACTGCATCAGGTTGATTCAAAGTTGCGCGACTTTGTCATGGCGTTCTCCAACATGACCAGCAACTTTGCCGGAGTGCCCTTGGCGTTCGCCTTTATCATCCTGCTTGGATTCAATGGCGCGATCACCTTGCTGCTCAAGCAGATTGGCTGGATTGACGACTTCAACCTGTACTCCAAGACAGGGCTGATCGTGCTCTACACCTACTTCCAGATTCCGCTTGGAGTAATGCTGCTGTATCCGGCGTTCGATGCCCTGCGCGAGGACTGGCGCGAGTCGGCGGCCCTGCTCGGTGCCAACACCTGGGACTTCTGGCGCCATATCGGCCTGCCGGTACTGACTCCGGCGCTGCTTGGCACCTTCGTGATACTGCTGGCGAATGCACTCGGGGCCTATGCCACGGTGTATTACCTGACCACGGGTAACTTCAACATCATGCCTATTCGTATCGCCGGCCTGGTTTCGGGCGATATCTCGCTCAATCCGAACCTGGCCAGTGCCTTGTCGATGGTGCTGCTCGGCCTCATGGCGCTGATCACCATCGTCCATCAAGTGCTGCTGAAGAGGAGCTACCATGTCGCGCGCTGATACGACTGCCAGCATTCTCTATCACCGCGTGGTGGTTTGGCTGCTGTTCCTGATCTTGCTGTTGCCCCTGGCCGGCACCTTGCTGTATTCGTTGTCGACCAGTTGGTCGGCAACCATTCTGCCCGATGGCTTGACCTTCAAATGGTACTTCGAGCTGTGGGGCGAGCCGCGCTTTCTCAAGGCCTTTGGCCAGTCGCTGCTGATCTGCTTTTCCGCGTTGTTCCTGGCTTCGATACTGATCCTGCCTCTGCTGTTTGTGGTCCACTATCACTTCCCCAGGCTCGATGGGCTGATGAACATCCTCATTCTGCTGCCTTTCGCAATGCCACCGGTGGTGTCCTCGGTTGGCCTGCTGCAAGTCTATGGATCAGGGCCTGTGCAATTGGTCGGCACACCCTGGATCCTGATTGGCTGCTACTTCACCATCGCCCTGCCCTTCATGTATCGCGCGATCACCAATAACCTCCATGCCATCAACCTGCCGGACCTGATGGACGCCGCCCACCTGCTAGGCGCCAGCACCTTGAAGGCAGCCTTCCTGGTGGTGCTGCCAAACCTGCGCAAAGGCCTGATGGTGTCGCTGTTTCTGTCGTTCTCGTTCCTGTTTGGCGAGTTTGTATTTGCCAATATGCTGGTCGGTACGCGCTACGAAACCCTGCAGGTCTACCTCAACAACATGCGCAACAGCAGCGGCCACTTCAACAGTGCGCTGGTGATTTCCTATTTCTTCTTTGTGTTGATTTTCACCTGGGCAGCCAACCGCCTGAACAAGGACAAGTCATGAGTTATCTGAGCATCAAGGGCCTGAACAAAAGCTACGGCAGCACGCAGATTTTCAGCGACATCAATTGCGAGATCGGCCAAGGCGAATTCATTACGCTGCTTGGCCCGTCGGGTTGCGGCAAATCGACCTTGCTGCGCTGCATTGCAGGCCTGACCACGGTCAATGGCGGGCAAATCCTGCTCGACGGCGAAGACCTGGTCCCCGTGACCCCGCAAAAGCGCGGCATTGGCATGGTATTCCAGAGTTATGCCCTGTTTCCCAACATGAGCGTCGAGCAAAACGTTGCCTTTGGCCTGCGCATGCAAAAGGCGGATAAAGCGCAAAGCCAGGCGCGGGTCAAGGAAGCCCTGCAGATGGTCGAGCTCAGCGATTTCGCCAATCGTTACCCGCACCAATTGTCTGGAGGCCAGTGCCAGCGTGTGGCGCTGGCACGTTCGCTGGTGACCCGTCCGCGCCTGTTATTGCTGGATGAACCCCTGTCGGCGCTCGACGCGCGCATTCGCAAGCACTTGCGCGAACAAATCCGTGAGATTCAACAAGAGCTTGGCCTGACGACTATTTTCGTTACCCACGACCAGGAAGAAGCGCTGGTCATGAGTGACCGCATCTTCCTGATGAATGCGGGCAGGATCGTCCAGAGCGGCAAAGCTGAAACCCTGTATACCGAGCCTGTCGATGCCTTCGCTGCAGGTTTTATGGGCAACTACAACCTGCTGGATGCAGAGACGGCCAGCCGTTTGCTCGACCGCCCTATCAGTACAGGCGTGGCCATTCGCCCGGAAGCCATCGCAATCACGGCCGATGGCGAAATTGAGGGCCTTATTCGCAGCCACAGCCTGCTCGGTAACGTTATTCGCTACCGGGTAGAGGCGCGTGGCGTCGAGTTGCTGGTCGATGTGCTCAACCGCAACGAAAGCGACCTGCACGATAAAGGCCAGCGCATCGTCCTGAGCATTGATAGCCAAGCTATACGCGAGGTGGCGTGATGACCCTGGCAATCTTTGACCTTGATGACACCTTGATCGACGGCGACTGTGCCAGCTTGTGGAGCGCCGAAATGGCCAAGATTGGCTGGGTCGATGCCGAGAGTTTTATTGCGCGCGATCATGAGCTGATGAACCTCTATGCCCAGGGCCAACTGGCCATGGAAGACTACATGGCGTTCAGCCTCGCACCACTTGTGGGCCGCACCCCGGAAGAGGTTGCCTTTGTCGTCGAGCCCTTTGTCGAGGATGTGATAGAACCGGTTTTGCACAGCGATGCAACACGCTGCCTGGCCACTCACCGCAAGGCCGGCGACCGCGTATTGATTATCTCCGCCTCTGCGCACTTCCTGGTCAGTGCCATTGCCCAGCGGCTGGGCATCGAGGACGTACTGGCCATAGACCTGGAAATTCAGCACGGCTGCTACAGCGGCCAGACCCAAGGCATATTGACCTATCGCGAAGGCAAGGTCGCACGCCTGCATCAATGGCTGGCTGATAACAACGAACCCCTTGATGGCGCCTATTTCTATTCCGACTCACGCAACGACCTGCCCTTGCTCAAGCAAGTCGATAACCCGCGGGTGGTAAACCCGGACCCACAACTGCGCGCGCATGCCGAACAGGTCGGCTGGCCAATCCTCAACTGGCGCTGAGGCTCCTGGCCCGGATTGGCTGGATGACGGCTTTTCATCCAGCATCAGGCAAGCCAGGCCTTGTAACACCGGGCCGGTTTGCACGTCTCTAGCTAGGCAATCGCTCGACGGCCCGCCGCTGGGGCTCGTGTTCCCGTATTCGGCATACCAGAAGTGAGCCCCAAACAGTGGTACAAAGAGCGGCTACCTGCACTGCCTCAGACGGCTGCACAATCGATATTTAGCTAGGAGCCTTAGATGCATAACTGGAACGATGTTATTTCTCGAGCCACCCACGGCAACCCAGCGCCTGATCGCAAAGTCATCAAGACCGAAGAAGAGTGGCGCGCCCAACTCGATGCCGAACAATACCGGGTCACTCGCCAAGCCGGTACTGAACGGCCCCACAGCTCGCCAATGTGCAGCCTGTTTGAACCGGGTATATACGGTTGTGTGTGTTGCGGCACACCCTTGTTCGATGGGAACAAAAAATATGAGTCCCATAGCGGCTGGCCGTCATTCACCCAGCCGATCAAGGACAACGTGATTGCCTATCACAACGACTCAAGCCACGGCATGTCCCGTATCGAGAACAGCTGCAATGTATGTGGCGCGCATTTGGGCCACGTATTCCCGGATGGCCCGGAGCCCACTGGCTTGCGCTTCTGCATGAACGCGGTCGCCCTGAAAAAGCTCGATTAGGACAATTTGGATAGCGTGGCGCGATTGTGCGCCACGCATTGGCATTCGATCAGGACCGGCAGATGAAAGCAATCTGGAACGACCGCGTAATCGCCCAGTCAGACGCAACCGTGGTCGTCGAAGGCAATCACTATTTCCCCGCTGACGCCATCGTCAGCGAGTACTTCAAGCCCAGCGACTACACCAGCCATTGTCCATGGAAAGGCCAGGCGCACTACTACAGCCTGGAGGTCGAGGGTAAGCGTAATCCCGATGCCGCGTGGTATTACCCCCACCCCAAGAAAGCAGCAGCCAATATCCGTGGCTATGTGGCATTTTGGAAGGGCGTGGTCGTAAGCGATTAGACGGTATTGGCTCACGACCAGCCAATGATCAGGCCTTCGCCACTTCTGGTGCCAGTATCCACTCGGCGCTGTCATTCCAGACATCCATCCGGGTGATCTTGCCATCACGCACTTCAAAGCGATCCAGATAGCGATTGCCACTGAAACTGCGCCCATCGGGCCATTCGCCATAAAGGGTACCGTTGGAGTACACCACCGTATGGTCGCCACGATCTGTCCAGTCAAACTGACCCAGCGCCTTTTTCACCCAGTTGTAGCGTGCGGCATTGAAGGCCGTGATCTCCTTTGCGCTTGGCATCAGCCGCCCGCCGGTGAAGGTGATGCGGACATCGGCTGACATATAGGTCGCCGCCTTGACGGGGTCGGGTGCCATCGATGCGTCTAGAAAGTCACTGACAATTTGTACTGCCGGGTTGTCGTGCTGCATGGTCGCTAACTCCGAATCCATAAACATTGGAATGATTAGATTGGCGCATTGCTCTGGTGCAAGCCGCCCAAATGCTGTGCGCAAAGCTCAAGCATTTTCGCCACAAGCCCCGTAAATACTGGGGTTTCATATGTGGCACCCAGTTTGCTAGCAAACTTCATACAAATGCTAGCAATCTGGAGAAACTACATGCAAAACTTGCAAAAAATACTCTCTCCCCTCGCCAAGCTACTGCCTCGCGCAGTGGCCGGTGCAACTTTGGGCTTGATGACACTCAACAGTGCCCATGCCGCAGAGCCCATCAAGGTGGGTCTGGTTGCAGCGCTTTCCGGGCAATCGGCAAAGTCAGGTGAAGCCCTGACCCGCGGCTTGACTGTGGCCATTGACGAAATCAACGCCGCAGGCGGGATTCTCGGTCGCCCGGTCGAGTTGATCCGCCGCGACGATGAAAGCAATCCGGCCAAGGGCATGCTGGCGGCACGCGAATTGATTCAGCGCGAGCAGGTTGCCGTGCTGTTCGGCGGCCTGGACACCCCGGTTTCACTGGCCATAGTGCCCCTGGCCAACCAGCTCAAGGCGCCCTTCATGGGCATCTGGGCGGCCGGAACCAAAATCACTGAAAACGGCGCCAAGGATAACTATGTGTTTCGCGTGTCAGCCGTTGATGAACTGGTCGACGAAGCCTTGGTTGAATACGGCGTCACTAAAAAAGGCATGCAAAAACCCGGCATGATCCTGATTAACAATCCATGGGGCGAGTCGAATGAAATCGGCTTCAAGCACGCACTGGATAAACGCGGCATGCAAGCGGCAGGCATTGAACGCATAGAAGGCAGCGACCTTGACGTTGTGCCACAGCTGACCCGCTTGAAGAATGCCGGCGCCGACAGCCTGTTGATGGTCGGCAACGTGGGGCCATCGGCGCAGGTGGTCAAGTCTCTGGATCGCATGGGCTGGGATGTACCCATTGTTTCGCACTGGGGTCCGGCGGGGGGACGTTTCGGCGAGTTGGCAGGGCCAAATGCAAGCAAGGTCCACTTCATCCAGACCTATGTATTTACCGACAACAACAGCGCCAAGGGCGACTCGGTGCTGGCGGCCTTGAAAAAACGCTACCCCGAAATCAAGACCCTGGCCGATGTCACTCCAGCTGTTGGTATTGCCAACGCCTACGACGCCATGTTCCTGGCCTCGCTTGCCATTGAGAAAGCAGGCAGCACCAAAGGTACAGAGGTGCGCGATGGCTTTTATGCGATCAATGAATACAACGGCCTGATCAAGGATTACAAGCAACCATTCACCCCCACCAAACACGATGCCCTGGGCCCGAATGATTATGTGTTCACCCATTTCGTAAACGACCAGATCGTCCCGATAGCCCCTTAAACGCAGCTGTGAGCGGCCCTGGGTCCAGGGTCGCCAAAAGGATACTCAGATGATCACCGCCGCCATCATTACCGGCATAGGCCTGGGCAGCATGTACGCCTTGCTGGCCTTGGGGTTTCACATTACCTACGTGGTTTCACGCACGGTCAACTTTGCCCAAGGCAGTGCCATGATGGTCGGCGCCGTCTTCGGCTACAGCTTCTACATCACCTGGGGCTGGCCGCTGTGGCTGGCAGTGCTCGCGACCTTGACGCTGTGCGCAATCTACGGCCTTGCGATTGAACGCTTCCTGGTCAGGCCTTTCCACTCGCGAGGCTCGGAAGCCTGGCTGATGGCGACAGTGGCCGGCGGTATTCTGGTGGATAACCTGGCAATGTTCAGCTTCGGCAAAGAACCCCGCCAGTTCACCTTGGAATTGGCCAATCAAAGTATCGAGTTGTTTGGCAACAGTATCGGCGCATTGCAGATCCTGATTCCGATTGCAGGTGCAAGCATTGCGCTGGCACTGTTTTTGGTGCGCCGCTACACCCGCCTGGGCAAGGTCTTGGAGGCCTGTGTGCAGAACCCGCGTGCCGCCATGCTCATGGGTATAAGAGTCAACCGGGTGGTGGCCATCGCCTTTGCCGTGTCGAGTGTCTTTGCCGCACTGGCCGGCTTACTGATCGCCCCCTTGTTCAATGTCAGCGCCGAAATGGGCACCTTGTTCGGGCTAAAGGCCTTTGCCGTGGCCATCCTGGGCGGTATTTCCAGCGCCAGCGGAGTCTTTGCTGCCGGGCTGATTTTCGGCCTGGCCGAAGCCTTGATCACAGTGTATTTCGGTTCGGCATTTACCCAGATATTTACCTTTGCCCTGGTCATAGTGGCCCTGGCATTGCGTCCCAACGGCCTGTTTGGCAACAAGACACTGGTGAAAGTATGAGCCTGAACAAAACACTGATCGCCCCCGCCAGCATCGCCTTGCTCGCCCTTGCCAGCACTGTCCTGGCACTGACACTCGACAGCTACTCGCTGCTGGTTTTCACATTCTGCGCCCTGACCGTCGTGGTCGGCGTCGGCCTGAATATCCTGATCGGCTTGAGTGGACAAATTTCGTTCGGACACATCGCTTTTTATGCAATTGGCGCCTACATCTGCGCCTTGCTCACCATGGCGCAGATCCCCCTCGGCATGGCCATGCTGGCTGCTGGTTTAGCCTGCGCCGCCATTGGCGGGCTGTTGGCAATTCCCGCCTTGCGGGTGAGCGGTCCATATCTGGCGATGATTACCATTGCTTTTGCATTGGTGGTGCATCACAGCCTGATCGAGTGGCGCTCAGTAACCGGTGGCGCCAATGGCTTGATGGGTATTCCACTGCCGGAGTTTGGCGACCTGGACCCGACAATATCGCTGGCCTTGCTGTCCAGTGCGCTGATGATTGCCTCCCTGGTGTTTTATCAGTGTTTGCGCAATAGCGGCTGGGGCCTGGCGATGCGCGCGGTCAAATCCACCGAGATCGCTGCCAGATCGCTGGGCTTTAACCCGATGCACAGCAAGACACTCGCCTTTGCCCTGTCGGCGGCACTGGCTGGGCTTGCAGGCGCCCTGGTTGCGCCCTTGATGATGTTCATCAACCCGGCCTCCTTTCCCTTCTCACAATCGATCCTGTTTGTGCTGGCCGTGATTGTCGGCGGCAGCGGGACATTGTTTGGCCCCTTGCTGGGCGCCTTGCTGATTGTTCTTCTGCCCGAGCTGCTCTCGGACTTTGCCGAGTATCGCCTGCTGATCTTTTCTGCGCTCTTGCTTGCTGTGCTCTGGGTCGCGCCACGCGGTGTCCTGGGCACCCTCGCCAATCTGTGCATGCGCCCAAACCAGGTGCTTGTGCAAGGCACGCTCAATAACCAGTTACTGGCAGAGTTCTTCGCCCAGCCCGAGGCAAGCGAAGGCTTGCAGGTCAAGGATATCGGTATTCGCTTTGGCGGCGTTCAAGCCGCCCAGGATGTGAGCTTTTCAGCACGCCCGGGCAGTATCACCAGCATCATTGGCCCCAACGGCGCGGGCAAGACCACAGTACTGAACATGATCAGCGGCTTTTATGCACCCGACAGTGGTTGCATCGACCTGGACCAGCCGCTTGCGGGCAAGCCGGCCTGGAAAGTGGCCCGGGCCGGTATCGCCCGCACCTACCAGACCACCCAATTGTTTGCTGAGTTGTCGGTGCTTGAGAACATATTGGTCGCCCTGCAGAAAGGCCGGCTGCAGCATCCGTTCAGCCGGGCGAATGGGCAGCAGCGCGAACTGGCCATGCAGCTGCTGGGCCTGGTTGGCTATGCCGGTTCGGTAAATACCCCGACCGAAGATCTACCCCATGTCGACCGACGCCTGGTCGAGATCGCCCGCGCCCTCGCCACGGGCCCGGCGGTGCTGTTGCTGGACGAGCCGGCAGCAGGTCTGAGCCGCAGCGATACTGACAAGCTGGCCGTTCTGTTCAAGCAACTCGCCGGCTTCGGCATTGCCGTAATCCTGGTGGAGCACGACATGACCTTGGTCATGGCTGTATCCGAGCGATTGCTGGTGCTTGATGCCGGCAAGCCTATTGCCTGGGGTACGCCCGAGGAAGTGCGCGGTAACGAACGTGTGATTGCGGCCTACCTGGGCGGCACCAGCTATCAAGCGACTCCGCGCGAGTGCCCATGGAATGGCTCGCGAGATGCTCGCCTGTTCGTCAAGGACCTGGTGATTGACTACGGCGCCTCGCCTGTTGTGGACAAGGTCAACCTGCTGGTCAATCCGGGTGAGTTGGTGGCGATTCTCGGCGCCAACGGTGCGGGCAAATCAAGCATTCTGCAATGCCTGGCGGGCCTGCACCCGGCAACGTCCGGCAGTATCCTGCTGGATAACGAAAGCATCCACCATGCACCGCCCAACAGCATTGCCGCCCAGGGGCTGGCGCTGGTGCCTGAAGGACGCCAGGTCTTTGCACTGCTGAGCGTGCGCGACAACCTGTTGCTGGGTGGCTATTCACGTCGCGATAGCTATGACGCCGCGGCAGAGGTTGAGGCAATCCTCAAGCGTTTTCCGCGCCTGCGCGACCGTATAGACAGCCCGGCAGGCCTGCTCTCGGGCGGTGAGCAACAGATGGTTGCCATTGGGCGCGGCCTGATGGCCAAACCGAAGATACTGTTGCTCGACGAACCTTCGCTTGGGCTGTCGCCAGCCATGATTGGCGAGCTCTACAACACGCTCGCCGCGCTACGCGATGAAGGCGTGACCATACTGCTGGTCGACCAGATGGCCAATCTGGCCCTGCAAGTCGCCGACCGCGCCTACGTGCTTGAAACCGGACAAATCGTTAAAACTGGCAGTGCCGAGCAATTGCGAGGTGATCCTGAGCTTGAAGCCGCCTACCTCGGTGAAGGAGCCGCAGCATGAACGGCCTGACCATCATCAACGGGCGTCGCACCGACCGACCGGCACAGAACGTCGAACTCTATATCGAAGATGGATTTTTTGTTGCCGCGCCCTCCCCCGGCCGCCAGCATGAGGTGCTGGACCTGAAGGGAAAACTGATAGTGCCGGGCCTGGTCGAAAGCCATATTCACCTGGACAAGGCCTGCATCATGTCGCGTTGCCAACTGCTACACGGCACCTTGAGCGAAGCGATCAGCCAGACCCGTGCGGCAAAAGCCGGCTTTACCGAAGAAGACGTCTACCAACGTGGCGCAAGCGTGCTGGAAAAAGCCATAGTCCAAGGCACCAGCCATATGCGCACGCACATTGAAATTGATCCGCAAATCGGCTTGACCGGGTTCAACGCCATCAAGCGCTTGCAGGCCGACTACGCCTGGGCTATTTCCTTGCAGCTGTGCGTCTTTCCCCAGGAAGGACTGCTGAATAATCCAGGGACCGAGGCGCTTATGCGCCAGGCGCTTGAGCAGGGTGCAACTGTCATCGGTGGCTGCCCCTACATGGACGATCAACCCTTGGCGCATATCCAGCGCGTGTTTGAATTAGCCCGCGAATACGATTGCGATATCGATTTTCATCTCGACTTTGACCTCAACCCTGAAGGTTTGACGGTTGACGAAGTGATCCGCTGCACCCTTGATCATGGCTGGCAAAACCGTGTTGCCATCGGTCATGTGACCAAGCTCTCGGCACTCCCCAAAGCGCAGTTGACCAGCTTGGCGATGGCGCTCGGCGAAGCCGGCGTGCAGGTGACCTGCCTACCCAGTACCGACTTGTTCCTGACTGCCCGCGAGCATTTCCATAACAAGCCCAGGGGCTTGGCGCCTCTGGCCCACTTGCATGCCTGCGGGGTGACCTGCTCGCTCTCGACCAACAACATCGGCAATCCATTCACCCCTTATGGCGATGCCTCCCTGGTGCGTCAGGCAAACCTGTTCGCCAATGTCAGCCAGCTCGCCACCGAAGCAGAACTGCTGAACTGCATGAGTTGGATATCCAGCGAATCAGCCAAGCTTCTGCATTTGCAAAACTATGGGCTTGAACCAAACTGCCGGGCTGACTTTATTGTCTTTGCTGCCGCAAGCAGCGCGGCGGTGGTTGCCGAAATAAGCCCCGCGCTGATGGGGTTCAAGGCGGGCCGGCAGACCTTCCAGCGTGATCAGGCGCAATTGCTGCGTCCCGGCCTAGAACCTGCAGTCATCAATAGCGACAGCCGCTAGCTCATGGGTCGATGTTTCCATTAAGCTATGGACATGAAGCCCAAATACGACGACACCCGCCAGCACCTACTCGACACCGGTCACCAGATCATGTCCAGCAAGGGCTTTTCGGGCGTAGGTCTGAGCGAAATCCTGCAAACCGCCGGGGTTCCCAAGGGTTCCTTCTATCATTACTTCAAATCCAAAGAGCAATTCGGCCAAGCCCTGCTCGAAGACTATTTCAAGCACTACCTCGCCGAACTCGACCAGCGTTTTTCCGAACAGGCTGTCACTGCCCGGGAACGCTTGCTCGGCTACTGGCAGCACTGGCTCGACGGCTACAGCAGCCCAGGATGCGAGGGCAAATGCCTGGTGGTGAAATTGAGCGCAGAAGTGGCAGACCTGTCCGAAAGCATGCGCATTACCCTACGCGACGGCACTGATCAAATCATTGCTCGACTGGCCGATTGCATTGACGCAGCCAATGCCGAGGGCTCGCTGCCTGGTATCGACGCCAGGGCCAACGCGGTAATGCTCTACCAGTTGTGGCTCGGCGCCAGCCTGTTAAGCAAGCTGCACCGCACCAACGCCCCCATGCAGCACGCCATGCGTGTATCGCAGCAGGTGCTCGCGGCCTGAGGCTGCCCCGCCATCCTCCAACTGCTGTCAATCAAGTATCGGCTGCGTGTTTTGAAGGCTTGAACTTTTACTAGACGACCGGTCTAATAAATCCAGTGACAGTCAGGGCAAGATCAATCCAGCGCTGCAATAATTGAAACGATTGGCCGTAAAAGGCACCTAATGCTGGACGCCCCTTTGATAGTGCCAACCCAACAAGGAGTCATGCAGATATGCAGCAATCAACGAGCATCAACCGACAAGTTGTCCTGGCCTCCCGCCCACATGGCGCACCGCGCGTGGAAAACTTCCGGATCGAAGAAAAGCCGCTGCCCACGCCAGGGCCGAATCAGCTGTTATTGCGCACCGTATACCTGTCACTCGACCCCTATATGCGTGGACGCATGAGCGATGCCGCCTCCTACGCAGAGCCTGTCGAAGTCGACGGCCTGATGGTTGGCGGCACCGTTTGCCGGGTCATGAACTCAAACAATCCGGATTTCAAGCCTGGTGACTGGGTATTGTCCTATAGCGGCTGGCAAGATTATTCGTTGTCCGACGGCACAGGCCTGACCAACCTGGGCAGCAAACCGCAAAACCCCTCATATGCCTTGGGCATCATGGGCATGCCCGGGTTCACCGCCTACATGGGCCTGCTCGACATTGGCCAACCCAAGGCCGGGGAAACCCTGGTGGTCGCCGCGGCCACCGGCCCTGTCGGTGCAACAGTGGGCCAAATCGGCAAAATCAAGCAATGCCATGTCGTCGGCATCGCCGGTGGCGAGCAGAAGTGTCGGCATGCGGTCGAAACCCTGGGTTTTGATATCTGCCTTGATCACCACGCCAGCGACTTCGCCGAACAGTTGGCCAAGGCCTGCCCCAATGGCATTGATGTGTATTACGAAAACGTCGGAGGCAAGGTCTTCGATGCGGTCTTGCCGCTGCTCAATACTCGGGCCCGGGTCCCGGTTTGCGGACTGATTGCCCAGTACAACATGACCGCCCTGCCAGATGGGCCGGACCGCATGACACTGCTGACCCGCACCATTCTGACCAAGCGCTTGAAGATTCAGGGTTTCATCATTTTCGATGACTACGCACACCGCTATGACGAATTTGCCCGTGACATGAGCCAATGGCTCGCCGAAGGCAAGATCAAATACCGCGAACAGGTCGTCCAGGGCCTGGAGAATGCGCCCGAAGCCTTTATCGGCCTGCTTGTAGGCAAGAATTTCGGCAAGCTGGTGGTGCAGGTCGGCGCCGAAGACTGATGATCCAGGAGGAAGATTTCCATGAAAGTTCTGATGGTTTTGACATCCCATGACCAATTGGGCGACACCGGCAAGAAAACCGGTTTCTGGCTCGAAGAGTTCGCCGCCCCCTATTACCTGCTCAAGGATGCAGGCGCAGCAATCACCCTCGCCTCGCCCAAGGGCGGCCAGCCACCACTTGACCCCAAAAGCGATGAGCCCGATGCACAAACGGCGGCAACCGAACGCTTCGCCGGGGATGAAGTCGCCAGGAAAGCCTTGGCCAATACCCTCAGGCTTGAAACTGTAAACGCCACCGACTACGACGCGGTGTTCTACCCTGGCGGACACGGCCCGCTATGGGACCTGGCTGAAGACAAAGACTCGATCGCACTGCTCGAGGACTTTTACGCGGCAGGCAAGCCCATTGCCGCGGTCTGCCACGCGCCCGCCATTTTTCGCCATACCCAAGGTGTGGATGGCAAGCCGCTGGTCAATGCCAAGAGCGTAACCGGTTTCAGCAATAGCGAGGAAGCAGCGGTAGGCTTGAGCGATGTGGTCCCGTTCCTGGTTGAAGACATGCTGCAGGCCAATGGCGGTATCTACTCCAAGTCCGCCGACTGGGAAAGCTATGTAGTGGGTGACGGCCATCTGATTACCGGCCAGAACCCCGCCTCATCCGAGGCGACAGCTGAAGCCCTGCTGAACCTGCTTCAGTAGACACCGTTGTGCCCCTCTGCGCCGAGCTAGAGTCCGGCTAGGGCCTGGCGCAGATTCACCTCCTCTGGCTCTTGCTCGTCAAGGGCCAGTTGCCCCTCAAGCTCGTCAAGATGTTCGAGCATGACCCGCACAGCCTTGTCTGTATCGCCTTGTTGCAATGCGGTGATGATCTCCTGATGCTCGTCCGAGGCGCAGGATGGCACGTCGTTGCGCTGGTACAAGGCCACAATCAACGAACTGCGCACCATCAGGTTGGCCAGTATTTCACTGAGCACGCTATTGCCGCTCAGCTCGCCCAGCAACAGATGGAACTCACTTAACTCGCGCACTATCGCACGCCGATCAGTGGCATTGGTGGCGCAGCGTTCGTTGCTTAGATGAGTACTCACCCGCTGCGCATGCTCAGCCATCATGCGTGGGCTGATGCTTTCGACTATCGCGCGCTCGATGGCCCGGCGTGCGGCAAAGACTTCACGCGCCTCTTTAGCGGTCGGCTGGGAAACCAGGGCACCGCGATTGGGCTCGATGGTGACAATGCGTTGCATGGCCAAACGCTGCAATGCCACCTGAACATGATTGCGGTTGGCCTGGAGGGTTTCGACGATCTGCGCCTCGACCAAACGTGTACCTGGGCGCAAGCGATGCTGGGCAATCGCTTTAGACAGCACATCAACGATGCGCTGCACCTCAACTTGTTTAGCACTGACGCTCATCGAACCCATCTTGTCCTCGGTTACCCAGTCGCTAGATTGCAAAAGCCGAGGCTATTATCCGCCACAGTCGACAACCCGGCAAACGCCTGGCCTGACTTAATCCGCCTGGCCCAAACTGACGCCCTGACCACGCGGATCATGCATTGCAAAGCGCTTGCCAGTGTTTTCAATGGCGATAGCCCCGGCTTGGCCGGTAAATGGACTGCGTGCGGGTATGACTTCCACTTCATGGCCCAATGCGGCCAACTGTTCGATCACCTGGCTGTCGATATCTGCTTCAAGCTTCAGGTTGTCAGTGCTGTCAAAGAAGCTTCTGCCCAACAAAAAACGTGGCATGCTCAAGGCTTTATCAATGGGCTGGGCGAAGTCGATCAACTGGGTCGCCAGCACCATCTGTGTTTGCGGCTGGCCATCGCCACCCTGGGTGCCAAAGAACCAGCGACGCCCGTCGTCTGCCAGGTAACAGGAAGGATTGAGCGTATGGGCCGGACGCTTTCCCGCCGCCCAGGCATTGGCGTGCGCGGGATCTGCGCTGAAACCTGCCGCCCGGTTTTGCCACAGCACGCCGGTGTCACCCAGGATGCAACCCGAACCAAAATCATGGAACAGGCTCTGGATCAAGCAGGCGGTGCGTCCATGCTCATCAGTGGCCGCCATCCATACCGTGTCGGCTGGCCGCCCCGGCTCGGTCCATGCTGCGGCTCGGTTCTCATCAATCTGCGCGGCATAGTGTTGGGCACTGGCATCAGACAGGCTGGCGTTGAAATCCCATTGGCAAGCACGCGGGTCGCACAGTTGCGCATTACGCCGCAACAGACCTTGCTTGATGGCCTCGACAAGGGCGTGATAGTAACGCGCGGAGCCATTGCCATAGGCATCCAGCGGCTTGTGCTGCAATGCCGACATGGCCTGAAGGGTATAGAGCCCCTGGCACGGAGGGGCAACATTGAATAGCTGGCCCTGGCGATAGCGAATGGAAATTGGCGCGACCTCCGGCGCTGTTGTTGCCGCAAGATCTGCGGCGGTCAAGCCACACTCCAACTCGCTGAACGACTCGGCGAATGCCTGTGCCAGTTGTCCTCGATAGAAGTCGTCAATCCCGGCGTGCGACAGCTGCAGCAAAGTATTGGCCAGTGCAGGCTGACGCAGGATATCGCCCCTTTGCAGCCAGCGACCATCACGCTTGCACAGCGCGTGGAGGTCGGGCAGCCCCTCGATCATGTCTTTACGCCGCGCTTGCCAGAACAATTGCGACTCAGAAACTTCAACCCCCCGTTGCGCGGTTGCGGCAGCGTCTGCCAATAAATCACTCCAGCCCAGGCGTGAACCCCATTGCTGGCTGATTTGCCGAGCGGTTTTCCAACTCGCCATGGCCCCCGCAGTGGTTGCAACCGCACCGGGGCCGCGCAAGGTAATGGCACCGCCCTGTGGTAACTGCTGCCCAGCCTGCCCTATCCCCATAATGGTGCGCACGCGACTATCGTGAATCATCCATAGCGCATCGCCACCCAACCCCGTCATGTGCGGATACACCGCCGCCAGCATCGCACTGGCCGCCAACATGGCATCGATTGCCGTACCACCGGCATCCAATATCTGCATGCCCGCGGCACTTGCATCGGGGTGCGGGGTACAAATCACGCCGCGACGGGACTCTGCTATCATCGGTTCAGCTCCTGACTTTGCTAGCTATCTACAACCACTTTGCTAACAAAGTAAGCAATAACTGTTCCCGGTCTTTTCGCCCCCTGCGGTGGGCAGGTTACAATCGATCATTTGCCATCAAAGCTGCGCGGTCAATTACGCTGTATCGCCGAGCGCAACCCACAGCGAGCCATGCATCATGCCCGATCTTGCCCCTCTTGCAGCCTATCGAAATGCGCTGGACCACCAGGGTTTCAAGCCCGATGAGTCGCAACGCTTGGCCGCTGAGCAACTGCAGGCCTGTTATCAGGCGCTGCATCACTCGACAGCTGATGCAGCGCCAGCAATCGGCGTGTATCTATGGGGGCCGGTGGGGCGCGGCAAGACCTGGTTGATGGATCAGTTCCATAAAAGCCTGCAGCTACCAAGTCGGCGCCAGCACTTTCATCACTTTATCCGCTGGGTACACCAGCGCATGTTCCAATTGACGGGTACGGCCGATCCACTGCGGGCACTGGCTTGCGAGCTGCGCGATGAAGTTCGGGTTTTGTGTTTTGACGAGCTGTACGTCAACGACATTGGCGATGCGATTATTCTCGGCAAGCTGTTTCAGGTGATGTTCGAGGAAGGCGTGGTTATGGTCTGCACTTCAAACCAACCGCCCGACCAGCTTTACGAGGGAGGTTTTAACCGTGAGCGCTTTCTCCCCGCCATCGCAGCGATTGAAGCCAATATGCAGGTGGTGAGGGTCGATGGTGGCCAGGATCATCGCTTGCATCCAGGAACACAAATACAGCGTTACTGGCTCACCGCCGATGATAGCCCCAGCGCCCTGCACGGCGTCTTCAACCGGTTGAGCGAGGGCCAGGCCAACACAGCTGAGCCAATCAGCCTCAACCAACGCAGTATAGAATTGGTACGCCGCGCTGACACTGTAATCTGGTGCCGCTTTGCCGACCTCTGCGTAGCCGCCCTGGCAGCCAACGACTACATAGCCCTGTGCGACCAGTTCAGCGCTATCTTGTTGAGCGAGGTACCAAATCTAAGCGCTCGGCAGCGCAGTGCAAAAATCGCCAGGGGCACCGAGGATGGCGCGCAACGGATCGATGCCGGTGATCGCGAGCTGCCCAGCCTGTCTGTACACGACGACAGCGTTCGACGTTTTATCGCCTTGGTCGACGAATGCTACGACCGTCGCGTGCCCTTGTACATTGAAGCTGCCGTGCCGCTCGCTGAGCTCTATACCGAAGGCTATCTTGAGTTTGCCTTCAGGCGCACGCTCAGTCGCCTGCAAGAGATGCAGTTGCAGCGCTTCACCGGTCAGTCTCAGCATGAGCACACAGAACCAGCTGTGGAACTGGACAGTGTTTAACCGCTCAAGCGACTGAACTGTTGTCACTCAATCGTGCTCAAAACCAGGCAGCATATCGAGTTCATATCACCACGCGCAGAAAGGAAGCCGCATGCTTTTTCCGGATTTGACCGGTATCAAACTCCACCGGGTCATCAAGAAAACCGTCATCGATTTCGTCGACGACGAGTTGCCCACCTATGCCTCGGCGCTGGCCTTCCAGATTTTTTTCTCGCTGTTCCCCTTCCTGCTGTTCTTGGTCGCGATCATAGGTGTGCTTGATTTGCAGCCATTCTTTGACTGGCTGCGCGAACAGGCCGCGCTGGTGATGCCACGGGCGGCGTATGACCTGGTCAACCCGGCGATCGATCAACTGCAAACGCAAAAAGCCGGGCTGTTCTCGGTCGCGATCCTGGTTGCATTGTGGACGGCTTCATCAGCTGTTCGCTCAGTGATGGTCGCGATCAACCGGGCTTATGGCGTCAAGGAGGGCCGCCCGGCGTGGAAGCGCTTTCCACTGTCGTTTGTCTACACCATCGCCATCGCCATAACCTTGCTCGGCGCTGCGGGCCTGATGGTGCTGGGACCACAGGCGATGAACTGGCTTGCGCAGCAACTCGGCATCGAGCAAATCGTGGTGACGCTCTGGTCCATCCTGCGCTGGCCCGTCGCGATCTGCATGCTGATGCTGGTGGTATCGGTGGTCTATTATGTGGCGCCGGATGTGGAGCAGGAGTTCCGTTTTATTACCCCTGGTTCCATTCTCGCGGTAATCGTATGGATTTCGGCGTCGATGGGCTTTAGCTATTACGCGCAGAACTTCGCCAACTACAACGCCACCTACGGCAGTATTGGCGCAATCATCATCCTGTTGCTCTACCTCTATATCTCTTCGGCGGTGCTGTTGTTCGGGGCCGAACTGAACGCCGTAATAGAGCACAGTGTCGAGGAGGGCAAGGACCCGGGCGAAAAGGAAATCCACCCTTGACCCAAAGCCCTGCCCTACCCGACAGAGGGTCAACGCTGCGCCGCTTGATACTCCTGCACCAGTAGCGCAAAGAGCTCGGCCGCTGGCAGTTCGCGAGCCAGTGCAGCGCCCTGCCCGGCCCAGTAGGCTGCGAACTCCAGGTTGCCCGCTGCCGCAGCCGCTGCGATCAACTGTTTGCCCGCGTCATAACCGATGCCGAAACCAGGTACGGGCGGGTGCCCGGCTGCGCCAACCTCGCGCATAAAGCGATTAACCATGCCCCGCGCCGGACGTCCGGAGATCACCTTGGTCACTTGCGTGGTGCGAGCTCGCTCGCTGGCGAGCATGCTGCGATAACCTGGGTTAGCTGCGCTTTCAGGGCATAGCACAAAAGCCGTCCCCAACTGCGCGGCACTGGCACCAAGGGCCAGAACCGAGGCAATGCCTGCGCCATCCATAATCCCGCCTGCCGCAACCACCGGCAGGCGTGTATGCGTGACCAGCAAGCGCACCAGGGCGGTTGTACCAATCGCCTGATCTTGTTCAGGGTCGAATACACCGCGATGGCCACCGGCCTCAATCCCTTGGGCGACAATCACGTCAATGCCAGCCTTTTCCACCAACAAGCCTTCTTCAAGACTGGTTGCCGAGGCGAACAAGGTAATACCGGCCGCCTTGAGTGCGTCAATTCGCGACTGCGCCGGCAAGCCCAAGTGAAAACTGACCACTGCCGGGCGCTCAGTCAATAGCACTTCGAGTTGGTCATCGTTGTTGCAAAAACTGCTGTAGATATCTTTCAAGCCGCTGGGCGCGGGCACGCCGAATTCATCGAAATAGGGTTTCAGATGCTCGATCCACGCCTGCTCGACCGCTGCATTTGCACTGCTCGGCTGGTGACAGAATACATTCACATTAAAGGGCGCTGAGGTCAGTGCCCGTGTCTCGGCAATCATCCTTTGTCCGCTGCTGGCATCTACCGCGGCAATCGCGATAGAGCCCAGCCCTCCGGCGTTGCTGACCTGTGCAGCCAGTTGCGCGGTTGAGGTTCCCGCCATGGGTGCCTGGATAATTGGGTGTTCGATTCCCAAACGCTGGGTTAAAACTGTCATCTTGCGCCCCTTATGAACTCACCCGGCTGCCAACGCGGCTTGGTCGTTAAACCGCGTCGCCAGCTCAATTTACATGTCAAGCCTAACCGAATGCTCAGGCCTCGAGCGCACTGGCTGGACCAAAAAACTCGTAATGGCATTGGTCGCCCGGCACACCCAGGTCGCTCAAGTGCCTCTTGACCTGCGCCATAAAGGGTTTTGGCCCAAGGAAGTAAGCATCCAGGTCCAGGTTCTCTGGCAGCCACTCAGCCAGTTGTTCGCGGCTCAACAATCCCTTGGCATCGCTCTGATCATTGACCGCAGGCTCGCTGTAGCAGAAGAACCTGAGCAACTGCGGGTGGGCCGCCACCTGGCTATCGACCCAATCCTTGAATGCATGCACGGCCCCATTGCGCGCGCAGTGGATAAAGTGGATGGGCCGGCCACTGGCTTTGGCGGCATCAAGCATGGTCAGTGCCGGCGTAATACCAACACCTGCGGTGATCAGCGCCAGCGGCTTTTGCGATTCACGCAGGATAAAGTCACCAGAGGGTGCGAACAGCTCAACTTCATCACCCTCGGCCAGGTTGTCATGCAAATGGTTGGAGACCAGCCCCTTGGGCTCGCGCTTGACGCTGATGCGATAGGATTCGCCGTTGCTCAACGCCGACAACGAGTAATTGCGCCGTACCTCTTGGCCGTCAACCCTGAGCAGCAAACCAATATATTGGCCTGGCTGATGCACCAGCACGGGCTTGCCATCGACAGGGACCAGGTAGAACGAAGTGATTTCATCGCTCTCGACCACTTTCTGCGCAATCTTGAAACTGCGCCGACCACGCCAACCACCGGTAGCGTTTTCATTGGCACTGTAAACACCCTCTTCGGCCGCAATCAAAATATCGGACAACTGGCCATAGGCCTGTGCCCAGGCTTCGATCACCTGGTCAGTGGCGATCTCTGCACCCAGGACTTCGCGGATTGCCCGCAGCAGGCAACTGCCAACTATCGGGTAGTGTTCCGGCAAGATATTCAAGGACACATGCTTGCTGACGATCTGACCGACCAGCGGGCCAAGCGCATCCAGATGATCGATATGCTTGGCATACATCAACACGCCATTGGCCAGGGCGCGCTGCTGGTCACCACTGGCCTGGTGTGTCTGGTTGAACAAGGCACGAACCTGTGGGTATTCACTGAACATCAGCGCATAAAAATGCCGTGTCAGGGCTTCACCACCGGTTTCAAGCAGTGGCACGGTTGATTTGACGATTGCACGTTGCTCTGGAGTCATTCTGGCATTTCCTTGTTCAAGGTTTGCACGCTGGCAGTCGCGTGATACTGTTTGTTCACTGTCAAACAATCATTTTCCATGCCATATTTTTTATTCATTAAATTCAATAACTTAAATAATAACTAGTCTTTATGACCTAGCAATATTCAAGTCATAAAGACTCCATGGAGTCATCTTGACAAACCCTTTGTTACTGGCACTTATTCCGCTGGTGGCCGACCTTTCGCGCGATCTGCCGGACGATGAGCGCTATCGACGCCTGCTGCTTGCGCTACGCCAACTACTGCCCTGCGATGCCGTGGCCCTGCTCAAGCTGGAAGATCAGCAGTTGATCCCCCTGGCAGTCAACGGCTTGAGCACCGATACCCTTGGGCGGCGCTTCAAGGTGGATGAACATCCACGCTTGAAAGCACTGCTGGAAAACACCGGACCAACCCGTTTTGCGACTGACTGCGAGCTGCCCGACCCCTATGATGGTCTGGTCGAAAACCACCGGGGCCACCTTGAAGTTCATGACTGCCTGGGCTGCCCACTCTATGTTCAGGAACAACTCTGGGGATTGATCACCCTGGACTCGCTCGATCCCTCCAGTTTTGGCGCCGTTGACCTGAGCAACCTCGAGGCGTTTGCCAGCCTTGCTGCTGCAACAGTGATGGCCAGCGAACGCATCAAGCTGCTTGCCCGTAACGCTGAAGATCAACGCCAACTGGCCGAGATCTACAAACGTGCAGCCAGCACTCATAACAGTCGCGAGTTGATTGGCCAGAGCAACAGCCAGCGACAGCTTCGCCGAGAAATCGAAATTGTCGCCAACAGCGCATTGAGCGTGTTGATCACCGGCGAAACCGGCGTCGGTAAAGAGCTGGTCGCCGAAGCCATTCACAGACAGTCGCCACGGGCGCGCAAGCCCCTGATCAGCCTCAACTGCGCCGCCCTGCCGGAAACCCTCGCCGAGAGTGAGTTGTTTGGCCACGTCAAAGGCGCGTTTTCCGGCGCAATGAACGAACGCAGCGGCAAGTTCGATTTGGCCGATGGCGGCACCTTGTTTCTGGATGAAGTCGGCGAGTTGCCCCTGGCCATGCAAGCCAAGTTGCTGCGCGTATTGCAGAGCGGACAGTTGCAGCGTGTCGGCTCCGATAGCGAGCACCATGTCGATGTGCGGGTGATTGCGGCCACCAATCGCGACCTCGCAGAAGAAGTGCGCAGCGGACGCTTTCGCGCCGATCTTTATCATCGCCTCAGTGTTTACCCCTTGCATGTGCCTGCGCTGCGCGAGCGCGGTCGCGATATCTTGTTGCTGGCTGGCTATTTCCTCGAGGAAAACCGTGCACGCCTGGGCTTGCGCAGCTTGCGTCTAAGCAACGACAGCCAAGGCGCACTGCTCGCCTACGGCTGGCCCGGCAATGTGCGCGAACTGGAGCATCTGATCGGCCGCGCAGCACTCAAAGCCATGCAGGCCAAGCCTGAAAGGCCGCGAGTATTGACCATTGATCAAGATGCCTTGGGGCTGGATATCCAGGCTTCGAACAGGACTATCGCGGCCCAATCCGGCAGCGCAGCGCCCGTGCGCGGGCGAGACTTGAAGGAGTCTGTAGATATCTACCAAAGCAGCTTGATCAGCGACGCGCTGATCCGCCATCAGGGCAATTGGTCCGAAGCAGCCCGCGAACTGGGGGTCGATCGCGCCAATCTCAGCCGCCTGGCCAAGCGCCTTGGGCTGCGTTGAAAACAGGCCAGGACAATAGGTTCAGCAGATAACCGATCACCCCAACTACAGCAGCTTGATCCGCCAGGCCTCAGACAGGAAAACCAACCGATGACCTCAGTAAGCACAGATGGGTTTATGGCCGTAAACGACACCTTGAGCCGGTTTTTCCTGGCATTCGATGATCGTGACTGGCAACTCATGGGCGACTGCCTGGCGCCGCAGTTGCATATTGACTACGCCTCGTCGGGGCGAGAGCAGCCCGGCACGATGAGCAATCAGGCGTTTGTCCAACGCCGGCAAAATGCCGTGGACAACCTGAACAAGCACCACAGTTTTTCCAATCTTTTACTGTCGAAAAGCGCCGAGGGGATCAAGGCCCGCTGCAACTACCTGATATTGCGATTCGACAGCAGCGAGCGCACAGAAGGCGACGACTTTTTCCACTCCTGCGGCGCTTATGAGTTTGTACTCAGCGAAGTGGACGGCCAATTAAAAATCACCAGCATTACCCAGCGAGCACTACGCAGTTGGGGCAACCGCCAACTGCATGGTGGCTCCCGGAAAAGTTAGCCCCTGGTTGGGTGCGCAGCTGTGGTGGACAAGCTTCGCGTTGTTACACCCTGCCAGCCGCCTATCGTTTTATACCCAGCTTGATTTGTGGACAACGCATGTTGTCCACCAACTGCCGCAGCTGAACGCCAGGATCTATTCATCCCGTTTAGAACCACTGGTCATTACGCTTACGACGCACTCGCAACAAAGACGGCAGGATCAAGCCAGCAAACAAGCCACCCCCCGCAATCGCACCGCCATACACCATATAACGCATCAATACTTGCTGCTGCTCATTACCCAGTTGCGCCCTCGCTTCGCGCAGTTCCGATCGAGCCTGGCTCAACGCGGTGTCTTGCGTGGTTCGCGCAGTTTGCAACTCGTCGATCAGCTTCTTGCGCGCATCCATGGTTTCCTGCATGCCCTGGACCCGGTTTTTCCAGTTCTCATCAATGCCGGACAACTCTGCCGTCAGCTCGGCCACTTTTTGCTCAAGCTGTGGCAAGCGCTCGGCCTGCCCCGGCACCTCCTGCAGGTCGCGACTTGGAATCCATACCGTGTCGCCATTTTCACTGCGTACCTGGCTGTAATCACCTTGGGTTTTCAATAGCTCAAGTTTCTGCCCGGAGGCCAGGGTTCCGACAATACGGTAACCATCGGTAGGCCCACTGCGCACATAGGTGTTGAGGCTATCACTCACCCAACGTGCATTGGTTGCTGGCTCCTCGGCCTGCACAGGCGCGCCAGCTATAAGCAAGCCGCCGAGCACACAAGCACTGAGTGCGCGGTGCTTGAATGGGTAAACACGAACAAGGGAATGGCTAAATAAGGACATGAGGCAATATCTTCACATGACAAACGAATGAAACCCGGCAAACGGGCGCGCAAATAAATCGGCCAAGTTAAGTGCACAAATACGCGCAGGTGCAGGCATGGGCGACCAGGTAGCCCTTTGCTCCCCCTACAGCTCACCCGGCGGACCGACAAGAGACAGACAGCAGCCCAATAGATTGAGTTCACTGTAAAGAGATAGATGGTGACGGCGATTGCGCACGCGTGCGTGCAATGGGCTCAAGGTCTCACAACCCAGCGTGGCAAACCGAATCAAGAGACTGGATAAAATTGGCCAAGACCGCCATCCTAGCCATAGATTTTCAATACAGCCCTGATGCCGTCGTTAGCGGAGCACTCCCATGCAAGACCAACCTCTCAATGCTGTCGACTTCGACTTTATCGAAGACACCCTGCTCGAATACGGCGATGATAATTGCGTACTCAATTGCTCCGAACTTGATGGTTATTTCACGGCGCTGGTTTCAAGCCCCGTCCAGGTGGATATCAGTGAGTGGTTCCCAACAATCTGGGGTGGCCAAACGCCTGACTGGAGCAGCCCCGAGCAAGCCAAGCAATTTATCGACCTGTGCGTGCGCCACATGAACAGCCTGGCCAGCCAGTTGGCGATGAACCCTCAGGCGTTCAATCCACGGTTTGAGCAAACCGAGCATCAAGGTCAACCGCTGCCCCTGGCTGAAGAATGGTGCTTTGGTTACCTGCGCGGTGCCGCCTTGGGCAATTGGCCAGATTTGCCTGCGCCCCTGACGGCCAAGTTCCAGGCCATCTCGCTATGCGCCGAACAGGACAACTTTGAACCGGCCGCAGACCTCGACATGGCGCTTCATAACCAGAGCGTTGCCGCCATCAAACCGGCGGCGCTGGCCATTCACGATCACTGGATAGCCCAACGCTGAGCCTGCTCTATACCATTTAGCCCGGTTGCGGCTCGGCCTTGAGCGAGGCGCGCACAGCCTCGGCCGGGGCAAACTGCAAATAGCGATCGGCAATTGGCTCGTCGAGCAACATCCGTGAATCGCGGGCGTAATCATTCAGCAGTCGCCATGGCAGCTTTGAGCCCTGACGCGGCAGGACTTCATTGGCACGCTGCACATAGCCAGATTGCAATGCCCCCATTATGGACTCGCTTTCAGCACAGCCCTCGGCATCGTGCGCCACCACGGTTTGATACTGGTGCTGGTCCATGTGCTTGAGCAGGCGACAAAAGTACCCTGCCGCAATATCGGCCTTGAGTGTCCAGGACGCATTGGTGTAGCCAAATATCCAGCCCATGTTTGGTACGCCATCTACCATCACCCCTTTGTAGGTCAGGTGCTGGTTGAGCTGGCACGGCTTGCCATCCAGGCTCAATGCAAGGCCGCCAAGTACCTGCACCTGCAAACCCGTTGCGGTGATGATGATATCGGCATCCAGTTGTTGGCCGGACTCAAGCGCAATGCCCCGTTCGCTAAAGGACTTGATTCGATCCGTCACGATAGACGCCTTGCCATTACTGATTGCGCGGAACAAATCCCCATCGGGCACGGCGCACAGGCGCTCATCCCAGGGCATGTAACTCGGGCTGAAATGGCGCATATCAAAATCATCGGGCAGCTGTTTCCGCACGCCCTTGAGCAATATCGCACGGACTTTATTGGGCCAGCGCCTTGCCGCCTTGAACATCCAGCGTTGCAGGCGGATATTGCGCTTGCGCGCCAATTTGTAGACCCAGGACTCAGGCAGAAAACGGCGCAGCAAGGCACTCAACTTGTCCTGCCCCGGTACCGAAAAAATATAGGAAGGCGAGCGTTGCAGCATGGTGATATGCGCAGCGCTCTCAGCCATGGCCGGCACCAGCGTGACCGCCGTCGCACCACTGCCGATCACCACAATGCGCTTGCCTTGGTAATCGAGATGTTCAGGCCAATGCTGCGGATGAATACACTGTCCATTGAACTGCTCGATACCAGGAAAATCAGGCAGGTACCCACTGCGATGGTTGTAATACCCCGTGCAGGAAATCAAGAAATCGCAGGTGATATGCCGGGTCTGGCCGCTGGCATTGTCCTGTACCTCCAACGTCCAGCGCTGCTCAGCGCTCGACCAATCGGCGGCACTGACCTCGGCGCCAAACCGAATATGCCGGGTGATGCCGTATTGCTCGGCCGTTTCGCTGATGTACTGGCGTATCGAAGGGCCGTCGGCCAGCACTTTCAACTCGTTCCAGGGGCGAAACCGGTAACCGAAGCTGAACATATCCGAATCCGAGCGAATACCCGGATAGCGAAACAGATCCCAGGTACCGCCGATATTGTCACGTCGCTCAATAATGCTGAAGCGCTTGTCCGGGCACTCCCGGGCGAGATGACAAGCCATGCCGATACCAGACAAGCCTGCACCAATAATGACGATGGAGTGATGTTCATGAGCCATATAGTTTTATTCTCGCACTGAACACATTTGCTCTTGCAAACAATAGCACCAAGCAACTGCTTGGTTTAACCCAATACCCAATAAACATTGGCGCTGATAGGCGCTTATAAAAACGCCGGGACTCTGAATCAAGGGGCCCGGCGCAGGTTTGGGGTCGCAACCGTGGTTGGGATCAGTGACTTTTCACCTTGCGCCGCTCCGCTACGGCTTCTGGTGTCACCACGCCGCCACTCTGGCCAAAGTGCTTGAGCACGAAGGAACTGACGGCGGCCAACTCCTGGTCGTTATAACCCTTGGCAAAGTTCGGCATGCGTTGATCAACAGGCGAACCCATATTGCTATGGCCATTGAGCAGGACCCCGAGCAAGTTTGCCGCCGCTGGATCATTTACGGTCTTCAAACCAGCCAACTTGGCGGTCGGGCTCTGGTTACCCTCACCGTCCCAGCGGTGACATGCGGCACAGGCTTCAGCAAAAATCTTGCTGCCCAGATCATCGACAACCACGGCCCTGGCGCTCAGGTCGTCGGTTGTGGCGCGAGCAATTCCGCTGCTGTGCGCTGGTGTGCTTTTCAGGTAGACGGCGATAGCCTTTTGATCTTGCGGGGTCAGCTGGCTCAAGCTGTGTTCAACCACCGAAGCCATTGGCCCACCTGCAAAGCCATGGCCAGATGCATAGCCCTTGGCCATGTAGTGAGTGAGATCCTCGACCGACCAGGCACCAATGCCGTACAGCGGATCAGCGCTTATGTTGTAGGCCTGCCAACCCTGGATAGGCGCACCGGCCAGGGCTTGATCCTTGTCGAGCGACTGGAAAATGGTACGCGGCGTGTGGCACTCACCACAGTGGCCGGGTCCCTGAACCAGGTAGGCACCTCGGTTCCACTCGGCCGACTGCTTGCTATCCGGCTCGTACCGCTGGTTATCGAGAAACAGTGCATTCCAGAAGAACATGCCCCAGCGCTGGTTGAATGGAAACGACAAGGTGTTTTCGATCGGCGCCTGCTTGACCGCAGGCAAACTGAACAGATATGCCTTGATCGCCAGGATTTCATCCCTTGGCATCAGGCTGTACGAAGTATAGGGAAATGCCGGGTAATAGTGCTTACCGTCACGCCCCACGCCTTCTTGCAGCGCACTGACAAATTCATCATCAGTCCAGGCTCCGATCCCGGTGTCGACATCAGGGGTGATATTCGGCGAAAAAAGCGAACCGAAAGGCAGCTCGAATTCGACGCCACCGGCAAAGGGCTTGCCCTTTTTGGTGGTATGGCAAGCCACACAATCGGCTGCCTTGGCCAGGTAGGCGCCCTTCTTGACCAGCGCATCGGCCGAGGCTTGTGTATCGGTGCCAGCAGCCATAGCCCCGCCGGAGACGAGGGACAAGCCTAAAAGCACCAGGATGTTTTTCAAAGTGTTCATGAGTTCATCCTTAAACAATGTAGTAACCCGCGCGGGTCAGCGGCAAGCGCCGCACACGCTCGCCAGAGGCGGCATGCAGTGCATTGACCAGCGCCGGTGCAATGAGCGCGGTACCGGCTTCGCCTACGCCACCAGGCAACTCCAGGCTAGGCATCAGATGCACCTCCACCCCAGGTACTTCGCTGATACGTATCTGCCGGTAGTTATGGAAGTTGGTTTGCTGGACCTGGCCTTGCTCGAGCAAAATCTCGTTGAAGAATGCTGCGGACAAGCCGAACAAGGTGCCACCTTCAATCTGCGCCATGACCGAGGTCGGGTTGGTCACCAGGCCACAGTCGATAACACTGACCAGACGCTTGATGCGCACGCCTTTGTCGCCCTGCATCTCCAACTCGACCATGCTCGCCACAAAGCTGCCAAACACCGCACTCACCGACAAGCCGCGCCCTTGCCCGGCAGGCAGCGGCGTTTTCCAATCCGCTTTTTCCGCAAGCATTTTCAACACCGCTTGTGCGCGGGGCTGGCCTTGCATCAGCTTGAGGCGATACTCCAGCGGGTCAGCCTTGGCGTTATGCGCCAGCTCATCGATAAAACTTTCCAGCACATAGGTGCTGCGCAATGGCCCAACTCCGCGCCACCAGGAGACCGGGATGGCTTTTGGCTCTTCGCGGATGTAGTGCACCTGCAAATTGTCCATGGCGTATAGCGGCTCGATTGCCACTTCCACGGCGTCGGCATCCACGCCGTTTTCCGGCAGGCTACCCGCATAACGGGCCAACACCGAAGCACCTGCAATGCGATGCTGCCAGCCCAGCAGCTTGTCGCCCTCGAAGGCGGCAGTGATGCGATCGACATAGTGAGGACGGTACATGTCGTGGGTCATATCCTCCTCCCGGCTCCAGATCAGCTTGATCGGATAGCTGACCTGCTTGGCAATGGCCACCGCCTGGGTGATGAAGTCGAAATCCAGCCGCCGGCCAAAAGCACCACCAATCAACTGGTTATGCACGGTGATCGTTTCCGGGGCCAAACCTGTGACCTGTGCAGCGGTCTGCTGGGCAAAAACCGGCACCTGGGTGCCGACCCAAAGATCGCAAGCATCCGGGCGGACATGGGCAACGCAGGTCATGGGTTCGAGCGGCGAGTGAGACAGAAAGGCTTGCTCATAAACCGCTTCAAACTGGCTGCTGGCCGATTTCAGGCTGGCGCTGATGTCGCCTGTTTTATGGGCAATCACGCCATCACGGCTGCTGGCATCTTGCAGGGCCTGCTCCAGCTCAGCCGAGTTGATCGACGC
Organism: Pseudomonas sp. S9; assembly: GCF_000222125.1. NCBI lineage: Bacteria > Pseudomonadati > Pseudomonadota > Gammaproteobacteria > Pseudomonadales > Pseudomonadaceae > Pseudomonas > Pseudomonas sp. S9. The sequence continues at coordinate 431,723 of NZ_AFFX01000002.1, read as the reverse complement.
ATTGGCGCCCAGGTCCCAGTCGATTTTCAGGGCATTGAGGCCTTGCTGGCAGGCCCAGTAATTACTGGCGATAACCGCGACGGCGTTGTCTAGCTTGACCACATCACGCACCCCCGGCACTTTACGCGCGGCGCTATCATCAACACTGCGCAAGGTTCCGCCATGCACCGGGCAAGTAAGTGTCGAGGCGATCTGCATGTCCGGGACACTGAGATCGATGGTGAATTTGGTTTTGCCATTGACCTTGTTTGGCGTATCGACACGCTGCAGAGGCTTGCCAATCAGCTTGAACTGCTCAGGCTTTTTAAGCGGCACATCAGTGGGCACCGGCAAGGCACTGGCTGCATCGACCAGTTCGCCATAGCCTGCTCGCAAACCATTGGGGCCAAACACCACTGCGTTTTCTGCGTGGCACTGGCTTGGCGCAACCTTCCAGCCCAGCGCAGCGGCCTGGATCAACAGGATCCGCGCAGTTGCCCCAGCCTGGCGCAATGGCTCCCAGGTGACACGCGTCGCAGTTGAACCACCGGTGCCCTGAAACTCCAGCAACGCATCACTGTATAACTTGTGGTTTGGCGGTGCATCGACCACCTCGACCTGGTCAAGGCTGACTTCAAGCTCTTCGGCAACCATCATCGCGATGCCGGTATGGGTGCCCTGGCCCATTTCGATCTTGGGTGAGATCACCGTTACCCGGCCATCATGCCCAACCCGCACAAAAGCGCCATAACCCGTTGGGCTTTGTTCGCCAAGACGGCCTGGAGCTACGGCGTCGGCCGCCGCACTTCGCGCTATCAGGGGCGGCAACCAGGTACTCAATACCAGCCCCCCCATGGCCAGTGTACTGCCTTGCAAAAAGCGTCGACGAGAAGATTTAAAGCGTGGCTTTTCCATGGGTAGACTGCTCCTTAAGCCTGGCTGACGCTTTTGATGGCGGCACGAATACGGGTGTAGGTGGCGCAACGACAAAGATTGCCAGCCATGGCCGCATCAATGGCCGCGTCATCCGCGTCTGGCTGTTTCTCAAGCAAGGCCACAGCGGACATTATTTGCCCGGACTGGCAATAACCACACTGCACCACCTCATGCTCGAGCCAGGAAGCCTGGACCTTCTGGCCGACCTCGGTTTCGCCTATGGCCTCGATGGTGCTGATCTCGTGGCCAACCGCGGAGCTGATGGGCAGTACACATGAGCGCACGGCTTTGCCATCAAGGTGCACAGTGCAAACCCCGCACTGGGCAATTCCACATCCAAACTTGGTGCCGGTCATCCCCAGCACATCACGCAGCACCCAGAGCAACGGCATATCGCCGGGCACATCAACCTGTTGTTCATTTCCATTGATCGAAAGTGTGTGCATGGCGACCTCACATAAAAATTAGCTAAGTCCAAAGACAAGGTTCACGCAGCGAGCATCCTCAGCCCTGGTAAGACAGGGAAAACAGCGCAATGTCGACACCCGGTCATCTAAATCCATTGGCTAAAATACCCTAAAAGTCAAACTCGCCCAGTGCAAAGCAGCGCGACCTATCTAAAGTTCTGGGTCAGGAGAATAGACCAGTCGTCTATTAAATTCACCCTGTAACTGAAGCTGCACCTGAAGTGTTGCAGCTTGCCTGATACCTGAAAGAACAGCCGCCCGACCGAGGAACAGCCGTGATGCAGGCTTGGCTTGAAGTTAGCGACTAGCTGCCAGAACGCTCTGAAGCCACTCACTGGCATAGCAGGTCGAAAATAGCGTTGTGCTGCATTGGCCTGTCCGATATGCGGCGCGAATGGCCACGGGATCAACCTGTTCAAGGTAAGCCAGCGCGTCTTCCATCTCGCGGGGATTGCCATAACCACCGCTGCGCATCTCGCTCAACGCCTCTGGCTTGCTCCAGCCCTGGATAACCATGCGATACATCGCGGCCATCAGGCCTGTGCGGTCGCGGCCATGCTTGCAGTGCATCAATACCGCGCCCTCTGTCTGCGCCCGCTCAATCACGTGCAGCACCCGGATGACATCGGCATCGGTCACCCGATCAGCATGCAACGCAATGTTTACCCTCTGCATTGGCGTGTCACCAAGCCATTGCTTGTCATCATCCTTGATAAAACTGACAACGGTGCCAATCCCGGCGGCCTGCAGGGTTGCGACATTGCTCTGGTCCGGCAGCGCGCTACGGTAGAGGCTTTGAGTCATCCGATACAGGTTGAAGCGCTTATCTACCGGCGTAGCCCATTGCTGCTGGTGCTGCTCCGCAACCGGACTGATCGGGTGACGAGCCGCGCTGGCAAAAGCAGTGGCTGCAATGCCGATGGCAGCGAGGCCCAGAATGATTTTTCGAGACAATAATGGCATTGACAGCTCCCGTTATCAGGAGCACAAGGGTATGAGCCAGCATGTAAAAAGCCGATGAAATGGATGTGAAGAAAACGCCATGCGTAATCGTGGGCAATAAAGACTGTCTAGTCTCGGGAGCCTCTGAAAATGATCGCGAGCGACGCAGCGCAGTGGTTTTTCAGAGGCTCCCCAAGAACGTATACCAATAGACAGTAGAAGCCCTGCATAAAGCTGACTAGTCTGGGTGATAGTACCCACCGTAAAGACCAGCAACCTGGCCCATGAAGCCCTGAAAACTCCAGATTCAGCCGTTTTTCAAGTGTTTCAACTGCAGAGCCAACTCAATAACTAGGAACTCAGCAATGACCGAGAAAAGCCTGACCCACGCCACTGGCGCCCCCGTAGTCGATAACCTCAATACCCAAACGGCCGGTCCCCGTGGTCCGGCACTTCTGCAAGACATCTGGCTGATTGAAAAACTGGCGCATTTCGACCGTGAAGTGATTCCGGAGCGGCGCATGCATGCCAAGGGCTCCGGCGCCTACGGTACCTTCACCGTAACCCACGACATCAGCCAATATTGCCGCGCAGCACTGTTTTCCAAGGTGGGTAAGGAAACCCCGCTGTTCCTGCGTTTCTCAACGGTGGCCGGTGAGCGTGGTGCCGCCGATGCCGAGCGCGACATCCGTGGCTTCGCCGTCAAGTTCTACACCGAGGAAGGCAACTGGGACCTGGTCGGCAACAATACCCCGGTGTTCTTCTTCCGTGACCCAATGCGCTTCCCTGACCTCAATCACGTGGTCAAGCGTGATCCACGCACGGGCATGCGCAACGCGACCAGCAACTGGGACTTCTGGACCCTGCTGCCGGAAGCGTTGCACCAGGTAACCATCGTCATGAGTGACCGTGGCATCCCGAAAGACTTCAGGCACATGCACGGCTTTGGCAGTCACACCTTCAGCATGCTCAACGCCGCGAACGAACGGGTCTGGGTCAAGTTTCACTTCGAGTGCCTGCAAGGCATCGAAAACCTGACTGACGCAGAAGCTGAAGCCGTAGTCGGTAAAGACCGCGAAAGCAGCATGCGCGACCTTTACGAAAGCATCGAAGCGGGTGATTTCCCGTCCTGGAAGCTGCGTATCCAGGTCATGACCGAAGACCAGGCGCGCCATCACAAACACAACCCATTCGACTTGACCAAAGTCTGGCCCCATGGCGACTACCCGCTAATCGACGTCGGTGTCATGCAGCTCAATCGCAACGCTGAAAATCATTTCGCCGAGGTTGAACAAGCCGCCTTCTCGCCCGCCAATATTGTGCCCGGCATTGGCTTCTCACCCGACAAAATGCTGCAGGCGCGCCTGTTCTCATATGGCGATGCACAGCGCTATCGCCTGGGCGTCAACTTCAACCACATCCCGGTCAACGCGCCAATCTGCCCGCACCAAAGCTTCCACCGCGATGGTCATATGCGCACCGATGGCAATCTCGGTTCGAAAATCGCCTACTGGCCCAACAGCCAGGGCGAATGGGCCGATCACCAGGCATTGGCCGAACCGGCGCTGCCACTCGATGGCGACGCCAAGGCCTGGGATCACCGGGTGGATGATGACCACTACGAACAGCCAGGCGACCTGTTTCGCCTGATGAGCCCGGAGCAACAGCAAGCCTTGTTCGACAACACCGCTCGCGCCATGGACGGGGTGCCGAATGAGATCAAGCAACGCCATGTCGACAACTGCACCAAGGCCGACCCGGCCTACGGCGCAGGCCTGGCCAAGGCTCTTGGTCTGTAAAGCCTAAAAAGCCCGCCAGGCCAAACCTGGCGGGCTTTCGTCACGCAGGCCCAATCCGGTTTCCCGGTGATCCTCTGAGAAAGGCAGCGAGCGACAACAGGACAAGGCGCAACGAACAACGGGAGCAACAGCCAAAGGCTGGCCCGAAGGGCGAGCGCAGCGAGTAAAAAACTGCGAAAAAGCCACCGGATCGCGCTCGACTTTAGGTAGCGAAGTATATCGAGCGCAGCAGTTTTCCAGAGGGTTTCTAGGCTTGCATGGCCCAGCCGTGCACATTCATTGCCGCCTGGCGCAATGCCTCCGAGCGTGTTGGATGTGGGTGGCAAATCAACGCAATATCTTCGGCACTGGCCGAAAACTCCATCGCCACGCAATACTCACCAATCAACTCACCGGCACTTGGGCCAATGATATGCACGCCGAGGATCTGATCGGTGCGCTCGTCCGCCAGCACTTTGACGAAACCTTCGGCCTCATGGTTTATTTTCGCCCGGCTGTTGGCCGTGAACGGAAACTTGCCGACCTTATAGGCACGCCCCTGCTCCTTGAGCGCCTGCTCGCTGCTACCGACACTGGCCACCTCGGGCCTGGTGTAGATCACACTGGGAATCACCCCGTAATTCACTTCGGCAGCATGGCCGGCAATGCGCTCGATACAGGCAATGGCCTCATCTTCGGCCTTGTGCGCGAGCATCGGCCCCGAAGTGACATCACCTATGACCCAGATACCTGGCACTTCGCTGCGATGCTGTTGATTGCCGAGCATGCCACGCTTATCGGTACTCAGGCCAACGTTCTCCAGCCCAAGGCCTTCTGTGTATGGACGCCGGCCAATGGCAACCAGCACATAATCGGCCTGCAAGACTTCACTCGCACCACCTGCGGCAGCTTCTATATTCAGTTCAACTCCACTGTCCGAGCTTTGCGCGGCCACAACCTTGGCACCCAACTTGAAGCTGATGCCTTGTTTCGCCAGTGTGCGTTGCAGCGCGGTGGCCGTCTCGGTGTCCAAGCCGGGGCAGATACGATCCAGGTACTCAACCACAGTCACCTTGCTACCCAGGCGTCGCCATACCGAGCCCAGTTCCAGCCCAATAACTCCTGCGCCGATAACCACCAGATGTCCGGGCACCTCAGGCAGTTCAAGTGCGCCGGTAGAGTCGATGATGCGCTTGTTATCGACCGCGACGCCCGGTAAAGGCGCTGGCTCCGAGCCGCTGGCCAGCACGATGTCGCGGGCCTGCAACTGGCTCTGGCTACCGTCGGCATGGCTGACGCTGACCTTGCCAACGCCCTCGAGCCTGGCCCAGCCCTTGATCCAGTCGACCTTGTTCTTGCGAAACAGAAACTCGATACCCTTGGTCAACGCGCTGACGCTGGCATCTTTCTGTTTCATCATTTGCGCCAGGTTCAGGGTCGGTTGCACCTCAACACCCAAGCTGTTCAGCTCGCCGCTGCTGGCGGCCTCATACAGCTCAGAGGCATGCAGCAGGGCCTTCGATGGCATGCAGCCAACATTGAGGCAGGTGCCGCCCAGGGTTTCACGGCCCTCGACGCAGGCAACCTTCAACCCCAGTTGTCCGGCACGGATGGCTGCGTTATACCCGCCAGGCCCACCGCCAATAATCACCACGTCGTAGCTTTCACTCATGTCGATTACCTTCAAGATTGCTGTTGTTCAGCTTAAAACGGCACCAAAACGCAGCCAGGGATCATTGCACTGCAAGCTCGGCGGCACGGCGTCGGCGTTGCAGCAGGTGGAACAGCGACCAGGCAATAAATGCGAAGCTGGCATTGAGAAAAACCATAGCCCAGGCGCTGCCATCTTGCAGAGCGGTCAACAGCACACCGCTGAAGGTTGCCCCGGCCATCTGGGCAAAGCCCATGAACCCTGCCGCCAGGCCGGCCCTGTGGGCGTTGGGTATCACCGCACCGGCGACGCTAGCGGGCAGCACCATGCCGCCGCCCAGGGTCACCAAAACCTGTGGTAGTGAAAGCCCCAGCACGGACAACCCCAGACCTTGATGAATCGCCAGGGTCGCAACCGCACCAAAGGCAGCCAGGCTCACGCCGATGCTGACGATTTTGTCCGGTCCCAAGCGGCTGATATTGCGTTGAGTAAAGAGCGCACCGCCAATCAAGGCTGCCACAATCGCGCTGATGGTCATCCCGTATTGGCTGGGACTCAGGTGCAGCAGGCCGATATAGACAGCTGAGGAACCGGCAATCACCGCAAACATCGCGCCATAGGTGAACGCCAATGTCAGGGCCAGGGCCCGGAAGGAAGAGTCCTTGAGCAAATCGGCATAGTTGGCGACCAGTTTTGTCAGCCTTCCTGCTTGAGGGTCCAACTGCCGGTTGCTTTCCCGGTAAAAACACAACGCCGCCAGGACAATTGCACCAGCAACCAGCAGCGCCATCAGAATAGGCGCCTGCCAACCGCCGATGCGCACCAGCAAGCCGCCCAGCGCCGGGGAAACCACGATGGCGCAGAGCATGCCTATCACGGTCATGGCCAATGCCGGCCCCGCCTCGGCCTGCCATACATCGCGCACAATAGCCCGCGCCATGACCAAGGCCGAACAGGCCCCCAAACCTTGCAAGGCACGGGCGGTGATGAATTCCACCATGCTGTTGGCCAGCAACATCCACAAGGTCGCACACAGGTAAACCAGCAACCCCGCGAACAGGATCGGTCGCCGCCCCAGTCGATCGGAAAGCGGGCCAAGCACCAGTTGGCCCAGGCCAAAAGCAGCTACGAACACTGACAGCGCCAGCAAGCTACTGCCGGGCTTGGCGGCCATCACCCACTCGATTGCCGAGAGGGCGGGAATAATCAACTGAGTAGAGATTTCACCCAGCGCGGTGAGCGCCATGAGTAATACGAGGAGCTTGCGTGAAGGTGTAAGGACGCTGTGCATAACGATTTCCTGCTTAGCAATGCTCGAACCAATGATCCGATAGCCCTGGACATATTTATATTACGACTATAATTTACACAATTAGATTACACATGTAATTTAATAAAGCAATCGACTTATCCAACATCCGCAGAGGGCCGTCAGATGGACAAGGTTTCCCGAGAAGAACAATTGGCAAGCTGGATTGATGCCGAGCAAGTCGCCCGCAGCAAGCTGGCCGCACCTGGCAGCATGAGCCTGGCACAGGTCAGTGAAATGTCACCCACCGAGTTCTTCAACGGCATTGGCAAAGGGCAACTGCCTTGCCCACCGTTCGGGCACTTGGTCGACTTTGTGCCGATTGAATGGGCAGAAGGTTTTTTCTTGTTCCAAGGCTCCCCCGATACCCGCCACTACAACCCATTGGGCATAGTGCATGGCGGCTACGCTGCCACCCTGCTCGACTCTTGCATGGGCTGCGCGATTCATACTCGCTTGCAGCGCGGCTAGGGCTATACGACAACCGACTTGCGCATCAGCTATCTACGCGCCTTGACCGATAAAGTCGGGCCGATACGTGCCGAAGGCCGCATCGTGCACCTGGGTCGCACGACGGCAATCGCCGAAGGGCGCATTTATGATGTTGATGATCGCCTGTACGCGGTTGGCTCCACCACTTGCTTGATAATGGGCAGCCCCAGCTAAGGTATTCAGCACCAGGCTGGCCATCAACCTTTACCCAAAAGATGCAGGGTCAATTAATATGTTGGCCAACATGTAAAAACACGAGGCAAGCTATGCGTTACTCGGACGATCACAAGGCCAAAACCCACCAGCGCATCATTGAAGAGGCAGCACGCCTGTTTCGCCGTGACGGCATTGGTGCAACCGGATTGCAGCCCTTGATGAAAACCCTGGGCCTGACTCACGGTGGCTTTTATGCGCACTTCAAGTCCAAGGATGAATTGGTTGAAACCGCATTAACCCATAGCGCCGAGCAACTCAGCGGCCAGACGAAACAGCTGTTTGCCGGTGAAGCGCCGCTGGCCACATTTATTCGCAGTTATCTGTCCAGCGCCCATTGCGCCAATCCGGCAGAAGGTTGCCCACTGCCAACCATGTCAGCGGAACTTGGCCAGCGCGGCCAGGCCAGCCCGGTTACCGACCAGTTGATACAAGAGCGCCTCAAATCCATCGAGGATTGCCTATCGGGCGACAATGCCGCCGAACAAAGCGTGGCCCTGCTTTCTACGATGGTGGGCGCACTGGTTCTGGCCCGCAGTGTCAGTGATCCCGAACTGTCGCAACGCCTGCTCAAGACAGCTCGTCAACAATTGTTGGAGCAGGTCCCGGCCGGTTGATTGAGTCAGGCTAAAACCTTGCCCACATAAAAAGCCCGAACCAGGATTGCTGGCTCGGGCTTTTTGGTCTTGCCGTCTTAGCTGTAGCGCGCCGCCGCCTGATTGCGCGATAGATTCGGTCCCAGTTTGGTCCGCGCCGTAACCAATGCCTGCCAGTCCGCCGCGTCCGGAAGGGATGGAATAGTCACCAGTTCACCCTGGTCGAAACCTGCCAGGGCGGCATCCACCATATCGCCAACTTCCATGATCATCTCCGCAGGCAAGGCCGAAGCATCCATACCCGAACGCTCCCAGATTTCGGTGCGGGTAACGCCGGGCAATACCGCCTGGACCTGCACCCCTAGGCTGCTGACCTCTGCCTGCATGGTTTGAGTCAGGCTCAGCACATAAGCCTTGCTGGCACTGTAGACCGCGTTGAACATTTCGGGAATCAACGCGACCACCGAAGCGATGTTGATGATTGAACCACGCCCAGCTGCACCAAAGCTTGCAGCGGCGGCTGCGGAGAGATGAGTCAGGGCCACGATATTCAACTGAATAAGAGTGTTGACCTTGGCCGCGTCCGCCTCGGCCAGGGTGCCATTGATTGCAACGCCGGCATTGTTGACCAACATGCTGATGCTCGGGTCCGTACGCAAACGCTGTTCGACACGCTGCAGGTCAGCGCTGTCAGTCAGGTCGGCCCTGAGCACTTCTACCTTGACCCCAGATGCCTGGCGCAGGTTCTCGGCAAGCCCATCGAGCCGTTGCTGGTCACGCGCGACCAACAACAGGTCATAACCACGCTTGGCCAGGCGCTGCGCATAGGTGGCGCCGATCCCCGAGGATGCGCCAGTAATCAAGGCAGTGCCTTTGTTTGTAGATTGATTCATTGCTGTTTCCTCAGGTTGGTGTGGCTGCTATCGAGCCGGTGAAGTCACTATCGCGCACGTTAGATTACGATCATAATTCTATATTTATATTACAGTCATAATTCAAATCAACCAATAGAAATCTTGCGCGACCAGGAAAGTCTAGCCGAGGGTTGAACCGTGCAACCCCGGCAGTTGTTATCGATCCAAGCCACAGACTGCCAGGCCAATAAGGCATTGACCCAATCTGCGGGCACAAAAAAGCGGGTAACCATCTCTGGTTACCCGCTCGGAGGCCTAGCGCCAGCGCGGATCTAGACGCTGCGGATCAAGTGATCGAAGGCGCTCAATGACGCCTTGGCACCCTCACCCACGGCGATGACGATTTGCTTGTAAGGCACTGTGGTCACATCGCCTGCGGCAAAAATGCCGGGGATATTGCTCTGGCCTTTGGCATCCACGATGATTTCACCCCTTGGGGACAGCTCGATCGTGCCTTTGAGCCAGTCACTGTTCGGCAGCAGGCCGATTTGGACGAAGATGCCTTCCAGCTCGACGGTCACTGACTCATCCGTATTACGATCCTTGTAAACCAGGGCATTGACCTTCTGGCCATCACCCAGCACTTCAGTGGTCAAACCGCTCTTGATCACAGTCACGTTGGCCAGGCTGGCAAGTTTTTTCTGCAACACCGCATCGGCGCGCAACTGGCTGTCAAACTCGATCAAGGTCACATGGGCAACAATACCGGCCAGGTCAATCGCGGCCTCGACACCCGAGTTGCCGCCACCAATCACAGCCACGCGCTTGCCCTTGAACAACGGGCCATCGCAATGCGGGCAATAGGCCACACCACGACCACGATATTGCTGCTCACCAGGCACATTCATCTCTCTCCAGCGCGCGCCCGTGGCCAGGATCACCGTCTTGGCCTTGAGCGATGCGCCGCTGTCGAATTTAACCTCGTGCAAACCACCTGCCGCACTGGCTGGGACCAGTGCGCTTGCGCGCTGCAGGTTCATGATATCGACGTCGTATTGGCGCACGTGCTCTTCCAGGGCGCGGGCCAGTTTCGGGCCCTCGGTTTCTTGTACCGAGATAAAGTTCTCGATGGCCATGGTATCGAGTACCTGGCCGCCGAAACGCTCGGCAGCCACGCCAGTGCGAATACCTTTGCGCGCGGCATAGATTGCCGCCGCAGCACCAGCCGGACCACCGCCGACGACCAGGACATCGAAGGCATCCTTGCTGTTGAGTTTTTCAGCGTCACGTGCGGCTGCACCGGTGTCGATCTTGGCCAGGATCTGCTCGACATCCATGCGTCCCTGGCCAAACAGCTCACCGTTGAGGTAGATGCTCGGCACGGACATGATCTGGCGTTGCTCGACCTCGGCCTGGAACAGTGCCCCGTCGATAGCCACGTGACGAATATTAGGATTGAGTACCGCCATCAAGTTCAGCGCCTGCACCACATCCGGGCAGTTCTGGCACGACAGCGAGAAGTAGGTTTCAAAGCTGAATTGACCTTCGATAGCCTTGATCTGCTCGATCACATCAGCGGCCAACTTCGATGGATGCCCACCGACTTGCAGCAGTGCCAGCACCAAGGAGGTGAACTCGTGCCCCATCGGGATACCGGCAAAACGCAAGCCGATATCAGCACCAGGGCGATTCAACGAGAACGACGGCGTGCGAGCATCTACACCATCTGTCTTCAGGGTAATTTTGTCGCTAAGGCTGCGAATATCTTCAAGCAAGCCATGCAGTTCGCGGGATTTGTCGCTGTCATCAAGGGACGCGACGATCTCGAACGGCTGGGTGACCTTTTCCAGATAGGCCTTCAACTGGTTTTTCAGATTGGCGTCCAACATGATTTGGCTTCCCTTTATATGAATTTCAGAGACAAGAACGCCCGGACGGATCGCGCCCAGGCGCTTGTGCGTTTCAATAGATTTGCCGGCTTTGTCTAACGGCTGAGGCGCCTATGCACCTCAGCCTTCATCGGCCATTACAAGCGCCAGCCGATTAGCTGGCGGCCCGCAAAACAGATTTAGATTTTGCCGACCAGGTCCAGCGATGGAGCCAGGGTGGCTTCGCCTTCTTTCCACTTGGCTGGGCAAACTTCGCCCGGGTGAGCAGCAACGTACTGAGCCGCTTTTACCTTGCGCAGCAGTTCTTGTGCGTCACGGCCAATGCCACCGGCGTTGATTTCAACGATCTGGATCTTGCCTTCTGGGTCGATGACGAAAGTGCCACGATCTGCCAAACCGGCCTCTTCGATCATCACGCCGAAGTTACGGGTGATGGTGCCAGTCGGATCACCAATCAGCGGGTACTGGATTTTGCCGATGGTGTCAGACGTGTCGTGCCAGGCTTTGTGGGTGAAATGGGTATCAGTCGATACGCCGTAGATCTCGACATTGAGCTTCTGGAATTCAGCGTAGTTATCAGCCAGATCGCCCAGTTCGGTTGGGCAGACGAAGGTGAAGTCGGCTGGATAGAAGAATACGACCGACCACTTGCCTTTCAGGTTGGCTTCGCTAACGTCAACAAATGCGCCGTTGTGATAGGCAGTGGCGTTGAACGGTTTAACTTCGCTATTGATATAAGACATCGATGAACTCCTTGGGAGGGTTGAAAATTTACCCTGCAAAGGTTACTCACCGCTTGGCAAAAGGTCATATTGATTGATCCCATTGCGCTGATTAACTTACTCAATAGAACCTTATAAAATCCTTTTAAAAACATATAGATAATCTGCATTCTCAATTACCGAAAATGCACATTCAGTACCCATGACAAGCCAAATAACAGTCGCGGGCCACCCCTTTCCCGCCAAATCCCGGGTGGGTCCGCGCTTTATCACTAGGGCTGATCAGGACAATTCAGGATCAATCACCAAGACCAGCTTGCCGTTGACCTGGTTAGTCGCAAGCTCGGCAAACGCCGCTTCGGCATCTTTGATCGGCAATGCCTTGAGCAACTGTGGACTCAGCCGTCCTTCGCTGAACAATGGCCAAACCTGCTGGCCAAGGTCGCTCATCAGGTCGGCCTTGAACTGATCATCGCGGCTGCGCAGGGTCGAACCGATAAACTGCACGCGTTTGCTCAACAGCAGCGCCATATCCAGTTCAGCCTTGCGTCCGCCCATCAGGCCAATATTCACCCAGCGCCCGTCGAGCCCGAGCAATTGCAGGTTGAGCGCTGCATATTTGCCACCTACCGGATCAAGAATCACATCGAAAGGCGCAAAATCGCGCAGCGCCTGCGGCCCTTCTTCGCCACGCAAAACACCGCCCTGCGCCCCCAGCCCTTCGCAATACGCCAGCCGATCGGCCGAGCCGACACTCACCCAGCACGGGCTGCCAAAGGCCTTGCACAACTGGATGGCCGCAGAGCCAACCCCACTGGCACCTGCGTGCAGCAAGACCCTTTCACCCGGTTTGAGCCCCGCCAGCTGAAAAAGATTGAGCCAGGCGGTTGCGTATACCTCGGGAATAGCCGCCGCTTCGTGCAACGAGACGCCTTCGGGAACCGGCAAGGCGTGCCGTGCATCAACCACCACTTCTTCAGCCATGCCGCCACCGGCGAGCAACGCACAAACCCGATCGCCCACTTGCCAATCACTGCCAGCACCGACTTCGGTGATCACTCCGGAGCACTCAAGCCCAAGCGCGGCGCTGGCTCCGGGTGGCGGCGGGGAACTGCCAGCACCGACTTCGGTGATCACTCCGGAGCACTCAAGCCCAAGCGCGGCGCTGGCTCCGGGTGGCGGCGGGTAAAGCCCGGCACGCTGCAACAAATCAGCTCGGTTGAGCCCTGCGGCAGCCACTTTTATGCGGATTTCACCCACATCACATGATGGGGATGTGATGTCTAACCATTCAGTACGGCCTTCAACGCCTTGCAATGCCTTCACGCTGCCTCCATAGTGCAATTGAACCGGGCCCGGCACGACTGTCGGGCTTTTGCATTGCGCCGTTGGAACTCGGCGCCCTTAAAGATGGCCTAATATGCTTTATCAACAGCCCCTACGTCGAATCAGCATGAAGCGTTCTTTTATCAGCGCCACCCTCGCCCTTGCCCTCGGATTGAGTGCATTGCCTTTGGCAGCAAAGACCACCAGCGATCACAGCTGGGACTATTTGACGCCTGATCGCGAACAAGTCATTGCCAGCCTCAACGTAGTGGAGCTGCTCAAGCGCCACCACTACAGCAAGCCGCCGCTCGATGATGCCCGTTCGGAAATCATCTACGCGGGCTACTTGAAGATGCTCGATCCTCAGCGCAGTTATTTCACTGCCGCCGATATCGCCGAGTTCGACAAGTGGAAAGATCAGTTCGATGACTTTCTCAAAAGCGGCAACCTCGAGCCCGGCTTTGTCATGTACAAACGCCATCTCGATCGCCTGAAGAGCCGCCTCAACTACGCATTGACCATGCTTGGCAAAGGTGTCGACAAGATCGACTTCAGCGTCGATGAAGAACTCACCCTCGATCGTGAGAAATCACCCTGGGTCAAGGACGAAGCGGCGCTTGAAGACCTATGGCGTCGCCAGGTCAAGGACGAAGTACTGCGCCAGAAGATCGCGGGAAAAGACACCAAGACCATCCAGGAAACCCTGATCAAGCGCTACAAGCGTCAGTTGGTTCGTCTAGACCAGACCCGCAGCGAAGATATCTTCCAGACCTACATCAATGCGTTTGCGATGTCTTACGATCCGCACACCTCTTATCTGTCACCGGATAACGCGGAAAACTTCGACATCAACATGAGCCTGTCGCTCGAAGGTATCGGTGCGGTGCTGCAAAGCGATAATGACAATGTCAAAGTCGTGCGCCTGGTTCCAGCCGGCCCAGCGGAAAAGAGCAAGCAGATTGCCCCAGCCGACAAAATCATCGGTGTCGCCCAGGGCGATGACGAGATGGTTGATGTCATCGGCTGGCGCCTGGACGAAGTGGTCAAGCTGATTCGCGGCCCGAAAGGCTCCAAGGTTCGCCTCGAAGTGATTCCGGCGAGCAATGCACCCAACGACCAGACCAGCAAGACCGTCACCATCACCCGCGAAGCGGTGAAGCTTGAAGATCAAGCGGTGCAAAAAAAGATTCTCAAGCTCAAGCACGACGGTCGTGACTACAAGCTCGGGGTCATTGAAGTTCCTGCGTTCTATCTCGACTTCAAGGCGTTCCGCGCCGGCGACCCGAACTACAAGAGCACCACGCGTGACGTCAAGCGGGTACTCACCGAGCTGAAGAAGGACAAAGTTGATGGCGTGGTCATCGACCTGCGCAACAACGGAGGCGGTTCCCTGCAAGAAGCCACTGAGCTGACCGGCCTGTTTATCGACCAGGGCCCGACGGTTCTGGTACGCAACAGCGACGGCCGGGTCGATGTGCTCAACGATGAGGAACCCGGTATCTTCTACAAGGGCCCGATGGTGTTGCTGGTCAATCGCCTGTCCGCCTCGGCGTCGGAGATTTTCGCGGGCGCCATGCAGGACTACCACCGCGCCCTGATCATCGGCGGCCAGACCTTCGGCAAAGGCACTGTGCAAACCATCCAACCCCTGAACCACGGCGAGCTGAAGCTGACCCTGGCCAAGTTCTACCGGGTTTCGGGGCAGAGCACACAAAATCAGGGCGTACTGCCTGATATTGCCTATCCCGATGTGATGGACACCAAGGAAATTGGCGAAAGCGCGCTGCCGGAAGCCATGCCCTGGGACACCATCAACCCAGCGATCAAGCCAGAGCGTGACCCGTTCAAGCCTTATTTGGTGCGCCTCAAGGAGCACTATGAACAGCGCACGGCGAACAACCCGGACTTCACCTTCTCCCGTGAACGCCTGGCGCTTGCGCAGAAGCTGATGAAAGAAACCGAAGTCAGCCTCAATGAGGTCACGCGCCGTGCACAGCATAAGCAGATCGAAGGCGAGCAATTGGCCATCGAAAACAAGCTGCGCAAGGCTAAGGGCGAAGAGCCGCTGACCAAGCTTAAAGAAGTCGATGAAGACAGCGTTGCGGTCGAGGACAAGAAGACCAAGCCCGAGGATGATGCCTTCCTCAGCGAAGCCGGTCAGATCCTGCTCGACTACCTGAACCTGACTTCAGCCTTGGTTAAAAAGTGATGCACGCCCGCTCAAGCTCGGAGCCGGGCTTGAGCGGGCTCACGCTTGAGGCTGAGCCGAGCTGTCATTAAAGAGTCATTAATTTGTCGCAAAATCAGGGGCTGATATCACTATCAGCCCTTTGTTTTTTCCGACTCAGAGACTCCAAATGACCGTCACCGAGCAGTTGAGCACGCTGGACCACATCCTCGCTCACGGCGACTTGCATAGCCTCTTTCAGCCTATTTTTTCGTTATCCGAGCGGCGCATCGTCGGTTATGAGGCCCTGACTCGTGGCCCCTCCAACAGTGCCCTGCACTCGCCGATCAACCTGTTCAGTGTGGCGCGTCAAGCTGGTCGCCTCAGTGAACTGGAAATGGCTTGCCGCAAAAGCGCCTGCCAGCAATTCAGTCAACAAAAGCTTGAGGGCAAGCTGTTCCTCAACGTTTCCCCCGACTCGTTGCTCGAAGCCAACCACCGCCCTGGTCGCACGCTGCAGCTGCTGCAAGCCTTTGGCATATCGCCCAACAATGTGGTGATAGAACTTACCGAACAAACCCCTACCGAAGACTTCGCCCTGCTCGATACGGCCTTGCATCACTATCGCGCCATGGGCTTTTCAATTGCACTGGATGATCTTGGCGCAGGTTATTCAAGCCTGCGCTTGTGGTCTGAGTTAAGACCCGACTATGTGAAAATTGACCGCCACTTCATCGATGGCATACATCTCGACTCGGTCAAGCGAGAGTTTGTCGGCTCCATCCTCAAGATGGCCCAGGCCTCACGCGCCACCGTAATTGCCGAAGGCATCGAGCTTGAAGAGGAACTGGCAGTACTTTCCGAAATGGGTGTCGACCTGCTCCAGGGCTATTTGCTCTGCCGCCCGCAAGAACAACCGCCACGTGACGCACGCCTGTTGCTGCCACAACTGCTCAGCTCGCCCGGCACCCTCAGCGAAGAAGACAGCGACCTCTGCGCCCTGCTCAACGAGCAACCCGCAGTGACTATCGATACCTCGACATCCGCGGTACTCGAAGCCTTTCGCCTGCAGGCCAACCTGAACTCCCTGGCGGTACTCGATGAGCACAGGCAACCCGTTGGCATTGTCCATCGCCATGCGTTTGCCGATGCTCTGCTCAAACCCTTCGCCGCTGAACTCTTTGCCCGCAAACCCATCAGCCGGTTGATGAGCACGGACTTCCTCAGCGTGGAAGTAAGCCAGTCCCTGCAAAAGGTCAGCCGCCTGCTGACCAGCCGTGCACGCCAGCGTATCGAAGAGGATTTCATCATCACCCTCAACGGCCGCTACCAGGGGCTTGGCCGGGTCATCGATGTACTCAAGCTGATTACCGAGTTGAAGATCCGGCAAGCCAAACATGCCAATCCATTGACCATGCTACCCGGCAACGTGCCCATCCAGCAGTGCCTCACGCGCCTGCTGCAACAAGCCATACCGGCAGTGGTTTGTTATGTGGATATTGATAACTTCAAACCCTTCAACGACCTGTATGGCTACGCCAAGGGTGACGAAGTGCTGCTGTATCTCGCCCAATGCCTGAGTGAATGTGTGGACCCAACCCGCGACTTCGTTGGTCACATTGGCGGTGATGACTTTCTCCTGGTCTTGAGTTCAGAGCAGTGGCGCAAACAATTGAGCAGGCTGTTTGAAACCTTCCAGAACCAGTGCCGGCGCTTTTACCGCGAAGAGGACCTGAATGCCGGTTGCTTTGTTTCCCATGACCGCCACGGTACGCGCCAGGAGTTTGCCTTGCTCTCGATTTCCATAGGCATAGTCCAGGTCACCCCCCAATACGCTGCCGACCTGGATGCAAGCCAACTGGCGGCCTTGGCCTCAGAAGCCAAGCACCACGCCAAGGCAATCCCCGGCTATAGCTTTCACCTGATTGACGCACAAAAAATCTCAGCCTGAAGCGCAAGCCATCGACGGTACTGCGACACAGGCCCGGCTTGCGCTAAGATTGTGCTGTCGACCGGTATGATGGTCGGCCACCAGAAATACTCTCTACCAAGGCCGGTAACTTGCGCACATCTTTTATCAGCGCCTTAATGCGCAAAATCGCACGCCCCATCACAGATCCTTATCGACGTTACCGCAATGCCCGGCTGATTCATTCAGCACGCATTTCGGTGGGCCTGCTGGCCTCCATCCTTTTGACCACCGGTTTCAATCTACCCCACGGCGAGTGGGCCTCGGTGACCATGCTGGTGGTCATTGGCGGCCTCCAGAACCATGGCAATATCCGCAGAAAGGCTGCCGAACGGGCTGTCGGCACATTCATTGGCGCGGGCCTGGGCTTGCTCTTGGTGATCCAGCACAACTACATGGAGCTAGCGGGACTCACCTATGTATTGATGTCCATCTGCTGCGGCTTCTTTTCCTATCACGCTATTGGCAAAGGTGGCTATACCGCCTTGTTGGAGGCAATCACCTTTTTTGTGGTCGCAGGCCACGGCGAGAACCCGGTCAGTGACGGTATCTGGCGCGGCGTCAACATTCTCATCGGTATCGCGCTAGCCCTGATATTTTCATTCGCCCTGCCGCTGTATGCCTTCTACTCGTGGCGCTATAACCTGTCGGGCGCACTGCGTGACTGCGCCACTATTCATCGGCGCATCATCACCGGCTTGCCAGTGACCGACGATGAGCACCAAAAACTGATCAACCGCCTGAATAAACGCATGGTTGAACAACGCTCGCTGATGCCATCTGCATCAAAGGAAATGCATGTCTCCATGACTCGTCTGGATGCGATCCAGCGCAGCTTGCGCATGTGCATCAGTACCCTTGAAATTCTCGCCCATACGCGCCCCGAGGCTGGCGACAGCAAAGGTTTGGAATTACTTCAGTCGACCTTGGCGCCTGAAAACAAGCGCATCCGGGTGTTGTTGCTCGGCATGGCACGCGCCCTGCGCCTGGGCTCGGCAAAAATGCTTAATGAAGCTGATCACAAACCAGAAAAGATGCTCGCACTGGAAGCTGCCGCCGCATCGGGCATGGCTGGTTATGTGCTGCTGACATTTGAGTTGTCCGCCACCCTAGAAACCTTGCGCCAACAACTTGCCGACACTGCCAAGCGCTGGAAAGCCCATTGAGTTCTATTGTGCGCGGAGGTTGAATTTATAACCCGAGCGACTCTGCGCGCATGGCAAAGTGCTCTGCTTGCACCGGGTCCGCCTCCAGGCCCGGCGCCCCGTCACGGTAGAGCTCAGACAACCGCTGGGCCGCAAGTGGATGACCTGCTGCCGCAGCCAAGGCCCACCAATGTGCAGTCTGGCTGGCATCCGGAGCCTGGCGGGTATCGCCCTTGAGACTCAGCAGCCCCATTTGATAAGCCGCCTTGGCATCGCCCGCCGTCGCAGCCAGTCGTAGCAGTCGCACACCCTCTTCCCGTGCACCCAGGCCCTGGCCACGAAACAACAGTATGTGCCCATAGAAACTTTGCGCCTGCACGTCACCCAGATTGGCCATCCGTGCAAACTGGCCTTCGAGCCATTGCCAGCCGCGCGGCTGCTTGACCAGCCATGACCAGTGGAACAAGCGTCGGGCTAGCCAGTAACTTAACCGAGCGCGTAATTTATGCAGCATCTAATTAATGCTCCGGCGGGTAATCAAACTCAAAGACCCGCGCCACCTCGGCAGCATGCCAGGAGGCAGCCGCCACGCCATCAGTGGGCCCGCTGAAACGGCCAAGACGAGTAACGCAGTCAAAGTAGCCGGTACGGGGAAGACGGCTTGCTCCCTGGCTGATTACCAGTGAACTGCGCAGTGGACGATCCGCTTGTGCATCCAGGGCCGCCAGGTGCTCGAGTGCGGCAGTCAGCGTTTGCATTGCCGGCGCAGGCAGTGCCAGGCGCTCGATCAATGCACGGTAGGTCAGGAGGTGCCGCTGGCGTCGGGCATCGTCCAGGGCAGTCAATAACGCATCATAGTGTTGACGAGTAATTCGAACACTCAAGAGCTCGCCTCCCAACCCTCAATGCCAAGGTTCCAGGCCAAGGCACGCTGAATAGCCGCATCTGGTTCACGCTCGCCGCTTTCGATCATTTTCAGGTAATGGGGACTGATGCCAACGGCGCGCGCCAGGGTGTCTATATCCATGCCCTTGGCTTCGCGCAGGCTGCTTAGCCGACTCAGTGGGGAAACATCATTGGACACAGGCTCAGCAACAACCTGAAGGCTCCCTGCAGCTTGTAACAGCGCTTGATAATGCGCCCATGGAATCACTGCATATTCAGGCTCACCATCACGTGAGATAACTTGCACACTCATGTTCAACTCTCCACCCTGCTACTTCTACTAATGCAAAGCCGGTGCTTGCGAAAAGTGCGGCGCTTGATAACTATCTGCATCCGCTTATCAACATCTTAGCAGTCCATGGGACCAATAAGCGTGAACAGGGCCTGCTTGGCGCCATTGAACAAGTTTTGAGGTCGACTACTTGTCCGGGCACGGGTTGCCGGACGCGCTGGAGTCAGGGCTTGAGCTCTTCCAATTCCAGCGGTGCTGAGTCAGGTAGGTGCTCTATGCGCTTGAGCTCCTGGGCAGGCTGTTGCGACTGCCATAGACGAAACATGCGTAATTCATCCGACCAGGTCCGCAGCACCCAGGCCAGTACGGCTATGTCATCGACAAAACCTATACCGAGAATCCAGTCGGGTAACGCATCGATGGGTGTTACGAAGTATAACAACGCCCCCACAAACGCCAGTAACGCTTCGCTACTTATCGCGCGATACTCGCCACGCCACCAAGCGATGCACAGGCTTTGCAAAAGCGCCAAGTCTTGTTTCAAACCGCTCAGCGCCGGGCCCTTCTTGGCGATTTTCTTGGTCGTCGCCGCCAACAGAGCCGGCAATCTGCCATTACTTAAAAATTTTTGCGCAAGCTTCAGGTAACGGGAAAAATTTCGAGGTGCTTTCATCGTGCCTCCCTCGCCAGCCCGCGTCTTTCAAGGGCTGGCATGGGTTATCCACCAAAGCTGTGGATAACCTTGTGAACAAATACTGGATTAGCTTACCAAACGCCCGGCTCATGCGGCTTCTCTACAGATCGGGCATTTTTTGCCCAGCAAATAAAACCCTTATTTTTCAATAAGTTACATAAATCAAAGGGTTTTTTAAGGCGCGCTAAAATCGCTAAAAATGAAACCCTCGCTAAATGTGCATAACCGTAACATTCACTCGCCACTGCCTCCACATTAAGACCGGACAGTCGCTTTTTGGTTCTATTTATGACCCGTACAAACGACAACGCCCCGTCGAAACGGGGCGTTGCTTGCATCTCAATAAAGCGAGTGTCAATTACTCTGCCTTATCAGCCTCTGCAGCTGGCTCAGCAGGTGCATCCGGAGCACCAGCTTCTGCTTTTGGATCCTTGATTGCGATCAGTTCCAGATCGAAAACCAGCACCGAGTTTGCTGGAATCGCAGGGCTCGGGCTTTGCGCGCCGTAGGCCAGATCACTAGGGATGTACAGCTTGATCTTCTCGCCAACGTGCATCAGCTGCAGGCCTTCAACCCAGCCCGGGATCACGCCGTTAACGGGCAAGTCAATCGGGCTACCACGCTCAATCGAGCTGTCGAAAACAGTGCCGTCAGTCAGCTTGCCTTCGTAGTGGACGGTAACGATATCGGTTGGCTTGGGTTGCGCACCGTCAGCCTTCTTGATGATTTCGTACTGCAGGCCGGAGTCAGTGGTCACGACGCCATCGCGCTTGCCGTTCTCTTCCAGGAACTTCTTGCCTGCTGCCTTGGATTCGTCGCTCAGCTTGGCCAGGCGCTCTTCGGAACGCTTTTGCAGGGAAGCAAAAGCTTCAACCAGCTCTTCGTCTTTCAAACGTTGTTCTTTCTTGCCGATCGCATCTTCAATGCCCTGGGCAACTGCTTTTGAATCAAGATCGTCCATGCCTTCTTGAGCCAGGCTTCTGCCCATGTTCAGGCCAATACCATAAGAGGCTTTCTGCGCTGGGGTTTTCAGTTCCACGCTGTTGGTTTGCGAATCACAACCAGCGAGCACCAGCCCAACCAGGGCTACCGCAGCTGCTAAACGATGCTGTTTCATGCTTATTCCTTGTTCGGTGCACGCCCGTAGGGCATTCGAGTGAAAGCGCGAGCTTAGCAGGCCGCAACGATCACTGGCTACCAGCTTAGGATTAAGAAAATGCTTATAAGTTCAGCTATTTAGGTCGAACTTCGACGAAAACAATTGGTTTGCAGGGAAAGGGGTAGAATCTAGAAGAAATGATGCAATGCGGGGAAGCATGAAGAGGGGGGAAATGGCGCAGCGGACGGGACTCGAACCCGCGACCCCCGGCGTGACAGGCCGGTATTCTAACCAACTGAACTACCGCTGCGCGTAACTTCAAAAAGCGAGTTTGGTGGGTGATGACGGGATCGAACCGCCGACCCTCTGCTTGTAAGGCAGATGCTCTCCCAGCTGAGCTAATCACCCTTCACTCTCGAAGTGGGGCGCATTCTAGAGAGCCAATCGCACCTTGGCAACCCCCTTTGCCAAATAAATTTTATTTAGCAGGCAAAGGCTTAGATAAGGTCTGAAAAACTACCCTGGCAGGCACTCCTGCGTTAAAACGTTGCCCAACCTATGGCTTCACTACCTGATTTTTAAATTTGCACTGCTGCCACTTACCTGCTTTTCCAGCGATTCCTTCACACAGGGTTGGCCTGGGACGATTAGGCGGGAATAATGGCGGCTTTGCGTTAATGGAGAGTCACCCTGCTATGTGGTTTCGTAACCTGCTGGTTTATCGCCTCACCCAAGATGTACCCTTTGATGCAGATGCGCTGGAAGCCGCACTTGCTGCAAAACCGGCACGCCCATGCGCTAGTCAGGAACTGACCACTTACGGTTTCGTCGCCCCCTTTGGCAAAGGTGCTGACGCTCCCCTGGTTCACAGCAGCCAGGGGTTCCTGTTGATTGCCGCACGCAAGGAAGAACGCATTCTGCCCGGCAGCGTGGTGCGTGACGCGGTCAAGGAAAAAGTCGACGAGATCGAAGCCGAGCAGATGCGCAAGGTCTACAAGAAGGAGCGCGATCAGATCAAGGATGAGATCGTCCAAGCCTTCCTGCCTCGCGCCTTTATCCGCAAATCTGCAACCTTCGCAGCCATCGCCCCGGCCCAAGGCCTGATCCTCGTCGATGCATCCAGCCCGAAACGTGCCGAAGACCTGCTTTCGACCCTGCGTGAAGCCATTGGCTCACTGCCGGTACGCCCGCTGACGGTGAAGATCGCCCCGACGGCGACCATGACCGAATGGGTCAAGACCCAGAAAAGCGCCGATGACTTCTATGTCCTGGATGAGTGCGAACTGCGCGACACCCATGAAGATGGCGGCGTGGTGCGGGTCAAGCGCCAGGACCTGACCAGCGATGAAATCCAGCTGCACATGGAGTCGGGCAAGCAAGTCACCCAACTGTCCCTGGCATGGCAGGAGAAGCTGTCGTTTGTACTCGACGACAAACTCACGGTTAAACGCCTGCGCTTCGAAGACCTGCTGCAAGAGCAGGCAGAGCAAGACGGTGGTGATGACAACCTCGGCCAGCTGGACGCCAGCTTCACCCTGATGATGCTGACCTTCGTTGAATTCCTGCCAGCGTTGTTTGAAGCCCTTGGTGGCGAAGACACACCGCAGGGACTCTAAGCAGCCTGTTGCCAGGATGCGTTCTACTGCGCATCCTGGCGATGCTTTACCGGGCAACATGAACAAGCCGCTGGACATATGAGCGGCACCCCGTCACCCAATGGATCAACAACATGCGCGCATTGATTAGCCTAAGCCGCTTTGTCGGCAATACCTTCGCCTTGTGGGTACTGTTATTTGCGATTTTGGCTTTTTTCCTGCCAAGTGTTTTTCTACCGCTTACCGCTTGGATAGTGCCACTGCTTGGCCTGATCATGTTCGGCATGGGCCTGACCCTGAAGACCGAAGATTTCCGTGAAGTCGCCCAACGCCCCGCGCGGGTATTGGCCGGCGTCATCGCTCAATTTGTAATCATGCCGTGCCTGGCCTGGTTACTGTGCAAACTACTGAACCTGCCTGCCGAAATTGCCGTCGGGGTGATTCTGGTGGGCTGCTGCCCGGGCGGAACAGCTTCCAATGTCATGGCCTGGTTCGCCCGCGGCGACGTGGCGCTGTCAGTGGCAATCACCTCCGTGACCACCCTGCTCGCCCCGCTGGTGACGCCGGCGCTGATATGGCTGCTTGCCTCGCAGTGGTTGCCCGTGTCCTTTATGGCAATGTTTATCTCGATCCTGAAGATGGTCCTGCTGCCAATCATTCTCGGGTTGGTCGTCCAGCGCCTGCTGGGTGAGCGAGTCAAATTGGCTGTCGATGTGTTGCCGCTGATCTCGGTGGTCAGCATCGTTGCCATCGTCGCGGCTGTTGTTGCCGCCAGCCAGGCCAAGATTGCCGAGTCGGGCCTGCTGATCATGGCGGTTGTGATTCTGCATAACGGTATTGGCCTGGCGCTCGGCTACCTTGCAGGACGGGTGATGGGCATGCCATTGGCACAGCGTAAAACCATGTCGATTGAAGTCGGCATGCAGAACTCCGGGCTGGGTGCTGCACTGGCCAGCGCGCATTTCTCACCTTTGGCTGCCGTGCCCAGCGCGCTATTCAGCGTTTGGCACAACCTGTCCGGCCCACTGGTCGCCAGCATTTATCGACGCATGAAAGATGACGCGCCTGAGAAAAACCAATAAATCAGAAATATTTGGATATTGCGGCGACTTGCCTCGCCGCAGGACTCGGTTAAACTAGTACCCGTTTTGAGGACGACCTCAGACTGCATATCCATCTGGCGGGGACGACCCCAGCGACGCAAATTAATCGTCTGGAGGTCTGTATGTCCTGGATCATTCTGTTTTTCGCCGGCCTGTTCGAAGTCGGCTGGGCTGTTGGCCTTAAATACACCGACGGCTTTACCCGCCCCCTCCCTACCGCACTGACCATTGCCGCCATGGGCATAAGCCTGGTGCTGCTCGGCATTGCCATGAAAGACCTACCGCTGGGTACCGCCTATGCAATCTGGACCGGCATTGGCGCCATCGGCACGGTGATTGCCGGAATCATCCTGTTCGGTGAGTCAATGGCCCCCATGCGCATACTCAGCGTGGCCTTGATCGTCAGCGGGCTGCTGGGCTTGAAACTCAGCCACTAGCGCCTAAAGCCCTGCCAGCGCCGCATATCGCCGCGCTGGCACAGGACACTATGACCTCAACGAATATCGCCACGCAGCCCGGCTACCTGCTCTTGCAGATTGGCGCGACTGGCTTGTTGTGCAGCAATCGGTGAGCCCGCCACCAGGCAAATGCGTGACCACAGGCGCCGTAAAAAGCCCTTGTTCGGATCGCGACTGAAAAAACTGCCCCATAAACCTTGCAGCGCCATCGGAATCACCGGCACCGGGGTTTGCTCAAGAATGCGTTCGACACCGCCCTTGAATTCATCAATTTCACCGTCGCCGGTCAATTTTCCCTCGGGAAAGATACACACCAGCTCACCGTCTCGCAGGTACTGCGCGATTTGCTTGAACGCAGCGTCGTAGATCAGCAGGTCTTCGTTACGTCCGGCAATCGGCACGGTGCCAGCGGTGCGGAAGATAAAGTTGAGCACCGGCAGATTATAGATTTTGTAGTACATCACGAAGCGCACCGGACGCCGGATAGCGCCACCAATCAGCAAGGCATCGACAAACGAGACATGGTTGCAGACCAACAATGCGGCGCCTTCATCTGGGATCGCCTGCAAGTTCTTGTGCTCAACCCGGTACATGGAATGGCTGAGCAGCCAGATCATGAAACGCATGCTGAACTCGGGCACAATCTTGAAGATATAGCTGTTGACGGCAATGTTCATCAGCGAGATGACCAGGAACAACTGCGGAATCGACAGCTTGGCCAGGGTCAGAAAAGCAATAGAAACAATCGCCGAGACCACCATGAACAGCGCATTGAGAATGTTGTTTGCCGCAATCACCCGCGCCCGCTCACTCTCGACACTGCGCGATTGAATCAGCGCATACAGCGGGACTATATAGAAGCCGCCAAACAAGCCAATGCCCATGATCGAAGCCATGATCGCCCACGCCTGGGCATGACTCAAAACCCCAAGCCAGTCATGGGGCTGGGCGGCTTGCGGAAAGTCGCCGGACACCCACCAGAGTAAAATGCCAAACAGGGTCAGGCCGATGGAGCCAAACGGCACCAGGCCAATCTCGACCTTCTCACCCGACATCTTTTCACAGAGCATTGAGCCCAGGCCGATGCCCAGCGAGAACACCGTGAGGATCAGGGTAACCACGCTCTCGTCGCCATACAGCCAGTCCTTGGCGTACGCCGGGATTTGGGTCAGGTATACAGCGCCGAGAAACCAGAACCAGGAATTACCCAGCAAGGAGCGTGAAACGGCCGGGGTTTGGCCCAGGCCAATTTTCATAGTGGCCCAGGACTGCCGGAAGATATTCCAGTCCATTTTCAGCTCAGGCAAGGCCGCAGGCCCGGAAGGAATCTTGCAACTGCACAGGTAGCCCAGCACCGCGACACTTACCACGGCTCCGGCAACAATACTGGCGTAGCTGCTGCTGGCCATGATCACACCAGCGCCGATGGTGCCAGCCAGAATCGCCAGGAAGGTTCCCATTTCAACCAGCGCGTTACCGCCAATCAACTCACGCTCGCGCAAGTGCTGCGGCAAAATCGAATATTTGACCGGACCAAACAACGCCGACTGGGTGCCCATGGCAAACAGCACCAACAACATCAGGGGCAAATTGCCCAGCAGAACCCCGGCGGCCCCTGCAAGCATGATGATGATTTCAGCGAACTTGATCTTGCGGATCAGCCAGTCCTTATCGAACTTCTCGCCAAATTGTCCGCCCAGGGCGGAAAACAGGAAAAACGGCAGGATAAATAGCAATGCGCAGAGGTTGACCAGTAGATCACGGTCAGCGTCGACAGTGAGCTTGAACAGAATGGCCAGAATCAGTGACTGCTTGAAAATATTGTCGTTAAAAGCGCCGAGCAACTGGGTCAAGAAAAACGGCAGGAACCGCTTGGTGCCGAGTAACGCAAACTGCGATTGTTGGGTCATCGTCCATGTACCTGTGGCGGATTCGTTATGCATTTGACTGCAACCCATCCATCGAAAGCCACACCCAAAGCAGATTTTTGCAGAGGATTAACGAAAAAAGCGCCCTCGGGCACTCTTTCAATAAGTCCTTCTGCAGGGTGGAAGACGCCTCACCCCTCCACTAGCATTTGACGTCGATCTCGTGCCTCGCGCTGGACAAGCTCCACGTTGTCGCACCCTCGCCCCGGTGACTTCTGGTTTTCCACTAGATCGGCAACTGACCCATTGCCCAGCGCAGCAGGAAAAACACCAGCAAACCTCCGCCGATTGTCGCCAGCAGGTGCCGGGTAAACGCCGCAATCGCGATGGTGACCAGGCCCGCCACCAGGTACGCGTTATTCAGCGCCAGTTGCCAGTTCTGGCCATCGGGCAACAACATGCCGGGCACCACGATCGCCGTCAGTACCGCTGTCGGCACATAATGCAGCCCCTGGCGTACCAGCGGCGGAAAACTCAGGTTTGGCAAGGCGAACAAACTGTAGCGAATACTGAAGGTAATGACCGCCATGCCGAAAATCAGCAACCAATTGTCCATCAGGCAAGCTCCTCTTCGGGCAGATCACTGCGTCGTTCCAGGACCACGCCGACAAGGATCCCGCTGAATGCCGCGGCCATCAGCCCCAACTTGTATGGAAAGTCATAACAAGCCAGAGCAACTGCAGCGGCAACCAAGGCGGCTGCAACCTGAGGGCAATTGCGCAGCATCGGCACAACGATGCCAATAAAGGTCGCGAGCATCGCAAAATCCAAGCCCCACTCGGCCAGGTTCGGCACCGACTGGCCAAAAACCAAGCCGATGACCGTACACAACAACCAGTTGCTGTACATCGCCAGTGCAGCGCCGAGGAAATACCAGTGCTTGTTCAACGACTGATCAGCGAGCGCATAGCGGTGCTGGACTACGGCGAAGGCTTCATCGGTCAACCAGAACGCCAGGCCCATACGCCAGCGCGCAGGTAGATGACGTACGAACGGTTGCAAACTGGCGCTGTACAAAGCATGGCGCAGATTGACCACGAAGGTGGTCAGCAATAGAACGGTGAGACCGACACCGCTGCTGAGCAGACTGATCGCAATAAACTGCGCTGAGCCTGCAAAAACCAGACTGATCGCAATAAACTGCGCTGAGCCTGAAAAAAAAAAAACCGACATGGCCAGGGTCTGCCATGGGCTCAGCCCAGCCGCAACCGCCAGGCTGCCATAGATGATGCCAAATGGCATGGCGCCCAACAGCATGGGCAGCATGTCACGGACACCTTGAGAAAATTCCTGCACACGGGTCATAACCTGTCTCCTTGACCCGCAAGCCTATCTCAACCAGCGGCAGGCAGCTTGAACGATATTGCTCAACTGCGCGCCTTCGCCGAAATCACTATTGCAGGCTTGGCAGACCCGAACTGGCAGCACGGTACGCACCAGGAGATACGCCGAATACCTGCTTGAACTGGCGACTCAAATGACTCTGGTCGGCAAAGCCGAGCTGCATCGCCACGTGCAAGGGCATGCACCCCTGCTTGAGCAGGGCACGGGCCTGGCTCAGGCGCCGCTGCTTCAACCATGCGTGGGGAGGCAGACCGGTTGCCCGGCGAAATACCCGTGCGAAATGAAAAGGTGAAAGGTTCACCGCCGCCGCCAACTCTTCAAGCGAGGGCGGCGCGGCCATTTGACTGCTGAGCAATTCCTTGGCCTGCTCCACCGCCCGGGTTTCACGTCCGGGGGCGCGAGGCTCGGCGACCTTGGCGTAGCGTTGAAACAGCAGCAAGACTGCTTCGCGCCAGACGATTTGCTGATGCAAGGCATCGGCGCCGCCTTCCAGCAGAAGGTGCAGTTGGGTAAATGCATTGTGCAGTTGTGGATCGTGCAGCACGCTCACGGCGAAGCCAGGCATTCCGCCGCCGGCGAGATCCAGCTCTCGCAATACCCCGAGCACCTGGTGGTTATCCGGATAAAAGCCCCGGTAACGCCAGCCGTCGTCATGGGCCTTGGAGCCGGTGTGGACCTCATCCGGATTGATCAACACCATGCTGCCCTGCGGCGCCAAATGATCACTGCCACGGTGCCTGAATCGCTGGGCGCCGTTTTGGATAACAGTAAACACAAAGCCTTCATGAACATGTGGGGCAAAACGCTGTTGCACATATCGCGCATGCAGCAGTTCGACATCGGCCAGGCCCTTGGCCTGCCAAAAACGGATTTGTTCACTCGCCTCGCTCATGGTTTTACAACGCGCCGAATCGCGCCTCCAACTGCTGCTTGATGGCAGGCCATTGCTGGTCAGTAATGCTGTATAGCACGGTGTCATCAAGGCGCCCATCGGCCAGGCGACGATGATTGCGCAACAGGCCCTCTCGTTCAGCGCCGAGCTTTTCAATCGCCGCCTGTGAACGCAGGTTACTGGCCGCCGTTTTCAGTTGCACACGGACCATCCGCCAGCTTTCAAAGGCGTGGCGCAACATCAGGTACTTGATCGTGGTGTTGAGCCCAGTGCCGTGCTGCGCCCGGTCAAGCCAGGTCCAGCCAATTTCGGCGGCAGGCAGTTTGGGCATGAAATCGGCAAAGCGCGTGGTTCCGACCAGTTGATCGCCCAGGCGGATAACAAATGGCAGCGCCTTGTCCTCGCGCTGATCAGCCAAGCCCTGGCGATACCAGTCAAGACGCTGCGCGCCGTCGACATACACCAGTTCGCCACGATTGGCCTCGGCCAGGGCTACCAAGGCCGGGATGTCCGCATCAAGCATCGGCTCGATGCGCAAGGCGCCACGCTGTAGGGTTATTAATTGCGGTCTGAACATAAGGCTCCTCTACATGCGTCAACGCCAACGGATCAACTTAACAGGGTGATAACCACTTCACAATTAACAGGCGCACAATTATTCCCGGCAGCAGCCCTGCGACCAAGGTCGCAACTGACGTTTGCAGACTTTGCTGCGACACTGTCGGCTGTAACACCCAAGCATTTGTAAGCAGTTGCTCTGGTGCAACCTGCTACTGCTCACAAAGGCGCAAAATGTCATAGCCGTCGGTTGTTGAAGTTAAGACCGAACCGTTCGCACTTAGTTTGTTGTTGGAGTCTGCATGTCGCTGTCCGGCGGGCTAATCGCTGCTGTTGCCCTCACCTATATGGCTATCCTGTTCGCCATCGCATTTTATGGCGACAGGCGCCGCAAACCCTTGTCGCCTAAAGTTCGCGCCTGGGTCTACAGCTTGTCGCTGACCGTTTACTGCACCAGTTGGACATTCTTTGGCGCCGTGGGCCAGTCGGCCGAACAGCTGTGGTCTTTCCTGCCCATCTATATCGGCCCGATTCTCTTGCTGCTGTTCGCCCCCTGGGTGCTGCAGAAAATGGTGCTGATCAGCAAACAGGAAAACATCACCTCGATTGCTGACTTCATTGCTGCGCGCTACGGCAAATCCCAAGGCCTGGCCGTAGCCGTTGCCTTGATCTGCCTGGTTGGCGTGCTGCCTTATATTGCCTTGCAGCTCAAGGGCATTGTGCTCGGGGTGAACCTGCTGGTTGGCTCGGTGCCAGACTCCACCGGCACCCGCGCCCAAGACACGGCGCTGATCGTGTCGCTGGTACTGGCCCTGTTCACCATTTTGTTCGGCACACGCAACCTGGATGCCACCGAGCACCACCGCGGCATGGTGCTGGCGATTGCCTTTGAATCACTGGTGAAGCTGCTGGCGTTTCTCGCGGTTGGCGCCTTTGTTACCTTCGGCTTGTTCGATGGCTTCGCCGATTTATTCACCCAGGCAAAAAACTCCACTGAACTCACGGATTTCTGGCAAGTGGCGGTCAACTGGCCGGCAATGCTGGTGCAAACCTGCCTGGCGATGATTGCCATCGTCTGCCTGCCCCGGCAGTTCCACGTCACGGTTGTCGAAAACATCGAGCCGCAAGACCTGCGCCTGGCGCGCTGGGTTTTCCCTGCATACCTGGTGCTTGCCGCGATGTTTGTGGTGCCCATCGCCCTCGCCGGGCAGATGCTCCTGACCCAGGGCGTAACGCCTGATTCATTCGTGATCAGCCTGCCCCTGGCCGAGGCCCATCCAGCGCTGGCCATGCTCGCATTCATCGGCGGCGCCTCGGCGGCCACCGGCATGGTCATTGTTGCCTCCGTGGCACTGTCGACTATGATTTCCAATGACATGCTCTTACCTTGGCTTTTGCACCGCAATAGCACTGAGCGGCCTTATGAAGCATTCCGCCACTGGATGCTGACGGCACGCCGCGTGAGTATTGTGCTGATTCTATTGCTTGCCTATGTCTGCTATCGACTGCTCGGCTCTAACGCCAGCCTGGCGACCATCGGCCAGGTCTCATTCGCCGCCATCGGCCAATTGGCACCGGCCATGTTCGGTGCTTTAGTCTGGAAGCAAGCCAATCGCCGGGGCGTGTTCGCCGGGCTTATTGTCGGCGCGCTGATCTGGTTCTACACCCTGGTGATCCCGCTGATCATCGGCAGCCTGGGCTGGTCCATAGAGCGCGTGCCCGGCCTGCACTCGCTGCTCCATGCACCGATCGGCTTCGAGGTGGATGCACTCACTCGCGGCGTGGTGCTGTCTCTGGCTGGCAACACGCTGCTCTTCGCCTGGGTCTCGTATTTTTCCCGTACCCGTGTATCTGAACACTGGCAAGCCGGACGCTTTATCGGCCACGACCTGGGCAGCAAGCTCGGCGCACGCAATAGCCTTGCCGTGCAGGTTAATGACTTGCTGATACTGGCCAGCCGCTTTGTGGGCGAGGAACGCGCCAAGCAAAGCTTTATGCGTTTTGCCGCACGCCAGGATCTGGCGTTCAACCCCAATCATCAAGCCAACAGTGAATGGATCGCCCACACCGAACGCTTGCTGGCCGGTGTGCTCGGCGCCTCATCGACACGTGCCGTGGTCAAAGCAGCCATTGAAGGCCGCGACATGCAGGTCGAGGACGTCGTACGCATAGTCGACGAAGCCTCTGAAGTGCTGCAGTTCAACCGGGCATTGTTGCAAGGCGCGATCGAAAACATCACCCAGGGCATCAGCGTGGTCGATCAGTCGCTGCGGCTGGTGGCCTTGAATCACCGCTACATCGAAATGTTCGAGTACCCAGATGACCTGATTTACGTTGGCCGCCCCATCGCCGATATCATCCGTCACAACGCCGAGCGTGGCCTGTTTCGCGAAGGTGGCGTCGAAGCCAATATCAGCAAGCGCCTGTACTGGATGCGCCAAGGCACACCGCACACCTCTGAACGCATGTTCCCCAACGGCCGGGTGATCGAACTGATCGGCAACCCCATGCCCGGCGGCGGTTTCGTCATGAGTTTCACAGACATTACCGAGTTCCGCCAAGCCGAGCAGGCGCTCAAGGAAGCCAACGAGGGCCTCGAACAGCGAGTCAGCGAGCGCACCCACGAGCTGTCGCAATTGAATGTCGCCCTGACCGAGGCCAAGGGCAATGCCGAGGCCGCCAACCAGTCGAAAACGCGCTTCCTCGCTGCCGTGAGCCATGACCTGATGCAGCCTTTGAATGCTGCTCGCCTGTTCTCTGCAGCCCTGTCGCATCAGGACGAAGCACTTCCCCATGAAGCCCAGGAACTGGTACGCCATCTCGACACATCGCTGCGCTCTGCTGAAGAGTTGATAACCGACCTGCTGGATATCTCGCGACTGGAAAGCGGACGCATCACCCCCGACTGCAACCCCTTCGCGCTAAGCACGCTGTTTGACACCCTCGGTGCTGAGTTCAAGGTGCTTGCCGCCGAACAGGGCATTGATTTCCGCCTGCGCGGCAGCCGCCAACGGATCGACAGCGATATCCGCCTGTTGCGCCGTGTGCTGCAGAATTTCCTGACCAACGCCTTCCGCTACGCCCAGGGCCGCGTGATTCTGGGCGTACGCCATATCCCCGGCCATTTGCGCCTGGAGGTATGGGATCGCGGTCCCGGGATTCCCGAGAACAAGCGTAAGGAAATCTTTGAAGAGTTCAAGCGCCTGGACAGCCATCAGACCCGTGCCGAAAAAGGCCTGGGCCTGGGCCTGGCGATTGCCGATGGCCTGTGCCGGGTGCTAAACCATTCACTGGAAGTGCGTTCATGGCCAGGCAAAGGCAGCGTGTTCAGCGTCACCGTACCGCTGGCCAAGGCCTCGCTGCACAAGCCAGCCAGCAAAGCCGTCGAACAGAACAATGCCCAACTGCCAGGCTCCCAGGTGCTCTGTATCGACAACGAAGACAGCATTCTGACGGGCATGCACAGCTTGCTGTCGCGCTGGGGCTGCCAGGTTTGGACCGCACGCAATCGCTTGGAGTGCGAGCACCTGCTCAGCGAAGATGTACGGCCGCAGCTTGCCCTGATCGACTTCCACTTGGATGAAGGTGATACCGGCACCGAACTGATGGCCTGGCTACGCACCCGGCTCGGCGAGCCTGTACCTGGCGTAGTGATTAGCGCGGACGGACGCCCCGAACTTATCGCCGCGGTGCATGCGGCTGGGCTTGACTACCTGTCCAAGCCGGTCAAGCCTGCGGCGCTGCGCGCCTTGCTCAGCCGTCATCTAACCTTGCGCTAAAGGAGCTTGCGGGTAGAGCTACCCGCAGCTTGCCCACCGTCAGGCATCGTCCTCAAGGGGCAATTGCGCGGCCTGCTCCAGCAGGTCGGCCGGCAAGCTTTTACTTGCCCGCGCGCCCAGCAGCTTCAGGTTCTCAACACGATTGATGATATTGCCTCGCCCGTCGCACAGCTTGTTACGTGCCGAAGCGTAGGCTTTATCCAGCTGTTGGAGGCGCGCCCCCACTTCGTCCAGGTCCTGGATAAAGGCAAAGAACTTGTCGTACAGCGCCCCAGCGCGTTCGGCAATCTCGCGGGCATTCTGGCCTTGGCGTTCCTGGCGCCAGAGACTGTCAGTCACACGCAGCGTTGCCAGCAATGTGGTTGGGCTGACGATCACGATATTCTGCTCAAAGGCTTCCTGGAACAGCCCGGGCTCAGCCTGGAGCGCAGCAGCGAATGCAGCTTCGATTGGTACGAACAGCAATACAAAGTCGAGGCTGTGCAAGCCTTCAAGCCGCTGGTAATTCTTGAGCGACAAACCCTTGAGGTGGCTGCGCAATGATTGCACATGCTGCTTGAGTGCCGGCTGTCGCGTGGCATCATCCTCGGCGGCCACGTACTGCTGATAGGCAGTCAGGCTAACCTTGGCATCGACCACCACTTGCTTGTCTCCGGGTAGCTGAATCAATACATCCGGCTGGAAGCGCTCGCCCTCGGCGCTTTTCAGGCTGACCTGGGTCTGGTACTCACGGCCCTTCTCCAAGCCAGCATGCTCGAGCACCCGCTCAAGAATCAGTTCCCCCCAGTTTCCCTGGGTCTTCTGCCCCTTGAGCGCACGCGTCAGGTTGGTCGCCTCATCACCCAGGCGCTGATTGAGTTGCTGTAGACGCTCAAGCTCCTTGCCCAGGGAAAACCGCTCACGCGCCTCATGTTGATAGCTTTCTTCGACGCGCTTCTCGAACGACTGGATGCGCTCCTTGAGCGGGTCAAGCAACTGGCCGAGGCGTTGCTGGCTGGTTTCTGCAAAGCGCTGCTCGCGCTCATCAAAAATTTTCCCGGCAAGCTCGGCAAACTGTGCGCGCAATTCATCCCGCGAGCCCTGCAAGTCCGCCAGGCGCTGCTGATGATGCTCCTGTTGATCACGCAGTTCTGCGGCAAGTCCCGCCCGTTCCGAGCCCAGGCGGCGCAACTCCGCCTCCTGCTGCTCGCGCTGTTGCTGCCACTCACGAGCGGCTTCGCGGGAAATCTGCTGTTCGTGCTGCAACAGTTCAGCCTCGCGGCGCATGGCTGCAAGTTCTGCCTGCTGGTCGGCTTTGATCTCGGCGATCTCGCTGACTTCCTCGCGGCAGGCATCAAGCTGCGCGCTCAGGCCGGCTTGCGCCAGCTGCGCACTGCCCAAGCGCTCCTGCAGCAAACTGCACTCGAAGGCCTGGGCCGAGGCGCGACGCTGTAGCACCAGGGCAAGCACCAACAAGGGTATTCCCGCTCCGGCAAGGCCGATAAACAAGCTCGGTAGATCGATTGGCATACGCAACTCCGCATCAGCATTACTGGAAGTATACCCAGTAGTTTGCCGATACGTCAGGCGCCAGTTGCTTAACCCTTTATATAGCCAGGGCAAGGCATCGTCATGGATGTCGCGCAGCCAGGATCATTCGCTGGATAAAGTCCAACCCAGGCATACAGCCCGGCATGCCTGAAAGATATTGATTGGCTGGATTGGGGGTCAGAGCGACTTGAGCAGGGCCTTGGCTTCTTGCGAACCATGCGCAGCAGCCTGTTCCAGCCACTGGTGCGCCTGATGCGGTTCGTTGACGCGTGGCTTGAGATAATGGCGGCCCAGCTCCAGCTGCGCGCAACTGTCGCCTGCGCGGGCAGCCAGGCGCAGCATTTCAAGTCCCATGCGACGGTCGCGGGTGTTACCGCAATCACGGCAGAGCATTTGTCCCAAACGGCTTTGTCCAGCCACTACCCCTTCGCGTGCGGGCTGCTTTAGCAGTTGGCCAGCAAAACGCTTGATCGAAGGTGCATGGCCCAAGCGTGGGTTATCGAGCAGCCACAGCGCGACGCGCATGGGTAACTTGGTGCTGATTGGGACGGGAGCAGAATGGGTACGGGGCAATACGCGAGGCATAAATAACGGCGATAGGGTGGAAAGGCGCGCCACTCTACTCTTTTTTTTTCAGAGGTAAACCCCAAAGACCTCGGAAAAACGTAGCGAGCGACGAAAGCACAAGGCGCACAGCCAACGCATAGCAGTCAAAGGCTTGACCAACATGGCGGCACCCGCACTGTCGAACCCAATCATTTTTCTGCAGCTCCCTTAACAGACTAATGTGACAACCGTATGTAGGACCTGGACAGACAATCCACAGAACCTGTGGATAACTCGGTGGACAAGATGGGAGCAAGCGCCGTCAACGCCTGTAGTTTGGGGGCTGAGCTTAAACTGACGATTTTTTCACCAGCAAAAAAAATTGATATTTTTCATTGACTTAAAAAATCCATATGAATAATCAATGATTTACGGCGCTCTTTGAATCAAGCTTGCTAAGGCGCATTGAAATTGTGCACAAGTCAATTTACCGCAGGTCAGAAATGCCCTAATTGGGCGCATATTGGCCACTCCTGAAGATCACCATAACAGCGTCAAAGACTTGACCCACAAGCGCAAGCCCAGCAGCTTGGGGATCTCCACAGGGTGCGAACAGCAAGCGCCAAAAAAAACTGCGGCAAATTCGCGCAGGGTAATTTTATTGGCCTTGATGCGATCATGTCTCAATTAGCCAACCGGTCGATCAACTTTCAGGCCGGTAGCGGCAAGCGCCCTTCGTGCTGAAAATCGGTGAGCTTGAATACCTTTGGCCCATCAATGGAGTGTGTTTTTTTAAAGGCCACGTACTGCTCGGTAGTCTCGCAAAACCAGGGCATCAGATTTCGGGGCCGTTTCTCCACCAACGCTCGCGGGGTAAATAGCGCCACATTGATTCCACCTTGGGTACAACGCGCCGAGCGGTATTCGAACGCCTCGACCTGCGCACCACGCATGGCCGCCCCCAAAGCCTGGGTTTGCGAGCATTGGCTGGGATGCATCAGTTGCGTGCGGTACTCATCAAAGGGCGCTTTTTGCAGGGCAATGCCCCGTTCCACCTTATAACCCGCCTCGAACGAGCAATGTTCCGACAGAATCCGCCCGCTGGGCGGCGCTACGTCCATGCCATCCCACAATACAAAGCGGTAATAAGCAGCCTCGGCCATTGCCGTTTCGATGCGCTGGGCGGCATAGAACAAGCTGGGTTCAAAGCGCGAACCAAAACGCGAGCCCCAGCGCAGTGGCGGATAGCGAAACGGCGTTTTCAATAGATAGTGCAAGTCGCGCGTTGCATCCGGCAGCACTGGTTTGCTGGTTTCCAGTAACTCCTCCAGCAGCGCTTGCTCCGCCAGGGTATCGACCAGTTGCAAGGTAGCGACCTGTTCCTGGCTCTCGACCAGGCGTACGAGTCGACCGCGCAGTGGCGCTATCTGTTCAGGGCCGTGACAGGCCTGCCAGATGCTCATCAAACCTTGCCGCGAATCGCATCAAGGTATTCCACTACCCGCACCAGGCCCTGCACCTGCCCCATCATCTCCAGCGGCACACCCGCCAAGTGGTTGTTTTCAGTGCGCAAAAAATGGCGCATATCGGCGAGATCATCCCCAAAGAGTGCGAACAATGCACGATAGCCACGGATAAAGAGCAACGCCAACTCACCGGTTTTGCTCTGCGGGCTCAAGCCTGTATCCACCCAACGACTGATCGCACTGCGGTGCACACCGACAATACCGGCCAGCTCCTGCTGGGTCAGCCCAAGTTGTTCGCGACTGTTGAGCAACGCTTTGGCCAATACACTGTCAACATCGCTGACAGGCTGTATCTTTGCACTCATACGCGTCCCTCCAAATGTCTATTTACATCAATAATAGACCTTGATGTTGCAAATGCACACCAAGAAAGACATCTGCATTGGCAGCACATCCGGCATGGGGTAACGTCTGCCCATCGCCCAAGCCTGCCAATGCTTGGCCCCACAGCACTGATAAGGTCCCGAGGTTTCACAGCAATTGATTGCGCCAACCTGCACACAGGAAGCTAAGCGATGAAACGACTCTGGCTACGATTGGCCGGATTGCTGGTGCTTCTGTGTGTGCTGGCAGGCATCGCAATGGTGAGTTGGCAGCAATTTCTACAGCGCCAGCACATCAGCCGTTTCGACTGGTAAGGGTTGTCTGTTTCCCTTGATGGCATTCACCTGCGCCAACTCCAGGTCGAACAACAAAGTGATGCCGCAACGCTAAGCGTTCAAAGCCAGGGCTTGACCCTTGGATGGCGCGACTTCAGTACGCTTACGCCATTCTGGCAGCACATCGAATTAGAGCGGCTTAATCTCGACTGGCAGGAACACAATAGCCGCACCACACCCACCGACTCCGCCGCCATCGACCTGCTGGAGATGCTTGGCCCGCTGGCGCTGATGCCGCAGTCGCTGAGCATTGGCCAGCTCAGCGCAACACTGCCCTGCGCCCAGGGACGCTGCACCTTGCAGGGCGACCTGCAGCTGGACAAGACTTCGCAACAGCCACTGGCCATGACCCTGCAGAGCAACCTGCGCAGCCAAGGCCAGTTGCTGACCATTGATGGCCAGTTGCAGCGCACAGAGGATGACCTGGACCTGCAACTTGCACTGCAGGTCGATGGACAGCCGCAACTGGGAGCAAACCTGAGCCTGCGCAAACAGACCAACGCTTCAGGGCAACCAAGCAGCCTGTTGAGCGGTGCAATCGCGGCGCCAAACCTGAACCAAGCCAGTGCCTTGCAACACTGGCTCAGCCAGTGGGCATTACCGGCCAGGGTCAAGCTGCCCGAAGCGCCGGGCGTTGCCGACTTATCCGCAAACTGGGAACTGGACCTGCCCGCCGGACCGATCAGTATTGAACATCTGCAACAGGCCAGCGGAACGCTGACCGCAAGCGCCAACCTGCCTGAGCCTTGGCCAGTTCCGGGTATCGGCCAGGTCCAGGGAGAGCTTAGCCTGGCACTTAATGCCCAGTCCGGCCAATGGCTCGTTAAGCAGATCAAGGCCGACCTGAAGCTGCAGCAACTGGCTGAAGCACTGCGCAACCACTTGCCTGCCTCGCTGCAAAACGATCAATTCAGTCTCAGCATACAACCCGCCGAACCAGCCAGAGGAACAGAAGACGCGCTCGAGACTCAGCTGCGCGGGCGTAACCTGCCGCTGGCGCTCAACCTCAACAGCAGCGGTGCCAGCTCAGTGCAGTTGCAAGCCAACCTGGCGCTGGCCAATACCTTGCCTTGGGCTGTTCAAGTCTACGACGCAAGCCTCGACGCCAGCAGCAAGAACCTGCAACTCGATGACTGGAAAGCCCAAGGCCTCAATGCAATGCTGGCCTTCAAGGGCTATGCAGACGCACAGCAACTCAGGCTCAACCTGGATAAAGGTTCGCGACTGCAACTCGCGCAGCTCACTCACCCTGAGTTCGGCGCCACTGGCCTTGATGCCACGCTTGCCGGAATAAACCTGAGCGCGGCAACCAGCTTCGATAGCTGGCAAGCCAGCGGACCGCTCGTGCTCAGTGCTAAAACCTTGCAACAGCCCGCATTGAAAGCGCAAAGCTGGAGCTTCAAGGGCAAGCTGCAAGCCGACTCACAGACCCAGGCGCTTGATGGCACGCTAACCACTGGCAGCGGCTTGCAAGCGCAACTGGCGGGGCAAAACACTGCAAGCAAGGGCTTGCAGCTAGAGGCCAAATTCAACGAGATATTCTTCCGCGCGGGCAACCCACTGAAAAGCACCCTGAGCGACTGGCCTGCCCTGCTCGACCTCAACAATGGCCGCCTCAATGCCAATGCCAAGCTGCACCTGGCACCCGGCAGCAACCCAGACCTGAGCCTCGACCTTGCCAGCCAGGGGCTCTCAGGCATTTACGACCGCACCCTGTTCAACGGCTTGACTGCCAAGGTGCAGGTGCGCCTGGCGAACCAAGGTCTCGAGGCCGAGGTCAAAGACTTGAGCCTGGCCGAGGCCAATCCAGGCATCGCCCTTGGCCCCATAGAACTGCGTGGCCGCTACAGCGCCCCACTCGGCGCACTGGATAAGGGCCAGCTAAGACTGCAGCAGGCCAAGGCCCAGGTTCTCGGCGGGCAAGTTACCTTGCCAGCCAACCAATGGGACCTGAAGCAGCCTGCTTTGCTCTTTGCCCTGAACTTGAAAGGCCTGAAACTTGAAGACCTGTTTGCCGCCTACCCTGCAGAAGGCTTGTCCGGTAACGGCTTTATCGATGGTTCGATTCCCTTGCGCCTCAACCCCGCAGGCTTGAGCGTTGAACAAGGCCAAATCAGCGCACGCCAACCCGGCGGCCGCCTGCAGTTCGACAACGACAAGATCAAAGCGCTGGGCGCCAGTAATCCAGCCATGCAACTGGTAGCCCAGTCACTGGAGGACTTTCACTACACCACCCTCTCCAGCGGCGTGAGTTATGACCCTCAAGGCCAACTCTTGCTAGCCCTGCGCCTTGAAGGCAGAAACCCGGCAATCGAGAAAGGACGCCCCATCAACTTCAACATCAACCTGGAGGAAAACATTCCGACCTTGCTGGCCAGTATCCAGTTGAGCGATAAAGTCAGTGATATTGTCCAGCAAAGGGTTCAACAATTTATCCTCAAGCGAAATAAAAGTGTCGCGCCAAAGGACAATCAATAAGGGAGCACGCAACATGCGTTTACGCAACGGTTTAGCCGCTCTGGCATTGGGTTTGATAAGCGTTGCCTGTACCCCAACGGTGCAGCTGGCAGTGCCTAACGAGCCGATCAACATCAACCTCAACGTCAAGATCGAGCATGAAATCTACATCAAGGTCGACAAAGAGCTCGACAGCATGTTCAACGAATCAAGCGGTCTATTTTAAGGAGCGATGCAATGACCCTATCTAAACGAATTGCCAGCCTGGTATTGCTATTGAGCCTGAGCATCCCGGCCTTTGCCATGAACCTCAACGATGCAATGTCCGCACTCGGCGGCGCTAAGGCCTCCGGCCAGCTGGGCGAGATGCAAACCGGCTACCTGGGCGTGGTCAAGCCCGGCGGCAACGCCGATGAAATCGCCAGGCTGATCAACGACGCGCGGCGTAACGAGTACAAGAAACTGGCTGAAAAAAATGGTATCGAGGTCAGCGCCGTAGAGGCGATTGCGGGCAAGAAGGCAATTGAAAAGACCCCGCCTGGCCAGTACATCCAGCAAGGCGGCAACTGGGTCAAGAAATAGACGACCACAACAAAGGCGCCCTGTTTAGGCGCCTTTGTTGTATGCGGGGGGATTAAACCAGGGTCAGCGTGACATCAATGTTGCCGCGCGTTGCGTTCGAGTACGGGCAAACGATGTGCGCGCGATCAACCAGGGTTTGCGCCGCCGCCTTATCAAGACCCGGCAGGCTGATGCGCAACTCGACCTCGATGCCGAAACCATTGGGGATTGCACCAATGCCGACAACACCTTCAATCGACGCATCCGCCGGAATCTGCAACTTGTCGCGTGCGGCCACAAATTTCATTGCACCGATAAAACAAGCCGAGTAGCCCGCAGCGAACAATTGCTCAGGGTTGGTCCCCTCGCCGCCTGCGCCACCCAATTCCTTTGGTGTGGTCAGCGCCACATCCAGAACACCGTCAGAAGAGATAGCCCGGCCATCACGGCCGCCAGTGGCTTCTGCATATGCACGGTAAGCAATAGTTTCGATCGACATGATGATTTCCTCTTGGTAGTCAAATAAAGGGGTAACAGATGCAACGAGGATCAAGTGGTGTTCTCGTTGGCCTTGAAACAATATTAGTGCGCAATTATTTAGCGCACAAGATAATTATTCACAGATTTCTCTATCAGCACGATCAAGTTCTTCAATGACCAGCTTTCACGGCCCACAACCAACCATCGCAGTCTGCCTGGTTGTTGGCGCACAGGCTATTAGTGCGTTAACTTGACAGCCATCTTCCGCGTAGAGCTCATCCCATGGATTCCTCACTCGAACCTTGCAAGGCCCTGCTGCTGGACAATCAGCTGTGCTTTGCCTTGCATTCCACTTCGCTGCTCATGACCAAGACGTACAAGCCCCTGCTACAGGAAATGGGGCTCACCTATCCACAGTATCTGGCCATGTTGGTGCTGTGGGAAACCGACGGCCTGACCGTGGGTGATATCAGTGCGCGACTGCTGACCGACCCTGGCTCGCTGACACCGCTGCTCAAGCGCCTTGAAGCCCAGGGCTTGCTCCAACGCAACAGGAGCAAGGCCGATGAGCGTGTTGTCGAGCTGCGCCTGACCGCCAAGGGGCGTGCCTTGCATGAGCAGGCCAAGGCGATTCCGGGCTGTATCCTGAAATCGGCGGGCATGCCCATGGAGCAGCTTGATGAACTCAAGCAAGCGCTATTCACGCTGCGCAAACACTTGCACCAATCACTTGATGGCGATTAAGAATTAGCGCCACATTGCTAGAGAACGATCATGAACAACGCATTAATCATCGAAGATATCGTCCTGGGCGATGGCAAGGCTGCCGTCAAGGGCGCACTGATCACCACCCAATACCGCGGCACCCTTGAGGACGGCACCACCTTTGACTCATCCTATGATCGCGGCAAGCCCTTTCAGTGCGTGATAGGTACAGGTCGCGTCATCAAAGGCTGGGACCAGGGCCTGATGGGCATGAAAGTCGGCGGCAAGCGCAAACTCTTCGTACCGGCCGAACTGGCTTATGGCGAGCGCCAGATGGGCCAGCATATCAAGCCGCACTCGAACCTGATTTTCGAAATAGAGTTGCTTGAAGTGCTGACCCGCGACGACTAAAGCACCGAAAGCCGCTGGCGAATTGCAAAGCAAGACTCGGAGTTTTGATAACCGCCTGACCGCTTAAGCTTGAATCACTTTCACTGCTTGTGGGCACCGCGATGAAACCGACCAAATCCTTAGCAACCAAAGTGACTGTCGATGACCCGCGCTGGCAGCGTGTGCTCGATCGCGACCCTTCACTGGATCAGCCCTTCGTCTACGCAGTCAAGACCACGGGCATCTATTGCCGCCCCAATTGTCCGTCACGGCGTCCGAAACCCGACAACGTTGAGTTTTTCGACACGCCACAGCAAGCAGCCGCTGCCGGTTATCGCCCCTGCAAGCGCGCCACTTGCGGCGGCACCCCGCTCAGTCAGCAACACGCCGCGATAGTCAGCAAGGCCTGCCAGATTATCGAACATGCCGAGCAACTGCCCAGCCTCGACCAGCTCGCCCGGCAAGTCGGCGTCAGCGCCTATCACTTCCACCGCTTATTCAAGGCGGCGACCGGCCTGACGCCCAAGGCCTACGCCAGTGCAAACCGCGCACGCAAGCTACGCGCACAGCTGCAAAAAGGCAGCCTGGTCACAGACGCGTTCTACCACGCCGGCTTCAACGCCAGCAGCCGCTTTTATGAAAAAAGCGCCGAAGTACTCGGCATGAAACCCAGTGATTACCGCGCGGGTGGCGCTAATACGGATATTCGCTTTGCAGTGGCACAGTGTTCGCTCGGGGCCATTCTGGTCGCACAAAGCAACCGTGGCATCTGCGCAATCCTGCTTGGTGATGAACCCGAAACCCTGGTTCGCGAGTTGCAAGACACCTTTGCCCAGGCCAACCTGATTGGCGCTGACGCAAAGTTCGAGCAACTGGTCGCCAAGGTCATTGGTTTTATCGAAGCACCGGCAATCGGCCTCGACTTACCCCTGGATCTGCGCGGCACCGCATTTCAGGAGCGGGTCTGGCAGGCATTGCGCAACATCCCGGCTGGCAGCACGGCCAGCTATGCCGAGATCGCAAAACTGATTGGCGCACCAACATCATTCCGCGCCGTCGCCCAGGCCTGTGCGGCCAACAAGCTTGCAGTGGCCATCCCTTGCCATCGTGTGGTCAGAAGTGATGGCAACCTGTCCGGCTATCGCTGGGGCATCGAACGCAAGCAACAATTACTGGAGCTGGAGCGTGAAACGACTTGAGCATCAGGTGCCATCCTGTTGCGCGGCGCATTGGCGATGCAAAAACTTCAGCAACTCGCCAATAATCGCTTCAGGTGCATCCTCCTGGACCAGATGCCCGGCGCCGGGTACGCGCACCATTTGGCAGTTGGCAATCTGCCGTGCCAGCGCCTCCCCCCGCTCAATGGGTATCCATTGATCCTGCTCACCCCAGAGCAGTAGCACCGGGCAATCAAGCGAGGCATAGGCGCCTTGCACTTCATCGGTATAACGTTGGTCCATCTGCGCAATCTGCCGGTAGAACGCACCTTGCCGCCCCTCGCCCAGCCAGGGTTTGGTGTAGTGCTGCAAATCATGCTCCGCCATGGGGTGGCAGACCGAACCCTGTATATAGGCGGCCAATATCGCTTCGTGTATATAACCGGGCAATCCGTTGAATGCCTGCTGATGCTGGCGTACGTGCTGGACGAAGGGCGAACCCCAGGGCGCAATGGCCACCGGGTCGATCAAGGTCAGCGTTGTGTAGGCCAATTGATTGAGAATCCGGCAGCGCAAGGCCGTAGCGCCACCAAAATCATGGGCAACGACATGAGGCTTATCCAGGCCCCAATGCTCGATCAACGCCGCAAGCAGATGATTCTGCACGCCAAGCGAAACATCCTCGCCCTCAACCATTTCAGATTGCCCATAGCCGAGCAAATCAAAGTAATAGACGCAGTAATGGCTGGCCAACAGCGGAGCGATACGCCGCCAAACCTGGGATGAAAATGGCGTGCCATGCACCAGGACCATTGCCGGACCTTCGCCCATGACGCCGTAGCGAACCGGTCGCCCTGCAAAATCAAAGGTGTGCGGTAAAGGAAGTGATTGATCGACAGCATTCATATTTAACCCCTTTAATAGCTTATAAAGGTTAGAATAGA
Source organism: Pseudomonas sp. S9 (assembly GCF_000222125.1). NCBI lineage: Bacteria > Pseudomonadati > Pseudomonadota > Gammaproteobacteria > Pseudomonadales > Pseudomonadaceae > Pseudomonas > Pseudomonas sp. S9. The sequence continues at coordinate 387,706 of NZ_AFFX01000002.1, read as the reverse complement.
AGTCACCATACCTAACCTTTATCAATCAATAAAGGGGTTATATGAATACTGCCGACAACAGGCACTGGACCACCAGTGACTTTATCGCCGACGACCCTGTGCTCGACTTTCTCAACACCACAGGCGCCAAAGGCAAACAACGCATCAACGAAAGACTGCACTCATGCCGCGCACTCATCGACTGGGCCCTGGCCGCGCAGCTGGTCACTGAAGACGAACACCAACGCCTGCTACAGCTGAGCCAGGCGGAGACTGCAACAGCTGGGCGCGAACTGGACCAGATCATCCTGTGGCGCGAAGCCCTGTACGCGCTGATGCATGCCGCAAGCCATGAGCAAAAGCCCGAGGGCGCAGCGTTGCACTGCGTGGAAAACGTGATCAAGCAGGCACTTGCCAGCGCCCAACTGCATTACACCGTGGGTGAACCCGGCTTTTGGGGTGTGGATTCAGAGAAAGCTGGCATTGCGACCATCCGGCATCGATTGGCCCTGCAACTGAACAAGGGCATTACTGGCGGCAAATACCAACAAACCAAGGAATGCGAGGCCTGCACCTGGATGTTTATCGATACATCGCGCAGCCGCAGGCGCCGCTGGTGTTCAATGAGCACCTGCGGCAACCGGGCCAAGGCTCGGCGCTTTTACCAGGGTGAAAACAAGGCCTGACACCAACCGGCTGATGAACAACCCGGCTGGCCGGCTATTTTACCCCGTGGGGCAACTGATGCCGCATAGCGCAACCGCCGGGGCATCAAGCCTTGAGACGAGTGACCAGGCGCGCTTGCAAGGCTTCCAGTTCAGCAGCATCGGCCTTGGCGCTGGCATGTATACCCAAGTCTTCACCGGCGAAGCGCGGGATCACATGCATATGGATATGGAACACCGTCTGCCCGGCAGGCGCACCATTGAACTGCGCAACCTGGACGCCAGCAGGCTGTAACTCATCGACCAATGCACGGGTGATTTTCTGCACCACCTGCATGACCTTGCACAGGCTTTCGCTGTCGATGTCGAGCATATTGCGCGCAGCAGCACGCTTGGGAATCACCAGGCTGTGGCCATAGGACTGGGGAAATACGTCGAGGAAAGCCAGTACATCATCGTCTTCATACAGCTTGTAGCACGGCGCATCGCCACGAATGATCTGGGCAAAAATATTCTGGGAGTCGTAATCGCCATGCAAGCTCATGAGTCTGTCCAATATCCGTGGATGAAGGTGTAACCATACCGGTTTTACCGAGTCAGATAAAACTCGGTAGGCTTAGCTCAATCCTACCCGCCAGACCTTTTGATGTGGAGTCCCTATGCCTGATCTATCTGCTTTCAAGATTACCCAGAAATGGCCTGCCAGCCACCCCGAGCGTCTGCAACTGTATTCCCTGCCCACGCCAAACGGGGTCAAGGTATCGATCATGCTTGAGGAAATCGGCTTGCCGTATGAGCCGCACCTGGTCAGCTTCGAAACCCGCGACCAGTTTTCGCCGGAATACCTATCGCTCAACCCGAACAACAAGATCCCCGCGATGATCGACCCCAATGGGCCAGACGGCCAGCCACTGGCTCTGGTTGAGTCAGGCGCCATGCTTGTCTATCTCGCCGAGAAAACCGGCCAGCTACTCGCCAGCGACCCCGCGCAACGCTATGAAACCCTGCAATGGCTGATGTTCCAGATGGGCGGAATCGGGCCAATGATCGGTCAACTGGGCTTCTTCCATAAGTTCGCGGGCAAGGATATCGAAGACAAGCGCCCACGCGACCGCTATGTGGATGAAGTCAAACGCCTGCTCAATGTGCTGGAACAACGCCTGCAAGGCCGCCAATGGATCATGGGCGACGACTACAGCATCGCCGATATCGCCATCTTCCCGTGGATGCGCAACCTGGTTGGCTTTTACGAAGCTGGCGACTTGGTCGAATTCAACAAGTGCCCGAACATCAAGCGCGTGCTGGACAAGTTCCTGGCCCGCCCTGCTGTCCAGCGCGGCCTGAACATCCCCAGCCGCGGCTAAACCACCAAAGGCAAGGCCCAAACCCATCGCAAGCGCATGAAAAGATGCGAAAAATTGCACTTTGGGCTTCGCCAAACGCAAATCAGCTGATATCATGCGCGCCGCTGTGGGAAGATGCCGGAGTGGCCGAACGGGACGGATTCGAAATCCGTTGAACTGGCAACAGTTCCTAGGGTTCAAATCCCTATCTTCCCGCCATTATTCAAGACCTAAGCCCCTGAAATTCCTAGAGTTTCGGGGGCTTTTGTTTTTCCGGACATGCAATGTGTCGAAAAACGTCGAAAAAAATGCAATGCTGGCAATTCAACATGATGCAGGTGCAAGCACATGGAAATGCTGGCAACGCTACAGAGTAAGCGACTTCTTTATCCTACAACATTGGTTAGCTTGCGCGCCCTGCCGATAGCCTGCATTAATTAGAGGCGCAGGCTAGGGTTTGACGTCGTTTAGATTTAAACTTGGTCTGTCCCCTATTAATAAAATTTCTCGACTTCTCAAGCTCATCCATTCGCTGCTTAAGCCAATGTTGCGACGGAATGATGGACTCAAAATGCTCCCACTTGTTTAGAATTATTTGTACAAGATGACCAAAATTTAAAAACCCGAGCAATCAGTTTTCTCGCCTTCTAACCAACGTAAATAGGGGGCAGACCACGTTTTCTAACTGGGATTTTGAATTAAACGTGGTCTGTCTCCTATTGTTCCTCCTTAAACCAAAAGACAATTTATTGAAAGCAAATAAACAACAATATAAAAATTAAGCAAAGTGAGCCTATTCAGATAGAACACGCATAATTCGACGCGCACTATGATATGGCCAGTTAAGACACGAAAAAAACAATGCTATTACAAGCAATAGTAAAGCCCCAATAGACAACGCTATAAAATCCACAAATCTACCAGAACTCATATTAACAACTGCATAAAGAATCACAAATAGAGCATACGCACTAACCATATAACAAAGCACTGTGACAGCCCAGCGTAATATGTGATCAACTAATCTCAACCTTACAGAAATAGCTGACCCTGCTAAAGTTATATTTGGGTATGCACGCCGCAGATCATGCCACCCAATTTTTCTCTGGTTTTTTTTATGGAACTTCATCAGAGCATGACGCATTTCAGCATCAGCATTAATTTCATAATACTTTCTAAAAGCATGCCTCTCCAAATGTTCTCTTAAAAACTCATTTGCTTCTTTCCCAAGCTTCTGCGAATCCAATAAAATCCGGGCGAGATCATGTTCCTTCTCCTTCTTCTCAGAAAAATATGAAAATATTTTAAATGGCTCCTTCCTTAAGATGTAATATACAGCCAGCGATAAAAAAGCAATCCATACTTTCCCACCGGTAACATCAGTTGTGAAATACTTTACAAACTCTTCCATATCCTAAAAACCCAACCTTTAATCAAACACAAGATTTATTAAAAATATTTGATTATAATATCATCCCCCAGCACACCTCAAGCGAAACAAGGAAAAGACGTATTTTTTGATTACACGCAACCAGTCCTGTTACTGGCATATCAACATGCTTGGCATGCCTAACTAAAGAAACCAATCACATCGAGCTCATGCATTCAAAAATAATCCACGAATTCGCCACACTGATCACCAAAGACAATTAACTCATAACCATTAACATCTTTCCCAAGCTTCACCAATGTCAACTTTTCAATATTTTCAAATAATGAATATTTTTCAGCTAGCATAAACAGGGGACAGACCGAAATGGGGCAGATATATTAATAAGGCAGGCATTCCGCTTTTGGCCGTTCTCTGCTGTATGAAGGGCAGCATTGCTGCTGCCCTAGCACTGTGATTAAAAATCAAAAGTTAGCTGTGAGGGCCGACTACGATAGTGATCGATAACATCCTCCCATTGCCCGAGGCGAAAGCGACGGTAGCGATGGACGTACACAGTGCGGTGTTGCTGTGGTGACCGGCGACGCCGGGTAAAGCTAGAACGTTGGGGCATGCGGAAAAATCTCCAGCAGATTTGCAATTGTGCAATCCTCCGAAGCTGACCAGTGGCACTATGACGGCTGTTGACTGGATCCCCGTCAATTGGCTTAATGGCCTCCTGCTTCAAATTCATGCATTCTAGAAATGCGTGCTTTGGGTAGTGCGGGTAGTCACGCCAGTTTGGCGACAGGTACGTGACTACTCGTAGAACTTTCCTCCGCAAGCCCCATATCTTGGGGCTTCTGCATCTCTGGCTACAAGATATTGCGGTGTGGAAGGGATGGCAAGTCAACATGTTGTGCCAGCCTGTGGATAACGCTGTGGGTTAACGCGGGGTAGTTTTCGCAAAGCCCCGTTATTACTGGGATTTGTCTCCCTGCACCGCTCGTCGCTATAACGAAGTTTTTTTCAATTTTTTCTCAAAAATCTTAATTAACAGTTGAAATTCTTTAAAACCACCTCTGCCCTCCTATAGGCTCACCTATAAGTTTTTAAGTAAACTCAATGGAATAGGAAGGGGTTTACCCCTATCGATTACCTGATGTGCTTCAGGAGCTCTTAAGTAGAAAGGCTTGAATCCACTCAATCGAAGTCGTACTTGGTACTGTAAACAGGGCTCAGACCACGGTTTCGCAAGATGTCTCTTTTGCCCAACCCCGCCGCCCCGCCCTTGCCTACTTCGAATAGCTCGGCAACGTAGATCGGATTTATCCCGTCACAATGGCATAGCCTTCCGCCTTTACCTGCCCCCGAAGGGAAATACCGGTCGTCTGGAATTAAAGGCAGATTAAAGGCAATATGCCCGTGCCTGCTATAGCCTAGGCGATTGATCCACGGATGATGTTTTGACTTTACAAGGAATGTACCCAATGAAAGCTGCTTCTATAGTTGCGACCTGTGTGCTCGCTCTTTCGCCCGCAATCGTGTTCGGCTCCGGTTGCCCCAAAGGCAAGGAAGGGCCAACTCCGTTCAAGCCAATCACTGAAAACAGCGGTTCGCTCGATGTACAAATCTATAGCCAAACCGATCTTGGTAGCGAAGCGATCAAGGCAGAGGGCTGGCGTTTCCGAGCGCGGACAATCGTTTTCGGTAAGGATGCCGTGGCTCCACTTCATTCCCACGACAAGCGCCCCGAGACAGCGGTGATGAAGCACGGCTCGGTGACGGTCTATGAACAGAACTGCACCGTCAGCTATGAGATGAAAGAGGGCGATGTCTATCAGTCTGGCCATGGTGACGCCCATTGGGTGGTAAATACAAGTGGCGCACCTGCCGTCATGTTTGTGGTCGACCTTGTGAATGAAGATTCCTTCCCGGGGTCCCACGACAAGATGTAAGACGGCCTACTGTTTGAGGCAGGCGCAAACAACGTGGTTAGCCCTATAACGTATTGGCACGCTTCTCCTAGCCCGGTTATTGCTGGGCTGAGCGCCAAAACCAGTCCTGACTCTGGTCGAGCTATCAACATAGTAGCCAGCAAAAAAATGGCCCTTCAAGTGAAGGGCCATTTTTTGTAGCAATGTTGGTTGAGACGATTAGTTGCCCGTTGGCATTGGGATGCTGAAACCTTCTTTGCCGAGGGCTTCACGCACGTATTGGAAGCGTTGGTATTGAGTGAGCGTGATTGGACCTGAGTACCCCTCGCCTTGCATTTTGCGCGGTGGGTATTTGATGTAGGTCTTCATTTTCTCTTTGATCGCTTCGTTGATTGTCACCAGCGTCCAGGTGCGCTCTGTGTAGTTGTTCATGAAAATATCGTAGCGTTCTTGAGGGTCCTGCCACAGGTCGAATACCTGGGGCACGGTAGCAACGTATTTTTCAGGCCCCTTCCAGCCCAGGTTGGTATCGACCGCCAAGCCACCAGTGGCTTGACCGTTGTCACCACGCAGGTTGAAGACCGCCTTGTAGTTACCTACGCGAACCGCACCCGGAGTCAGCTCGTTTTCAGTGAAGTAGAACCAGCTCTTACGATCTGACTTACCCGTGCCGAATAGCACAGGCGACATATCGTAGCTGTCGAAAATGATTGGCTTGCCTTCACGGTCATCCTTGGGCAGTTCAACCCCTGCGACCTTGGCGAAGGTTGCCATCAGGTCGAGGCCGCCCAGAATGTCGTGGTTCTTGGAGTTCGCTTTGATTTTGCCCGGCATCCAGGCAATGGCCGGCACACGGTTGCCGCCCTCACGCACTGTCCCTTTCGTGCCCCTGAATGGCGTGTAGCCTGCATCTGGGTATACATCCTGCCAGGCACCATTGTCAGTGGTGTAGAAGACCAGGGTGTTTTTCTCGAGCCCAAGCTCACGGACCTTGTCCATGATGCGGCCAATATGGGTATCAAGCTCAACTATAGAGTCGGCAAATTTGGATTTTGACAGTGATTTGCCCTTGAACTCGGGAGCCGGCATGCTCGGCTGGTGAACTTTCATGAAGTTGACGTTGACGAAGAACGGCTCACCTGACTTGGCGCCTTTCTCGATAAAGTCTATCGAGGCTTTTTCAACATAGTTGTCGTAGAACGGAATGCCTACGACACCGTTGGGGTATTCATCGGTTTTTTCGTCTGGTTTATCGACGTATTGACCGTTGACGGCAAAATCTTCAGTTGGCTTCTCTCCAGCCTTGCCTGAAAGCGCACCCTTGGTGACTTTTTTGAACATGGCCCGCAGATCATCGCTCATGTCCGGAAACCATGTCGGATCGGCATAGGTGTAGGCATTGAGGTGGTAAAGGCCGACGTATTTCATCTCGTCGTAGCCTTGGGCATTTGGCAATGCGGAGTCATCTTCACCCAAGTGCCATTTGCCGGTGAAGTAGGTTGAATAGCCTGCTTTCTTGAGTACTGAACCCAGCGTCCATTCTGCGGCAGGAAGACCGCCACCCTGGCCCTGGAACGCGACAGTGGTCATGCCGCTACGGTTGGGAATCCTGCCGGTCTGCATTGCAGCACGACCGGGAGTACAGCTTGGCTGGGCATAGAATGAAAACATTGTCATGCCTTCATCAGCGAGCCTGTCCAGATTTGGAGTGGGCATCCCACGGCCCTCTCCCCCGCCATAGGCACCCAAGTCACCATAGCCAGTGTCATCCGAGACAATCAAAATGATATTGGGTTTGGACTCTTCCGCATAGACAGGTAACCCTGTCAGCAGCATCGCTGCTGTGAATCCAGAAAGCATTAACTTCATCATTCATCTCCATTGAAATAATTGTCAATTCCCGGGCTGGGGCATTCAAACATCATTGATTAAAACGATTTTTTATCCTTTGCCCACTTGGCAATGTTACGCAATCACTCTTTCGAGTGTAAGCAAAAACAATATGATTTAAACGATAGTAGAATTTTCCGGGCAGTCTAGAATCAGCCTTTGCTGGCCGACAGAACGTACTGCCAGCTATGGGACCAAAAAAAAAGCAGAACGCCCGGCGCCCTGCTTTTTTGCTGTAGCCATGCATGGCTTAACCCGAAGAATCTGCTCCGCCCAGCTGGAGAAATTGCAGTTTGTGCACTTTGCCCTGGCTGTCTTGATAGACCATGATGACCGGGACCACACCGCGTAGCTCGCTGACATCGGTCAAGGATATGACTTTGGCCACATCCAGTTCGTTGCCGTATTCATACTGAACAGGCATGAGGTCATCAATGCTGCTGGCGTTGGCAAAGGCTACTGGGGCCAAGCTCAATAGTATTGCTGCAAGGGCGGTAGTCGCTTTCATCTGGTTTACTCCTGAGTCCGTTCATTGGATGCTGCCAAGCCGGTTCTGGTTGGGTTACCTGGGCATCGGCTTGGTTTAATCACTCGTTACGGGTTTATAGAGTTGAGTGGCTAGTTGAAATTACAGATGAAGCGTCCAAGGGCGATGACCGGTAGCGCAATAATCCAGCCGCCTGCTTTTGCAGTCAGAACTCAGGCTGGCGCCGAAGTCGACCCCACCACGATCAAGGCGCAGCCGATGGACAATGCATCAAGACTCCAGGCCATACTTGCAACCGATGCCTTGCGCTGGCGCCTGCTGGAAATGGTGCACTCCCTGGCGTTGCCCGATTGCTGGATAGCGGCGGGCTTTGTTCGAAACGCTGTTTGGGATCACTTGCACGGCCTTGCGCCTGGTGCAGTCGCAACCGATATCGATGTCATTTGGTTTGATCCACAGCGCTGCACGCCCGAGGAGGACCAGGCCCTTGAGGCCAGGTTGCGCAAGCTTGATGCATCGGTTAGCTGGTCGGTGAAAAACCAAGCACGAATGCATATTCGCAACGGCGATGAACCTTACCTTTGTGCCACCCACGCCATGCGTTTCTGGCCTGAAACAGCAACGGCAGTAGCGGTAAGACTGGGCAAGGACAGATCCTGCGAGATTGCAGCGCCCTTTGGGCTCGATGATCTATTTGGCTTGGTGCTCAGGCACACATGGCGCTTTGCTGGAGAAAAAAATGCCATCTATCAAGAGCGCCTGAAAACCAAGAACTGGCTCGCAACATGGCCTTTGCTTGAGCTCGCATCAGAGCCGTCCACCGCCGGTTAAGCACAGGCGAAAGCCCGGCTTAAACAACGGGCATAAAAAAACCGGAAGCAAACGTACTGAGGTTCGGCTTCCGGTTGTGGTTACGCATGGCTTAACCCGATGAGTTCGCGCCGCCAAGCTGGAGGAACTGCAGTTTGTGCACATTGCCTTCGCTGTCCTTGTACACCATGGTCACAGGGACTACGCCGCGTTGTTGGCTGACGTCGGTCAACGAGATCACTTTGGCCACGTCCAGTTCGGTACCGTACTGATATTGGACGGGATCAACCTTTGCGGCATTGCTGGTGCTGGCAAATGCTGCCGGGGCCAGGCTGAGTAAGGCTGCTGCGAGGGCAATGGAAGCTTTCATCTGGGTCACTCCTGAGTAAATTAAATGGGTCATGTTCAAGCTTCTACCGGGCCGGTCCAGGCATTCTGGCCTGTAGGTTGTGGCTGGTAGTTGCTGGGTACGGGGCTAGTTAAACACCCGCTGGTTCGCCAGAGAAATCGACTTGAGTGGTACTAAATATTAGCGCGATAAATAGTTTCAGGTAATCGTTCCAAAACCATCTATAGAGACTGAATATAAATATTCCTGCGAGTCATAAGCCGTGCAAACGCTGGCAATGCAGCTGCACCGAGTTTCTCTGTACTGATAAATAGAGTCGCGGCGGCTTCAGATATTACAAATCGCCCGAACCCACGAGAGGCATCTGCCTGGACTGCAGGCCCATCAGCGCAGGGCGATGGCTCTAGAGCGAATGGTTCTGGGCAATCAGGCTGCGTTGCATTACGCCAAATCGCGCCCACAAAAAAGGGCGCCGCAGCGCCCTCTTGACCGATTAACCCATCAAGCCGTTAGCTTGGTCAGCGCTTCACGGTACTTGTCGGCGGTTTTCTGCGCGACATCCGCTGGAACCGCTGGGGCTGGCGCTTGTTTATTCCAGCCGGTGGACTCCAGCCAATCGCGCACGAACTGCTTGTCGAAGCTGGGTGGATTGCTGCCTTCGACATAGCTCTCTGCTGGCCAGAAGCGACTGGAGTCAGGCGTCAGCACCTCGTCCATCAGGGTCAGGGTGCCGTCTTCATCCAGGCCAAATTCAAACTTGGTATCGGCGATGATGATGCCCCGTGTGGCTGCATATTCGACAGCAGCGCTATACAGGGCAATTGCGGTATCACGAACCTTGAGCGCCAGCTCGTCACCGATAATCGCCTGACACTGCTCAAACGAGATGTTTTCGTCGTGGTCACCCACTGCAGCCTTGGTCGAAGGGGTGAAAATGGGAGCAGGTAATTTAGAAGCCTCTTTCAGGCCAGCCGGCAATTGAATACCGCAGACGGTGCCGCTTTTCTGGTATTCCTTCCACCCGGAACCCACGATGTAGCCACGTACAATTGCTTCAACCGCTACAGGCTTGAGACGCTTGGCAACCACCGCACGCCCTTCAACCAGAGGCAATTCAGCCGCACTGACCACATCTTCAACCTTGTCGCCGGTGAAGTGGTTGGGCACCACGGCCGCGAGCTTGTCGAACCAGAAATTTGAAATCGAGGTAAGGATCTTGCCTTTCTCCGGGATCGGCTCATCGAGAATGACATCGAACGCAGAGAGACGGTCGGTTGCGACCATCAACATGCGCTTGTCATCAATTTCATAGAGGTCGCGGACTTTGCCTGAGTAGATTTTTTTCAGGCTGAGGGTCGCAGGCGTGGTCATGTCGGAGTTTCCGTCTTGAACAAACGAAACAGGCGAAACATGGGTTTCGCCTATCGGTTTCATGCGGGCTGCGGCTGCAGCCCTGTTTCAGTGTCTAAATCATGCTGCCGACAAGGCCGCATGATGCTCGGTTTAACCCAGGTTATCCTGGATCAACCCAAGGATTTTGCGCGAAACGTCTTCAGGTGCAACTGTGTTCGCGTCTTTCTCGACCGACACTTGAACGCTGTCGCCTACTGTTGTCAGCCGTACCTGATAACGCTCTGCCCGTGCGTCGATTTCTTCCTGGTCAGGTTCGCTGCCAAACAAGCTGCTGAAGAAGCCTGGCTTCTCTTCCTTGGACTTGGCGCCTTCGGCGAGGTTGATGTAGTAGACGCCCAGGCTGCGGTTGAGGTCGTCGATCCGAACGTCAGCCGAATCCAGCGAGCGGCCCACGCCTGACCATGCACGGTCGAAGTCCGAGCTGAGGTTGAGGATCGGATTGCCATTACCGTCTTGCGACATGCTCACGCGGCTAGGTGCGTCGTAATCACGCGCAGCCAGCAACGAAACCGAACCACCCTGCTCCGTGCTGCGAGCCATGCTTACGAGCATTTCATCGAGCAGCGCAGCATCCAGGCTTTCATTGATGCTTTTCTCGGTGAAGGCCACATCCGCAGTGCTACCGGCAGGACGCTCGGCACTGACGACGAAGATTTCACTGGTGTTGCGCTGCACACCGGGCTCGATGCGCACGCGGACACGGGTTTCGGCATCAGGCGTGGAACCGGAAACGCGGGTGCTCAGGCGACGCGCCATGGCTGGCGACAGGTCTTCAAAACGCTGCCAGTCAGTGGTGAACTCGCCGGTTTGCGGACGCTCACTGGCAATACGGAAACCATTGGATTCATAGAACTGGCGCGCCACTGGCCAGACTTCAGCTGGCACGCGCTGCGCGACAATCCAGCGCGAAGCACCGCTCTTCTGCAAGCTGTACTCACTGGCGTCTGCCTGAACCTGCAGCGCTTGAGGACGCGGCACGTCATACTCACCTTCGACGTTCTCCGTAGCCACTTGCTGTGGAATAGGCAGCAACGGGTCAAGCGGCTTGCTGTGCACGTCGGCCGGAAGCTGCATTGGGGCAGTCTGGCGGGCAGTAAGGTAATCGCTGCCGCGATCACGGAAATAGCCATCTTCGCCCCAGAGCCAGCCGCAACCGCTGGTACTGGAGATAATCAAGGCAAGTGTTGTAAGTCCGGCCAGTCGCTTCATGCGTAGTAATTCCTCAATTAAACCAATACGCCGCACTGGCGCAGAGCCTGACGCAGCGGTTCATGACAGCGCGGGCTGAGCCAGGTCAGAGGCAGACGGATACCGTCTGGCATCATGCCCATCTCGTGCAGTGCCCATTTGACTGGAATCGGGTTGGATTCAATGAACAGATTCTTGTGCAGCGGCATCAAACGATCGTTGATGGCACGCGCGATAGCCGCTTCGCCACGCATGGCTGCGGCACACAGGTCGCTCATGGCACGCGGAGCGACGTTGGCGGTGACCGAGATATTACCCTTGCCGCCCAGCAGCATCAGCTCAACCGCAGTGGCATCGTCGCCGGAGTAGACCAGGAAGTCCTTGCTGACGCGATCAATCACTTCTTTGGCGCGTTGCAGGTCGCCCGTGGCTTCCTTGATGCCAATGATGTTGTCGATCTTCGACAAGCGCTCAACGGTCTCGGGCAGCATGTCGCAAACGGTGCGCCCCGGCACGTTGTAAAGGATCTGCGGGATCGCAACGGCTTCGGCAATGTGGCGGAAATGCAGGTACAAGCCTTCCTGGGTTGGCTTGTTGTAATAAGGCGTTACCAGCAGGCAAGCGTCTGCGCCGACATCCTTGGCTGCGCGTGTCAGCTCTACCGACTCACGCGTGGAGTTGCCGCCGGTACCTGCGATCACCGGGATGCGCCCTGCTACCTGATCAACAACGCGACGGATCGCCTCAATGTGCTCAGACACTTCCAGGGTCGCCGACTCACCAGTGGTGCCGACCGCGACGATGGCATTGGTGCCTTCTTGCAGATGGAAATCCACCAGTTTGCTCAGGCTATCCCAGTCGAGACCACCTTGTGCATCCATAGGAGTGACCAGTGCCACCATACTGCCCGCAATCATGCAACCGCTCCTGCCAAAAAAAGAGAGCCGTAATGGTACTGGCGCTATGAGCCTTGCACAAGCGAAGTACTTGGGTTACCGGCTAGTAGATGCCACTCGGCACAACCTTACTCAACCACCGGCCCAGGCGGTGCGGGCTTGAAACGGCGGAAATCCGGCGAAATCAGGCTTGATCATCAAGACTTTTACAACCTGAGACTCTCAACAAAAGACCGGCATACTTGGCAAAAAGCTTAAAAAAACCCGCATGGCGACTGCAAAAAAGTCGCTTGCGCGGTCTGATTGATTATCAGGTCCTGTCTGGTGCTGCATTTTTCTGGGCTTTACCAGGCAAGTGGAACAGCGGCCATAGACGCTTTTAACAATATGACCGGCTGGATATGGATTCGCTCAGGGCGCCAGGTTGGGAAGCGGTTATTGGAGGAGTGATTCCCCTCAGCAGCGCTTTTCGCTACCCTTCCGTCTTTGAGCAACGCTGTGTAAGAAAAATTGCTCACTCATTGTTTAGGAAGGCTGCATGTCCCCCCCCTCAGTACGCGAACAATTCCTCGTTATTAGCGCGCTCGGCCCTAACGCCATGGAGCTGACCAACGTCCTGTGCCGCACCAGCCACGAGAACCGCTGTGCCGTGATCAGCACACGCTTGAGCCGACATGGCGAGTTCAGCGCGCTGGTATTGCAAATCACCGGGAGCTGGGATGCCCTCGCCCGCCTTGAGGCAAGTTTGCCGGCGCTGTCCAAAAAGCACAGCTTTACCGCCAATGTGATTCGCAGTGCGGCCACCGAGAACCGGCCCCAGGCCTTGCCTTACGTGGCCTATGTCAGCTCGGTGTACCGTCCGGACATTCTCAACGAGCTGTGCCAGTTCTTTATCGACCACAATGTCGAGCTGGAGAACCTGACCTGTGACACCTACCAGGCACCGCAGACAGGCGGCACCATGCTCAATGCCACATTAACGGTCACCTTGCCCGCCGGCACGCAAATCAGTTGGCTGCGCGACCAGTTCCTCGACTTTGCCGATGCCCTCAACCTAGATGCGTTGATTGAGCCCTGGCGCCCACAAAACCCTTGAAACCTGCTGTCGCAGCCCTTTGCAGAGTTTTTCCCAGGAGATTTGTATGACAGTGAAGATTGATGCCCCGGTAACCGACTTCCAGGCCCAGGCCACCAGCGAACAACAGGTTCAGCTGTCCGCGCTCAAGGGCAAGCAAGTGGTGATCTACTTTTATCCAAAGGACAGCACGCCCGGCTGCACCACCGAAGGCCAGGGTTTTCGGGATCAGTTTTCCGAGTTCCAGGCCGCCAACACGGTGATCTTTGGGGTTTCCCGCGATGGCGTGAAATCGCATGAAAACTTCAAGGCCAAGCAAGGCTTCCCCTTTGAGCTGATTTCAGACAAGGATGAAAGCCTGTGCAAGCTGTTCGATGTGATCAAGCTGAAGAAACTCTACGGCAAGGAATACATGGGCGTAGACCGCAGCACCTTCCTGATCGACAAGGATGGCGTACTGCGCCAGGAATGGCGCGGGGTTAAAGTCCCGGGCCACGTCGATGCGGTGCTGGCGGCGGCACAAGCGTTGAATAAAGCCTGACCTGCCAGCCAATAGCTGGCGTTCGAAACTAAAAAGGCCACTGATGTAGTGGCCTTTTTTCTGCGCGGCGCTTGGCCGATCAAACCAACGCTATTAAGCGCAAGGCTGTGGTGGTGGCTCGTTGCTCTCTACTCGCGGCCAGGCATCCAGCAGTGCCTTGAACAAGGTTGCCAAGGGGATCGCGAAGAACACACCCCAGAAGCCCCACAAACCGCCGAACAGCAAGACTGCACAGATAATCGCCACCGGGTGAAGCTTGACCGCCTCGGAGAACAGCAGAGGCACCAGCACATTGCCATCGAGTGCCTGAATGATCGAGTAGACCAGCATCAGATACAAAAACTGATCACCAAAGCCCCACTGGAACAAGGCGATCAGCGCCACTGGCACCGTCACGACGACCGCGCCTATGTATGGCACCACGACCGACAGGCCCACGGCCAAGGCCAGCAGTGCCGGATAGTTGAGGCCCAGTGCGGCGAAGGCAATATAAGTGACAACCCCGCAAATGATGATCTCAATCACCTTACCACGGATGTAATTGGCAATCTGCTTGTTCATTTCGGTCGCGACCTGGCTGATAAGCGTACGCTCCTGTGGCAGATAGCCACTGAACCACTTGCCGATCACTTCACGGTCCTTGAGAAAGAAAAACACCAGAATCGGCACCAACACCAGGTAGATCATCACGCCAACCAATACAGGCAGGCTCGACAGCGAGAACGACAAGGCCCACTGGCCGAACTTGCCCGCGCCACCGCGCAATGACTCTATCGACTGCACGATCTGCTGCTCGGTGACCAGCCCGGGATAGCGCTCGGGCAGCATCATGAACAAGGTTTGCCACTCGCCCAGCATGCGCGGTAATTCGTTGAACAAGGTGCTGAGCTGATGCCAGAGCAGCGGCATCAGCACCAGGATAATCAAGCCCAAACTGCTGACAAACAATGCAAAGACCAGCCATACCGCGATGATATGTGGCACACGCAGGCGTTCGAGCGCACCGACCATGCCCTGCATAAGAAAAGCCAGGACCAGCCCCGTCAGTACAGGCGCGAGCATGCCGCCCAATGTCAGGATCAAGGCAAAGCCGACAACCAGCAAAACAGCCAGCACCACCGCCTGCTCATCGGAGAAATAGCGGTGCAGCCAATCACGTAAAACCTTAAGCATTAATAATCCTTGATCAACCGATAATCAGCAGCATCTTCAACCACCGCAATACCATCTCAGGCTTTGCGTAGCCAATAGCAGTACACACCGTCCGCCACGGTTTCATGCAACAAACTGTGCCCGGCCAGCGTAGCGAATGCGCGAAAGTCGCGCTGTGAGCCAGCATCCGTTGCTATCACTTTAAGCACATTGCCACTTAGCAGCTTGTTCAGCTCAAGCTTGGCCTTGAGCAGCGGCATCGGGCAATTCAAGCCGCTGGCATCCACCTGCGCATCGTAGGCTGGCGGCGAATTTTGTACATCACTCATCAAACTATCTCCAAAATCCTGCCGAAAACATGCTCCATATCTTTACCGCTTGTTTCATGGTCAACAACCGAGCGGTTGACCTTGAGATGCGGGCACAGCGGCAGGAGACGCAACATACGCGATGTGACCCACGCTTGCCATGCTCAAGGCGGTGCTACAGGCTCATGACGTTGCGCCAGCAGCGATATCGACACAGTGACCTGCGCAGGTTTCCCTCGCCACTGGTCATAGCAACCTGATCACAGCTACAGTATGGGCACCAGAAAACCAAGAGCACCCTGAATGAATTTCCTGCGCCCTGCCCTTTTGACGCTCGCCTGCCTGTCTGCCTCCGCCCAGGCTGCCAACGACTTGCCGTCACTGGGAGACGCCAGCTCGGCCATTGTCTCACCCCAGCAGGAGCATCAGCTAGGTCGGGCGTGGCTGAGCCTGCTACGGGGTCAGGTAAGCCAATTATCCGACCCCCAGCTCAAGGACTTCGTCGAGACCAGCGTCTACCGGCTCAGCGAAAGCAGCCAATTGAATGATCGACGCCTTGAGTTCGTGTTGCTCAACAGCCCGCAGATCAACGCATTCGCCGCCCCCGGCGGGATTATCGGGGTCAACGGCGGCTTGTTCCTGTATGCCGAGACTGAAGCAGAATATGCCTCGGTACTGGCTCACGAACTGGCTCACTTGTCGCAACGTCACTTTGCCCGCGGCCTGGAAGCCCAGCAACGCATGCAACTGCCGGTAATGGCGGCGATGCTGGCAGGAATTGTCGCTGCAGCAGCAGGTGCAGGTGACGCTGGTATTGCGGCGATCGCCTCGACCCAGGCAGCAGCCATCCAGGAACAACGGCGCTTTTCCCGGCAGAACGAAGCAGAGGCCGACCGTATCGGTATTATCAACCTCGAGAAGGCCGGTTACGACCCAAAGGCCATGCCGACCATGTTTGAGCACTTGATGCGTCAGTATCGCTATGACCGCATGCCGCCGGAATTTTTGCTCACCCACCCGGTGTCCGAATCGCGTATCGCCGACACCCGCAACCGCGCAGAGCAGTTACCAAGCGGCGGCAAGAAAGACAGCCTGGAATACCAGCTGATGCGCGCTCGGGTGCAACTGTTTTATGAAGGCACGCCCGGCCTGGCGGCAAAACGCTTTCGCGCCGAGTTGAACGAAAACCCGAAAAACGACGCTGCACGCTACGGCCTGGCCATCGCGCTGATCAAGGGCGGAAGACAGAAAGAGGCCGGCGAGATTCTGGCCCAGCTGCTGAGCAAGTCGCCCAAGTCGATTCCCTACAACCTCGCCCAGGTTGACCTGGATACCGCAGCCAGCCGCTTGAGTGAGGCCCAGAGCCGCCTGGAGCGCATGCTCAGGGATTATCCAGACAATTACCCACTGAACCAGGCACGGGTCGATCTGATGATCCGCCAAGGCCGCACCCAAGACGCCGAGAGCAAGCTAGACGCCCTGCTCAAGTCGCGACCCAAGGATCCTGACGTCTGGTATCAAGTTGCAGAAGTACGCGGCCTCAGCGGCAACAGAATCGGCCTGCACCAGGCGCGCGCCGAATACTTCGCCCTGGTTGGCGACTACAAGCAGGCAATCGAGCAGCTCGACTACGCCAAACGCCGCGCAGCCAACAACTTCCAGCTGGCCTCACGGATCGACGCCCGCCAACGTGAGCTGGCCGAAGAGAAGCGCATGATCGACGAAATGCTCAATTAACCGGCCCCAAGGGCCACGCACTCAACAGCCAGTGCAGCTCGTTGACAGTAGGTAGGCGGACAACGCCAGGCGTGTCCGCCGCCCCATAGGCAAGACACTCAAGGATAAGCGCGGCTTGTTAACCCCAAGCTGTGCATGAAGCCCCACACGCCTTTAGGCGTTACCGGACAACCTCATGCGCGCTGCCTTGGTGAAATCAAGCATGCGTGTCAGCGGTTTGATGGCCTTGGGAATCAGCGCTGAATCGACGAAGATTTCATTGCTGCCTTCACGCAGGCAATTGAGCGTACGCTCGAGGGTGTTCATTGCCATCCACGGGCAATGCGCGCAGCTCCTGCATGCCGCGCCGTTACCGGCGGTTGGCGCCTCGACGAATTCTTTATCGGGACACAGCTGCTGCATCTTGTAGAAGATACCGCGGTCGGTTGCGACGATGAACCTCTTGTTCGGCAGGCTTTGCGCTGCCGCAATCAACTGGCTGGTCGAGCCCACGGCATCCGCCAGCTCAATCACCGCAGTCGGTGATTCCGGGTGAACCAAAACGGCAGCGTCCGGGTACAGCGCCTTCATGTCCTCGAGCTGCTTGGCCTTGAACTCTTCGTGGACGATACAGGCGCCGTCCCACAACAGCATGTCCGCGCCGGTCTTGTTCTGGATGTAACGCCCCAGGTGCTGGTCCGGAGCCCAGATGATCTTTTCACCGTTGTCCATCAGGTGCTCGACAATCTCGACCGCGCAGCTGGATGTCACGACCCAGTCGGCACGGGCTTTGACCGCTGCAGAGGTATTGGCGTAAACCACAACGGTACGCTCGGGGTGCTGATCGCAAAAAGCGGCGAACTCATTGATCGGACAACCCAAATCAAGGGAGCAAGTGGCTTCCAGCGTTGGCATCAGCACACGCTTTTCAGGGTTGAGAATCTTCGCAGTCTCGCCCATGAACTTAACGCCCGCCACCAACACGGTCTGGGCAGGATGCTGGTTGCCAAAGCGCGCCATTTCAAGCGAATCTGAAACACAGCCGCCCGTTTCTTCAGCTAGCGCTTGCAGCACCGGGTCACAGTAATAATGCGCGACCAGCACGGCATTCTGCTTTTTTAGCTCCGCGGCAATTTCAGCGCGATAAAACGCCTCTTGCTCGGCGGTCAGCGGCGCCGGTTGCTTGGCGTCTAAGTGCGCCTGAACCAGAAGGCGTTCGGAAATCTGCGTCATGTCATCAGGCCCTGTAGCGGTCTATCAGCACGGGATTCAAGTATACCCCTGCTGTTGGCTATACAAGGGCCTGGCAGACGGGGTGTACAACACGGTTTGGCTGGCATGGATACGACACGGGCCTGTTATCTTCAGGCCTCGGCGCATTAAAGCGGCGGGCATAATATCGCGTTCGGGCAACTTTGCTCAAACGCCTTGATCAGCATGGCCGGCGCACAAACAAAAGACATAAAAAAACCCGAGGTTCTGCCAGAGAACACTCGGGTTTTCGGCCTGCACAGCCAATCGACATGACTGTGAAGGCAATATGGTGGGTCGTGTAGGATTCGAACCTACGACCAATTGGTTAAAAGCCAACTGCTCTACCAACTGAGCTAACGACCCGTTGCGGGGGCGCATAATACTGATTTGATTCAGTAATTCAACCCTTTAACGCATTTTTTAGGCATACGGGGTCGGATCGGCAATGCCAGCAGCGGCAAATCCCTCGCTGCGCAGGCGACAACTGTCGCACTTGCCGCAGGCTCTACCCTGGTCGTCTGCCTGGTAGCAGGACACGGTCAAAGCGTAGTCAACACCCTGGGCAACCCCGGCCTGAACGATTTGCGCCTTGCTCATGTTCTGCAGCGGTGCCTGTATGCGAAAGCCATTGCCCTCCACGCCAGCCTTGGTCGCCAGGTTGGCCATGCGCTCGAATGCTTCGACAAATTCGGGGCGGCAATCCGGGTAGCCCGAATAATCCACTGCATTGACGCCAATGAAAATATCGCGCGCCCCCAGCACCTCGGCCCAGCCCAGCGCCAAGGACAGGAATACAGTGTTGCGTGCAGGCACGTAGGTGACCGGAATGCCTTCGGACGGTGCCTCAGGCACGTCGATGCTGCTGTCAGTCAACGCCGAGCCCCCCATGCCATTGAGGTTCAAGCCAATCACCTTGTGCTCGACAACGCCCAGTTGCTGCGCCACACGCTCCGCAGCCTGCAACTCCGATCGATGGCGCTGGCCGTAATCAAAACTCATGGTGTAGCAGGCATAACCCTCGGCCTTGGCCAGGGCAACCACAGTAGCCGAGTCGAGGCCGCCGGAAAGCAGGATGACTGCGCGTTTGATGCTCATATAACTTCCTCGCGTCATTATCAGCGACGCCATGCTCAAATTAAGATTTGCAGCTGCCGATTAAAACCTGGGTCAGCGGCCTTGCTCGTCATTCCAGAGAATCTTGTGCAGCTGTAACTGCAGACGAACCGGCAAATTGTCGGCAACTATCCAGTCAGCCAGGTCACGGGCAGAGACTTGATGATGGCTGGGCGAGTACAGCACCTCACCAGCACGCTCATTGAGCCGATACTGGATCAGTTTAGTGGTCGCCCAGTCGTAGTCCTCGCGGGAGCATATGACGAACTTGACCTGGTCATTCGGGGTAAGCAGGTCGATGTTTTCGTAGCGGTTACGCGCCACCTCTGCCGAACCCGGGGTTTTAAGGTCCAGTACCTTGCTGACGCGCCCGTCAACCGCCGAAACGTCGAGAGCGCCGCTGGTTTCCAACGACACCTCGAAACCGGCGTCACACAGGCGCTCAAGCAGGGCTATGCAGTTGGGCTGAGCCAAGGGTTCGCCGCCGGTGACACAGACGTATCGCGGTGAATAGCTGGCGACTTTTTCGATAATGGCGTCAAGCGACATCAACTCGCCGCCATTGAAGGCATAGGCAGTGTCGCAGTACTGACAACGCAGGGGGCAGCCGGTCAGGCGCACGAATACTGTGGGTAAACCAGCAGTACGCGTCTCCCCCTGCAGCGAGAAAAATATCTCGGTGATGCGCAGGGTCTTTTGCATATAAGCCACGGGCGTAACAGCTAAACAGGCTGTCCGCCTCCGTTGCGGGAAAGAAAGCAGCTATCGATTATCAATAGCTGCAAGGACAAGCACAGTTAGCCTGTCCACCAATAAAAACGCCGTGCTCGATCTGGGCACGGCGCTCTTTTTACAATTTTAGCAAATTAAAGGCTACATCCGCTGCAGGTTGCGTTGAGCAAGTTGCGCTGCGGACGAGTTGGGAAATTGCGCGATCACTTGCTGGAAGGTGCGCTTTGCCTTGTCCTGATCGCCAAGACGCTGTTCAACATCGCCCAGCTTGAACATCGAGTCAGGCACCTTGCTGTGCTGCGGGTATTTCTGCCCCACATCGGCAAACGCCTGGGCGGCGCCTTGCAGATTGCCTTGAGCCAGGTTGACTTCGCCCAGCCAGTACTGCGCATTACCGGCGTACTGGCTTTTCGGATATTTGCGCAAGAAGGCACTGAACGCCTGATTGGCTTTATCAAAGTCCTTGGTCTTGATCAGGTCGAAGGCAGCGTCATAAAACAGCTTTTCCTTCTCGGGATCAGGCTCACTGGCGCCCGCTGAAGCTGGAGCAGGTGCAGCGCCAGCACTGCTGTCGCCACCTGCGGAGGAATTCTGTGTGGCTGCAGCACCTGCTGCCCCACTGCTCAGCCGTTGATCAAGATCCTTGTAACGTTCAAGGTTTTCTTGCTTCATGCGCTGAATATCGTTTTGCTGCTCTTCAAGCATGCCGCGCAGCCGACCGATTTCGTCCTGCATTTGCTGCAACTGGTTGAATAGCATGCCCTGCGCAGAGGTCGGAGCTTGCGCTCCGCCTCCTGCATAGGCGCCGGACGTCTCATAACTCGGTGCGGGATAGCTGCCCGAGTTATTGTCCACAACTGGAACCTCAGCCCAGGCCACAAGTGGCAGGCTGAGTGCGAGTAGGCTTACGAGACGTCGGCACTTTTGCATATCGAATTACTTACGCAGTTCGACGCGACGGTTCTGAGCCCACGACTGCTCGTCGTTGCCAGTTGCAACTGGACGCTCTTCGCCGTAGGAAACCAGTTCCAGCTGAGCAGGAGAAACGCCCTGCAGAACCAGGTAGCGCTGAACGGCTTTCGCACGACGCTCGCCCAGAGCCATGTTGTATTCACGCGTACCGCGCTCGTCGGTGTTGCCTTCCAGAACGACGCGAGCGCCGTTGGCTTTCAGGTCTTTGGCGTGAACGTCCAGAGCGCGCATGGCTTCTGGCTTCAGGTCTGAACTGTCGTATTCGAAGTAGAAAGTGGTGATGGCGCGCAGAGCAGCTTCTTCGCTCATGTTGCCGTCAACCGAACCTGCGTCTGCACCGTAACCAGCGTTAGGATCGATTGCGCCTTCACCAGCGGTGTCGCCGCCTTTCGAAGAACAACCAACAGCAACAGCCAGAGCCAAGCTCAGTGCAGCAAACTTACCAAATTTCAGCATTTCCATCATATAGCTCCTAATGAACCCCAGTGTGTTAAGCAAAATTGCAAAGTAACAAATGTACAACGCCGCATCAGTTCAGGTAGGGGGACCAGGAAGGCTCTCGAACTTCGCCTTGAGCGGTAGGAAGAGGGAGCCTGACGCGACCATTTACGGACGCTAACATCAAGACTCCCCGACCCTGCTGGCGGGTTGCGAAGATTATCATGGTGCCATTAGGCGCAACAGTGGGTGATTCATCCAAATTTGTGGATGAAAGTATCCGCACGTTTCCGCGCTGCAGGTCTTGAGCCGCTACTTTGAAGTTGGTGAAGCCTTCTTGGCGATGAATCATGACCAAGGTTTTCTCATCAGCAGACAGTTTTGGATTGGCGTTGTAGTTACCTACAAACGTTACACGTTCAACTGAACCACTATTGATATTGGTTTTATAGATCTGTGGCTTTCCACCACGATCCGATGTGAAGTAGATGGTTTGACCATCTTTACCCCAGAAGGGTTCGGTATCAATACCAAACTGGTTGGTCACCCGGCGCAGGGACTTGGACGCCAGGTCCATCACGTAGATTTCCGGATTGCCGTCCTTGGACAGGACAAATGCCAGGCGCTTGCCATCCGGAGACCAGGCTGGAGCGCCGTTCAGGCCTTCAAAATTGGTGATCTGCTCACGACGTCCGGTATCAATATACTGGACAAAGATCCGTGGGCGACGCTGCTCGAACGAGACATAGGCAATGCGCTTGCCATCCGGCGCAAACGAGGGCGACAGGATTGGCTCACGCGATTGCAGCAAGGTCACGGCGCGCGCACCGTCATAGTCGGAGCGTTGCAAGGTATAGCGCGTGTTGTCCACCGAGAAACGTTCAGCGGTGACATAAAGCAAACGGGTAGAGAACGCACCCTTGACACCGGTGAGCTTCTCAAACGCCTGATCGGATATGTAATGCGCCATGTCGCGCAACTGGTCGGTGGTGCCGCCAACCGTACCGGTCATCACCTGCTGCTCGGTGGCCACGTTAAACAGGGCGTACTGCACCTGGATACGACCACCGGCCGGCACCATGCTGCCGACCAGGACATACTGCGCGTTGACTGCTTTCCAGTCGCGGTAGATCACTTCACTGGCCTGGGTCGGCTGGCTGATCATGTTTTGCCGGGGAATGGGTTCGAATACACCCGAGTTGCGCAGGTCATTGCCAACGATCTCGGCAATGTCGTCAGGCAGCACACTGCCGCCCTGCCATCCAAAAGGCACCACCGCAATTGGCGTAGCGCGGTCAGTACCGGTACTAATGACCAGTGGATCAGCCGCCTGTACTGCGCCGACCATCATGGTCAAACTCAGTAGAACGATACGCATCAGGGTATTCACAGATCTAAATCCTCCGGTTTGAAGATAGCGCGACGCTTGCGGTACTGGCTGTCAAACGTTGCACGATCAAGTTGTTGCATCTCAGAGATACGGCCGACGTTACGCACGGCTTGTACGGCTGAATTATCAAAAGGTGCATCGCCACTTGAGCGCGACACACTGGCATTGGTGATGGTGCCATCAGGCAGCATCTCTATCAGCACTTCAACACTCATTCCATTACGTGCCGAAGGCGGACGACGCCATTGCTCACTGACCAGCTTGACGATCAAGTCATCAAGGTTGCCAGCAACTTTATCACCGACTTCATCTGCCAATGCCTGCTGGTGGCCCACATCATCGGAGAGCAACTCAGCCAGGGCAGCAGCTTTTTTATCCTCTACAGCTTTGCGGCGAGCCTCTTCGGCGGCCTTTTTCTTCTTGGCATCATCCGCGGCCTTTTTCTTGGCCTCCTCTGCTGCCTTCTTTTTCTTCGCATCTTCGGCCGCTTTCTTTTTAGCGTCCTCAGCTGCTTTTTTCTTGGCCTCTTCTTCCGCCTGTTTCTTCTTGGCGTCCTCGGCCGCTTTTTTCTTGGCGGCCTCATCGGCTTTCTTGGCTATTTCAGCTTTTTTCGCTGCCTCGGCCTTTTTAGCCTCGTCGGCCTTCTTCGCAGCTTCGGCTTTTTGAGCCTCGTCCGCTTTCTTTTGTTCCGCGGCCTTGGCCGCCGCTACTTTCTGCTCTTCAGCTTTTTTCTGTTCCAGCTGCTCGGTCTCGTACTGCGGAGCTGCTGTCTTCTTCTTTTCGCCGGCAATTTTCTGATTTGTCTGAGTCGTTGCCTGGCTCTGCGACTTCAACTGATACAGGGTTGCCTGAACAATCGGCTTGGCCGGTGGCAGATCCGGGGCAAAAGCAAAGCTGACAAACAACATGCCGAACATCAGCGTGTGCAGGGTCACCGCCCAGACAATTGGCCAGAAATAGCTTTCCGAGGTGGAACGCTCACGTTGCTCGCGCATCACGGGGCCTCGGTAATCAGCCCGACGTTACCCACGTCAGCCTGCTGCAAACCACCCATGGCAGCCATCACCGTGCCGTAGTCGACCGACTTGTCGCCGCGCACAAAGACCTGGACCTGCTTACCCTGGCGTCGGCTTTCATTGATGATCGCCGTTACCGCCTTGGTCATGCCGTCAAGCGATACTGCCTGATCCTGCACGGTGTCGGTGTCGACTTCCGCGCCCATGTTCCAGTAATACGACTTGTCGGCCTTGATCGAGATCGTCAGGACCCTGGCGTCGTTGTCTTGCGGCAAGATCTGGCTGCTGACCTGCGGCAGATCGACCTTGACCCCTTGGTTGAGCATCGGCGCAGTCACCATGAAGATAACCAGCAGCACCAACATCACGTCGATGTAGGGCACCACGTTCATCTCGGCGACCGGCTTGCGTCTGTTACGAATTCTGGCCATCGCTTAAAAACCTATCGAGTGAGCCAACAGCTAAACCAGCCCTTGGCAGAATACCGCGTCAGCGTTGAGTGGTTGGCGGGCGGCTATTGCCCGCCCAACCCTCGCAAAACAGCTGACGCCCGCTATCAAATCAACTGGCGGTCAGTCTTCTGTTGTATGTACCTTGCGGTGCAAGATCGCGTGGAACTCGTCGGCAAATGTGTAATAGCGAGCAATGAACATCTCACCACGCGAAGAGAAACGGTTGTAGGCAATGACCGCTGGAATCGCTGCAAACAGGCCGATTGCAGTGGCAATCAATGCCTCGGCGATACCTGGCGCCACAGTGGCCAGCGTGGCTTGCTGCACCTGAGCCAGGCCGCGAAAGGAGTTCATGATGCCCCACACGGTACCAAACAGGCCGATATACGGGCTGGTGGAGCCAACTGTGGCGAGGAACGGCAAGCTGGTTTCAAGCTTCTCCTCTTCACGCGAGATAGCCACACGCATCGCACGGGCCACGCCGTCCATGACTGCATCGGGGTCAACATTCGGCTGTTGACGCATGCGCGAGAACTCTTTGAAACCGGCACGGAAGATCTGCTCCAGGCCGGAATCCGGATCAGGATTGCTGCCGGCTTGACGATACAGCTTGGACAGATCAATGCCCGACCAAAAACGCTCCTCGAACGAATCGAGCGAACGCTTGGCAGCACGAAGCATGGTGGTACGCTGGAAAATCATGATCCAGGAGGTGACCGATGCGGCCACCAGGGTCAACATGACCAACTGAACAACCAGGCTGGCATTGCTGATCAAACTCCACATCGACATGTGGTCAACGGCGTTGGCTTCCACGCTTACTCTCCTGCTGTAGATGTACCCGCGCCGCCCTGCTCAGCAAAGGCTGTACGCAGAGCTTCGGGAATGGCCCGGGGTTTCAAATTGTCGGCGCGCACACAGGCCACCAAAAACTGCCCTTCACAGAGCAGCACATCATCCGCAACCCGCCTGACTTGTTGACGAAACTTCAGGCTGGCACGGTTTAATTCAATCACTTGCGCAGTTACTGATAGTTCATCGTCGAGCTTCGCCGGTGCGTGATAGCGCACTTCAGTCGAATGCACGACGAATAACAGGCCCTCACTTGCCAGCGTAGATTGGGAAAAACCCAGATCTCTCAGCCGTTCGGTGCGAGCCCGTTCCATAAACTTGAGGTAATTGACGTAGTAGACGATACCGCCGGCATCAGTGTCTTCGTAGTAAACCCGACAATGATGAGCGAACGGCTGAACTCCGTTTTGCGCGCGCATACTGTAGTGCTAGCTCCTGCTCTTGCCAATTGGGTAAAGCAAATATATTTTCCGATCACCCAGTCCCTTCATCGACCCATCAGCCGACCCAGGCCCAGCTATAGAATCGAATCCTCGTCAACACTGAACAGATCCGCGACCGGAAGTTCCCCCATGCGCTTGGGCACATTGAGTCCAAAGTGCAAATAAGCATGTCGCGTGACCACGCGCCCCCGCGGGGTGCGCATGATGTAGCCCTGCTGGATCAAATAGGGCTCCAGCACATCCTCGATGGTGTGACGCTCCTCGCTGATCGCCGCCGCCAGGCTATCAACCCCGACCGGGCCACCGTCGAACTTCTCGATCATGGTCAGTAGCAGCCGACGATCCTGATGATCAAAGCCGCGCTCATCCACATCCAGCAGGTTGAGCGCCAGATCGGCAACCTGGCGACTGATATCGCCATTGCTGCGTACCTCGGCGAAGTCACGTACGCGGCGCAGCAAGCGATTGGCGATACGTGGCGTGCCCCGGGCGCGACGTGCGATCTCGAAAGCCCCCTGGGTTTCTATGGGCAAATTCAAAATCCCCGCAGAACGGCTGACAATAGTCGCCAGATCATCGGTGCCGTAAAACTCCAGACGCTGGACGATGCCGAAGCGGTCACGCAGCGGATTGGTCAACATACCAGCGCGGGTTGTGGCACCAACCAGGGTAAAAGGCGGCAAGTCGAGCTTGATCGAGCGCGCAGCAGGCCCTTCGCCAATCATGATATCGAGCTGGAAATCCTCCATCGCCGGATACAGGACTTCCTCGACAATGGGCGAAAGCCGGTGAATCTCATCGATAAACAGTACATCGCCCGGCTCCAGGTTGGTCAGCAGCGCCGCCAGGTCACCCGGCCTTTCAAGCACAGGGCCAGAGGTGCTTTTGATCGACACCCCCATTTCCTGGGCAATGATATTGGCCAGGGTGGTCTTGCCCAGGCCTGGCGGGCCAAATATCAGGGTATGGTCCAGCGACTCCTTGCGCGCCCTCGCCGCCTGGATAAACAACTCCATCTGCTCACGCACGCTCGGCTGGCCAATGTATTCGGCGAGCGTGAGCGGGCGAATCGCGCGATCGACCTGTTCATCGCGATCACGCGTACTGGCGGTAATCAGGCGGTCAGCCTCTATCATTTAAACCATTCCTTTCAGGGCACGCCGGATCAAATCTTCGCTGCTCAAACCATCTATAAAATCTTCGCTGCTCAAACCATCTTCCTTGCCAGCCGAAACCGCACGACTGGCTTCTTGCGGCTTGTAGCCCAGCGAGATCAAGGCACTTACCGCATCATTCTCGGCGCTTGGCGCAAGCGCTCCAGCTGCGGGCGCCACCACCAGAGAAGTCATGCCTGGCAAGGTTTCCCAAGCCTTGAATCGATCCTTGAGCTCGACCAGCAAGCGTTCTGCAGTCTTTTTACCGACGCCGGGGATTTTCACCAGCGCCGAGGTATCTTGCGCCTGGACGCAGCGCACCAACTCGTCGACCTCAAGCCCGGACATCAACGCCAGCGCCAACTTGGGCCCCACACCGTTGAGCCGGATCAGCTCGCGAAACAGCTCACGCTCACGCTTTTCAAAAAAGCCATACAGCAACTGCGCATCTTCACGCACGACCAAATGGGTGTGCAGCGTCAGCGGCTCGCCTACCGAAGGTAAACGGTACAACGTTGTCATGGGTACTTCCAACTCATAACCCAGGCCATTCACATCCAGAATCAAATGCGGCGGCTGTT
Organism: Pseudomonas sp. S9; assembly: GCF_000222125.1. Taxonomy (NCBI): domain Bacteria; kingdom Pseudomonadati; phylum Pseudomonadota; class Gammaproteobacteria; order Pseudomonadales; family Pseudomonadaceae; genus Pseudomonas; species Pseudomonas sp. S9. The sequence continues at coordinate 360,191 of NZ_AFFX01000002.1, read as the reverse complement.
TCTCCGCCAAGGTGCCGCGTAAACGTCCGATCACCGTTAAATCCTTAAAAATTCAAACTACAAAAGAAGGCGCCCGCCACGTCGCTTGGCACCGACCAGACCATGGGGAATAAGACTTTGACGATGATGGGCATGACACAAGGCGATGGCCAATGCGTCTGAAGCGTCAATCTGTGGCTTTTTTACCAGCTTGAGCAAATGCATGCCCATCATTTGCACCTGCTCCTTCTCCGCGCCACCCGTGCCGGCAATAGCCTGCTTGACCTGGGTTGCAGTGTATTCGCTTATATCCAGCCCCGCCTCGACGCCCGCGACAATCGCAGCGCCACGGGCCTGACCCAGCTTGAGCGCAGAGTCGGCATTGCGCGCCATAAACACCTGCTCGATGCCCATGGTCACCGGGCCATAGGTTTCGATCACCTCGCGCACACCGCGAAAGACAACCTGCAGGCGCTCGGGTAACGGGCCATTGCCTGTGCGAATGCAGCCCGAGGCGACATACTCGCAAGTGCGACCAGTGTCGCGCACCACGCCGTAGCCGGTGATCCGTGAACCTGGGTCTATCCCTAGAATCAGTGTCATAACAACAGGCTCTCACGCCGGTGAATTAAAAATCGCCGCCCGGGCCGCAGGGCGCGACAAGGCAACACTTGCCCCACCCGACAACCGAAGACAGGATACCGCCGATGGCGGATGCATAAAGCGTTATCCACCCTAGCTCTACAAAACCCCGGCCAATTAAAAAAGCCGGAACTTACTCCGGCTTTTTCATTATCCCAACTGGGCCATGACGTCGTCAGGAATCTCGGCATTGGAGTGGACATTCTGCACATCGTCCAGGTCTTCAAGCATATCGATCAACTTAAGCACTTTCTGCGCCGTATCGACATCCTCAAGCGTCGAATAGGTCGATGGCAACATCACCACCTCCGACTCCTCAGCCTTATAACCCGCTGCCGTCAGGGCTTCGCTTACCGCGATAAAGTCGACAAAGGCAGTGAATACGTCGATCGAACCATCATCGTTGGTCACAATATCATCAGCACCCGCCTCAAGAGCCGCCTCCATCAGCGCCTCCTCGTCCAGGCCCGGGGCAAAACTGATTTGCCCCTTGCGCTCGAACATATAGGCGACCGAACCGTCGGTGCCGAGATTACCGCCGCACTTGGTAAAGGCATGACGCACCTCGGCTGCCGTGCGGTTGCGGTTGTCGGTCATGGCCTCAACGATGATGGCCACGCCACTTGGGGCGTAACCTTCGTAGCTGAGCTCCTCGACTTTCTCGCCGTCCGTCGACCCCACGCCGCGCGCAATGGCGCGATCAATGGTGTCACGCGTCATGTTTGCCGTCGGGGCTTTGTCGACCGCCAGGCGCAGGCGCGGGTTGTCTGCCGGAACCCCACCGCCCTGACTTGCTGCAACTGTCAGTTCACGAATAAGTTTGGTAAAGATCTTGCCGCGCTTGGCGTCTTGACGCCCTTTGCGATGCTTGATGTTTGCCCACTTGGAATGACCCGCCATAACAACTCCGCTTTCAATTACTTATGGGCACCCGCTTAACGAGAGTGCCCAATGTTTATTACTCAGCCTTTGGCTGCTCACGCAGGCGAATGTGCAACTCGCGCAGCGCTTTGTTATCCACCAGCCCCGGCGCCTGGGTCATTACGCAGGCAGCACTTTGGGTTTTCGGGAAGGCGATTACTTCACGAATCGACTGTGCGCCGGTCATCAGCATGACCAGGCGGTCCAGGCCGAATGCCAAGCCACCGTGCGGCGGTGCGCCATACTTGAGCGCATCGAGCAGGAAGCCGAACTTCTCTTCCTGTTCAGCTGCCTCGATACCCAGCAGGCGGAATACGGCTTGCTGCATTTCCTTGCGGTGGATACGAATCGAACCACCGCCCAGCTCTGTACCGTTAAGCACCATGTCGTAAGCACGCGACAACGCGGTGGCCGGGTTGGCCTCCAACTCTTGCGGGGTGCACTTAGGTGCAGTGAACGGGTGATGCAGAGCGCTGAAGCTGCCGTCGTCGTTCTCTTCGAACATCGGGAAGTCAACCACCCACATTGGGGCCCACTCGCAAGTCAGCAGATCCAGGTCGGTGCCCAGTTTCAGACGTAGCGCGCCGAGGGCTTCGCTGACGATCTTGGCTTTGTCGGCACCGAAGAAGACGATGTCGCCATCAACCGCTCCCACGCGATCAAGGATCACATTGAGGTTTTCCAGCGGGATGTTTTTCACGATTGGCGATTGCAGGCCTTCAACACCGCTGGCGCGGTCATTGACCTTGATGTACGCCAGGCCACGAGCGCCGTAGATACCTACAAACTTGGTGTAGTCGTCGATCTGCTTGCGTGGCATGCTCGCACCGCCCGGAACGCGCAGTGCAGCAACGCGGCATTTTGGATCATTGGCCGGACCACTGAACACCTTGAATTCAACCTCTTTGAGTTGGTCTTCAACATCGACCAGCTCCATTGGGTTGCGCAGATCCGGCTTGTCCGAACCATAACGACGCATCGCTTCTGCAAACGTCATGTGCGGGAACTCGCCAAACTCAACGTCGAGCACTTCTTTAAACAGCTGGCGCACCATCTTCTCGGTGATGCCCATGATGTCCTTTTCATCGAGGAAGCTGGTCTCGATGTCGATCTGGGTGAATTCCGGCTGACGATCGGCACGCAAGTCTTCGTCGCGGAAGCACTTGGCAATCTGGTAGTAGCGATCAAAACCGGCAACCATCAGCAACTGCTTGAACAACTGCGGCGACTGCGGCAAGGCGAAGAAGCTGCCAGGATGGGTACGGCTAGGCACCAGGTAGTCCCGTGCGCCTTCTGGAGTCGCGCGGGTCAGGATCGGCGTTTCTACGTCAAGAAAGCCATTTTCGTCGAGATAGCGACGGATGCTGGTGGTGATGCTCGAACGCAGCTCCAGCTTGGCTGCCATTTCTGGGCGACGCAGGTCGATAAAGCGATAACGCAGGCGCGTTTCTTCGCCCACATCGGAGTATTCGTTGAGCGGGAACGGCGGGGTTTCAGCTTCGTTCAGCACTTCCAGCTCATAGCCGAGCACTTCAATCGCGCCAGAGGCCATGTTCGAGTTGCCCGCACCAGCCGGACGCAGACGCACCTTACCGGTGATCTTGACCACAAACTCACTGCGCACTTTATCGGCGACAGCAAAGGTTTCAGCACGATCAGGGTCAAACACCACCTGAGCCAGGCCTTCACGATCACGAATATCGAGGAAGATAACCCCGCCGTGGTCACGGCGACGGTGAACCCAGCCGCAAAGGGTAATTTCCTGACCGTCCAGGCTCTCGTTCAACTGGCCGCAATAGTGGCTGCGCATCATGATGTTAGTCGCTTCTCTTGAGTCTTGAATTCGTAGGCTGCACGCCTGAACGCCTGGCGTCCAATGTGCAGCATTTAGCTTCAGGCAAATCTGGCCGTATAGATGTATGCACTAATTTGTGTTGGTCACACACAATATGACAGGCAATCGCCCCGCACCGGGCTTGGGCAGCACAAAACACCGGCATAAATCTCGGCAAAGCGCGAGATTATATATGGTTAAGCCGCCACATGCAGCCGCCCCGCTGTGGCTATTCGATCACAGACCACATCTCTCGCCCTGATCGTCAGCCAAATCCCCTGCCAAACAGAGCTGATAATCGATGCCATTGTCAGTCAACAAGCGACAATTATTGAACCAAAAGCCCCTGAATAGACTCAAGCAATGACACCCATTGAGACAAGCATGGGCGCAGTGCCATACTGCCAATGCTAGAATTCACCCATATTTAGGGCACCCAATTCACGCCCAACCTGAGAGGATAAAAGGTATGGAAATCAACATCGGAATCGCCGAACAGGATCGCGCAGCAATCGCCGAAGGCCTTTCTCGCCTGCTGGCAGACACCTACACCCTGTATTTGAAAACCCACAATTTTCACTGGAATGTCACCGGCCCGATGTTCAACACCCTGCACCTGATGTTCGAAGGCCAGTACACCGAACTGGCAGTTGCGGTTGACGATATTGCCGAGCGCATCCGTGCCATTGGCTTCCCGGCACCAGGCACCTACGCCGCCTACGCGCGCCTGTCCTCGATCAAGGAAGAGGAAGGCATCCCAACGGCCGAGGAAATGATCAAGCTGCTGGTTCAAGGCCAGGAAGCCGTGACCCGGACCGCTCGTGGCATCTTCCCGCTGCTGGAAAAGGTCAACGACGAACCTACCGCCGACTTGCTGACCCAGCGCATGCAGGTCCACGAAAAAACTGCATGGATGCTGCGCAGCCTGCTCGCTGCCTGATAAAGCTTCACCGCGCAAGACCACAAGGCCCGACATGCTCGGGCCTTGTCACCCGAGACTTGCTGACCAGCAAAGCCGGGCATAGCTGCGTCAGCAGCATTGAGTCGCCCCGCCCTTTACTGTTAAATACGCCTCCGTGCTAGCGACTCCGCTTTTGGCATTTATTAGCACGCCTGCCTGCTTAAGCTATCCACGCCTTCCACATCTACGGCAACGCATATGCAGTCAGTTTTCCTAGCGATTGGTTAAATTAAGTGAGCTCATTGAACATGTTGAAAATCGTCCACCTGCTGACGGGTCTAGCGGCCCTGCTTCTATCCTTTGTGCCCAGCCTTACAAATCACGCCCCGGCATTCCTGCAACACGCCGATGCGCTATGCCTTGCCTTGTTTGGCCTGCTCAACCTCACCCTAGCACCTCAACTCCCTATCTGGCACGCCGGACCACGCAGTGCTCTGCAGAATCTGGTATCCGTGCTTTTACTGACAGCCACCGTACTGCAGGCACTGATTCTAGTTGCACCGCTGCCGGTGATCGCCCACCTCCCAGCCACATTGTTCAGCCTGCTGGTATTGGCTGCTGGCGTATTGCTGCACCTGTGCATCAACCTGCGGTTCGCCTCGTCACGCCAGTCACTATCGTCACCCACAGACGCCAACCGTGAAAACGGCACGGTCAAGTGGTTCAATACGTCCAAGGGCTTTGGCTTCATTTCCCGCGACTCAGGCGACGATATATTTGTGCATTTTCGTGCAATCCGCGGTGAAGGCCATCGCGTCCTGGTCGAAGGCCAGCGCGTTGAATTTTCGGTCATGCAACGCGACAAGGGCCTGCAAGCCGAAGATGTAATCGCCGCACCGCCTGCAAGGCGCTAACTGGCAAACACAAAAAAACCCGCATTTAGCGGGTTTTTTTAGCTCTTTATTAACACTCAATAGTGAGGCGGCGGCGCTTCATCCTCTGAAATTTCAAGCTGCCCGGTCAGCTCTTCCTGACGCTTGGCCAACCCAGCCACCTGCAATTGCAAATGATCAATACGCCTTTGCTGCTCCACCAGTACATCGTTGAGTGACTGGATGGTGTCATCCTGGAACGCCAAGCGGGTTTCAAGCTCGACTACACGACTTTCAATATCCATGCTCATTCCCCGGCACTAAAGCCTGCAAAATTTGCCGCGCCCAGGCGCCGGCGAAGGTCGGAGATCTCTGCCTCAGTATAGGCTTGCGCAGGTGCTTTGCCCCAGACAGGTGCTGGCCATGCAGCATCAGTGGCACGCCGTGCCACTACATGCATATGCAGTTGGGCAACCATATTGCCCAAGGTCGCGATATTCATTTTATCCGCAGCGAACTCCTGCTTTAAGAACGCCGCAAGCTGCGAGGTTTCCTGCCAGAGCAAAAGCTGATCCGCTGCATCCAGGTCAAACACCTCGGTCACCGCTTCACGCCGTGGCACCAGAATAAACCATGGATAGTTGGCATCATTCATTAACAGCAAGCGACACAGGGGGAAATCGCCGACAACCCTGGTATCGCTCTGCAGGCGTGAATCCAACGCGAACATAAATAACCTCGTAACAGTGGTAGTAACAAAATTGTAATCAGGCAGCCTGTACCCTATAGCTGAAGCGTAAGGATACGCGCTGAGGCAAGCTTCGAGCGCAAATGCTGCTAAATCGCTCAAAAAACAACCACCAGATAGACGCACCAAGAGGTGGCACGAAAAATTTCAAGCCGGTATTCGCATGCACCATTTTGTTCCCTTCGGTAATAGATAGCATCTTAAAACCAGGCGGGGACAATCCCCAGGCAAACACTGGGGCAAATTGCTGATACAAAATTGAAACCGCGTCTCAAGCATTGAAATTCCAAGAAAAAATGCTTGTGAGGCCCGCAAAGACTAGCTATAACATGGCCCAAGATCACCCAGCCGCCATCAAGAGCGGACGCAAAGATCAAGGAAATTAAGAAAGATAGCGTTTTGAGCACGACTTTTGCTTTCTGCTACGGCAATGCTCGGAATGCGGCGTAGCAAGCCCGCAATCAGGGCTTTATAAGTGAACAATTACAAGATCCGTTGGCGTAACTCATGCACCAGTAAAATCTATGAAATTGCGACATGTTCAATCAGTATTTGCGACATCACTGAAAAGAACCAGCAACGAGCAGACGGCAACTATCGCCAATATTGGCTGCGTGTTATAAGTTACCGCCGACACAAAAAGAAAGAGCCGTCCATACAATAATTAATTGGGCAGCACAACTCTTCTAAAAAACCAAAGGAGCAGTCACGATGCAAGTGATGAAGTGGAGCGTAATGGCCCTGGCAGTAGCCGCGGGTAGCACTCAAATGGCTTTCGCCTCTAGCCAATCCGAATCTAACGGCTTTCTTGAAGATAGCAGCTTCGACATCTTCAACCGTGTTCTGTACATGAACCGTGATTTCCGTAATGGCCCTAACCCATCAGCTCCTAAAGGTGACAGCGGTTACCGCGAGGAAACTGGCTGGGGTCTGCGCACCCTGTTTGAATCGGGCTTCACCCAAGGCACCATCGGTGTTGGTTTTGACGCTTTCACCCTGAGCAGCCTGAAGCTGGACGGCGGTAGCGGTCACGGTGGTAGCGGTCTGTTTTCACGAGACAGCGACAGCAACTATGAGAAAACCCAATCTCAAGCTGGCGGCGCTATCAAATTCCGCGTATCCAACACTGGCCTGAAATACGGTGACATGTTTGTTGCCAGCCCAGTATTCAGCACTGACGACAGCCGTATCCTGCCTGAATCTGCAACCGGTACCTACCTGGTCAGCAACGAAATCGAAGGCCTGGAACTGAGCGCTGGTCGCTTCACCGCAATGAGCAGCCAGGTTGCAACCGGTCGCGACACCATTGACGGTACTGGCTTGAAGTCAGCCAACATCTACGGTGCAAACTACAGCTTCACTGATAACCTCAGCGCTGGCCTGCACTACTCCGACGTTGAAGACTACTTCAAAAAGACCTACCTGAACGTCAACTGGAATCTGCCGATCGCTGAAGATCAAAGCTTGAACTTTGACCTCAACGGTTACCACACCAAAGGTGATGGCGACGAAATCTACGGCGAAGTTGACAACGATATCTGGAGCTTGGCGGGCGCTTACAACATCGGCGCGCACACCTTCACCCTGGCCTATCAAAGCTCTAGCGGTGATGCTGGCTACGTCTACGGTGTAGACGGCGGCGGCACCATCTATCTGGCGAACTCGGTTCAATACTCCGACTTCAACGGCAAAGACGAAGATTCTTGGCAGGCACGTTACGACATCAACATGGCTAGCTACGGCGTACCAGGTCTGAGCTTTATGACCCGCTACATCGCTGGCGACAACATTGATGTTGGCACTGGCACCGACGCTCAAGAGCGTGAAATCGACATCGAAGCCAAGTATGTAATTCAAGATGGCGCTGCGAAAGACCTGTCTTTCCGTGTACGTAACGCCTTCTACCGTTCCAGCAATGCATACGGCGGCGATATCAACGATTTCCGTCTGATCATGGACTACCCGCTGGACGTGCTGTAATCCTCGGTTAGTTTGCAAGCGTTATAAAAAACCCGGCTTCGGCCGGGTTTTTTATTATGTAATGCTGCATCGCCTGGCGATATATAAACAGCACCATGGTCTTAAATAGGCAGCGCATAAGTTCCCGTCACATGGGCGACCAGCTCATCTTCATTGCCCGCCGAATACAATGCGACTTCACACACCGCCTGGCGCCGACTTAAACGCAATATTTTTGCCTGCGCCAATAAGTCGACCGCTTTTGGTTTGACCAGAAAGTTGATATTCAAGTTGGAGGTCACTGCCATCTCCACTCGACCCAGCCGACCCAACACCACCGCATACATCGCCGCATCCGCCAACGCCATGATAGTCGGCCCCGAAATAGTGCCGCCGGGGCGCACCAATCTTGCGCAGAAAGGTATACGCGCCAAGGCGCCTTCAGAATCAAGCCGATCGATGGTCAGTTGCATCTCTTGCGCTTGCGGTAATCCAGACCAGATAAGCGCTTGTACTTGCTCCGCTGTTAGTTCCGACATCCTAATCCCCCTTATTGTGCATATCTGCATCCTATACGTCTCAGTGCAGGCACCGTACAATGCCGGTCAATTAATTGCCCTTGCAACAGACAGAACGGTCAACCATGCGTACTAGTCAGTTCCTGCTCGCCACACAAAAAGAAACCCCATCCGATGCCGTTGTCGTCAGCCATCAGCTGATGCTGCGCGCCGGGATGATCCGCAAACTTGCTTCCGGCCTCTACACCTGGCTGCCTATGGGCCTGCGCACCCTGCGCAAGGTAGAGCGTGTCGTGCGCGAGGAAATGGACGCTGCTGGCGCACTCGAAGTGCTGATGCCGGGCATCCAGCCGGCCGAGCTGTGGCAGGAATCAGGCCGCTGGGAACAGTACGGCCCGGAGCTGCTGCGCATGAAAGACCGCCATGGTCGTGACTTTTGCGCAGGTCCGACTCACGAAGAAGTCATCACCGATATGGCGCGCAATGAGCTCAACAGCTACAAGCAGCTGCCAATCAACATGTACCAGATCCAGACCAAGTTCCGTGACGAAATCCGTCCACGTTTTGGCTTGATGCGCGGCCGTGAGTTCATCATGAAAGACGCCTACTCCTTCCATGCGAACCCAGAGTCCCTGCAGGAAACCTACGACCGCATGCATCAGGCGTACTGCAATGTATTCAGCCGCCTGGGTCTTGATTTCCGCCCAGTGCAGGCCGACACCGGCTCGATTGGGGGCACCGGCTCCCATGAGTTCCATGTTCTGGCGGAGTCTGGCGAAGATGATATCGCGTTCAGCGATGCATCCGATTACGCCGCCAATATCGAAAAAGCCGAAGCGGTGCCACGTGAGTCCGAGCGCGGCGCGGCCAGTGAAGAACTGCGCCTGGTCGATACGCCAAACACCAAGACCATCAACGATTTGATCACTGGCTTTAACCTGCCAATCGAAAAAACCATCAAAACGCTGATTGCCCGCGGCACTGAAGAAGGCACCCTGGTTGCCCTGGTTATCCGTGGCGACCATGAACTCAACGAAATCAAGGCGGCCAATCTTGAACAGGTTGCCAACCCACTGGTTTTCGCCACAGAAGACGAAATTCGCAGCGCTGTTGGCGCAGGCCCAGGCTCACTTGGCCCTGTTAATATGCCAATCACCTGCATCATCGACCGCTCCGTGGCGATGATGAGCGACTTTGCAGCTGGCGCCAATATCGAAGAGAAGCACTACTTCGGGGTCAACTGGGAACGCGACTTGCCGTTGCCAGAGGTTGCGGACCTGCGCAATGTCGTCGAAGGCGATCCAAGCCCAGACGGCAAAGGCACATTGGTGATCAAGCGTGGCATTGAAGTGGGCCATATCTTCCAGCTCGGCACCAAGTACAGTGAAGCCATGAACTGCCAGGTGCTGGGTGAAAATGGCAAGCCAGTTACCCTGAGCATGGGTTGCTACGGCATCGGTGTGTCGCGCGTTGTCGCCGCTGCAATCGAGCAGAACTCAGACGAGCGCGGGATTATCTGGAATGACGCCCTGGCCCCCTTCCATATCGCCCTGGTGCCATTGCGTTACGAAACCGAGGTTGTGCGCGAAGCAACCGACAAGCTCTACGCCGAACTGACTGCTGCCGGTTACGAAGTATTGCTTGATGACCGTGACAAAAAGACCAGTCCGGGCATCAAATTCGCAGACATGGAACTGATAGGCATCCCGCACCGCATCGTGGTCAGTGACCGCGGCCTTGCTGAAGGCAACCTGGAATACAAGAGCCGGCTCGACACTGAAGCTCAAGCCGTTCCAGCCGCTGACATCCTGTCGTTTATCAAAGCACGTATCAGCCGCTGATTTCAGCCTATAGCAAGAGCCATCATGTTCAATAGAAACACCCTACGCCTTGGCGGCGCCGCACTTTGCGGCGCCGTTTTTCTGAGCGGCTGCGCCAACCAACTTCCTCAACGCAGCGAACATGAGGAACGCATCGAGCGCAAACTACTCGATCACAGCCTGCTGATAGACGCCGGTCAACCCGGCGTGCTTGAACTGCCGCAGCGCCGTGTGCGGATAAATGAGCAAAAGACCTTTGAGGTCACCGTCTTTGAAGTCACACGTAAATACGACCGCTACACGCCCTATCAACCTTGGCGCGAGTTGTACGAGATTCCGCTCGGTGCTGTAGCCGTAGTGGCTGGCGTGGGTGCCAATATATTGAATGTGGTCTTGCTGGGCAGCCTGCCTGACACCGCAACCAAAGACTGGATCAGCTACGGCTTTGCCGGCCTGAACCCATTTATGAATGTGCAGTCAAACGGCCGCTCGCAGCAAAACCTGGCCAGTATCGACGAACAGCGCCAGGATGCCCGGCTCGAATATTCGAGCCTGCCCTGGTCTGAACGTCCGGTGCTGGTCAAGGCTGGCAATGAACAGCATGAGCTTTCAACTGATCGCAGCGGCGTGCTGCGCATCAACCTGCTCGACAGCCCATTTGCCGAACAGGACATAAGTCGCGTCAGCTCTTTGCTTATCAGTGTCGAGGATCCGGACAGTGAAGTCCGGGCCGATGCCAGCTTGATGGTCAGCCGAACACTGCGTGGCAAGCTCAACGAGGCGCACAGGCTTATTTATGATGATCTGGAAGGCGACGACACTCGCCAGTGGGTGCATCGCGTCAAACGGCTTTCCGAACTGGGCCTCGAAGAGGAAGCCAGCGAACTGGAACAAAGCCTGATCGAGCTGACCCGCAACGACCCCGAGCTGCAAGAGGCATTCTTGCGCTCACTGACCAAGGATGCCGGGCGCCTGGTCGCCGACCCCGGCAGCAACTAGACACAAGGCTGCTCGCTTGTGCGGGCAGCCGCTAGGCAAGTGAAACAGGGGTTGCTCCATCAGCGAATGATAAAACCTGCGATCCCCTGAACACCTTGCTCGGTCAGGGCAACAGCCTCGACCCTGGCCTTTTTCGGACCCTGCTCAAGCCATTTACGCATCGCCTCGACGGCTTGCCCTTCACCCTCGCACATCACCTCTACCCGGCCGTCCGGCAAGTTCCTCACCCAACCATCAATACCCAGTTGCTCGGCTTGCGCGGCCGTGGCCAGGCGAAAACCCACGCCTTGCACCCGTCCACTGATGTATCCATGCAAGCTGGCTCTGGCTTCCAGTTCATTGCTCATCTCGTTCTAGCCCTCGGCCTTTAGCTGCGCGAGCTTGGTCTTGATGCCTTCTGCGGTTTGCTCGCCCAGCAAGCGCTCACGCGTACGCCCGCTATCATCAATGATATAAGTTACCGGCAAGGCTTCACTGCGCGGCAATTTGTAACGCTCGGCGGGATCGCTGGCCAATACCGTAAAGGTGATGCCCAACGCCTCACTGACCTTTTCAAGTTCTGCGCCCTGCAAGTTATCGAAGTTCACTCCAAGGACACTGACGCCTTTGCCGGCCAACTCTTTATCCAAGGCATTGAGCTGAGGAATTTCAGTTCGACAAGGTGCGCACCACTCGGCCCAATAATTGATAACTAACCACTGGCCTTCGATCCGCTCAACAGGTACCTTGCGTCCATACTGGTCAACACCAGTCGCGTCTGAGCATGCTGTCAGGACGACCACTGCAAATACGCCTAGAACTATACGAATGACCCATTGGAGTTGTGCAGCCATGTATTCGATCCTCGTGCTGGCAGGGTTGATATGACGCTCGATGCCTTGCGCCTGGAGGTGCCGGACATCATTGATGAACAGTGTGTGCCACAGTCCGAGCTCGCGGAATGTTTCAGCAACGCTCGCATGGCCTCCCTTGAAGCTGCCCTGGAACAAGTCGTCAGCCTTTTGTTTCGGCTCAATCGCAGCACGATGACCTTACTCGAAAGACAGCGCGCGCTGCAAAACTTCAGCGATGAATATCGCCACTACTCGCTTTCCCAGCAAAGCCATACCCCGCCTCCGGTGATGTACATACACCTGTGCAGCGAACTGGCAATTGGCTTTAAGCGTTTGTTGCTGCAAATTCTCCAAGGCCGCAACCCGTCGCGCCCGCACCTGGCGTGGTGCCTGTATATGGCGCAGCATTTCCTGGCACAAACCCAATTGCGCCATTACCAGGTCTACCAAGAGCCACCGCCCAGCCTATGGCGTGACAGCCACCTGCTGTATTGGATCGGCGAACATCAGGCCTGCCTGGATGAACCTGTGGCCGCCGCCTTCAAGCCTGCGCCTTCTCCAACGCTGCGTGGCGTTTACCAGCAAATGCTGTTAATGGCGCTGAGCAACCCGTTTCACCTGCATGAAGGCGAGTGCCTGCTGCTATTTAGCGCCCTGGCTCCGATTACAGGATTAGCGCGGCTTTTACCCTGGGACGCAGAGGACGATGTCGAGGGGCCGATCGTTGACCTCAGCGAATCACGACCCTGCTTGAGTCTTGACCAGTCAGTGACGGGCGATCCCCAGTATTTGCGCCGCTTTGAACTCGGCGCTCTATTGGTTGCATTGCATGAACCCGCTCCACTGCGAACGGCTGCCGAGAGCAAAGTCCTCAACCATGTCCAGCAACACTGGATGGGACGCCAGCAACGACGCCATGAGCGTGCCGAAGCGCCATCGAACTGTGACTTACTGGTTGGGCTCAATACTATCCATGCACAATTGCTGGGGCAGCGTCCGCCCCGCATCGAAGTCCAGGTAATCGATACCAGCCCGGGCGGCGCCCGCATACTCTGCCACTCGGATCGAGCCAAAGCGCTGCAAGTCGGTCAGCTCGTACTGATTGTCAACAGCAGCGAGACACCCACTCTTGCATTGGTACGCTGGCGCCACCTGAATCCCGCAGGCTTGCATATTGGCCTGCGCTACCTAAAGGGGCTGCCTCGCCCGGTCTGGCTACGCAGGGCACCTGTTGCACAAACCCATCCGGGCTTGCTGCAAAGTACACCAGCCATCGGCAGCGGCTGGCATCACGGTTTATGGCTACCACTTGGTCAGTTTGTCGAGGGTGAAAGTATTTGGCTGCAACTCGCCAATTCCAACAGCCAGAAGATCCTGCCGCTGCCGGCCTCAAACCTCAGCACGCCATTGGTAAGTCGTCATCCGATGGGACTGGGCTAAGCCCCCTGAGCGTCCTGGCGAATCCTTAAATCTGCGAGACTGATCACGCCGGTTATCGCTTGAGCGCACAGTTTGCAGCGCACACCGAGGTTTATAATTTGCCCCAATGGTGATGTCGAAATCAGTTCTCAGCCCGGATGCCAAAATGCCCCAGCCACACGACACATTGATCGGCAACGTCCCCTCTCAAATAGTTAAAAGCGCTCGTCAGCAAGTGAGTGCTTTCGAAGGGCGCATCGCTGAGTACAACGTGGCGGTCTGGCTGCATGTTCCGGGGCTAGCCAACTTGCCTGCATCGCTGTTTGTGACCTATATGGACGCGGGCAAACGGCGTGAAATTGCGATTGATCATGGCCAGGTCAATACTCACCACAAGATCATGCTGTCCGGCATTGCACGACTGCCCTTCAAGCAACAAATCGAAGACATGCAGTTGCAGCTGCGCAGCGCGGTGAGCTTTCAAACCCTGGCAGTTGAAGAGCTCTTTGTACAAGCTGCCGAACTCGAAGCCAGCGCAGGTCATCAGGCGCTGGCTTGATGCTCTGACACCGAAATGCTCTCGGCCGCCACAGGCTCTGCGCTGCACGGTTCAACCGCCTCGGCATGCGTGTGAGCATGGGCGACAAGTGATTCAGGCCAATGGCTAAAACGCAGTCCTGTCAGCCGGTTCAACCGCTCAAGCGCTGCATCCGAGTCATAGGCACACAGCGGTACAACCTTGCCCTTTCTTGTACTCATATCCAGCTTTAAGCTCCCAGATTGTCTGCTTTATCACAGCTCGAATACTTGCCTGTTCTTCCCCGGCCTAACCGCCAGCCCTGCAACCCAAGGCGCAGTGCTCTTGATGCCTTGAACAAACCCTTTGCCAGAACCATGCCAGCCCCTGGCCGACCCGCCACATGCAACATACCGACAATAGCCGCAACCCGGCTGGGCGGCAGTTCGCCGGAAACTGACACTATTTGTCAGTCGTTGCAGGCTGTAGCCACTGTGCAAGGCTGCCCTCGAACAAATGTGCCTGCTGCTCATGGAAGCGCTCAAGCACATCACGCAGTGCCGGGTACCATGGCTCATCCAATGCCTGCGGCAGTTGCTCTATTTGTGGCATCGGCCACGGGCTTTGACTGACCAGCCGCTGCAAAGAGAAACTGTTGAGGTCTCGAATCAGCACCCAGGCACCGGCTCCGCTGGTCGTGACCAGGCGCTGATTCTCAAGAAATCCCAGTACCTCTTCCCATTCATGCTCGGGCAGCCGCCAGCCTTTACGGCGAACGTCACGATAGCGAACCTTCAAACCCGACTGTTGCCGTTCATAGAACACACGCAAAACCGCCATTACCAGCAAAATCTTTGGAATGTCCATACGGCGCCATTGGTAGGACGAAGACAGATTGCACACCAGCTCAGCGCCAAACAGCACAATCAACCAGGACAAATATATCCAAAGCAAAAACAGCGGCACGGTGGCGAACGCGCCATAAATGAGCTGATAGCCCGGGAAGAAACGTACATACAAGCCAAATATCATCTTGGCCACCTCAAACAATACCGCCGTAAACAGGCCGCCAAGCAACGCATGCTTAAGCGGCACCTGTGCATTGGGAACAGTGGCATATAACAAGGTGAAAGCTGCCACGCTGAAGATCAGAGGCATAAAGCGCAGCAGGGTCTTGGCTCCTATCAATGCATCCGGGCCAGACATCAGCGACAAGGATGCAACATAGGTGCTGATGGCAAACCCGGCGCCGAGCAAGATCGGCCCCAGGCTGAGGATCGCCCAATACAGCAAGAAGCTGGAGACGCCACGCCTTGCCTGGCGCACGCGCCAAATAGTGTTGAAGGTTTTCTCGATGGTCACCAGCATTAAAAATGCAGTAACCGCCAGGATAATCACCCCAATCCAGGTCAGTTGACGCGCCTGGACGGTGAAGTTTCGCAAATACTCCTGGACAGTCTCGCCCGCCGAAGGCACGAAATTGCGAAACACGAAATTCTGGATTTGCTCATCCGTGCCCTGAAAAGCAGGAATCGCCGAGAGCATGGTAAAGGTGACAGTCATCATCGGCACAACGGCAAACAGCGTGGTGTAGGTCAGCGCAGCCGCATTGCTTGTGCCCTGATCGGCAAAAAACCGCTGGAACAGAAACCGCCAGAACTCGAACCATTCTCTTAACTGTTGGCGCATGCCTTCTCCTTAGCTGACCGCAGTATAGCCACGCTATTGTCCTTAATATGAGTCAGTTGTGCCCTTAATCGACAACTCAATGCAAGGCTTTACTGCACACAGGGCTACGCACATCAACGCTCGACACGGTTAGAATAGTCGCCACCTGACGCAAGATGCGAACCCGCACATGACCGATTTAACGCTATACCACAACCCGCGCTGTTCAAAATCACGCGCTGCATTGCAGCTTTTGCAGGAGCGCGGCCTTGCGCCCGAGATCGTCCTGTATCTCGACACGCCGCCAACTGCCGAGCAGCTCAATGACATACTGGACAAACTCGCAATCAGCGCACGCGCTTTGCTGCGTACCGGCGAAGAAGCGTACAAAACGCTGAACCTGGCCGCACAGGATCTCAGCGAAACTGAGCTGATCGCAGCCATGGTTGCCCAGCCCAAACTGATCGAACGACCGATTCTTATCGCAGGCAACCGAGCCGTGATTGGTCGCCCACCTGAGCGCGTCCTGGAGATTCTGCCGTGAGCGCAGCCTATATTCTGGTCCTGTATTACAGCCGCCACGGCGCCACCAGCGAAATGGCCAAGCAAATCGCCCGGGGCATCGAAAGCGCGGGGCTGGAGGCACGCCTACGCACTGTGCCGAACGTTTCCGCAGACTGCGAAGCCACTGCCCCCCAGATCCCGGAACAAGGCGCACTGTACGCAACCCTGGATGACCTGAAGAACTGCAGCGGCCTGGCCCTTGGCAGCCCAACGCGATTTGGCAATATGTCAGCCTCGCTCAAATACTTTCTTGATGGCACCAGCAATCTCTGGCTGACGGGGGCACTAACCGGCAAACCGGCAGGCGTATTCACTTCGACCGCCAGCTTGCACGGCGGCCAGGAAACCACATTGCTGTCGATGATGATGCCGCTGCTGCACCACGGCATGCTGATCACCGGGTTGCCTTACAGCGAATCAGCCCTGCTTGAAACCCGTGGTGGCGGCACGCCTTATGGCCCGAGCCACCACGCAGGCGCAGATGGCAAACGCGCATTGGACGAACACGAAAAGAGCCTGTGCAGAGCCCTCGGCCAACGCCTGGCCAAAACCGCACAGCAACTGGAGATGCCCCGTGGCTAAACAGAAAAAGCCACTGCCAGAATTGTCGTGGCTAGAACCTCGCGTGAAACTCAGTCGCGCACTGAGCCTGTTTAACTATGTCGCGCTATTGATCTTGATTACCCTGTGGAATGTGGCGTTCGCCGACCTGCATGGCGCACGCAGCTGGGTAGTGCTAAGCGTTCAGTTGGTGCCGCTGCTGCTGCTCGCACCGGGCATTGTTCTCGGCAATGCCCGCGCACATGCCTGGCTGTGCTTTGTGATCAACCTGTATTTTATCCAGGGAATCCTGGCCGCCATCGACCCGGCACGAGCACTATACGGCGCGCTGGAGACAATCATCAGCTTTGCCCTGTTCTGCAGCGCCCTGCTCTACACCCGCTGGCGCTTCCAGTACGACCGCAAACTGGCAGGCGAGCAATAATCAGGCGAATGGCTGCCTGAAACGCGGAGCTTACTCCTGTAAGTGAGCATTTTCGGGTAGCCATTCAACGCAGTATCAGCAAGCGCAGTCGCTTCAAACCAGAATGCAACCCAGCCAGCAAAGAACCTATGCGCTTTTATATCCAAGCTTAAAATCTGGCTTTCAAGCGTAACGAGCGCAGCTCAGACAAGGCGAATGGCTGCCTGAAACGCGGAGCTTACTCCTGTAAGTGAGCATTTTCGGGTAGCCATTCAACGCAGTATCAGCAAGCGCAGTCGCTTCAAAGCAGATTTTTACCAGCCGAGAGTTTCTTTGAGAAAGGGAATGGTCAATTTACGCTGGGCTTGCAGCGACGCTTGATCCAACTCCTCAAGCAGGTCAAATAGCGCATTCATGCTGCGCTCGCCACGCGTGAGGATAAACCGCCCGACTTCTTCACTCATATGCAAGCCACGGCGTGAGGCACGCAGTTGCAGGGCGCGCAGTTTATCTTCATCAGATAGTCCCTGCAGTTGGAATACCAGCGCCAGGGTCAGGCGCGACTTCAAATCAGGCAGCTTGATCTTCAATTCGCGGGGCGAGGTATTGGCAGACAGCAACAACTTGCGGCCACTGTCGCGCAATCGATTGAACAAGTGAAAGAGCGCCTCTTCCCAGATGGGCTGGCCGGCAACGGCTTCAAGGTCATCCAGACAAACCAGCTCGCAACGCTCGAGATTATCGAGCAAGGCAATGCCGTGCACGGCAACATCAGCCAGGGGCAAGTACACCGCCAATTCGTCACGCTGCTCAAACTTCAGGCAGGCAGCCTGCATCAGGTGGCTGCGACCGACGCCGTGCGCGCCCCACAGATAGATAAGACTCTCCGTCCAGCCCGCATCAACGTCACATAGGCGCTCAACATAGCCCAGCGCCGCAGCATTGGCTCCAGGGTAGAAGTTGGCAAACGTGGCGTCATCGCGTAGACGCACACCTAATGGCAGCTGAATCGGTTTCATACTGGGTTTTGCGGCTCATCTAAGCGCTAGCTGGAGACTCTCCATAAAGAGCGGGAAGTTTATAGTCTTCGGCCCCGGATGTCATTGATGCATTTTGCAGCTCAATTCAAGGGCTTAGGCCTGATAAAGCAACATGAAACAGGCCACGTTTTAGTTAAACGCCTGAACAAAACGTTCGCCCTTACTCTTTATACTTAAACCCGCTGCATGCTTCGATACACAAAACGATTGATTAAAATCAATCAATTACCTCGCCATTATTATAAGCGCCAGACTGCTTATAAAAATCATGGGCATGGCGTAGCAAAACCATGATTACTGCGGCAACGGGGAGCGCCAGAAGAATCCCGGAAAAACCGAATAGTTGGCCGCCAGCCATGATCGCGAAAATAACGGCAACAGGGTGCAAGCCAATGCGGTCACCTACCAACCATGGTGTTAACAGCATGCCTTCGAGCATTTGCCCCACGACAAAGACTGCCGCAATGGCCAGCAATGGATAGGGATCGAGGCCAAACTGGAAGAGCCCGGCAATCAGTGCAGATGAAATACCAACAAATACACCCAGATACGGAACGATACTGGCCAGCCCTGCAAATACCCCGATCAAAAAGCCAAGCTCAAGGCCGATCACCATCAAGCCTGTGGCGTACATCACGCCCAACGCCAGCATTACCAATAGTTGCCCGCGCATAAAGGCGCCAATTACTTCATGGCACTCGCCCATCAGTTTGACAACGGTTTCTTCCTGATGGCGCGGCAGCATCAAACGGAGTTTTGCCACCATCAGGTCCCAGTCGCGCATCAGATAAAAGCTGACCACCGGGATCAGCAGCAGGTTGGCCACCCAGCCGACCAGGGCCATACCCGAGGCTGTAACTTTTTTAACCACCATGCTGACTATATCTGTGGTTTTCCCCAGATTGTCCGAGAGCGCGCCCTTGAGCTGGTCGAGACGCCAGAAATTGTCATTGAGACCAAACTTCGCCTGCACCCAAGGCAGTGCGATGTGCTGCGTCCAGTCAATCATCTGCGGCACCAGCTCGTACAGGCGTACCAGCTGCTTGCCCAGCAGTGGGACCAGCACCACCAGCAAGATGGTCAATACCAGGCTGAAAATGGCGAAGACAATGATCACGCCCCAAGTGCGTGAAATCTTCATTCGCTCCAACCGGTCAACCAGTGGGTCACCCATATACGCCAGCACAATGGCGATAATAAAGGGAGACAGCATCGGCCCCAGCAGATAGAGCAACCACACCAACAGCACAAACCCAACGATCAAATACCAGCGTGGCAGAGCCTTCATCCTAAATCCCCAGGTCGTCTTGTCGGTGCAGCTAAAAAAGCAACCCTTGGTTGTCAGCGGTTGCTTTGATAAATCGATGTAGCTCGGTAATTACCAGCGAAAACGCAATACGTTTGCCTTTGGCACATTACTTTGAGGTGTTGGAGGTTGTGGCGTAGCACTGCCTGGCGCACCCTCCTCGGTCCCGGTTTCGGTCGGGGCCTGGGTATTGCCCTGGGCAGGTTCAGGGTCGGCCGTGGCGGGGATTTCCTGCAATTGTGCCAGCGCCAACTGGGAACGTAGTTGTTCGGCATTGGCCTTGACCTTGAATACCAGGCGACCGTTATCAACCTTGATAAAACTCGACTCGAATGGCTCCAGGATCCGTTGAACCTCAGCATAACGAGCCAGGCTCGCGCCCTCGATCTCCAAGGTCAAATCTGTTGAAGAACCAGCAGCCGCGACGAAACGTTTTGCCAGCAACTCGCTCACGGCCATCATCACCGAATCTGCGACTGCAGCTTGATCCGCACCTTGCGCGCTGCCATTGAAGCTATCGCTGCCGACCCAGAGCCGCCAGTCGGCGCTCCACTGACCATCGGCTTCACGTGCCTGCACCGCCAACAGTGCATCGGCCGAGTAACGTTCAGACGCGCTGCGCAGTTCGTCAGGCGACTTGGCACTCAGGTTTTCTGCAGTAGCCACCAGTTGCTCGCTGAGATCAGCCAAGGGCAGGCGCAAGGGCAGGCCGCGATGCTGCGCTGCCCGACTCAAGGGCTCGGCGCTGGCCAGGCCATCACCGACCAGGCTAGTACCGTTAAGGTCTTCGTTCAGCCACCAGGTCATCACCGCCGGGCGATTGGCGCTCCAGATCGGCATGCCCGCCTGGCGCAATGCGCGATCAACGCTTGCGGGATCGAAACTGACAACAATGCTGTCGCCCTCGAAACCATACTGAGTAACAATTTGTTGCGGATCTTTATAAACCTCGGCCAAATCGGGATTTTTCGAGCCATCGGGCTTGCCGGTCAGGCGCAGGACCAGGGTGTCCAAAGCACGGCCTAATTCAGCATCGCGCTTATCAGGCTGCTGGCTAGCGCCTGCTTCCCGTACTTCATAAAGGTCGGTAACCGTTGCTGCCAGGCTGGGCAAGCTATACAGCAGGGGTAATGACAGGGCGAGCATACGAGCGATCAGGCGCATTAATTGGGTTCTCGAAAGACAGGGAGCGGTTAAAACAGCGCATTAAACAGGCTATACCTTAAACAGCCGCTCGTCCCCCGGCAACCATAGCGCTTCGTGGGTGGTCGCTGCCTATCAAGCCTGATAAAATCGCGCGCCTCGCAGCCCGGTCCATATAACGCCGGTACTCATCCGAATTTTCCTTAAAGGCCTGTACCCATGAGCAAGCAACCCTCCATCAGCTACAAGGACGCAGGTGTAGATATCGACGCAGGCGAAGCCCTGGTTGAACGCATCAAGGGTGTCGCCAAACGCACCGCTCGTCCGGAAGTCATGGGTGGCTTGGGCGGCTTTGGCGCTCTTTGCGAAATACCTGCCGGCTACAAGCAGCCTGTCCTGGTTTCTGGCACCGATGGCGTCGGCACCAAACTGCGTTTGGCGCTGAACCTCAACAAGCATGACAGCATTGGCCAGGACCTGGTTGCCATGTGCGTCAACGACTTGATTGTCTGCGGTGCCGAACCTCTGTTCTTCCTCGATTACTATGCCACCGGCAAACTCAACGTCGATGTCGCCGCCCAAGTGGTTACCGGCATTGGTGCGGGCTGCGAACTGGCGGGTTGCTCGCTGGTTGGCGGGGAAACCGCCGAAATGCCAGGTATGTATGAAGGCGAAGACTATGACCTGGCAGGTTTCTGTGTCGGCGTGGTCGAGAAAGCTGAAATCATCGACGGCAGCAAAGTCTGCGCTGGCGATGCATTGATCGCCCTGCCATCTTCGGGCCCGCATTCGAACGGCTACTCACTGATCCGCAAGATTATCGAAGTCTCGGGCGCAGACATCGAAAACACTCAACTTGACGGCAAGCCACTGACCGACCTGCTGATGGCCCCGACGCGTATCTATGTCAAGCCGCTGCTCAAGCTGATCAAGGAGACCGGCGCAGTCAAAGCCATGGCGCACATCACCGGCGGTGGCCTGCTCGACAACATTCCACGGGTACTGCCAAAAGGTGCCCAGGCCATTGTCGATGTGGCCAGCTGGAAACGCCCTGCCGTATTCGACTGGCTGCAAGAAAAAGGCAACGTCGAAGAAAATGAAATGCACCGGGTACTCAACTGCGGCGTGGGCATGGTTATCTGCGTCGCTCAGGATCAGGTTGAAGCGACTCTCAATAACCTGAAGGCCTCAGGCGAGCAACCTTGGGTCATCGGCCAGATTGCAGATGCAGCACAAAACGCCGAGCCCGTTGTTCTCAACAACTTGAAAAACCATTAATGCCGACGCCTTGCAATGTAGTGGTGTTGCTCTCAGGTTCTGGGAGCAACTTGCAAGCCCTTATCGATAAACTGGACCCAGACTCCGCTCGTATCAGCGCAGTGATTTCAAATCGTGCGGATGCATACGGGCTTGAGCGCGCCAAGGCCGCCGGTATCGCGACCAACCTGTTGGATCACCGCCAATACGACAGTCGCGAGTCGTTCGATGCGGCTTTGATCGAAGCAATTGACGCCCACAAGCCACAGTTGGTGGTTCTTGCTGGCTTCATGCGCATACTCAGTGCCGACTTTGTTCGCCACTATGCCGGACGCCTGCTTAACATCCACCCTTCCCTGCTGCCAAAGTACAAAGGCTTGCATACGCATCAACGCGCATTGGACGCCAAGGATGCCGAGCACGGCTGTAGCGTGCACTTTGTGACAGAGGAACTCGATGGCGGACCATTGGTCGTACAAGCAGTAGTTCCAGTTAATGCAGACGACTCAGCCGCAAGCCTGGCTGAGCGAGTTCACCGCCTGGAACACCAGATCTATCCACTGGCGGTGAGCTGGTTTGCCGATCAACGCTTGCACCTTGGCCCACAAGGCGCAATGCTTGACGGCAAGCCACTTGCAACTACTGGCTATATTTTCCGAACTTAGGAGAGAACATGCGTCGCGCCTTACTGTTCGCACTCGCGCTGATCAGCGCCCCGGTCTTTGCAGACGAGATCAAACCCTTCACCGCCAGCTACACCGCAGACTGGAAACAACTCCCGGTTAGCGGTTCGGCAGAGCGCAACCTGACGGATCTGGGCGACGGTCGCTGGGAATTGAACTTCGAAGCCTCCATGCTAGTCGCCAGCCTTACCGAAACCAGCACCTTCCGTATTGAAGACAATGCGTTCACTCCCCTCAACTATAAATACGAGCGCGGAGGCCTGGGCAAAGG
The DNA here is from genome assembly GCF_000222125.1 of Pseudomonas sp. S9. Taxonomy (NCBI): domain Bacteria; kingdom Pseudomonadati; phylum Pseudomonadota; class Gammaproteobacteria; order Pseudomonadales; family Pseudomonadaceae; genus Pseudomonas; species Pseudomonas sp. S9. Next base: position 337,333 of record NZ_AFFX01000002.1, on the reverse strand, counting down.
CAAATCAGTCGAGCAAGACTTTGACTGGTCAGCCAAGCAAGTGATCGGCAACGACCGCGGAACCCCGGTTCGCATTCCACTGAACCGTGGCCTGCTGGACAAATCCACCTATCAAATGGTTTTGCAACATGACGTAGCTGCCGGCAAGAAAAGCATGAGCTACCAAGTGGTCGATGGTGATGACATTGAAACCTACGACTTTCGTGTACTCGGCGAAGAAGCCGTCACCACCAAGGTCGGCCTGATAGACGCCATCAAGGTAGAGCGGGTACGTGATCCAACACAAAGCAAGCGCAAAACAACCTTGTGGTTTGCCAAAAACTGGGATTACTTGCTGGTTGCCCTGAACCAGATTGAGAAAGACGGCAAGGAATACCAAATCATGCTTGAGGAAGGCACCGTAAACGGCAAGACCGTTAAAGGTCGCTAATAATGCCACACAAAAAAACCGGCCTAGAGCCGGTTTTTTTGTGGTGTGAAGTTCACTGCTGGACTAATTGATGCCCTGCATGCTCGACTGGCAACGGATTCAACATCGCTAAAGGCAGCGGCTTCAGCCCGCTCATCACCGAACGCAGCAAAGCCAGCATCACGCCAAGCATCAGTCCCAATACCAAGCCCAATACAACGATCAACAGCTTCTTCGGCTTTATCGGCGAAAGCGGGCTCACCGCTGGCTGGTCCACATCAACCAGGTCTTGCAACAACAGTTCGGGCTTCAATGCCTGCAAATAGGATGACTCCTCTTCCCACTTGGCCAGCTTAACCAGGAACAGATCATCGTTATCGCGCTTGCGTAATGCTTCGACTTCGCGATTGTGGCGCAACATCCGCAGTTGCTTTTCGATCTCGCCAACATGCGGATCGGTAAAATCATCGGAGCTGCGTGCCCGCAATGCCTTTCGCTCGGCACCCAAGGCTTCGGTGCCCATGAAGTAAAGTGGAATCTGCTGATTATTCACTTCGGTGCGTATCAGGTTATTGGATGATTGCTGGCCAATCTCGCGCATGGAGGAAGGTGTCGCTGGCTTGTGGATCCCCAACTGCTCGGCGATCATCATCGCTTCGGTCAGTTGTGCAATGCGGTTCTGGCGGCGTAACTTGAGCTGCTGTCGCAGGCCTGACAACTCGTCGATAAGGTTGGCACGCTTTACAGAATCGGCCTCCAACAACTTGGCGATTTTCGATTGCTTGTCTGCCTCATAACCAATACGGGCAGCCGCAATCTGGCTTTGCAGTTTGCTCAGGCGGTTCGCCACCAATGTGTTGATTTCGGCTGCAATACGCGTTCGCTCCTGCTCTATGGAATAAGCAATCAAGCCATTCACCACGGCAGGCCCGTCGACGCCCTCGGGGTAGACAAAACTCAGGCCAACATAGTTAGACAGAGAATTGGCTTTCTTGGCGTCGGGCTTCAAAATGGTGAATGCGGATTCGTTGAGTCGTTCAAACGCTTGCTCGAGCGTCATTCCAGGCTGCTCAAGAGCCTGGAAAAGTGCCTGGTGCTCCTGGAAAAACGCATAGCGGGTTGAATAGGACTCAAGCGAAATACCAATGCGCTTAAGCACCTGATCCCTGTCAACCTTATACACGCCAGTGAGGTTGAGCTGGTCGAAGCTTTTCAGCGACGTGGGCTTAAGAATGCTTTGCGCTTGGTAATAGGGTGTTGCGAGCATTGCATAGGCAACTGCTGCGACGCCAACCAGCGCCATGACTGACGCAATCAGCCAACGCTGTCGCCACAAGCCACTGACCAAGGCAATTAAATCAATCTCATCGTTTCTGAATTCTGGATCATGACTTACGCGAGCATTCATTACAGCATCCATTAAATTGCTTGGAAATTCCTCTTCAGCGCATATCTATCATGTCTAGAATAGGCCTAGAACCTGACAAAAGGCTGGTCGCTCTGAAGGGCGCGCGACGATATCAGACTGACATCATTATGCCAAGCAATTGATAGTACTGACTTAACTGCAATCCTATTACTCAGCGAGAAGCCAGCATGCAGCAGATGCCCTACCAACCATTGGCTTGTGCCCTGTATGACGAAATAGAAATCGCCTGCTTGCATCGTTACGACCTGGCAATTGAATTGATTTCCGGCGCAACACTTGAAGGCCAGGCACTAACCACCGAAACCAGTGCCGATAAGCAAGAATTTCTAATCATCAGGACCGCTGACGACAAAGTGCGCGTGCGCCTTGACCAGCTACAGGCAATTACTGCCCTGACGCCGGGCGCGAGCTTCAAGCGCATTGAGATGAACAAGCCAGACAGTTCGTCCTGAGCGTTACAACAAACCACAGGTATTAAAAAGCCGGGCATAAGCCCGGCTTGAATAACCCGTAGTAATCAATCACCACATCAGGTCATCAGGCACCTGGTAGGCCGCATACGGATCATCGGCATCTGGCGCCTCGGTTGGCGTATTGAGCAGTACCACACGACGCGGATCGCGTTCCTGGATCTTAAGCGCCGCCTCACGCGGGATCACTTCATAACCACCGCCATGACGCACAATGGCCAGCGAGCCGCTGCTTAACTTGTTGCGCACCAGATCATTGACCGGCAAGCGCTTAACTTTCTTGTCATCGGCAAAGTTGTAGTAGTCCTCGGTCGTAAGCTTAGGCAGGCGCGATGCTTCAATCAGTTGCTTGACCTGGGCTGCCTTGGCCTTTTGCTCGGCCTTTTCTTGCTGTTGACGGTTCAGCTCTTGGTCGCGAGCAAGCTTCTCTGCCCTTGCCTGCTCTGCGGCCAGCTGTTGCGAGTTGTCCTTCTCGACCTGGCCCTTGTGCTCCATGCGCTGCTGTTTTTGCTTTTGCTTAGTAGCCTGCTTGGCCTGCTTCTCGTTAACCAACCCCGCCTTTAGCAGTTGGTCGCGTAGTGATAAAGCCATGACTTACCTCGGTATTCAACGACAGCAACCTCGATCCACACAGGTCTTGTTGCCATTTATTTTGATCCAATTTACAACCAGCGCCTCACCCAGGTAACCAGCAGAGTCGCCTGGGCCAACCGCGCTTAGATTTATCGACGCAATTGCCGCCTGCCGCGCATATTGATTGCTTATTGGCAATCAGCCAAGTGTTTGCTGTTTTTCCAGCTTCTTGGCCTCGCCCCACAAGGCATCGAGTGACTCCAGGTCGCACTTGGCAATGTCGCGTCCCGACGCGCGCAGCGCTTGCTCGATAAACCTGAAGCGCCGCTCGAACTTGGCGTTCGCCATACGCAACGCCGCCTCCGGGTCCACCTTCAAGTGGCGTGCAAGATTGGTCACCACGAACAGCAAGTCACCAAGTTCCTCGGCAACCGCGCAGTCGTCATTTTCACTCATGGCTTCAAGCACTTCGTCCAGCTCTTCGCGGATTTTATCCACGACCCCGAGTGCCTCTGGCCAGTCAAACCCTACCTGCGCCGCGCGTTTTTGCAGCTTTACAGCACGGGACATCGACGGCAACGTGCTAGGTACATCGTCCAGCAGCGACAGCTGCTCGGGTGCTCGCGCGTTGGCGGCACGCTCCTCGGCCTTGATCTGGTCCCAACGCTGCTTGACTGCCTCTGGATCGAGCCTGGGCAGTTCGACCGCACCGTACAAGTCACCGTCGGGAAACACATGGGGATGGCGACGCACCAGCTTGCGGGTAATGGTGTCGATGACCTCAGCAAAACCAAAGCGCCCTTCTTCTGCCGCCAACTGGCTGTAATAAACCACCTGGAACAGCAAATCACCCAGTTCACCTGGCAATTGATCGAAATCGCCACGCTCGATCACATCAGCAACCTCGTAAGCCTCTTCAAGCGTATAGGGCACTATGGTCGCGTAGCTTTGCTCAAGGTCCCAGGGGCAGCCATGCTGCGGATCACGCAGGCGCTCCATAAGGTGTAGCAAGTCGTTTAGCTGGTACATAAATCCTCAGGAAGAACTGCGCAAACGCCGGGCTTCGATAATGTTGGGCAACTGTGAAATCCGACCCAGCAAGCGACCCAGCGCTTCAAGACCGGGGATTTCAATGGTGATCGACATAGTCGCGGTGTTGTCTTCCTTGTTCGACTGGGTATTGACCGCCAGCACATTGAGCTTCTCGTTGAGCAGTATCTGGGTAACATCGCGCAGCAGCCCGGAACGGTCATATGCGCGAATAACCACGTCAACCGGGTAGGTCTGCACCGGTACCGGCCCCCAACTGACCTGGATCATCCGCTCAGGCTCGCGCCCTGCCAACTGCAATACCGCCGCACAATCCTGACGGTGAATACTCACGCCCCGCCCCAAGGTGATGTAGCCAACGATGGGGTCGCCCGGCAATGGCTGGCAACAGCCGGCCATCTGCGTCAGCAAGTTGCCGACGCCCTGAATTTGAATATCGCCGCGCTTGCCTGGCTTGAAACCCAGCGCTTTACGCGGAATAAGCTCAAGCTGCTCGGTGTTGCGCTCCGGCTCCACCAACTGCTGGGCGAGGTTTACCACATGGGCCAGGCGAACATCTGCCGCACCCAGGGCCGCAAACAGATCCTCGGATGACTTCAGGTTGGCCTTTTCAGCCAGCTTATCGAAATCCACATGCGACAGTGCCAAGCGGCCTAGTTCACGCTCAAGCAAACCTTTACCGGCCAGTACGTTCTGGTCCCGGTCCTGCATCTTGAACCAGTGGACAATTTTTGCCCGCGCCCGCGAAGTGGTGATGTAGCCCAGGTTGGAGTTCAGCCAGTCGCGGCTCGGCGTGCCTTGCTTGCTGGTGATGATTTCGACCTGCTCACCGGTTTGCAGGCTGTAGCTCAGCGGCACGATGCGCCCGTTTACCTTGGCGCCACGACAGTTGTGGCCGATCTCGGTATGTACGCGGTAGGCGAAGTCCAGGGGCGTCGAGTCCTTGGGCAAATCAACTGCATGCCCATCGGGCGTGAACACATAGACCCGATCCGGCTCGATATCGACTCGCAGCTGTTCGGCCAAGCCGCCAATGTCGCCCAGCTCTTCATGCCATTCGAGGACCTGGCGCAGCCACGAGATTTTCTCTTCGTAGTGATTCGACCCCGACTTGACGTCGGTGCCTTTATAACGCCAGTGCGCACAAACACCGAGCTCAGCTTCTTCGTGCATCGCAGCAGTACGAATCTGCACCTCGAGCACTTTGCCTTCTGGACCTAGAACTGCGGTGTGCAACGAGCGATAGCCGTTTTCCTTGGGATTGGCGATGTAGTCGTCAAACTCCTTGGGAATGTGTCGCCACAGCGTATGGACAATACCCAGCGCCGTGTAACAGTCGCGCATCTGCGGCACCAGAACCCGTACGGCGCGCACGTCATAGATCTGACTGAACTGCAGGCCCTTGCGCTGCATTTTCCGCCAGATGGAGTAAATATGCTTGGCCCGCCCACTGATATCCGCCTCAATGCCCGTGGCCTCAAGCTCTGATCGCAGCTGATCCATCACTTCGTTGATGTAGTGCTCGCGATCCAGCCGCCGCTCATGCAGCAAGGTGGCGATCTGCTTGTACTGCTCGGGCTCAAGGTAGCGAAAGGACAGGTCCTCAAGCTCCCATTTGATGTGGCCGATGCCCAGCCGGTGGGCCAATGGTGCGTAGATATCAAAGACTTCGCGAGCAACGCGCTGGCGCTTCTCATCGTCAGCCAGCTTGACTGCACGAATAGCGCAGGTGCGCTCGGCCAGCTTGATCAGCGCAACGCGCACGTCATCGACCATGGCCACGAGCATTTTGCGCAGGTTATCGACCTGGGCCTGTGACCCCAGCACCATGGAGTCGCGCGGGTTCATGCTCGCACTGATGGCTGCCATGCGCAGCACGCCCTCGATCAGCTTGGCGACCACAGGTCCAAAGCGTTGATGCACGGCCGCAAGCTCAACGGTGCCTTCACGAACACCGCGATAGAGCACCGCCGCGACCAAGGAGTCCTGGTCAAGTTTGAGATCAGCGAGAATCTCGGCGATTTCCAGGCCGACACGAAAACTGGAGGCACCCTCGCTCCACAGGTTTTGCGCTGCGTTGGCTTGCTGTTCTGCCTCACGGGCGAACTCACATGCGCTGCGCAGCGCATCACGATCCAATGCGGGATCAACGCCAAGCACGTGATCCAGCCATGCCTCAAGGTTGATGCTGCCGTCATCGTTGATCGGCTGATGCGCTCTAACCTGAACCATTTTGCTTACCTTCCCTACGAAGCGCACATTGCGCTACGAATCGACGCCGACCGCCTAGTCAAGAGGGCCGGTCAAACTGCTGTAAGGCGCAAATCCTTCACACCCCTGCATGCGCAACCGGGGCGCTGCATTGAACAACAATGCAAGCGGCCCGAACTGCGACCTTCGAACTGCATGAGGCATTTACATGCCTCGCGACCCGCAAGAGTCAAGCCCTGGCTACTAACTGCTCGCCAGCTCAAATAAAACCATGGCCTCAACATGCGCCGTCTGCGGAAACATGTCGAGAATGCCAGCTTTTTTCAAACGATAACCCTGTGCAATAAGCTGCTCGGCGTCCCGTGCAAGTGTCGCCGGATTACAGGAAACATACACCACCCGGCCTGCGCCCAGTGCAGCAAGTTGCTTCACCACTTGATAGGCACCATCACGCGGCGGGTCAAGTAAAACGGCGGAAAACCCACCTTTGCTCCACTTTTTATCAGTCAGCGACTCGGACAAGTCCGCATGGTAAAAGTGCGCATTGCTCAGTGAATTTTCAAGGGCATTTGCGCTGGCCCGTTCAACCATCGCCTGCACGCCCTCAACTGCAATAACTTCCCGGGCTAGACGAGCCAATGGCAACGCAAAATTACCCAGGCCACAAAATAGATCAAGAACCCGCTCATTGTCTTGCGGAGCCAGCCACTCCAACGCCTGTGCAATCATCGATTGGTTGACCGAGGCATTGACCTGCACAAAATCACCAGGCCGATACGCCAACTCCAGATCCCACTCAGGCAAGGCATAAGCCAGGCCTTGACCAACAACAAAGGGCGCAGGGTCGGACGTGCCTTGCAGCCACAGTTGCGCCTCGTGCTCAGCGCAAAAGTGCTGCAAGCGATTGAGATCTGCCTCTGGCAATGCTTCGGTGTGACGCACCAATACCGCACTGGCAGTGCCATTAAATAGCTCAACGTGACCGATCGCCTGTGGCTTTTCGAGCTGGCCAAGGGCCTCTGGCAAACCGCGTAAGATTGGCTGCAAGGGCTGTACCAGAACCGGGCAGTTATCTATCGCAATAATTTCCTGGCTTGCCTCTGCGCGAAAACCTACCGCCAGTTGCTTGCGCTTTGGGTCCCAACGCACAGCCACGCGGGCCCGACGCCGATAACCGAACTCGGGGCCTGTCAAAGGCGCAGCCCATTGCTCGGGCTGAACCTGGGCCAGACGGCTTAACTGCTCCGCAAGCATTGCCTGCTTGAGTGCAAGCTGATCCGCATGCGCCATGTGCTGCACACTGCATCCCCCGCAGGTGCGGGCATGCGCGCAGGGCTCTGGGCGACGCTCGGAGCTGGCAAGCATAATGCGTTCACTGCGCGCTTCGACCACTTGGCTGCGGGCTGACTGCACGCGTGCCTCAACATGCTCGCCCGGCAGCGCTCCGGATACAAACCAGGTGCGCCCCTCACTGAAGGCAATACCGCGGCCATCGTTGGCCAAACGTTCAATGACCAGCCTTTGCTTTTTGCCCACGGGCACTTGTGGCGCCCGTGTCCCACCACTGGGTTGAAAACGTAAACCGCCGTTTTTCCTGGCCATTAATGCTGTGGCGCGTCGTAGATGCCAGTCGACAGATAGCGATCGCCACGATCACAGATGATCGCCACCATTACTGCGTTTTCAACCTGTTGAGACAGACGCAGCATAGCGGCGACAGCACCACCTGAAGAAACCCCGCAAAAGATCCCTTCCTCACGCGCCAGACGACGCATAACCTGCTCGGCCTCGTCCTGACCCATGTCGACCACTTGGTCAACCCGCTCGGCATCAAAGATTTTCGGCAGGTACTCATGGGGCCAGCGGCGAATACCGGGGATCGAGGCACCTTCTTGCGGCTGCAAGCCGACAATCTGCACCTGGGCGTTTTGCTCCTTGAGGTAGCGCGAAACCCCCATGATGGTGCCCGTAGTGCCCATGGAACTTACGAAATGGGTAATAGTGCCCTGGGTCTGTTGCCAGATTTCAGGGCCGGTGGCGTCGTAGTGGGCCTGGGGATTATCACCATTGCCAAATTGATCAAGCACCTTGCCGCGACCCTCACGCTGCATGCGCTCGGCAAGGTCACGTGCCCCTTCCATCCCCTCTTCACGCGTTACCAGGACCAGCTCGGCACCATAGGCGGTCATGGCCGCCTTGCGCTCAGCCGTTGAGTTGTCCGGCATGATCAGGACCATCTTGTAGCCCTTGATCGCCGCGGCCATCGCCAATGCAATCCCGGTATTGCCCGAGGTCGCCTCAATCAGGGTATCGCCTGGCTGGATATCGCCACGGCGCTCCGCGCGGGTGATCATCGACAATGCAGGACGATCCTTGACTGAACCTGCCGGGTTATTGCCTTCCAACTTGACCAACAGCGTATTGGAGGTGTTGCCGGGCAGGCGCTGTAGACGCACCAGGGGGGTGTTGCCGATGCACTCGGCGATGGTCGGAAATTGCACGGTCATGACGTCAATCAGGTCCAAACTACTTGGTGGGTGCCTATGATAACGGTAAACCACTATGCGCCCACAACAAAGCCCCATACGCCGGTCTGCTTTATTCGAGACAAGCTCGATTCCAATTGACGGAAGACAACCCCAGCGCGTTCTGGGCCAGACGTTCTAGAGCGCAAGATCATCTGGGGCGGCCAGCGACGCCGCGTTGAGTAACCTCTTGTTGGATGGTACGCAAACGGTACACTGCACAATAACAATCAGAGAGGGATGTGCGTGTTCAAGGACCTAGGCATTAAAGGCCGCGTTTTAATATTGACGCTATTGCCAACCAGTCTGCTGGCGTTCCTGCTTGGCGGGTACTTTATCTGGGCACAACTCTCGAACCTCCAGGGCCAGCTACTGCAACGTGGCGAGATGATTGCAGAACAGCTGGCACCGCTTACGGCTCCCGCCTTTCTACGCGGCGATATCGAGGTACTCCAGCGCATCGCCACCCAGTCCCTGGAGCAGCCCGACGTTCGTTCAGTGAGCCTGCTCGACAAGGATAAAGTGCTGCTCGCCCATGCGGGCCCAAGCATGCTCAATCCAATGCCCACAGTCGGCAGCGGCACCGAAAAGCTCACGGCCAAGCACAGCAACGACGATGCCACGCGCTTCCTGCTTCCAGTATTTGAGCACCACCTGGGCCTGACCGGCGAGCCGCCGCACCTGGGCAGCGACAAGCTGGTCGGCTGGGTCGAGCTTGAGCTATCCCATCACGCCACCCTGCTCAGTGGCTACCACAGCCTACTCACCAGTTTATTGCTGGTAGCTGCCGGTTTGGTGCTCACGGCCTTGCTCGCATTGCGTATGAGTCATTCGATCAACGACCCATTGCGCCGGGTCAAGGAAGGCGTTGCCCAACTGAAGGAAGGCAAACTCGAAACCCGTCTTCCACTGCTCGGCAGCCAGGAACTGGACGAGCTGGCATCGGGCATCAATCGCATGGCCGAAGCCCTGCAAAATGCGCAGGAAGAACTGCAGCACAGCATTGACCAGGCAACCGAGGACGTTCGCCAGAACCTCGAGACCATTGAAATCCAGAACATCGAACTGGATTTCGCCCGTAAAGAAGCACTTGAGGCCAGTCGTATCAAATCCGAGTTCCTGGCCAATATGAGCCATGAAATTCGCACACCCCTTAATGGCATCCTTGGTTTCACCAACCTGCTACAAAAGAGCGAGTTGACTCCTCGCCAGCAGGATTACCTGAGCACCATCGAAAAATCGGCGGATAACCTGCTCGGGATCATCAATGAAATCCTTGATTTCTCTAAGATCGAAGCCGGCAAACTGGTGCTAGAGAGCATCCCCTTCAACCTGCGCGAACTGATTCAAGACACCCTGACGATTCTGGCGCCAACAGCCCACGAAAAGCACCTTGAGCTGTTAAGCCTGGTCTACCGCGACACGCCACGCGCCCTGCTTGGAGACCCATTGCGTCTCAGGCAGATCCTGACCAACCTGGTCAATAACGCAATCAAGTTCACCCGTGAAGGCAGCATTGCAGTGCGCGTGATGCTTGAAGATGAAAACGAGAGCCACGCCCAGATACGCATTAGCGTGCAAGACAGTGGGATTGGCCTGTCCGATGACGACCTGCGCCTGCTTTTCCAGGCCTTCAGCCAGGCCGACAACTCGCTGTCACGGCAAGCGGGCGGCACCGGCTTGGGCCTGGCCATTTCAAAGCGTCTTATTGAACAGATGGGCGGCGAAATTGGCGTCGACAGCTCACCTGGCCAAGGCTCCGAATTCTGGATAAGCCTGAGCTTGCCCAAGGCGCGCGCAGACATTGAAGACCTGCCACGCCCGCCACTGCTTGGCCGCAGCATTGCCATCCTGGAAACCCATGAACTGGCACGCCAGGCGCTACAGCATCAGCTCGAAGATTGCGGACTCAATGTCAACGCATTCAGCCAGCCAGACTCACTGATCGAGGCGATTGACGCCTCACGGCAAGGCCCGAGCCCAATTGGCATTGCGGTCATGGGCGTGACTTCCCAGGAGCTGCCTCCGGAAAGACTGAAGCACTACATCCGCCAACTTGAGCAAATGTCCTGCAAATGCATCGTGCTCTGCCCGACCACCGAGCAAGTGCTCTATCACAGCAGCCTGCCAGATGCCTATACCCAACTCCATGCCAAGCCTGCATGCACGCGCAAGCTGCAACGCGCCTTGAGCGAAATGATCAGCCCGCGTCACCAGCGCTTGACCGCCGAAACACCAGAGCCTACCCGAACACCCAATATTCTTTGCGTTGACGACAACCCGGCCAACTTGCTCCTGGTACAAACCCTGCTCGAGGACATGGGAGCCGATGTCAGCGTTGCCAAGGACGGTCACGAAGCCTTGGATAAAGCCAGGAAAGTTCGTTTCGACCTGATCCTCATGGACGTGCAGATGCCCGGCATGGACGGGCGGGAAACCACCGAAGCGATTCGCCTCTGGGAAACAGAGCAGAACAACAGCGCAGTGCCCATCGTAGCCCTCACCGCACATGCCCTGTCCAATGAAAAACGTACCCTGCTGCAAAGTGGCATGGACGACTACCTGACCAAGCCTATCAGTGAGCGGCAACTGGCCCAGGTGGTACTGAAATGGACCGGCTTATCGCTGCGCGCTCTTCTGCCCGAGCGTACGGATGACAACTCGCGCCAAGACATAGACCTCAACCAGATCAGCACCCTGGATAACGAGGAAGGCTTGCGCCTGGCTGCCGGAAAGGCCGATTTGGCCGCCGACATGCTCAATATGCTGCTGGCGGGTTTACCGACAGACTTGCAAGCCATACGTCAGGCCCGCCAATCCGACAACAGCCAGCTTCTGATTGAACGAGTGCATCGCCTGCATGGCGCCACCCGATACTGCGGAGTACCACAGTTGCGAGCCACCTGCCTGCGCAGTGAAACCCTGCTCAAACAGGATGATCCCGGGGCAAAACATGCACTCGACCAACTTGAAGCGGCCATAGAACGCCTGATGATCGAGACCCAGGCCGAGGCCTAGCAACCCAGCCCCACGCCAATGCATCCAGCGGGCGCGGGCTGGACCGGCTGCATATGCTATAAACAATGAGTTTCAGGCATACAGGGCAATCAGGTTTAGGCCGCTGCGTGATAGCATTCGCGCCAATCTGGAGGAACCATGGCCGAACACGATTTTCGCTACAGCTTACTCAACCCCGAACACACCTTGATTGAATGCCGAGCAATGGCGCCTGGACGCTATCAGGTCACCGGCAACGGCGGCTCGATAAAAAGCGGCGACAGCCTGATCGTCACACTCAAAGGCAGCCGCGACCTGAGCATGCGCCTGCAAGTCGAAAAGGTTCGCCACCTGATCAACCCGCCAGGCCAGTGGGTTGCAGTGGCCATGGGTCCGGTCTTCAAAGAACTGGCGATTCATAATTGGCAAGTCACTTGTGACAGCTGCGCCAAGCAAATCGACGTTGAATTTGCCGTCGATAGCGCCCTGGGTAAAAAAGCTCAGGCACTTGCGGCTCAGCAGCGGGTCAATGAATTAGGTTGGTCGACTGAGAACGACCGCCACATGTGCCCGCAATGTCAGAAGGAATGACGATGAAAGCATTAATAGGCATCAGCCTAATCAGTGCCAGCCTCCTGGGCTGTGCGAGCGACGCGATGAAAGTTGAAACGGATCAAACCTACGAGGTCGAGTGGATTGGCGAACGCCCGCTCATTGACTATAGCCACTTGACCATCACTCTCGGCAGTGACGGCCGCGCTTATGGCAGCGCGGGCTGCAACCACTGGTTTGCCGCCTATAAGCTCGATGGCGACAAGATCAGCTTCGAACAGGCCGGTAGCACCCGCAAAATGTGCGCCCCTGCCCTTATGGAGCAAGAAACTCGCTTCCTGCAGAGCCTGCCAAGCATCACTCGTTGGGACTTCTCGCCCACCGACCAGCTACGCCTGTGGCCCAAAGAGGGCAAACCCCTGAGGTTGTGGCCGGTTACAGACTGACCGCTGCCAAGTGGCTTGGGCGATGCGAGCGCTAGCGTTCAAATAGCTCAAGCTGCTCATGCCGCCCACGCAGATCATGCAAGCGCACCCCTACCCCTAGCAACCGCACTGCCTTGTTCCCGCGAGCAAATGCCGCACTCATCAGCAACTTGTAGCTGTCCAGGTCACGACGCGCGCCGGCTTGCTCAAGGGTGGTTTGGGTAAAGTCATGAAACTTGATCTTCACAAACGGCTTTTCCGGCCTGTAGCTGTTATCGAGCCGCGCCATGCGCCGGTCAAGCTCTTGCAACAAGTCCGGCAGTTGCTCCAGGCAAGCGGCCAGATCCGGCAAGTCCTGGTTGTAGGTATTCTCGACACTGACCGACTGGCGACGGCTGTCAGTTTGTACCGCGCGCTCATCGATCCCGCGCGCCAGGCTCCACAACCGCTCACCAAAGCTGCCGAACTCACGTATCAGCCTGAGCTTGTCCCACTCACGCAACTCACTGCAGGTTTGAATGCCCAGGCGTGCCAGTTTCGCAGCAGTCACCTTGCCGACCCCATGCAACTTGGCTACAGCCAGGTCAGCCACGAAATCATCGACTTGATCCGGGGTAATCACGAATAAGCCATTGGGTTTCTTCCAGTCGCTGGCGATCTTGGCCAAAAACTTGTTTGGCGCCACACCGGCGGAAACGGTGATGTGCAGCTCCGAAGAGACTCGCCTGCGAATATCCTGGGCAATACGGGTGGCACTACCAGCAAAGTGCTGACTGTCGGTTACATCAAGAAAAGCCTCATCCAGCGATAAAGGCTCAATCTGGTCGGTGTAATCGCGGAAAATGCCGTGTATTTCACGGGAAACAGCTTTGTAGACATCCATGCGCGGCCTGACGATCAGCAAGTCCGGGCATAGCTTCTGCGCATGCCCGGAAGCCATTGCCGAACGCACGCCATAGGCCCGCGCCTCATAATTACAGGTCGCGATGACACCGCGCCGGTCAGCCGTGCCGCCAACCGCCAGCGGCCTGCCCGCCAGGCTGGGATCATCACGCATCTCAATGGCTGCATAAAAGCAGTCACAGTCAACATGGATGATTTTGCGATTCGTGGCCAATGCAGTCGTGCACCCGCGGAGCACAGCTAGGAAGCTGCTATTAAGTCATGCATCAAGCACGGCGTTCAAGTTGCTTGATCCACTCAGGATCGAACCTTGTTTGCTCAAGCGGAATATTCAGCGCCTGCATCTTCTCTTGGTGCTGATTAATTTCTGCGAGCATTTGCACATGCTCGCTGGAGTTGCCATCCAACTGGTGCATCTGGCTGACACCGAGGTGATAGAAACGCAGTATCTTCATGCTCAGAGGATCTTCGACCTTAACCCCGGCAGTCACCTGGTGCATGACATTGGTGACACGCATCAGGCTACGCTTGAGCTGCCAGCCATAGACTGCAGCAGCCATCCACGGCTGCGACCAGAATATCCCCCGCACCAGCGCAATAGTCAGCGCCAGTGCGACGATCACCCCCGCCAGGTTCAAGCGAAAGTTATCACCACCGGGCTGCCCGAACAGTTGCACCGCAAGTGTCGAGCAAACGAGCGTCAGCAGCACGAAACTCCCCGCGACCAGCAGCGTGCTGCGACGGGTTTGCTGCCGATATTGCTCCGGATCAAGCGGTTTGATGACGAACGCCACGCGCGGGCTCCTTACTGAGATTCGATTGACCGTCATTATCACCCGGGACGCCGGTATCGGCACCCCTGGATTAGTTATCAGCCAATCGAATAAGTAACAAAGCCCTGCGGCAGCCTAGTAAACCAGCGTCAGGACAATATTGAAGATCAACGCAACGGCAAACCCCAGGGGCGCAGCACGTAACAACAGCTTGGGGAAAAACTCGGAACGGCTCTGCTCGGTCGGGCACGAGCCCAGCAACAGGCTACCGCCAGAGGAAAACGGCGAGATTGAAGTCGCTTGCGCACCCACCACGATGCACACGAATATCACCAGCGGATCAATGCCCAACGCAGCGGCAATTGGCGGCACAATCGGGAACAAGGCTGGAGTTACAACGCCCAGGGTGCTGGCGAACAACGACATCAACGCCGCGACTACGCCAAATGCCACCGGCACCATGACAGGTGGAATCGAAGTACCAATCCATGACGCCAGCAGGTCAATGGTGCCGACCTTGATAGCAATCGCGATCAGCATGCCAACGCCACAGATCATCACCAGCGTTGCCCAAGGCACGGTCGCCATTGCCTTGCGCTCATCGCCCAGCTTGAGCAGCAGCGCGATAACCGCGAACACACTGGCAATCAGGCCTATGTCCATTTTCGAGTTGATGAATGCGACAGTTGGATGATCCGGTAGTACGATCTGTGCAATAGGTGCAACCAACACCAGCGCCATCATCACGATCGTCAGCAACAGGGTGGTTTTCTGTTGCTTGTTCAGCGCACTGGGTTGGCTGATGGTGTAGGTAGAGCTTTGCATCAACTTCTTGTGCCCGGTAAAGAGTACAAAGCCGCTGATCACAAGCAGTGGAATGACAAAAGTGCTGAGGAAAATAGCAGAACTATTAATAAATGCCGTGTTCTCGGCAATACCGGAGTTGGTCATCAGGCTGCGGAAAATAATACCGCTTTGGCTCGAGACAAAGTTTGCACCGCCCAAAGCCCCATAATTCACCGCCATAGCGCCAAGAATCAGGCTCATGCGCGTGCGCTCACACAGCATCAGGGTCAGTGGCGCCATGAACGCCAGCACCGTGTAATAACCCGCGCCAAGACCGGCAATCAGCGCCGAGGTCAGGAAAACCGCATAGGGCAGCAAGTGCGGGAATTTGCGACAGCTGTAAAGCAGGTGCTCAGCCAGCTTTTCCAAGGTGCCGTTAACAATCGCAAAGCTGTAGAACAGGCATACCGAGAAGATGATAAAGAACATCTTCAGCGGCCACATCTTGATCACATCCGAGGGGCTCAGGCCCATCACAAAGCAACCAATCAGATAGGAAAAGGAAATGGCAAAAAAGCCAATGTTGATCTTTGTTTTATAACCCAAGGCTATGGAGATCACGATTGCCGCGATCACGATCAAACTCATCATTTTCAGACCCGCCAATTATTCTTGTAATGCGTTAGATAGTGTTCGCGAACTTAAAGAGCTGCGAAGGGTTTGCGCACATGACTTTTTGCCACTCAAGCGGATCGCCCAGCAGCGCTTGGATACCCTGGAACTGCTCGTGGTAGCTGGTCGAGTTCTCGAACTGGGTATGGGGCCAGTCGCTGCCCCAAAGCATGCGCTCAACCCCGCCACTGGCAGCGCGCAACAACTCGAACACACCCGCACCCTGCTCCGCGGTTAAATCACTGCGATAAGGCGCCGAAAGCTTGAGCCACACCTGTTGATTGGCAAGTAATTCGAGAAAGGCCTTGTGGCCTGCCAGCTGTGGATCGATGCCACCACGGGGCAATCCAAAGTGATCAATCACCACATTGACACCGCTTTGCAGTATTGCTGGGAGTATCTGCGCCAAGTCCTCAATGCGGCGCTGTATTTCAACCGACCAGCCCAACGCGGCGACTCGCTGGAAAAAAGCCTGCCAGCAATCAGTTGAGTAGTCTTCCAACTGCTGGCCGACCAGATTCAAACGAACGCCAACCACGCCAGATGCAGCCAGGCGACCCAGTTCATCGGCACTGATGCTCGGCATAACCACGGCAATACCGCGCAGGCGCTCAGGATACTTATCCAGCGCGGCGAGCATAAAACTGTTGTCCGTACCGAGAAAACTGGGTTGCACCAGCACGCCATGGGCCAAGCCGCAACTGTCGAGCAATGCCAAGTATTGCTCGACCAGCGCGTCGTAGTCGGGGTTATAGCGCCGGCCGGAAGCCAGCGGCAGATCGCGGCTAAAGATGTGCGCGTGCGTGTCGATGCCAGACAGTTGTGAAGAGGTCATAGGTCGTTACCTTGGCCGATTGTTCTTGGTGAATCCCTGAAAAACCACTGCGATTTTTCCAGAAGACTCATGGCGCGCCATTCAGGCATTTTTACTTATTCATACATTCATATATATGAATGGACGACCATATATTTAGCAAAGACAACTGTCAACAAGGCTCAGATGTCACTGGTCAGTGCTAAAGTAGGCAGGAAAAATCGTCTGGATCTATGTATGAATGGGTTAAAACTTGGCTCAGATCAGCGCTTACCGCTCTACCAAAGGCTGCGCGACGAAATTCTTGCGAAGATAGCCTCTGGCGAATGGCGTCCGGGAGAGCCAATCCCGACAGAGGCAGAGCTCACCAAAACCTACAACGTAGCGATCGGTACGGTCAGAAAGGCCGTCGACACGCTGGTTGTTGATGGTTTGCTGCAACGCAGCCAAGGCCGCGGCACCTATGTCCGCAGGCCAGATTTCAACTCTTCGCTCTTTCGTTTCTTCCGGCAAACCAACAGTTCGGGCGAACATCAGGTTCCACAAAGCCGGATTGTCACCCTCGGCCTCGAACCCGCCCCGCAAACAGTGGTTAATGCACTCAAACTCAGCGCGTCGGATACAGTCATCCGCATGCAACGTGTCAGGACGAGCGGCGAGCGGGCGATTTTTACCGAGGTGATCTGGCTAACCGCCTCACGCTTCGCCAAGTTGCTTGAGGTAGACCCGCAGGATTTCGGCAACCTGCTCTACCCATTCTATGAGCAACAGTGTGGGCAGTTGGTGGCATCGGCCAAGGAAACCCTGACCGTGGAGTTGGCGGACACACAAACCAGCGCCGCACTCGGGATCGACAGCGGCAAACCGGTTGTGGTCATTGAGCGAACAGCCCTGAGCTACGACAACACCCCGCTTGAATACCGCATATCCAGGGGCGCGGCTGATACCTTTCGTTACCAGATCGAGATTTCATAAGCCAGATGCAGCGGTTATTGGCTCGCTGCCTTGGCCGGTTCGGTTGCTGCAGGCTCCTTGTTCTCTGGCTTATCCATATAGGCCTGGATCACCAAAATCACAATCAGCATAAAAGCGGCGATGGGCAATAACTTGGGTTTAGCCGCCAGCTCTGCACCACAGGCAGGGCATTTTTTATCTGTTGCCGCAACGGCTGTACCCCAGTCTTTTCATGTATGGGCCATGACCACCTCGCGAAAAATATGACGGACTCTAGCGCAACACCCAGTGGCAGAGCTAGGTCATTGCGATAAGTCGATAACGCTCTATTTTCATGACAGTCCGATGAACTGCCATAAAAGCGCGCAAAGCTGCAGCACACAAGGGCTGTAGCTCTAACGCGCTTAGCGACAATCGCTAAGCAATTGAACAAAAAGCAGTTTTTTCTGAGTTTGGTGGTTGACCGCAGCGTTTCAGGCGATAGAATGGCGGCCGCGGGGTGGGGCAGTTTGGTAGCTCGTCGGGCTCATAACCCGAGGTTCGTCGGTTCAAATCCGGCTCCCGCAACCAAACATCCAAAGGCCACTCAATTGAGTGGCCTTTTTTGTATCTGCATTATTTACGATTTAACTAATTGATTAAAAAGCAGAAATAGATTGACAGAATCTTTCATCTCTATAGAATGGCCGGCGCGGGATGGAGCAGTCTGGTAGCTCGTCGGGCTCATAACCCGAAGGTCGTCGGTTCAAATCCGGCTCCCGCAACCAGATTCATGCATAAGGCCTCGACAGTGAAAACTGCCGGGGCCTTTTGCTGTGTGCCTTGTTTGTAGCCAAGCGCTGTCGCGCCCTCCTCTGCCTCTTCCTGTATTTGCCAACCCAGCCGCTGATCTAGCCTAAGCAACTGAACAGAAAACAGTTTTATTTCAGATTAGGTTTGACACTGAGCCTCAGATAGATAGAATGGCGGCCGCGGGATGGGGCAGGCTGGGAGCTCGGCGGGCTCATAACCCGAAGGTCGTCGGTTCAAATCCGGCTCCCGCAACCAAACATATAAAGGCCACTCAATCGAGTGGCCTTTTTTGTGCCTGTCTGTTTGCCAATCCCTTTAAACGCCAGAGCTTCTATAGATTGCTGAGCGTCGTTGCTGGGCCTGCAAAAACCACAAAGGCCGCATTTGCGGCCTTGGTGCTAAGCGAATCGGGCTTTAGCCTCCCGTGGCATTCATAAAGCGCACCACTTGAATCTGGTCATCGTGGCTGAACTCATGCCGCTCGGGCTTGCGCTGCATGCCTGCGGCAACAGCGTCCAACAAAGGCTTGTCGGTTTCAGGGTAACGACGTAACAGCGCGCGCAGATCCACTGAGTTTTCATGCCCCAGGCAGAGCAGCAAACGCCCTTCCACGGTCAGGCGCACGCGATTACAAGTGGCACAGAAGTTATGCGAATGCGGCGAGATAAAACCAACGCGGCTTTTGTCATGCCCCTCCAGCCGAATATATCGGGCCGGACCACCGCTTTGCTCGGCACTGTCGATAATTGAATAGTGCTGGGCAATGAGCGCACGCACCTGGTCACTGGAGAAAAAACTCTCGCCACGGGAACGGCCCACGTCCCCCAATGGCATTTCCTCGATAAAGGTAATATCCAGGTCGCGCGCCATGGCGTATTCGACCAGGTCCAATACCTCGTCGGCATTGCGCCCGGCCATTGCCACCGTGTTGAGCTTGATGCTCTCAAAGCCGGCATCACGCGCCGCCTCGATGCCATCAAGCACCTGCTTGAGTTCACCGGTGCGGGTAATGGCACGGAATTTATCAGCCTGCAGGCTATCCAGGCTGATGTTCAAGCGCTTGACCCCCGCCTCGGCAAGCGGCTTGGCCAGCTTGACCAATTGCGAGCCGTTGGTGGTCATTACCAGTTCACGCAGACCTGGCAGCGCGGCAATTTGCTCGCACAGGCCGACAATGCCCTTGCGCACCAATGGCTCGCCGCCAGTGAGACGGATCTTCTTGACGCCCTGGCCGACAAACAACGCCGCCAGCCGGTAAAGCTCTTCGAGCGAGAGAATTTGCTGGCGCGGCAGAAAGGTCATTTCTTCGGCCATGCAGTACACACACCGAAAGTCGCAGCGATCGGTCACTGACATACGCAGGTAATCGATACGACGACCGAATCCGTCCTGCAAGTTACTGTGCATGCCTGACTCCTTTACTCAGCAAATACCTTGATTCATCCACAGGATACACAAACGGCTTTTGCCAGCCACCCGGCGCAGCGAATTATCCCAGATTACCTGATAACTATAGTGTCTATCGATCAGTCATACCGACTAACTCGAAAGCAGTCAGCGCCCCTGCTAAAAACCTGCATCCCGACCCGAGACAGCACCCAAGCTATACTAGCCCTCAGCAAGGCCTATTCTAGAGAGGCCGTGCATGGTCTATTGGACAGCCCTGCCTAGTCGTTAAATGACCTAAGTCAAGCTTTGGGCTGAAATACCTGCGCATCGCCAGCGGTTATATCTTTGTTCAGTAATGCTTAAGTTTAAACCCTTACTATTCGTACCCCGAATAACCTGATGAGCCCAGACTATGACTTGGAAAAACACCGAACTCCGCTACGGACGCCTGTCCATTGGCCTGCACTGGCTAATGGTCCTTCTGCTCATCGGGGTTTACAGCTGCATCGAGCTGAAAGGCAATTTCCCTAAAGGCAGCGACACCCGGGAACTGCTTAAGCAATGGCACTTTATGCTGGGTTTGTCGGTGTTTGCCCTGGTCTGGCTGCGACTGTTGGCACGCCTGATCGCGCCAACGCCGAAAATCGTCCCGGCGATTCCGCAATGGCAGGCGATTCCCGCCCACCTTATGCATTTAGCACTCTACGCCCTGATGATAGGCGCGCCCTTAGCTGGCTGGCTGCTTCTCAGTGCCGCGGGTAAACCAATCCCCTTCTTCGGCATGGAGCTGCCTGCCTTGCTGGCTAAAAACCCGGACCTGGCCAAGCAGATCAAATACTGGCATGAACTGGCAGGCACCACCGGCTACTGGCTGATCGGCCTGCATGCCCTGGCCGGTCTCGCCCACCACTACATTCTGCGCGACAACACCCTGGTCCGCATGCTGCCACAGCGCAACTCGAACTGACTCCAGCTCAATAGCGCCCGGCTTGATTTACTCAGGGCCGGGCTGACTTGTGGGGCTAATCGCCTGCCAGAGGTCCTCTAAAAAGGTCGCGGGCTAAGACAGGACAAGCAACGAGTCAAAAGCGGCGCAGCTGTTAAACGCCGTAATATCGAGCGCAGTAGGTTTTCAAAGCTTTGCTAACGCAGCTTCGATCTTGGCGATGTCTATCTTGGTCATCTGCATCATGGCTGCGAATGCGCGCTTGGCCGCAGCCGGATCCGGATGGGCTATCGCGGCGGACAATGCGCGCGGGGTGATTTGCCATGAAAGCCCCCACTTGTCCTGGCACCAGCCACAAACGTTTTCCTGGCCGCCATTCTCAACAATTGCATGCCAGAGGCGGTCCGTTTCCTCTTGATCATCGGTGGCAACCTGAAACGAAAATGCCTCGCTATGCTTCACCCCTCCGCCACCATTAAGCCCGAGACAGGCAACGCCCATCACCGTGAACTCCACGGTCAAGACATCACCTTCTTTACCAGCCGGGTAATCCATGGGGGCACGATAAACGGTGCCGACTGCACTATCCGGAAACGTCTCAGCGTAGAAGTTCGCGGCATCCAAAGCGTCGCCGTTATACCAAATGCAAACGGTATTCTTGCTAGTCATTCTGGTTCTCCAGCAGATCCCTGAGACAGATATTCTAGCCAACGCCTACAAGCCATTTGCTCTAATTGCTGGCAATGCGATAACCGGCCTGGCCAGCTTCAGCCGCCAGTTTTGCCCACACCTGGCAACAGCTACCGCCCGTCACTGGCTCAGCACTGACAATTGCCAGCGAATACACTGGAAAACTGCACAAAGCGCCGCTAGAATTGCGCACTTTTTGATCAACGGACATGCTTCGTGTCCGCCGCTCGTAGCCAGAGGTTTGCCCCATGTCCACCACCGCCCCGAAAGTCGGATTCGTTTCACTGGGTTGCCCCAAGGCCCTGGTGGACTCCGAGCGTATCCTGACCCAGTTGCGTATGGAAGGTTATGAGGTCGTGCCGACCTACGAAGACGCCGACGTGGTGGTGGTCAACACCTGTGGTTTTATCGACAGTGCCAAGGCTGAGTCGCTGGAGGTGATTGGCGAAGCCATTTCGGAAAACGGCAAGGTCATTGTCACTGGCTGCATGGGCGTTGAAGAAGGTTCGATCCGCGAGGTTCATCCAAGTGTGCTTTCGGTCACAGGTCCGCAGCAGTACGAGCAAGTGGTCAATGCCGTGCATGAAGTGGTACCGCCACGCCAGGATCACAACCCGCTGATCGACCTGGTGCCGCCACAAGGCGTCAAGCTGACGCCGCGCCACTATGCCTACCTGAAAATATCCGAGGGCTGTAACCATAGCTGCAGCTTCTGCATTATTCCGTCGATGCGAGGCAAGCTGGTCAGCCGCCCGGTTGGCGAAGTGTTGAGCGAAGCTGAACGTTTGGTTAAAGCCGGTGTAAAAGAGCTGCTGGTTATCTCCCAGGACACCAGCGCCTATGGCGTTGATGTGAAGTACAAGACCGATTTCTGGAACGGCCGGCCGGTCAAGACCCGCATGACAGAGATGTGCGAGGCGCTTTCGAGCCTGGGCGTTTGGGTACGCTTGCATTATGTGTATCCATACCCGCACGTCGACGAACTCATCCCCTTGATGGCCGCCGGCAAGATCCTGCCTTACCTGGATATTCCGTTCCAGCACGCCAGCCCGAAAGTGCTCAAAGCGATGAAACGCCCGGCCTTTGAAGACAAAACCCTGGCGCGAATCAAGAGCTGGCGGGAAATCTGCCCGGAACTGACCATCCGCTCGACCTTTATTGTTGGCTTCCCCGGCGAAACCGAGGAAGACTTCCAATACCTGCTCGACTGGCTGACTGAGGCTCAACTCGACCGCGTGGGCTGCTTCCAGTACTCCCCGGTTGAAGGCGCACCTGCCAACCTGCTCGACGACTTGGTGCCGGACGATGTCAAGCAGGATCGCTGGGATCGCTTCATGGCGCATCAACAAGCTATCAGCACCGCCCGCCTGCAACTGAAAGTCGGCAAAGAGATGGATGTGTTGATCGATGAAGTCGACGATCAAGGCGCCGTGGCTCGCTGCTACGCCGATGCCCCGGAAATCGACGGCAGCGTATTTATTGCCAGCACCGACGTAAAACCGGGCGATAAGGTCCGGGTAGTGATTGTCGATGCAGACGAATACGACATGTGGGCCGAACTGGTCTAAACCCACGAACGGTTAAGCCAGACGCCATGAAAAAGCCGCGATAATCGCGGCTTTTTCATGGCTGATATTTGCCAACAATGGCTATTTTTTGCAATTGGGTTCGCTGGTGAATGTCTTGGAGACATCGACCAAGCCCAAGTGCTCGATGGTGCTACGGCCAATCAGCACGGGATAGTTCATCTTGCCACGGTTTTTCAGTGAGAACTGTTCCTTGTAGACCTGGTCGCCAATGCACATGCTCATCATCACCACCGGACGACGCTCTGAGCCGCCGGCACCCCGCACTTTAATATTGCGCACGACTTTGCGCTCAACCTCCATGGTTTTCAGCTTGCCGGTATCAGTGTCTTTGAGCTCAATATTAAAACGTACCCATTCATCGCCATCTTTGCTAAACCGGTCCAGGTCCTTGGCATCCATTGATGAAGTCTTGGCGCCAGTGTCGAGCTTGATCTTGACGGCGATGCCTTCCGGCTCGATCTCACCCTCTTCAACCCAACCAAAAACCTTGGCCGACTGAGCTGCAACGACCGGCCCGGCAAGGCCCAAAGCGAAAACAGATATGGCTAGTGCTTTTATATACGACAATTTCAAAGTGATGCCCTCGTTGAGTGAACAGCCTGCATGCAATGCACTCTCGCATGTGGAAACACTGTGAAGTACAGGCCGTATTGCCAAGGCTGCTGTTGATGGGCATGCCCCAGGCGCAGCGCTTATTGCACGCTGCACCAGGGGGTAGACAAGTCAAACGCGCAATAGCTCCCTTGCGCGAGCCTGAACATTAGCCTTGTGGCTGCTCCTTGACCCTGAACCAGGCTGCATAGAGCGCGGGCAGAAATAGCAACGTCAAGGCCGTCGCGACAATCAGGCCGCCCATGATCGCCACCGCCATCGGCCCGAAGAAGATGCTGCGGGACAACGGGATCATTGCAAGCACCGCAGCCAACGCAGTCAGGGCGATGGGACGGAACCGCCGTACAGTGGCATCGATAATTGCGTTCCAGCGGTCTTGCCCGGCACTGATATCCTGCTCGATCTGGTCAACCAGAATCACCGAGTTGCGCATGATCATGCCCGACAGCGCGATGGTGCCGAGCATGGCGACGAAACCAAAGGGCTGGTTGAACAGCAACAGGAACAAGGTCACGCCAATCAGCCCCAGTGGCGCAGTGATAAACACCATCGCCGTGCGCGAGAAGCTTCTCAGCTGCAGCATTAGAAAGGTCAAGACCACCACGATAAACAGCGGCATGCCAGCATTGACCGATTTCTGACCTTTGGCCGAGTCTTCGACCGTACCGCCGACGTTCAACAAATAACCCGCTGGCAGCTGCTCGCGCACTTGCTCAAGCGTCGGCAATATTTGCTGGATAATGCTTGATGGCTGCTCCTTACCGTAGACATCGGCGCGCACCGTGACCGTTGGCAAGCGCTCACGGTGCCAGATGATGCCTTCTTCAAAGCCATACTCCAGCGTTGCCACTTGTGACAGCGCAACGCTCTTGCCGCTGCTGGTCTGGATCGCCAGGCTCGGCAGCATGTCCAGGCTACGGCGCTCCTGATCGGTGCCGCGCAGGAGTATCTCGATCAATTCGTCATCATCGCGGAACTGACTCACGCTATTGCCCACCAGGGTAGAGCGCAAAAAGTTGGCCACATCCTCAGACGTAATGCCAAGGGCCCGAGCACGAGACTGGTCGATATTGACCCGCACGACTTTGCTTGGCTCTTCCCAGTCAAGGTGAACATTGGTTACGAAGGGGTTTTCACGCACCTTGACCGCAACCTGTCGCGCCAACGCCCGCACCTTGTCTATATGTTCCCCCGAAACCCGCAGTTGAATCGGATAACCCACCGGCGGCCCGTTTTCCAGGCGCGAAATGCGTGTGCGCAAGGTCGGGAATTGCTCATTCATGGTTTTAATCAGCCAGCTGCGGATTTCCTCACGCTGCTCGATATTCTTGGTCAGCACCACAAACTGGGCAAAACTCGCAGCCGGTAGCTGCTGGTCAAGCGGCAAGTAAAAACGCGGAGAACCCGTGCCCACATAAGCCACGTAGTTATCGATGCCATCATGCTCTTTAAGCATGTCTTCCAGGCGACTGACTTGCGCTTCGGTGGCACGCAGGGAGGCGCCTTCGGCCAGCTTCAAATCGACCATCAATTCAAGACGATTGGACGCAGGGAAAAACTGCTGCGGAATCAGTTTGAACATCGCCAACGAGGTCAAAAACATCGCCACGGTAATCACGATGACGGTTTTTCGGTGACGCACGCACCAGGCGATGATGCGCCGTACACGTCGATAGAATGGCGTTGCATAGGGATCGTGCCCGGTTTCGCTGCCGCCGTGTTTGAGTGCGTGCAGCTTGGCCAGGTCTGGCAGGAACTTGGCCCCCAGATAAGGTACGAAGACCACCGCCGCAATCCACGAAACCAGCAGTGCAATGGACACCACCTGGAAGATCGAACGGGTGTATTCGCCGGTTCCGGACTGCGCGGTAGCAATTGGCAAGAAGCCAGCAGCGGTAATGAGCGTGCCGGTCAGCATTGGAAAGGCCGTGCTGGTCCAGGCGAAACTTGCGGCCTTGAGGCGATCGTAGCCCTGCTCCATTTTGATCGCCATCATCTCAACCGCAATGATGGCGTCATCCACCAGCAAGCCCAGCGCCAGCACCAGCGCGCCCAAAGAGATTTTATGCAGGCCGATACCAAGGAAGTACATGGTGGCAAAGTTCATGGCCAATACCAGCGGTATTGAAAGCGCCACCACCAGACCGGTGCGAAGGCCCAGGGAGAAAAAGCTCACCAGCAATACGATGACCAGCGCCTCGGCCAGCACCCGGACAAACTCACCGACTCCCGTCTTAACCGCCGCGGGCTGGTCAGATACCTTGTGCAGTTGCATGCCTGCGGGCAGGGTTTGTTGAATCCGCGCGAATTCATTTTGCAGCGCAGCCCCCAGTTGCAGGATGTCGCCACCGTCCTTCATCGCCACGGCAATACCGAGCGCATCCTCCCCCATAAACCGCATGCGCGGTGCAGCAGGATCATTGAAACCGCGCTTGACCTCGGCCACATCACCCAGGCGAAAGGTGCGGCCAGCGACGCGAATCGGGAAGTTACGAATTTCCTCGGGGGTTTTGAATCGCCCGTCTACACGAACCTGGACACGGTCAGTTGGTGTTTCAAAGAAGCCAGCGGTGGTCACCGCGTTCTGCTGGTTAAGCGCTTGTTGCACTGCAGCCAAGGACAAGCCCAGGGTCGCGGCTTTGGTATTTGACAGTTCGATCCAGATCTTTTCATCCTGCAGGCCGAGCAAGTCTATCTTGCCGACATCCTTGACCCGCTGCAGCTGCAGTTGAATCCGGTCGGCATAGTCCTTCAGGATGGGATAATCAAAGCCCTTGCCGGTCAGCGCATAGATATTGCCGAAGGTGTCACCGAACTCATCATTGAAGAAAGGCCCCTGGATACCCTGTGGCAAGGTATGTCGGATATCACCGACCTTCTTGCGGACCTGGTAATAAAGCTCTTTGACTTCATCGGCCTTGAGATAATCACTGGCCAGAAAGGTCACTTGTGATTCGCCGGGACGCGAGTAGGAGATCAACTTCTCGTACTCACCGGTTTCCATGAGTTTCTTTTCGATGCGGTCGGTAACCTGCCGCGAAACTTCCTCAGCAGAAGCGCCTGGCCAATTGGTGCGAATAACCATGGCCTTGAAGGTAAACGGCGGGTCCTCGCTCTGGCCTAATTTGGTGTAGGACAGCGCTCCGATAACACTCAATAGAATCATGATGTAGAGCACAAGCTGCCGGTTTTGCAAGGCCCAGCGCGAAAGGTTGAAATCCATGGGATTACTCCTTCGCCGTCAGCTTGATCGCGCGATTCTCACGGTCCAGGGGCTTGACCTGCTGCCCCTCCTGCAAGACTTGCGTGCCGGCCGCAACAACCCAGTCATCGGCCTTGAGTCCAGCCAGAACCGGCACCGAATTGTCACTGTAGGGGCCAACGCGAACGGCTGTTCGCTTCAAGGTCGAGCTTTGCGGATCAACCACCCAGACATATGGCTTGCCCGCATCCGCGGTTAAAGCCGAGAGCGGAATGGCCAGGGCAACTTCCCCTTCACGGGCAATAAACACCCGGGCGCTCTGCCCCAGTTCTGCAGGAATATCCCCTGCGTCAAATGCAACCCGGGTCGCAAAGGTGCGCGATTGCGCATCAGCGGCTGGCGACATCTCGCGGATATGCCCATTAAAGCGCTTGCCGGGTTGTGACCAGAGCTCTATCTCGACCGGCTGGCCAACAGGATAACGGCCGTACGCCTGCTCGGGCAGATCGATACGGACTTCACGTTCACCGTCTGCAGCCAATGAAAATACGGTCTGGCCGCCGGCAACAACCTGTCCAACCTCGACGAAACGCTGGGCAATGACACCATCTTGCGAGGCCGCCAGCACGGCGTAGCCACTCTGGTTATTGGCGACATTGAAATCAGCCTGGGCCTGCTTGAGACGGGCCACACCCGCGCGATACAGATTTTCCGCATTGTCATACTGCGAACGGCTGACCAGTTGACGCCCCTGCAGGGTTTTGTAGCGGTCGCGCTCGGCCTTGACCAGTTGCAGGTTCGCCTGGGCCGAAGCCACCTGTGCACGGGCTGACTCAAGCTGCAAACGCACATCTTGTGGGTCAAGCTCAGCCAACGCCTGGCCTTTCTTGACGCGATCGCCCACATCAACCTGACGCTTGATCACCTTGCCGCCGATGCGGAATGCCAGGTCGGGTTCATAGCGTGCGCGTACTTCGCCCGGATAGGTATCCATTAGCGCAGTGGAAGGCACGGGCTGGACCACCATTGCCGGGCGTATCACCGGTTCGGTTTTCTCACCATTACCACAGGCCGCAAGGACAGCGATGAGACTCAGGGGAAGCGCAGTTCGAAAGACATGTTGGAACATGACCGTTGGCCTTTCAGGAAAGTTTTAGAATATTTATACTGAGCGGTATAGTATAAATACCAAACTCACCAGTCCAGTATTAAAAATCGCCAATGCCAAACAAGTTGTTACAGTCAAACGGCCCAGGTCGCCCAAAGGATCTCGCAAAACGCAGCGCTATTCTGGAAGCGGCAAAATCGCTGTTTCTGCGCAACGGCTATGACGGCAGCAGCATGGATGCGATCGCCGCAGAGGCAGGCGTATCCAAACTCACGGTGTACAACCACTTTACAGACAAAGAGACGCTGTTCTCGGCGGCTGTCCAGGCCAAATGCGAAGCGCAGATACCTGAACTGCTGTTCGAGCTGCCCGATGAAACCCCAATAGAATCAATCCTGCTTAAGGTCGCACTCGCCTTTCATACGCTGATCAACAGCCGTGAGTCGATCGAGTTGCACCGGGTCATGGTCAGCCTAAGCGGCCAGGACACCAAGCTCTCGAAACTGTTTTTCGAGGCCGGCCCCCAGCGCCTGCTCGACGCCATGCAGCGTTTGCTTGAGCGGGCCAATGCCAGCGGCAAATTAAAAATCGACGATACACATATCGCAGCCGACCAGTTTTTTTGCCTGATCAAGGGCGGGGCCAACTTTTGTGTGTTGATCGGTCTTGAGGAAGCGCTAGAAGGCGACGCGGCACTGGAACATATTGAGCAGCACGTCGCCATGTTCATGCGGGCCTACCGCCCAGACTAGCCGCTCGCAGATCACGGGGTCTTACTTGCCGGCGGGAACCAGCTTCTTCAGCGGATAGATATCGTAGCGACTGGATTTGCCTTCAAGCGCATAACCAGGCTTTGCTCCTTCCACGACCGGCGCTTTACGCGGACGCTTGACCACCACTCGATGGGTCGCCAACTGCAGTGCCGCCGCCAGCAAGGCCGGGGCATCCATGTCATCCCCGACGAGTGGACGAAATACGCGCATTTCTTTTTTGACCAGGGCACTTTTGTCGCGATGGGGAAACATCGGGTCCAGGTAAATCACCTGTGGTCGCTCGCCCTGCCAATCATTGATCAGGTTAATCGCATTGCCAAGATGCAAGCGCATACGTGCGGTAATCGG
Source organism: Pseudomonas sp. S9 (assembly GCF_000222125.1). Lineage (NCBI taxonomy): Bacteria > Pseudomonadati > Pseudomonadota > Gammaproteobacteria > Pseudomonadales > Pseudomonadaceae > Pseudomonas > Pseudomonas sp. S9. The sequence continues at coordinate 308,341 of NZ_AFFX01000002.1, read as the reverse complement.
CGCGACATCGGGGTCATGCCCGGCACGGACCAAGCCATCCTCAAGCAGCGCAGCGATCAATGGCTGGCGTTCGATCATGTTCACCATGCACCCCAGGCTGGCCAGCACGAATGCATCGCGGCCAAGCCCGGCAGTGGCATCCAATATCGACGGGCGCACACCAGCCTGGATGCCCACCGCCTTGGCGATCATTTGGCCGCTACCGCCGCCAAAGAGACGCCGGTGGGCTACAGCGCCCTCGACAAAATCCACCCGCACCGGTCCAGGCGCTTGCGGGCCGAGTTCGACCAACTGCAAGCCGCTATCGGCCAGTTGCAGAGCAAAGGCCGCATCTCCCGTCTGCGGCAGGCCCAGCCGCGCCGCCCATTGCGCGGCGTCCCCGGCTAAATGAGGCGCCAACGCATCCATGCGGACTGCGGCGTCATGTTTGTCTTCGCTCATCAACATCTGTTCGTCTGCATCTGGATTGGGCTTGGCTGCGCAAAAAAGACCCGCGCCTATTGGAACGCTATTTTGCCAGAGCCGAACGGCTATAGGTGAGTCATGTGCTCAACCCGCTCGCTTCAACAACCTCAGGTTTGGGGTTCTTGGATTTTTTTCAGCCCGCTCTGTAATAAATCCGCCCATCTCTTCTCTGTATCAGCAGACGCGCAAGTTGAGCAAAAGGTTATCTATCCCCTTTTGACCGAGTTGCTGCGTTCAAGGCGATAGCCGCATCCATCGTCATCCCTGAGTTTGACTCTAAGCATCCAACGAACGGAGATTCACCTTTATGAATGCTAAAACCCGTACAGTTTCTGCTGCTAGCCTCGCACTCGCATTGGGCGCTGCCGTGGCACTGTCTTCTGCCGCTGTCACCACTGCTCACGCCGCCGACAACGAAAAATGCTTCGGTATTTCCCTCAAGGGTAAAAACGATTGCGCCGCAGGCGCTGGCACCACTTGCGCGGGCACTTCAACAACCGATTACCAAGCCAACGCCTGGAAATATGTCCCAGCAGGCACCTGCGAAAAGACTGAATCCGCGACTTCGCCAACAGGCTTTGGCCAACTGACCGAGTACAAGCCAAAGGCTTAAACACAGCCGATTCGGAGCGCCGCACATGACATCAAGCATATTACCCCATGCCACAGGCGTTCCTGATCATGGACCAACCTTGCCTAAACAGGTGGGGTTGGGCCTAAAAACGCAACACATCCAACAGATTCTCAATGAAAAAACCGACATCGGCTTTTTCGAGGTACACGGTGAAAACTATATGGTTGCTGGCGGGCCTTTTCATCATTACCTAACCCAGATTCGCCAGCGCTATGCCTTGTCGATTCATGGTGTTGGCCTGTCGATCGGCTCTGAACAGGCCATAGACGAAAATCACCTGGACCGTTTGGCCGAATTACTTGACCGCTACCAGCCGCAGGCTTTTTCAGAACACCTGGCCTGGTCGAGCCACGGCGAGAATTTTTACAACGACCTGCTACCCATTCCCTACGACCAGGCCACCCTGGCGCGAGTCTGTGAGCACATTGATCGCATTCAGGAACGCTTGCAACGGCGCATGCTGCTGGAAAACCCCTCGACCTATGTTGAATTTTGCCAATCGAGCATGAGCGAGACCGATTTCATCAGCACGGTCATCAAGCGCACTGGCTGTGGCCTGCTGCTCGACGTCAACAATGTGTATGTGTCCTGCGTCAATCACCACTGGGATGCGCAGCAATACATAGACGAACTGCCGCTTGGGGCGGTGGGCGAAATCCACCTGGCAGGTTTTGCCGAGGATCATGACAGCCTGGGCGAACGCTTGCTGATAGATGCCCATGGCACGCCTATAGACAATGCCGTCTGGACGCTCTACGGCGATGTTCTTGCCCGCACCGGTGCACTGCCGACATTGATCGAGCGGGACAACGACATCCCATCCCTTGCGGTCCTGCTGGCAGAAGCGCAACAGGCTCAAGGGCTGTTGGCGCAGCATTCACTTGTGCCGGAGCATGCATGACCATGGGCTACCAGCACGAGTTCTCCAACGCACTGCTCAAGGTGCAGCATCCCTGCCCTGGGCAATTTAAAACCTGGAATGGTTCAGCCAGCGACAGCCGCTTTGCTGTGTACCGCAATAATGTGATCAGTTCATTGATCAATGCGCTGGCCGACAACTTTCCTGTGACCCTGCAGCTGGTGGGTGATGAGTTTTTCCGCGCGATGGCCAGTGTCTTTGTCCGCGAATTCCCTCCGCAGTCGCCTGTTCTGGCTTGTTACGGCGCAAGCTTTGCCCGGTTTATGGAGGTATTTCCCCCAGCCCAAGGCCTGCCCTACCTGGCGGATGTGGCACGCCTCGAGTTTGCCCGCATCCAGGCCTATCACAGTGCCGATGCAGCCACATTGGGCCCGGAACACCTGGCGCAAGCCCTGGCTGATCCAGCGGCACTCGAGCAGATGAGGCTCACCCTGCATCCATCGCTTGCGGTACTTAATTCGCCCCATGCGATTGTCTCGCTATGGGCCGCGCACCAAGGCCATGTCGATATCGCCAGGGTCAATCCGAATACCCCCGAGCATGCACTGATACTGCGAAACCGAATGGAAGTTGAAGTGCTGCAGATATCAACCGCCGCTGCACTTTTTCTTGGCGCACTGACGGACAGCCATCCCCTTGCGGAGGCGGCCGAGTACGCCATTGCCTGCGAGCCCGAGTTTGACCTGACCCCATTGCTGGCCCACCTGATTCAAACAGGTGCAATCACCCGCTATAGCCTTTCCAACTCTGCTGCCTAACAAGGATGCATCATGACTGAATCAACCCACCCACAGGCTCCAGCACCGGTACGCATGGTCGGCAACGCGATCGAGCTGTTCAAGCAGATCCCGTACAGCCTGATTGCCTTTATCGGTCGCTTTGCCATTGCAGCCGTGTTTTGGAAATCCGGGCAAACCAAGGTGTCTGGCCTTGAAATCGATATAGTCTCCGGCACCTTCACACTGGGCATCCCTACACTCTCCCCCTCGGCAATTCCATTATTCACGGAAGAATATAAATTGCCCTTTTTATCCCCTGAACTTGCAGCCACCCTGGCTGCAGTTGGCGAGCATGTGCTGCCGGTTTTGATTCTGTTTGGCTTTGCCACACGCTTCTCCGCGCTCGGCTTGCTGGTGATGACCCTGGTTATCCAGCTGCTGGTCTATCCAAGTGCCTATCCGACTCATGGGGTATGGGCTGCGGTGCTGTTGATCCTGATGAGCAAAGGGCCTGGCATATTTTCTATAGACCACCTGATTGCACGGCGCTATGGTTACAACTCCTGAATCCGGCTACGGCTATTAGATGAACCTGCTTATTCGGCATGCCCTGCGCATCATGATTTGCCTGACACTCGCCTTTAATGGCGTGGTGCAGGCACAGATGCGTGTGCCATGCCCAATGGGTAACACCAACTCAGCGCAACACCAGGCCATGGAGTGCTGCGCCGAGCAGATGAGCATTGCTGAAAAGTTCTGCAAAAGTGGCCTTGAATGCCAGGCCAATAGCATCATGGTTCAGGTTCTAAGCATTAAACCCCCGGTAAATTTTGCTCATCAGCCGCCTATCCTGGCGCAAAACAACTTCATTGCATCCACTTCCCCCGACAGTGTTTGGCGCCCTCCCCGCGCCTGATTCCTCTTCTATGTATTGAGTTCCAGCCGGGTTGGTCCCGGCTGGGCGCTGCGTGTCTGGCTTTCCGCTTTTTGGGGCCGCACTGGGCGCGACTTCAACATGATCGGAATCACCGCAATGAAACTTCGATATCCATGCCTGCGCACACTGGCGTCGGCATTCGTGGTTGTGCTTGCCACGCAACTCAGCGATGGTGCCTACGCCTTGAGCCTCGCAGAGGCAATGCGAGAGGCAGAACGTGATGCTCCCTCACTAGCCGCTCAAGCAGCTCAGCTTGAGGCCGCACGCAACAATGCAATTCCCGCAGGCGAATTGCCTGACCCAAAGCTACTGCTTGGCTTGCAAAACTTCCCCATCAATGGCCCGGATCGCGGCGAACTCAATGCTGTACCCATGACATCGACCAAGATTGGCGTGATGCAGCAAATGCTCAACAGCGACAAACGTGTAGCACGGATCGACACGGCCAAAGCCAGCGTCGAGCGCGCCAGCATTGAAGCGCAAATTGAGCGCCTGAATGTACGCCGTGAAACCGCAATGGCCTGGATTTCGACCTTGGCGCTTGAACGCAAGATAGCCCTGTTCAAGACGCTGTACGCAGAAAACCAACTGCTTGGCAAAGCTGTTCAGGCGCGTCTTGCCAGCGGCAATGGACAGACTGCCGACGCAGTCGCCCCGAAAATCCAGGCGGCAATGCTTGAAGAGCAAGAGGACCAGCTACACCAGGAACTCGCTCAACAACGCGCCGCGTTAAGGCGCTGGGTCGGACTGCGAGCGAATGAGAAGCTGACAGGATCAATGCCCAACTGGCCTGTGGATGCGCAGCACTACACACATAACCTCGCGCGCCATCCCGAGCTTGCGGCATACGAGCCAATGGCCCGCGAGAAAGAAGCTCAGCTTCGCCAAGCCAAGGCCGAGAAAAAGTCCGACTGGAGCTGGGAAGTCGCCTACCAGAACCGAGACCAGGATTTCGGAGACATGGTCAGCTTGCAACTGAGCATTGATCTCCCGGTCTTCAGTGGCTCACGCCAGGACCCAAAGATTGCCGCACGCCACTCCGAGCTGGACAAGATCGAAGCTGAGTATCAGGCCCAGCTGCGCATGCACACCCAGCAGTTAGAGGACGACCTTGCGACCTACCAACGCCTGAACCGTGCCTTCAAGCGCAACCAGGCAACCTTGATTCCACTGGCCAGAGACAGGGTCAAGCTGGCGATGGCCGACTACCGCGCCGCTCGAAACCAATTGTCAGCCGTAATCAGCGCGCGCCAAGGGCTTATAGAGGCGCAACTGAAACAGATTGATATCGAACAACAGCGGGCACTTACCAGCGCGCGCCTGTATTTCACTGACATAGAGGCTGGCCTGTGAATACCAAACCCCTGATTTTCAGCAGTCTGTTACTTGCTCTCGGCGCAACCGGCGGTTACTGGCTCGCCAGCAAAGACCGCTCGCCCCAGATGCCGGGCCCGGCCGCCACTGCGGAGAAAAAAGCACTGTATTGGTACGACCCTATGTTCCCGCAACAAAGGTTCGACCAACCCGGCAAGTCGCCCTTCATGGACATGCAACTGGTGCCCCGTTACGAAGAGGACGGTGGCGATATCGCCGGTATCAGCATTGATTCAAGCGTCACGCAAAACCTTGGCATGCGCCTGGCAACAGTGACATTGGGCTCGCTTGATCGCGAGATACAAGCTGCAGGCATCCTGACCCTGAACAATCGTGATGTTGCGGTGGTGCAGGCACGTAACACAGGCTTCGTCGAGCGTGTGTATGCACGCGCAAACCAAGATGTAATTGCCGCAGGCGCCCCACTGGCGGACATACTGGTTCCGGATTGGATCAGCGCCCAGGAAGACTACCTGGCACTGCGCAACAGTGGCGAGCCCAACCTGGTGGCCGCTGCCAAGCAACGCATGCGACTGGTCGGCATGCCCGCCAGCCTTGTGGATAAGGTCGAACGCAGCGCGAAACTACAGCCGCTGTGGACAGTGACCAGCCCGATTGCCGGCATGATAGAACAACTCGATGTTCGCCAAGGCATGACGGTTTCCAGCGGGATGAGCCTCGCCCGCATCAACGGCCTGGACAGTATCTGGCTCGATGTCGCGATTCCAGAAGCGCAGGCTGCGCATTTGGCGACTGGGCAAGCTGTTGATGCATATTTGCCTGGGCTTGCTGGGGAGGCAATCAACGGCCGCATCAGCGCAATCTTGCCACAAGCTGATTTACAGTCTCGCACCCTGCGCGTACGCGTTGAGCTGGACAATCCGCAAGGCAAGCTGCGCCCAGGGCAAAGTGCCAGCGTACGACTTGCGCAAATCGCCACTGAACCCAGGTTAGTGGTGCCGAGTGAGGCCGTTATCCGCAGCGGACGTCGCGCCCTGGTGATGCTGGCGACGGGAAATGGTCGCTACCAGCCCACACAAGTCATGCTCGGCCAGGAGAATGGCCAGCAAGTCGAAATCACCCAGGGCCTGGAGGTCGGCCAACAGGTTGTCGTCTCCGGTCAGTTCCTGCTGGATTCGGAAGCCAGCCTGCGTGGCATCGAGATCACGTCGCTCGACGACCCGCAAACACAGGCCCCGAAGCGCGCATTGCACCAGGCCGAAGGCGAAATCATCAGCCTGGACACAGACAGCATCACCCTTGCCCACGGCCCTTTCAAGACATTGTCCATGCCAGGAATGACCATGCAATTCCCGGTTGCAAATGCTCGCTTACTCGCAGGCTTGAAGGCTGGAGATCGCGTGCGCATAGCCGTGAGTGAAAGCGATAACGGCCTGCTGATCGAACAAGTACACCCCACGGAAAAGGCGGTGCAACCATGATCGCCGCTCTGATTCGCTGGTCGATCGGCAACCGTCTGCTGGTGCTGCTGGCCACTGCTTTTGCAACTGTCTGGGGCGTTTGGTCAGTGCAAAATACGCCAATCGATGCCCTGCCCGACCTGTCCGATGTCCAGGTCATCATTCGCACGCCATACCTCGGCCAGGCGCCACAGATTGTCGAGAATCAGGTGACCTACCCACTGACAACCACCATGCTGTCGGTGCCGGGAGCCAGGACAGTGCGTGGCTACTCTTTCTTCGGCGACAGCTATGTCTATGTCTTGTTCGAGGACGGGACAGACCTGTATTGGGCGCGCTCGCGGGTGCTTGAATACCTCAGCCAGATCCAGGACAAGCTGCCTGATGGAGCCAAGCCATCGCTTGGGCCGGACGCAACCGGGGTCGGCTGGATTTATCAGTATGCGTTGGTCGATCGCAGCGGCAGGCATGACCTCGCGCAGTTGCGCTCGCTGCAGGACTGGTTTCTCAAGTTCGAATTGAAGACCCTGCCCAATGTGGCCGAGGTCGCCAGTATTGGCGGCATGGTCAAGCAATATCAGGTGCAGCTCGATCCGCTGAAGATGGTCCACCTTGGAATCACCCAGCGCGAGGTGACCGATGCAATCGGCCAGGCCAATCAGGAAACTGGCGGCTCGGTCATGAGCCTCGCCGAAACCGAGTTTATGGTCAGGGCCTCGGGTTATTTGAATACGCTCAACGATTTCCGCGCCATCCCACTGCGCCTGGATGCAAACGCAGTGCCCATTACCCTGGGAGATGTAGCCAGCATCCAGATCGGTCCGGAGATGCGCCGGGGTATCGCAGAGCTTGACGGTGAAGGTGAAGTGGCAGGCGGCGTGGTGATCCTGCGCAGCGGCAAGAATGCGCGCGAGACCCTGACTGCGGTCAAGGACAAGCTGGAATCACTCAAGGCCAGCCTGCCGCCCGGGGTCGAAATAGTCACCACCTACGACCGCAGCGAGCTGATCGACCGGGCCATTGATAACCTTGGCTTCAAGCTGCTCGAGGAGTTTATCGTGGTGGCACTGGTCTGCCTGGTATTTCTCTTGCACCTGCGCTCCTCATTGGTGGCGATTGTTTCGCTGCCAATCGGCATCCTGGTCGCATTTATCATCATGGGCCAGCAAGGTATCAACGCCAACATCATGTCCCTGGGCGGCCTGGCCATCGCCATTGGAGCGATGGTCGATGCAGCCGTGGTGATGATCGAGAACGCCCACAAAAAGATTGAGGCATGGCATGCCAGACATCCCAATCAGACTCTAGGCGGCAAGCAGCATTGGCAAGTGATCAGCGATGCCGCCATCGAGGTTGGACCTGCGTTGTTCTTCAGCCTGCTGATAATCACCTTGTCGTTTATTCCGGTCTTTACCCTGCAGGCCCAGGAAGGTCGGCTCTTTGCCCCCCTGGCTTACACCAAGACCTATTCGATGGCAGCCGCCGCCGGCTTGTCCATTACCCTGATCCCGGTGCTGATGGGCTACTGGATTCGCGGAAAAATCCCAAGCGAGCAACACAATCCGATCAACCGAGGCTTAATCAAAATCTACCAGCCAGCGCTTGACGCGGTACTGCGCAACCCCAAAACAACCCTGGTGATTGCCACGCTGATCTTTCTCAGCGCCGCGTGGCCAGCGTCGCGCCTGGGTGGGGAGTTTTTACCGCCCTTGGATGAAGGTGACCTGCTCTATATGCCATCGGCGCTACCGGGGTTGTCCGTCCAGAAAGCCGCAGAGCTGCTGCAACAGACCGACCGCCTGATCAAGACGGTACCGGAAGTCGCTCGCGTTTTTGGCAAAGCTGGACGGGCTGAAAGTGCCACCGACCCGGCGCCACTGGAAATGTTTGAGACAACCATTCAATTCAAGCCGCGCGATCAGTGGCGCGAATCCATGACGCCGGAGAAGTTGATCGAAGAGCTTGATCGCGTCGTAAAAGTGCCAGGGCTGAGCAACATCTGGATTGCGCCCATTCGCAACCGTATCGACATGCTCGCAACGGGTATCAAGAGTCCGATCGGGGTCAAGGTGGCGGGCACCAACCTGCTGCAAATCGACCAGGTCACCCAGGCCGTCGAGCACGTTGCCAAGCAGGTCGATGGCGTCAGCTCCGCACTGGCCGAACGGCTCACCGGCGGACGCTATATCGATGTCGATATCAATCGCCAGGCGGCTGCACGCCATGGCTTGAATATCGCGGATGTCCAGGCAATAGTCGCCAGCGCCATTGGCGGGGCCAATGTCGGTGAAACCATTGAAGGGCTCGCCCGCTACCCGATCAATGTGCGCTATCCGCGTGAATGGCGCGACTCGTTGAGCCGTCTGAAAAGCCTGCCGATCTACACCGCCCAAGGCAGCCAGATCACCCTGGGCAGCGTTGCCGAGCTGAAGATGAGCGATGGTCCGCCCATGCTGAAAAGCGAGAATGCGCGTCCTTCCGGCTGGGTTTACGTGGATGTGCGCGGGCGGGATTTGTCGTCGGTGGTGGCCGACTTGCGCACCGCGATCAACCAGCAGGTAACCCTGCAACCCGGCATGAGCCTGAGCTATGCCGGGCAATTCGAGTTCCTGCAACGTGCCAATGCACGCCTGAAGCTGGTGGTACCGGCCACACTGATGATTATCTTCGTGCTGCTGTACCTGACCTTCACGCGCTTGAAAGAGGCGTTACTGATCATGGCCACACTGCCCTTCGCCCTCACGGGTGGTATCTGGTTTCTGTACCTGCTCGATTACAACCTCTCGGTCGCAACCGGCGTCGGCTTTATCGCCCTGGCCGGAGTGGCCGCCGAGTTTGGCGTAATCATGCTGCTGTACCTGAAAAACGCCTGGCTTGAGCGCTTGCAACAAGGACGAGAGGACCAAGGCGCTCTGCTGGAGGCGATTCGCGAAGGGGCTGTGCAGCGCGTACGTCCCAAGGCGATGACAGTGGCGGTGATCATTGCCGGCTTGCTGCCGATCATGTGGGGCAGCGGCACCGGCAGCGAGGTGATGAGTCGTATCGCCGCGCCAATGGTTGGCGGCATGATCACCGCACCACTGCTGTCGCTACTGGTACTGCCAGCGGCCTATCTATTGATGAGTAAAAAGCGCGGAGGTTGAAGGAGCACCCCGTCTATAGAAGCCCCAGTTGCTCTGCCGGGGCTTCTATCTCAAGTACAGGCAAGTCGGGCAACCCGGGTAAGCGCGTCATCAGTTGCTGATGAAAGCGTCGAGCCAACTGTGGCGCCAGGCGGTTATCCGAGGTGTGCAAAAACACATAAGGGCTCAAGCCCTGTTCGATCCAACTGGCGACCTTATCCAGCCAAGGCGCCATAAATGGATCATTCTCAAGCACCTCGGGATGGCCAATAAAGCGCAGTTGTGGCGCCTGGCTGAACGCCGTGGGTCGTGTGGGCAAACGCGGCTTCTTGTCTTGCGCATGGATAACGTGCGGCTCGCCGGAGTTGCAGCTGAACAGCGCTCGCGAATCCAGGCAAATGCGCTCCACGCCCTGATCAAGCAATAGGCGATTAAGCGCACGCTCCGCTTCACCCTTGGCAAAAAACTCAGGGTGACGCACTTCAATGGCCAGGGCCCGACCGCCAAAATGGCCTGAACCTGTGCCCCAGTGCTCGATCAACAGCGCCAGTTCAGCCAAACGTTGTGGGCCAAAGCTTGCAGGCAATTGCAACCAGTACGGCGCCACCCGTGCGCCCAGGGGGGCCAGCAGTGCGCGAAAATCATCCAGCGCCTGCAACTGCTCGCGCAGGTCATCGCAATGGCTGATATCCCGTGGCAATTTCGCGCAAAAGCGGAAGTGCTCAGGCATTGCCTCGGACCATTTGCTGATGGTTTCAACCGCTGGGCGCGCGTAAAAGGTGGTGTTGCCTTCGACTGCATTGAACAGCTGGCAGTAGTGCTTGAGGAAATCAGTCGGACGCGTGCCTTGGGCATAGATCGAGCCGCGCCAGGCGGCCTCGCTCCATGATGGGCAGCCAAGAAAATACGGTAACACTAGGCGTAGAGATCGAGACCCAGCACCTGCTGCGCATCGGATTCGGTAATGAATTGTGCGGTGGTGCTGTAACTGGCAATCGCTTGCGAGGCGCGACTGCTGATCGCCGGCTGTTGGTAGACCAGGTCCTGCGCCTGACTGGTACGACTCGGCGCGCTCTCGCTGGAAGCTTGCACCCGACGAATCTGCGGTGCAGTTTCAAAACCTTGGCTCGCACCCACTGCCGTCGGTTGTTCACGACGCGTCTCAGCCTCGCGCTGGGCTTCGCGATACGGGGTGACCGCAGTCCCCGAGCGAGGGCCACGATCTGGCGAGTATGGGACTATGGAGCCGTCTATACGCATTAACTATGAAACCTCTGAGAAGCCACTGCGCCGGGTATTGCTGGGGTGGCCCAGAAGGCTCCTCAACAACCTGATCATCAGTAACTACGGTGCTTGCAGCTGCAATCTAAACCTGTGTAAAGCACTTGGCAATCCACAAGTGACCAGCCGCGAGCTTTTCTGCTCAAACGGCCATATCCAAGCGACAGGCCAGTGTACGAACATAAAAGCCGGCCGACTCATTAGCTCGATGCTTTTGGCGTTGCCACCTGGTCACGCAGGTACACCGGTTGCGCGTCATCTGCAACCAGCGACTCGCCCCGCGCCCAGGCGAACTGGGCCAGCGCCAGCAAGTCTTGGGCATGGGGTAACATCGATGGAGCCTGGGCACTTGGCTTGATTGCAATGCGCTCGGCAAACGTGCCCCAGCCTGTCCCTGCAGCAAACCAGTCACCCGTGGCGCCGTCCGGCAGGCTGGCAAGCCCCGGAGCCATCACGGCTTCGCCCCCGACCACGCGCATTTCACCCTGCTGCGCCTGGTAACAGCCCCAATAGATCTCATCCATGCGCGCATCAATCGCTGCGGCAACTTGAACAGCGCCCTCCTCGCGCATGGCACGTTGCGCCAACACCGCCAGATTGGAGACAGGAATAACCGGTCGATCCAAGGCGAAGGCAAGGCCCTGCACCACACCGATAGCAATACGAATACCCGTGAACGCCCCGGGCCCGCGGCCAAACGCAATGGCATCGAGCGCCGACATGGGCAGGCTGGCCTCAGCCATCAAAGCCTTGATCATCGGCAACAGGCGCTGCGCATGCTGGCGCGGTATCACTTCGTAATGGCTGAGCACTTTGCCGTCGTGCAGCAAAGCAACCGAGCAAGCTTCGGTGGCGGTATCGAGGGCCAACAGGGTGGTCATGGCGGCGTCCGGCAAACAGATGGCCGCGCAGTATAAACGCTGGAGACAAGAAGCTGTAGGCGTGCAACCCTGAGAAACAACAACGGCCCGCCTAAGCGAGCCGTTGTTGGAATACAGGCCGGGTCGAGTTTAGACGGTCGTTTAAGACAGTGCAGCCAAGACCTTGGTGGTGATCTCATCGACTGAACCAACACCTGCGATGGCGCTGTACTTAGGCGTGCCTTCGGCAGCAGCCATCTTCTGGTAGAAGTCTACCAGCGGCTTGGTTTGCGAGTGATAGACCGACAGGCGATGACGTACTGTCTCTTCCTTGTCGTCTTCGCGCTGGATCAGCTCTTCGCCTGTTTCGTCATCCTTGCCGGCAACTTTCGGCGGATTGTATTCGGTGTGATACACACGGCCAGAGGCTGGGTGAACGCGACGACCAGCAATACGCTTGACGATTTCTTCGTCTTCAACGGCGATCTCGACCACGTAATCGATATTCACCCCTGCCTGCTTGAGCGCTTCTGCCTGGGGAATGGTGCGCGGGAAACCGTCGAACAGGAAACCATTGGCACAATCTTGCTGGGTAATGCGTTCTTTGATCAGGTCAATAATGATCTCATCGGAAACCAGGCCACCGCTGTCCATCACGCCCTTGACCTTGAGGCCAAGCGGGCTGCCGGCTTTTACCGCGGCACGCAGCATGTCGCCAGTCGAAATCTGTGGAATCGCGAACTTCTTGGTAATGAAGCCCGCTTGGGTACCTTTTCCGGCACCGGGCGCCCCTAGCAAAATCACGCGCATCGATGTGCTCCTCAAATTGTAAGTAATAAATCAGTGGACTCGCCTCTTGGGGCCAATCTCAGAATATTCAGGGCAGCCGCACACTTGCGCAACAAACTGCCAAAGGCCGATCAAGATACACAGCAGTCCCCCCCTGCACAAGCCACCGAAAGTCGGATACACCTCCAGCGGCTGCCAACCGGCATTCGGCTGCTTGGCGCTGCATCCCCCTTAAAACGGGGATGCAGCCTGCCCAGGGGGGCCATAGACCTGAATAAAACAGTTGCCGACTTAACCGGTATTGCGTAAACCGGCGGCAATACCGGCGACACTCACCAAAAGAGCCTGTTCCAGAGGGGTGTCTGCCTGATTTTCACGCATCCTCGAACGCGCCAATAACTCAGCCTGCAGCAGGTGCAGCGGGTCGAGATAGGTGTTGCGCACGGTGATCGACTCCAGCGTCTCCGGACTGTGACCGAGCAGTTGCGACTGCTGGGTCAGCCCGAGCACGCACGCGCAGGCCTGCGACAATAGGTCGCGTAAATGCGCACCCAAGGGCTGAAGTGCAGGATCAACCAACCGCTCATCGTAAAGGCCGGCGATGGCTTCATCAGCCTTGCTCAGCACCATTTCAAGCATGTCGATACGGGTGCGGAAGAACGGCCATTGCTCGCGCATTTGCGCCAGCAAGTCGGCTTCATTGCGTTGCAATGCGTTATTGAGCGCGCGGTCCCAACCCAGCCATGCCGGGAGCATAAGCCGGGTTTGAGTCCAGGCGAAAATCCATGGAATGGCCCGCAGGCTCTCGACACCACCGGCCCTGCGCTTCGCCGGACGGCTGCCCAAGGGTAGACGGCCCAGCTCCTGTTCAGGGGTTGCCTGGCGAAAATACTCAACGAACTCCGGCGTCTCCCGTACCACGGCGCGATAGCCTGCAACGCCATCGGCAGCGAGTTTATCCATCATTTCGCGCCAGGCCGGCTGCGGGGCTGGCGGTGGTAGAAGCGTAGCCTCGAGTACGGCAGCCAGGTACAGATTCAGGTTCTGCTCGGCAATATCCGGCAGTCCAAACTTGAAACGAATCATCTCGCCCTGCTCGGTGGTGCGAAAACGCCCTGCAACCGAGCCCGGCGGCTGCGACAGGATCGCCGCATGGGCAGGACCACCGCCACGACCCACCGTGCCGCCGCGGCCGTGAAATAACAGCAGTTCCACATCATGTGCCTTGCAAATATCAACTAGGGCTTCCTGCGCCCGGTACTGCGCCCAGGCGGCAGCGGTGGTGCCAGCATCCTTGGATGAGTCGGAATAGCCGATCATTACTTCTTGCGGGCCATGCAACCTGGCGCGATAGCCTTTTATGCCCAGCAGACGCTCGATCACCGGCCCTGCGTTGTCCAGGTCCGCCAGGGTTTCAAATAGCGGAACCACGCGCATGGGGCGCTGCAGCCCGGATTCCTTGAGCAATAGCTGCACCGCCAGCACATCTGAACATGCGCCCGCCATGGAAATCACGTATGAGCCCAGGGAGGCTGCTGGCGCCTGGGCAACTTCTCGGCAGGTTGCCAATACTTCAGCGGTATCCGCACTGGGCTTGAAGTGCTCCGGCAACAATGGACGGCGATTTTCCAGTTCGGTCAGCAAAAACTGCAAACGCCGGTCTTCATCCCACTCGGCATAGCTGCCCAGCCCGAGGTAGTCGGTGATTTCATTCAACGCCGCAGCATGTCGAGATGCATCCTGGCGCACGTCCAGCCGGACTAGAAACAGGCCAAATGTCGCCGCGCGGCGCAGACAATCCAGCAAAGGCCCATCGGCGATCACACCCATGCCGCATTCGTGCAGGGAGCGATAACACAGCTGCAGCGGCTCCAGCAGGTCGCGATTGTCGTGCAGAACCGCCTCGCTGGCCTGGGTTTGACTGTGCAATGCCTCTTGCGCCCAGCGACGTGTCGCCCGCAGACGCTCGCGCAACTGTTTAAGCAGCGCCCGATAAGGCTCTGCGGTTTTACCCACCGCAGCACAGAGTTCCGGGCTGGCCTCTTGCATCGACAGCCCAGCCGCCAACTGGTCGATGTCGCGCAGATACAGATCCGCTGCCATCCAGCGTGACAACAGGAGCACTTCGCGCGTGACCGCGGCGGTGACATTCGGATTACCATCGCGGTCACCCCCCATCCAGGAGGCAAAGCGTACCGGCGCGGCTTCAAGCGGCAAGCGGAAACCTGTGGCGCCCTGCAAGGCGATATCAGCCTGGCGCATAAAGTTGGGAACCGCCTGCCACAGCGAGTGCTCGATAACCGCGAAGCCCCATTTGGCTTCATCCACCGGCGTTGGCCGGGTACGACGGATTTCTTCGGTATGCCAGGCCTCGGCGACCAGCCGGCGCAAGCGCTCGCTGATCTGCTGACGCTCATTGTTGGTCAAGTCACTGTGATCTTGCTGCGCCAACTCAGCGGCGATGGCATCGTATTTTTGAATAAGGGTGCGCCGTGCAACCTCGGTCGGATGCGCGGTGAGCACCAGCTCGATATCCAAACGGCCCAACTGCCTGGCCAACTCGTCCTTGCCGTGGCCACCGCTGAGTAAACGCTGCAGCAACTCACCCAGGACACGCGACTCAAAGGGCTCTGGCTCGGCGCTGGTACGCCGGCGAATGCGGTGATATTGCTCAGCAATATTGGCCAGGTTCAGAAACTGGTTGAAGGCACGTGCCACCGGCAACAGTTCATCATCCTCAAGGTTATTGAGGGTCTCGCTTAGCTGCTGCGCGCCTTCTTTGGAGCCGCGTCGCGCCGCTTTTGCGCCCTTGCGGATACGCTCAATCTTGTCGAGAAACTCATCGCCGTACTGCGTGCAGATAGTCTGCCCAAGCAACTCGCCGAGTTGGTGGACGTTTTCGCGCAGGCGCGCGTCTATTTCAGCCATGCCAGTGCTCCCCGCTACGTCAAAAAGAGTGGTGCGTAAGCCAAGAGTGCCCCATTGCGGCAATCTCTTACAAGCGCACGACATCGAACTCAGCCGGACTATTTGCGGTCTAGTCTTGTGTAGTAGGCGTGCTTCAGAAAATCACGCCGAACCAAGATCGCACTGAAGCCTGCCACGAGCGGGCAAAGGATGAGTTAGTCATGAGAATTCGCGAACTGGTAGGCCATTGGGAACAGAACGCCAAGGGTCGCCTGACCCGCAGCCCTTATCAAATCCGCCTGGATGTCGAAGCTGCCGCGCGGGTGGCTGCGCTGGCGGAAATGTATCCCAAGCGTAGCCCGGAAGAACTGCTCGGTGAGCTGATTGGCGCCGCACTTGAGGAGCTGGAGGCCAGCCTGCCTTATGTAAAAGGCAGCCATGTGGTGGCGACCGACGAGCTAGGTGATCCATTGTTCGAGGACATTGGCCCTACACCGCGCTTTCTGGCCTTGTCTCGCAAATACCTGCATGACCTGAACGAGCAACTGAAAAGCGCGGATCACTAGCCGCTTGCAACCGAGACGTCAATGAATACGCCTGAGGTGCAAGCGGCCAGGGCAGATCAGCACAGCTGGCCGCGAAGGATTCAGTGATGGTCAGGGCATGACCTGCTGTGGTGTTTTTTCACCGATGCAGTGCACCGCCTGCTTGCGATTATTGACCAAGACCCCGGTCAGCCCTTTTTGCTCGGTATCGAACATCACCACAATACCGTCGACGCACTTGGCGACCTGTGAAGCAGGCTGCAGGGATACTTTGTAGTCCTCGCCCGGCACCGTCTTGAGCATGGTGAATTCAGACAAGAGCAAGGCATCCTGCGGCTTGGAAAATTGCACGTAACCGTAGTAGGTCAATACCGCGACAGTGGCGCAAACAGTGGCAACAGCGGTCAGAATCATTGGAATTGCAGGATCACGTTCAGTCATTGCGGACTCTCAGAGTTAGGAACTTCGGCTAAGCGGCGCAGGCCCTTGAAGCCTTGCGGGTCACTCATAAACAGCAGCAGCACTTCACGCCAGGTAGGGTAATTGAAGGTTTGCACATGACCACCACGGGTCAGCTGCAAGACCCTCGGCGCGGGCGCTGCCTGATACAGGCTTATTGCGTTGGATACCGGCACCACGGGATCATCGATACTGTGGTAAATCAGCAATGGTAAGCCTTTGAGCCTGGGAATTGCAGTAATTGCGCTTTCGTCATCGGGGACGAACTCGCTTAATGGCACTTGCAACAACCAAGTGAGCCAGGAGGTGCTCAGCACGTATTGGGCAACCTCACGGTAGCTGGCGGGGGTGCCGTCGATGATCAAGGCATCAAGCCTCTTGGCTTGTTGCGGGTGCTCGGCAAGATAATGCACGGCCAATGCACCGCCCAGGCTTTGGGCAAGCACGAACAAGGGTTTGCCGTGCACCTCGGCAGTATCGTCAAGCTGTGCAAATGCCGCATCAATGTCCTGATAAATCTCAGGCAGGCTCGGCTCACCCTCAGACAGGCCGTAACCGCGATAATCGAGCATCAATACCTGATAGCCCTGCTCAGGCAACCACCAGGGCGCACCCAGGTGCATGGCCATGTTGCCGCCGTTGCCATGCAGATAGAGAATAGTGCCCTTGACCTCCACTCCAGCCTTTGCCGGCAGCCACCATGCATTCAGGCGCGTGCCATCGGCGGCGACCAGGTATTCGTCGTGAAACGCCAGCCCGGCGCGCTCAGGAGTGAAGGGCAACCCCTTGGTGGGATAGAACAACAGCGAACTGCAACCTTGCAGCAGGACAATCACCAACAATACAAGCGCGCGCATCATTGGCCGCCTGCACGGACTTCTTCACGAGCCTTGTAGGTTGCCTCATAGATGCGCTCTGCCAGGCGTGAAAAAGGCAAGCTTTGAATCCATACGGTGCCGGTGCCCTTGAGCGTTGCAAGAAAGATCCCTTCTCCGCCAAACAGCATGCTCTTGAGCCCGCCAGCCAACTTGATATCGTAGTCGATGCCTGAGCTGAAGCCGACCAGGCAACCGGTGTCGAGGCGCAAGGTTTCATTATTCAACTCTTTGCGAATAACGGTGCCGCCCGCATGCAGGAACACCGGGCCATCGCCTTCAAGCTTTTGCAGGATGAAACCCTCGCCGCCAAAAAAACCGGCGCCCAGGCGCTTGTTAAAGCTGATGCCGATGGATGTACCACGCGCTGCGCACAGGAACGAATCTCGCTGGCAGACCAGCGAACCACCCACCTGGGCCAGTGAGACCGGCACCACGCTGCCCGGATACGGTGCGGCAAAGGCCACCCGTGCCTGCTTGTCACCCGTATTGGAGAAGTGCGTCATAAACATCGACTCACCGGTGACCATGCGCTTGCCCGCGCTCCACAACTTGCCCAGCAAGCCAGAGGATGAGCCATCGCCCATGCGGGTTTCAAAACGCACATCCTCGGTCATGTAGTTCAGCACCCCGGCCTCGGCAATCACCGTCTCCCCCGGGTCCAGAATCACCTCGACGCTTTGCGCCGAGTTACCAAGAATTTCGTACTCAAGTTCGTGGCTGTTCATTAAAAATCCTTAATACTGAACATATATTTTCAGATGTTCCTTAGACCGAAGATCTTAAACAGCCCTTTAATTATCCCCGCTACCAATACAAATCGTGGGCGTGGCGAGCGCAGGCCAGGCAAGACGCAGCCCTTCTGAAAAAGCGGAGTTTACTCCGGTAAATGAGCATTTTCGGGGGCAACTCAAACGCAGCATCAGCAAAGTACAGGACGCTACAGGATGTTGGCGTAGTCGGCCTCAATACGATCCAGGCTCAGGTTATTGAGGAAGTTGGAGAAACACATCCACGCCGACAAGGAGTTCAAGTCACTGAATTGTGGTGGCAGGTACTTGGGTGGCACCACCAGGCCTTCATCAACCAACTGGCGCAGGGTACGCATGTCTTCCAGCGTGGTCTTGCCGCAGAACAGCAGCGGGATCTGCTCCAGTTTGCCTTTGCGTACCGCAAGCTGGATGTAGTTGTAGATCATGATAAAGCCTTTCAGGTAGGAGAGATCCTTGGTGAAAGGCAAGCCCGTTGGCGTCGACCCACGAAAGGCCCGATTGGCATTGCTGTAGCTTTCTTCGAGGCTAAAGCCCTGCTCGCGATAAAACTCGAATACCTGCAGGAAATCAGCCCCCTCTTCGGCCATGTGGATGGCGCGGGTACGGTTGGTCAACTTGCGCAGGCGGGTTGGATACGAAGCGAAGCTGATCACCTCCATCAGGATTGCCAGCCCCTCCTGAGTCACGGTCGAGGACGGCGGGCCCTTGGCAAGGAAGGTGCAAATCGGCTGGTTCTGGCCGTTGAGGGTGGTTGCGACATGAACCAGTCCCTCATGGACCTCAAGCGCCTTGACGTCGCGCTCGTTGAACATCGCATCGGTACGAATCTTGATGTAATCCGCGCCGGCCGCTGCGTCCGCCAGGATACCGTCGGACTCGAATACGCGAATGGTATCCTCGTGCTCGCCGAACACCTTGTTCAGGCGATGCTGCAACAGATCGACCGCAGCCTTGGCGTTGAGATTCTTGGCCTCATCCTTCAAGTCGCCCCGGCTGTCGATGTTATTGAGAAACCCCGAGAACATGACGCCCAGGTCAGCCAGGGTGGGATCACCGGCATGGAATGCATCCGAGGCGGCGCCATAGAGGTCTTGCGAAATAAGGCCGAAGTCCTCGGTTCCGCGCGCTTCCAGCATGCGAATAACCATGCGGTACTCGCGGCACATGCGACGCATAATCTGGCCAACCGGGTTGAATTGCCCCAGCTGGCGGGTGATATCGCGTTCGATATTCTGAAATTCGAGCTTTTTTGCCGTCGCATCAAAGGCCAGCGGACGACTGTCATAGTAGGCCCGGTCGACCTTGGGCAGCATTTTTCCCTTGTGCTTGAGAAACTCGCTGCGGACGCTTTCGTCCCACTTCACCGCATCCAGTACCCGAATGGGCGTTTGCGCCTCGACGATCCTGTCTGACAACGCACGGACGATTAATTGATAATCATCCAAACCTACATGACTGTTCATCACTCCCTCGCGGCCTCAAGACCAGAATTACTCGGCTTCACGCTGAAAGCGCGCAACCTCGATAAACACGTCCGAATTGGCAGGATCATTCAGGTATGCAAAAACCTGCTCCATCGGCGAGGTGATCAGCACACCCTCGCCCACCGGCATTTCCACCATTTTGCCCTGCCACAGACCTTCTTCAAGCTCTTGCAGCATGCGTTCAACATCGAGACTGTACAACACCAGCTCATTGTTGCGCGTCAACTCAAAGCCGAGGATTACAAAATTGGCGCCCAAACGCTTGGGCAAGCCGGTCGACATATACCAGCGGCTACCATGATGAGCGACGGTGAAACCGTACTCCTCGACATCATCAAGATTATCCAGGCTGCCTTCGAAGCTTCTCGCCTTGTAGGTATTGGAGCCCGAGCGGCTGATTTCGAGGTACTGCAACTCTCCCCATTCGTTTTTGCGCGACCACTCGCCCAGCAACGGAATAGGCGCCGCTTCATTGGCCGGAATCGGATCTTTGAAGGTAACCAGGCAGCCACTCAACAACAGGAAGGACAAGGCGACCAACGCACGCCAGGCTTTCATTCAGCTCTCCTTGGGAAATCGGGTTGTGTACTGCTCCGATCGCTGCCACTCGATGCCCGGGCCCTTCGATGATCGCAGCCTGCTGGCTGCGATTGCTTAAACGCCCAGGACCAAATACAGATACCGTTTAAGAATGGCTAACATTGCTTCAATGTCCAGCGCATCAACGCCCTCGATAAGCCCTCGATATTCCATGCGCTCGACTGCAGTCGTCAAGAGTATTGCATCCTCGGCCGGATGCTTTGAGCCGATCATAGCGAAGAAACGTGTCGCTCCGTGCAAAACGATTTGCGCCTGGGCCCGCACCAGATCGTGCAAGCGGGGATTGAGCAACGCTTCGTGGCGAAATGCCTGCTCAGCCAGCAAGTGATCGCGACGGTCAATCAGTTGGCTGCGTACGAAGGCAACCGCCATCTGCGCCACTTCATCGGCAAAGGCCCGCAGCCTGGCTGGTGAACCATCAAAATGGCTCACGCGCTCTTGCAACAATGCGTCGTTGCTGCTCCACAGCTCGGTCTGGTTAGCCGCGCAACGCTCCACGAACAGAGTGAAGGTGTCGCTTATCAGGTCGTTGATATCTTTGAAGTAATAGGTGGTCGCTGACAACGGCACCTGCGCCTCGGCAGCCACAGCCCGGTGACGAACAGCGCGCACGCCATCGCGCACGATAATACGCAACGCTGCTTCAAGAATGGCTTGGCGGCGTTTCTCACTACCAGCCCTGCTGGCTTTACGTCCCTGGTATTGGATATTGTCGGTTACAGCAGTTGCTGCAAAGCTATCATCGTCTTGAGTCATTACGCGTTTCACAGGCAGACAGTCCTCTAACACATACGTATAAAAGAGTTTCGCGACCTTCCCTAGACTTATTGACTTCACCGGCAAGCCGTCGGTGTCCAGCTCTATGTATTGACCTTTGCGGGGGCTGGAAAGTTACACGGGGCTACGCAGCCTCATACTGCCCAACAATGCAGTTCATGCAGGTTCACTCAATAGACGAAGTGATATCACCTTGCGACACCTTGGCCCCAGAAGCAGAAAACCGCCCGAAGGCGGCTTTTGCTCAGCGTCTCACGCTTGCGGTCGCATGTGCGGGAATAGGATCACATCCCTAATTGAGGGCGCATCGGTCAGCAGCATCACCAGGCGGTCGATACCAATACCTTCGCCCGCAGTCGGCGGCATGCCATATTCCAGCGCGCGAACAAAGTCAGCATCATAGTGCATGGCCTCGTCGTCGCCGGCATCCTTATCCGCAACCTGCGCCATAAAGCGCTCGGCTTGATCCTCGGCATCGTTAAGCTCGGAATAGGCGTTGGCGATCTCACGTCCACCAATGAACAGTTCAAAGCGATCGGTGACGCTTGGGTCCTGATCATTACGCCGTGCCAAAGGCGAGACTTCGAATGGGTACTGGGTGATGAAGTGTGGCTGCTCCAGCTTTGGCTCAACCATCTCTTCGAAAATCATCACCTGCAACTTGCCCAAGCCTTCAAAGCCCAGCACCTTGGCGCCAGCCTTCTTGGCGATCTCACGGGCACTGTCAATGTCACGCAGCTGCTCGGCCGTCACATCGGTGTACTTGAGGATCGAATCGAATACCGACAGGCGCACGAAGGGTTCGCCAAAATGGAAGACCTTGCCCTGGTACGGCACATCTGTACTACCCAAGACCAGCTGGGCCAACTCACGGAACAGCTCTTCGGTGAGGTCCATATTGTCTTCGTAGTCGGCATAAGCCTGGTAGAACTCAAGCATGGTGAATTCTGGGTTGTGGCGGGTCGAGACACCTTCGTTACGGAAGTTGCGATTGATCTCGAATACCCGCTCAAAGCCACCGACTACCAGACGCTTGAGGTACAGCTCAGGCGCGATACGCAGGAACATCGGCATGTCCAGCGCATTGTGATGGGTTTCAAACGGCTTGGCTGCTGCACCACCCGGAATGGTCTGCAACATTGGCGTTTCGACTTCCAGGAAGTCGCGCTCAGCGAGGAATTTACGAATATGACTGATCACCTGCGAACGCACGCGGAAGTCCTGGCGGACCTCTTCATTGACGATCAGGTCAACGTAACGCTGGCGGTAACGCTGCTCGGTATCGGTCAGGCCATGGTGCTTGTCCGGCAGCGGACGCAGGGACTTGGTCAGCAGCCGCACGCTGGTCATTTCAACGTACAAGTCGCCCTTGCCCGAGCGCGCCAGGGTACCTTCGGCGGCAATGATGTCGCCCAGGTCCCAGGTTTTGACCGCCGCCAGGGTTTCCTCAGGCAGGGTTTTACGGTTGACATAGACCTGAATGCGCCCGGTCATGTCTTGCAGCACCATGAAGGAGCCACGGTTGAGCATGATACGACCGGCAACCTTGACTGGAATCGCGGCTTCAGCCAGCTCTTCTTTGGTCTTATCGACATACCGTTTCTGCAAGTCCGCGCAGTAGCTGTCGCGGCGGAAGTCGTTGGGGAAGGCAATGCCCTGCTCACGCACGGCGGCAAGCTTTTCTTTGCGCTGGGCAATCAGCTTGTTTTCTTCCTGTTGCAGATCGTGCTGGTCGATTTGTTCGTCGCTCATGGTCCTCCGTCTGTTCCTGTATTCGTAGGTGTTGCTGAGCGCAGCGATGCCCAACATCCGGCCTGCTTGACCGGTATCCTACGCAAATGCAGCGCCGCTCGTTGCCCCAGCTTAGCTGGATTCAACCTACATTGCGTTGTGTTGCACAGCCGCGCGAGCGAGGCTGTTTTTACAGTCCTTGCTTGAGACTGGCCTCGATAAAACCGTCGAGGTCGCCATCGAGTACCGCGTCGCAGTTGCTGTTCTCGATATTGGTGCGCAAATCCTTGATTCGCGACTGATCGAGCACATAAGAGCGAATCTGATGACCCCATCCGATGTCCGACTTGGAGTCCTCGAGCTCTTGCGAGGCCGCATTACGCTTTTGAATCTCTTGCTCGTACAGCTTGGCCCGCAACATTTTCATGGCGGTGTCTTTGTTGGCGTGCTGAGAACGCTCGTTCTGGCAGCTCACCACCGTGTTGGTCGGCACGTGGGTGATACGTACCGCAGAATCAGTGGTGTTCACGTGCTGACCACCGGCGCCGGAGGAGCGATAGGTATCAATACGCAGGTCAGCCGGATTGATCTCGATCTCGATGTTGTCATCGATTTCAGGCGAGACAAACACTGCTGTAAACGAGGTATGGCGACGATTGCCCGAGTCGAACGGACTCTTGCGCACCAGGCGGTGGACACCGATTTCAGTGCGCAGCCAACCAAAGGCGTACTCGCCCTTGATATGCACGGTCGCGCCTTTGATACCGGCGACTTCGCCAGCCGACAGCTCCATGATGGTCGCATCAAAACCGCGTTTGTCTGCCCAGCGCAGGTACATGCGCAGCAGCATATTGGCCCAGTCCTGAGCCTCGGTGCCGCCAGAGCCCGCCTGGATATCCAGATAAGCGTTATTAGGGTCCATTTCACCGCTGAACATGCGGCGGAACTCAAGCTTCTCAAGAATTTCACGCAGGCGTTCAACTTCGGTCGCTACATCATCAACTGCGCCCTGATCGTCTTCTTCAGCGGCCATTTCGAGCAAGTCGGCACAGTCGGCCAAGCCTGTCTGAAGGTCGTCCAGGGTCTCGACTATTAATGCAAGGGATGCGCGTTCGCGCCCCAAGTTCTGGGCGTACTCAGGGTCATTCCAGACATTTGGGTCTTCAAGCTCACGGTTTACTTCGACTAGACGATCATGCTTTTGATCGTAGTCAAAGATACCCCCGAATTGTCAGGGTGCGCTCGGAGAGGTCCTTGATGCTGTTAACGATCGGGTTGATTTCCATAGCTGGCGGGCACTCGCAGGTAAAACGTTCGAAAAGCCGACGATTATACCTGCTGTAGCGCGCCATCGACAGCCCGGTGTTTGTCCAGCGCTATTGCTCGACGCCAACCTGGTTACGACCGTTACCTTTGGCCCGATATAGCGCGTTGTCGGCCTTTTCGACCAGGGTCAATGAATCGCCCCCGGCGATAGGCATGATGGTTGCGACGCCAAGGCTCACGGTCACTGACGCCCCTTCCTGAGGCTGGCAGTGCGGAATATTCAGGGCCTCGACAGCACGGCGGACCTTTTCGGCCTGCAAGCGCGCGCCACCGGACGCCGTGCTTGGCAGAATCATCGCAAACTCTTCGCCGCCGTAACGGGCGACCAGATCGGAGGAGCGCGAACATGCGTCGGCTAGCGCAGCACCCACCCGGCGCAGCACGTCATCGCCAGCCACATGGCCAAACTGATCGTTATAGACCTTGAAATAGTCGACATCGATCATGATCAAGGACAATTGACTTTGCTCGCGAAGCGCCCGGCTCCACTCGATCTCAAGGTACTCGTCGAAATGCCGGCGATTGGCCAAACCGGTCAGGCCATCGGATTTCATCATGCGCTGCAGCACCAGATTGGCTTCAAGCAGCTGTTGCTGACTCTCACGCAAGGCTCGAAACGCCTCGTCCCGCTGCTGCAAGGCAATATAGGAACGCGAGTGATAGCGAATACGCGCGATCAATTCAATGGTGTCGGGCAGTTTCACCAGGTAGTCGTTGGCGCCGCTGGCAAAGGCGGCGCTTTTGACCTGGGGATCTTCCTTGGTCGAAAGCACGATAATGGGAATGTCCTGCAGGCTTGGCTCTGCTCGATATGCACCCAACAAGCTCAAACCATCAACCCCCGGCATGACCAGGTCTTGCAGAATCACCGTTGGCCTGATTTGCCGGGCAGTATCCACGGCCGAGTAGGGATCGGAGCAAAAGTGAAAATCAATGCCCTCCACGCCGCTCAGTGCACGACGCACTGCCTCGCCAATCATGGCTTTGTCGTCGACCAGCAACACCATCACAGCGTTGGTCGCTGCAGGATAGTCTTTGGCATCTATTAGCTTGGAATCGTGCATACCATCTCCAGACAACACAGGGCATTGTGCCTTTATCTACTCAACTCAGCCAGCAGCCAAACCGTTACCCGTAGTGTTCAATCAATTTTGATGCAATTTGATCCAGAGGCAGAATCTCTACCGCCGCATTGATAGAGGCAGCAGCCTTGGGCATGCCGTACACCGCGCAAGTGGCCTGGTCCTGGGCGATCGTCAAGAAGCCCCGCTCACGCATGTTTTTCAAACCCTGGGCGCCGTCACGCCCCATCCCCGTCAACAAGACCCCAACCGCCTCGCCTTGCCAATGGCGCACCAGGCTGTCAAAGAACACATCTATGGAGGGCCGGTAGATCTGCTCGGCAGGCTCCTTGCGATAGCACAGGCGACCATTGGCTTGCATGCACAGGTGGTTGTTGGTACCCGCCAGCAAAATCTCGCCACGGCGAGGCTGATCATCGGGCTGCGCCAGACGCACAGGCAGTTTTGACTCTGTGGCCAGCCATTGCGCCATACTTTTGGCGAATACTTCATCAACATGCTGCACCAGCACGACCCCGGCACTGAAGTCCGCCGGTAATTGCCTGAGCAACGTCACCAGGGATGCCGGCCCTCCCGCCGATGCGCCAATGGCGACTATTCGTTCACGCTTGCGAGTTGTCTCGGCTTGCGTGTGTACGGCCGCCGACTTGACGCCGTGCTGCCCAATCATCCAACCAATATTGTGCAGCTTGCGCAGCAGTGCTGTTGCATCGACAGCTTGCGGGTCAATCAGAGAAGGGGTGTTGACGACATCCAGCGCACCATGCCCCATGGCCTCGAAGACCTTGTTCATGTTGCGTTCGATGTCCGAGGTAACGATCAAAATAGCGCAGGGACACTCAGCCATGATGCGCCGGGTAGCCTCTACGCCATTCATGCGCGGCATCAGCATATCCATCAACACCACGTCAGGCCTTTGCTCTTCGCACTTTTGCAGCGCTTCCAGACCATCAGTTGCAGTCCAGATAACCTGATGCGCATGCTCTCGACTAATGACTAGCCGCAACACCTCAATCGCCAGCGGCATGTCATTGACTATCCCGATCCTCATTCCTGCGCATCCCCAATCAAAACCTGAACAGCATCCAGCAATGCTTCGTCATGGAAACTGGCTTTCGCTAAATAGTAGTCGGCCCCGGCATCAAGACCACGCTGGCGATCTTCTTCGCGATCCTTGTAGGAAACCACCATCACTGGCAGCGACTGCAGGCGACTGTCGCGGCGTACCAGGCTAACCAGCTCGATACCGTCCATGCGTGGCATATCGATATCGGTGATCAGCAAGTCGAATGACTCCGCCCGCAGCGCATTCCAGCCATCCATGCCATCTACCGCAACAGCTACATCATAGCCACGACTGAGCAGCAACTTACGTTCAAGTTCACGGACTGTGAGCGAGTCATCAACCACCAGCACGCGTTTACGCACCCGGCCACCCCCTTGCCTGTCACGACTGTCGACCCGCTGCAGGTTACCGCTGCCGAGCAACTTGCCAATCGAGCTGCAAAGGTCTTCTACATCGAGGATCAGCACCGGCGTGCCGTCATCCAGCAAAGCCCCTGCCGACACATCTCGTACCTTGCCAAGCCTTGCATCAAGCGGCATTACCACCAGGGTTCGCTCGCCGATAAAGCGTTCGACCGTCAGCCCATAAAGCATGTCCCGGTCGTTGATAAGCACCACCGGGATACCGTCTTGCTCGACACGCGCCTCGGTCTTTTGCAGCAGCTGGCTCGCCGCGATCAAGCCGACATGGCGGTTCTCGTGCCAAAAATGCTGGCGTCCCTCAAGCTGGACAATTTGCTGTTGCTCAAGGCGTACCATGTGTTCGATATGCGCCAACGGAATCGCATAGGCCTCGGCGCCAATTTCAACCACCAGGCTACGTACAACCGATAGCGTCAGGGGAACCTCGAGGATAAACAGGCTGCCCTGCCCTGTTTGCTGCTGCATGCGTACGCTGCCACGCAGTTGGCGAATCTCGTGCATGACCGCATCAAGCCCCACGCCGCGACCCGAGACTTCGGTCACTTGCTCGCGCATGCTGAAACCGGGCAAGAACAGGAACGCCAGCAGTTCTTCCTCGCTCAACTTGGCGATGGTTTCCGCAGTCGACAGCTTGCGCGCGCGAATGCTTTCCCTGAGTCGCTGCAGGTCGACCCCGCCACCATCGTCACCTAGCTCCAGAACCAGCATGCCCGCGTGATGCCGGGCACGTAGCTTGATCACCCCTTCAGCGGCCTTGCCGTGACTGACCCGTTGTTCAGGACTTTGGATTCCATGATCAACTGCATTGCGCAACAGGTGTGTAAGCGGCGATTCAAGTCGCTCCAGCACATCGCGGTCAACCTGGGTACCTTCCCCCTCGACTTCCAGGCGCACCTGTTTGCCAAGGGATCGGCCAAGGTCACGCACCATCCGCGCCTGACCCGCCAACACATCGGCAAATGGCCGCATGCGCGAGGTCAGCGCCGCGTCGTACAGCGCCTGGGTACGCTGCTCGCCCTGCCAGGCGAACTCGTCAAAGGCTTCGATATGCTGCGTCAGCATCTGCTGGCATTCACCAAGCAGCCCCCGGCTTTCACTCAGCAAAGCCTGGGCCTGTGCATCCAAAGACGACTCGAGGGTGACTTCACGCAAAGAATCGAGCGCCCGACGGGTCGTGGAATGCAAGCGTTTCAGACGTGCCAGGGAGTCACTCAGCGGCTTGATACGCTGAAACTCAACCAGGGATTTCCCCGACATGTCCAGAAGATGATCCAGACGCTCGGCCGAGACACGCAGCACTCGCCCACGGGCATCAGTTGCCGGTTCAAGGGTCGAGTCCTGGGAAGGCTCCACCACTGCTGGCTCGGGGCTGTCCTGCACCATCGGCTCTTCAGCCGGAGCTGGCGGCGGTACGGGCGGCGGCGATGATTGCGCAAACGCAGGAACAGCCGCAACAAACAGCGCCTGCAGGCGGACGACCAGACTGGCAACCTGCTCGCTGAGCTGGTTCTGTTGCTCGCTATTCAGCCCGACCTGGCCAATGCGCAATAACACATCGGAACCCTGCAACAGTGCATCGATATGATCCGACTGCAAGCGCAGCAAGCCTTCCTGCGCGGCAACCAGCAAGTCTTCCATGACGTGGGCAATGCTCACGCCCTCATCAAGACCAACAATTCGCGCCGCACCTTTTAACGAGTGCGCCGCACGCATACAGGCTTCGAGTTGTCGGGCGTGCGTGGGATCACGTTCCGGCACCAGCAAGCCGGCATCAAGCACCTGGGTCTGTGCCTCGGCCTCCATGCGAAACAGTTCAAGCAGCGAGGCGTCACGCATTTGATCAGGGGTCATGCCAGGCTCCTGGTCATTGCCTGCGCCAGCAGTTGCTCATCCAGCAAGGTAATACTGCGTTCCCGCCAGCGGACCACGCCCTTGGCGTACTGGCCAGCGGCTTGCCCGACACCTCGTGCAGGCTCCCTGATGGCACTCAGGGCAATCCTGTGAATGCCTTCGACCTCGTCAACAGGAGCAACAAAGACACCGTTGCTGCTGCCCAGAATCAGCATGCGTGGCACGACACGACGCTCAGTATTGGCGATCTGCACGGGCTCAAGACCGAGCAGGTCCTGCAGGGAAATGCAGGCAACCAAGGCCCCGTTGACATTGGTCACCCCCAACAGGCTTCGCGAGCGCTGATGGGGCAGCGAATGAATGGTGGTCTGGCTCACCACCGAGACCAAACCCGAGGCCGAAAGCCCAAGCCATTGCTCACCCAGCCGAAAGATCAGGGTTGAGCGACATTCGCCAAGGTCTTGTTCAACGTCCGCAGTAGCATCATCGCGTTCGAGCAACTGCGACCCATAGCGGTCAAGCAAGCTGATTGCCGCCTGCGCATACACCTCGCAATTACGGCAGTGCACATGCTCGACCAGGCGCGGGCAGCTTTTATCGCCATAAACGCCAATGCGTTTCCAACAGTCATCGAGTATTGGCAAGGAGTCATCAGTGATGAGGGTTGGCGAACTATCGACCACTGTTATTCACTCCACGACTCGCTCGCAGGCGCAAGCGCCGGGCACCGGCCTGGTCACCACGGGCTTCCAGCAACATGGCCAGATGCGATAACGCCTCAATGTGTTCAGGCTCCAGGTACAGCGCCTTGCGGTAATAGTTTTGTGCCTCATCGCTGCTGCCAGCAGTGTCATGAAGCAACCCAAACCAGTAGAACAGCCCTGCGCTCGGCCCCTGCGTCGCCAATAAGGCATCACAGGCTTTTAACGCCTCGGCAGTGCGCCCGCTATTGGCCAAAGCCTCGATTGCAGCCAACTGATCAGTTGTTGCATCAGGCTTGGCCTGGGTGTTTTTTCCAGTGACGGTACTCAGCGAAGACAATGCCGGCCTGGGCGCAACAGGCTTGGTCTGCCGGGGAGGCGCCATCACCGGTTTTGCGGGCAGCTTAAGTCGGGCGGCCAAGGGTTGCGGCCGGGACCTGTCATTCAGCCCCTGCGTCGAGGCGGTCGCACTGGCATCGGCAAGCTTGAACACAAAACTCAAGGGCACGCCCAATGCCTGCATACCGTTCTGACTGAACAGGCCTGTCTCGGCCGGCCCGGTGAACATCGCACCACCAGGCGCCAGCAAGCGCTTGAGCGCCTGCAAGGCCTTGAGCTGGGTGGGCCGGTCAAAATAGATCAGCAGATTGCGGCAAAACACAAAGTCATAAGGCTGGCGCGTGTTGTGCAGGCTGGCGTCGAGCACATTGGCACATTGCAAGCTCACCTTTTCACGCACGCTTTCAGCAAGCCGGTAGCGATCAGTCTCAAGGCTGAAATAACGCTCGCGAAAGCCCAGGTTGTCACCACGAAAGGAGTTGCGCCCATATACAGCCTTGCCGGCGACTTCCAGTACCCGCTCACTCACATCCAGCGCTTCGACCCGAAACGACTCCGGCGCCAGACCACCATCCAGTAATGCCATGACGATTGAATAGGGTTCTTCACCGGTCGAGCATGGAATACTGATAATCCGAAGTGGCCTTGAGGCCTTCAATTCGCTTAGACGAACCTGCGCCAACCTGGCCAGGAGATTGAATGACTCGGGGTAACGGAAAAACCAGGTTTCAGGCACAACCACAGCCTCGACCAAGGCATGCTGCTCATCTGCAGAGACCTGCAACTGCTGCCAGTACGCTTCTTCATCGGTGCTGGCCGTTGCCTTGATGCGCTGGCGTATGGCGCGCTCGATCACGGTCTGCCCTACGGACTCGACATCCAGGCCGATTTTACGCTTGAGTAACTGCTCGAACCGTTCATTCATGAGTTGGATCATCAACTGCATCACGCACCAGCAGCGCCCGGACTTCATCGGTCAACAACTGCTCAACGCTGATGCGCTGAACCATTCCCCCGGCGGTCTGCTGGACCATGCCCAAGTAGGGCGCTGTCGGGTTTTGCACCGGATTGGAGCTGAACCCATCCTCACGCAAACGCTGCGTATCAGTTGCCTGCTCAAGGATCAGACCAAGTTGCACCGGCTGTGCCTGCGAGGACAAATACCTGACCACTACCAAACGGGTACTGGCGCGCGACTGCGCGGGGGTGGCAAACACCAGCTGGCAGAGATCAATCACTGGCAGCGGCTCCCCACGAAACACAAACAAGCCGGAAACCCACTTCGGTGCGTCGGGGATCGCCTTGAACCGCTGCATTGGCAAGACCGCGCTGATGGCGTGAACGTCCAGTGCATAGCGGTCCTTACCGAGGGAAAACAGCAAGTACAACTCGCCACGCTGGCGGCGAGCTTGCTGGTAGGTGGCTGGCGCGCTCATCCCGATCTAGACCTTGAAGCGGCTAACGCCGGATCGCAGGCTACCAGCCACCTGGTTGAGTTCATCAATCGCTGATCCGGTCTGGCGCAGCGACTCGACTGTCTGGCCACTGGCCTCACCCAGTTGCACCAGTGCCTGGTTGATCTGCTCGGCCCCAGTGGCCTGCGCCTGCATCCCTTCATTGACCATCTGTACCCGGGGCGCCAGCGCCTGGACCTGATGGATGATTTGCGTCAACTGCTCACCCATTTGCCCCACTTCAGCAATACCGCGACGCACCTCTTCGGAAAACTTGTCCATGCCCATGACACCGGCAGAGACAGCAGACTGGATTTCACGAACCATTTGCTCGATGTCATAAGTCGCCACCGCGGTTTGATCGGCCAGACGACGGACTTCAGTTGCCACAACCGCAAAACCGCGACCATATTCACCGGCTTTTTCGGCCTCGATCGCGGCATTCAGGGACAACAGATTGGTTTGATCGGCAAACTTAACAATGGTGGTGACCACATGATTGATGTTGCCAGCCTTCTCGTTAAGGATCGCCAGCTTGGCGTTGACCAGGTCAGCGGCGCCCATAACCTGGTGCATGGTGTCCTCCATGCGGGTCAGGCCAAGTTGGCCAGACCCTGCCAGCACCGAGGTTTGCTCGGCGGTACCGGACACCTCATCCATGGTGCGCACCAGGTCGCGGGCAGTCGCGGTAATCTCGCGCGACGTGGCGCCAATCTCGGTGGTGGTCGCTGCGGTTTCGGTCACTGTGGCTTGTTGTTGCTTGGAAGTTGCCGCGATTTCGGTGACAGC
The DNA here is from genome assembly GCF_000222125.1 of Pseudomonas sp. S9. Taxonomy (NCBI): domain Bacteria; kingdom Pseudomonadati; phylum Pseudomonadota; class Gammaproteobacteria; order Pseudomonadales; family Pseudomonadaceae; genus Pseudomonas; species Pseudomonas sp. S9. The sequence continues at coordinate 276,639 of NZ_AFFX01000002.1, read as the reverse complement.
AGTGGTCATCTGCACCGCCGAACGTTGCGCCTGGGTCACCAACGACTTCAGCGCCTCGCTCATGTCGTTGAAGCCGACCTCGATTGCGTTGAATTCATCATTGCGTTGCAGGTCCATGCGTACCGACAAGTCGCCCTCGCCCATCACCCGCAACGTCCTTACGATCGCCTTGATCGGCGTAGTAATGGCTCGCAACAGCAACAATCCACAAACACCGGCAATCAAAATAGCCAGCAAGACCGCGATAACGGTGCTGACTTCCAGCGCAACCACCGCAGCAGAAATCCCATTTACCGCTGTTATGGCATGAGTGCGATTCAAATCCACAAGCTGGTTGAGCTGTTCACGCCCTTGCAGCCATTTACTTTCTAGCGGACCGAGCCCCAATGCCGAAGCTTGAGCAAACTCGCCCTGGCCAAGCAACGCCCTGAACTGCGCATGCAGCTTGAGGTAATCAGCACGGTCATGTTCAAACTCAGACAGGAGCTGCTCATCCGTTTTATCGAATACCGTCCTTTTGTACAGGGCAATTTCCTTGTCGAGTTGTTTCTCGCTGTCCTCGAAACCCTTCATATCAATGGGCTGGCCATTGAGCTCGGTTGCGCCCTCGCGCAGGGAGGCCGCCAGCAGGGCCTGCTGCGTCATGAGTATATGGTCGACCCAAATACCGCGAATCTTGGAAATCTGGTAAAGGCCAGGCACCGCATCTTCCTGTACCGACCTTGCCTCTTCGTCGACACTGGCCAGGCGGGTATAGGTATACACCGCAAGCAACAGCAAAATGGCAATGACAACCGCAAAACTTGCAACAATACGCCGCCGAACAGTCCAGTTCTTCACAGTTTTCCCCGGTTTTAAATACTTGACTCGATTCAGTCCCGCAGCATAGGGCTTGGGCCTTAGGGTTATAGCGGCGACTCTAGAGACTCCCTGTATCGACTGCAAGTTGGATATCTGTAGGTTCGACCACCCGCTTAACTAACCTGGCCTTCTGGCTGCGTGACTGATCCAGCACAGACCTCCTTAACCATAGCTGTTGAATTGACCTGCATGATCATTTGCGCCGCTTTCTCGGCAATCATCAGCACTGGCGAGCAGGTATTGCCCGAAACGATGCTGGGCATGATCGAGGCATCGGCGACCCTCAACCCGGCAATTCCGTGCACACACAGGCGGTCATCAACCACCGCATCGGTGCCTTGGCCCATCTTGCAAGTGCCGACCGGATGAAAAATGGTGGTGCCTATTTCAGCGGCGGCGCGGTACAGGTCCTCCTCAGTCTGATAACTCGGGCCGGGCTTGTATTCCTCCGGCCTGAAGGCTGCCAACGCAGGGGCGGCAACAATCCTGCGCGTCAAGCGAATAGCCTCTGCAGCTACTTGCAAGTCGCGCTCATCGCTCAGGTAATTAGGCTGGATCAATGGCATCGCCGTGCTGTCGAGCGAATTGATCTCGACCTTGCCGCGACTAAAAGGACGCAAATTACACACAGAGGCGGTAAACGCCGGGAAGTCGTGCAGCGGTTCACCGAAACGCTCGAGTGACAGGGGTTGAACGTGATACTGCAAGTTGGCGCTGGTTTGCTCGTCACTGGAACGGGCGAATGCTCCCAACTGACTTGGAGCCATCGCGAGCGGTCCGCTACGCTTGAGCAAATACTCAAGCCCCATGGCCATCTTGCCCGTCAGTTTCGAGGCTATCTGATTAAGGGTTCTAACCCCGCTGACTTTATAGACAAGGCGTAGTTGCAAATGGTCCTGCAGATTCTGGCCAACACCGGCCAGCTCGTGCTGGACGGCGATACCCAGGCGCGCCAATAACGGACGCGGACCTATACCGGAGCGCTGCAACAACGCCGGCGAACCAATGGCCCCGGCACAGAGGATCACTTCCCGACGCGCCTTGATACTGTGCTCACGGCCTTGCAAATGCACGTTCAAACCCTGGGCACGCCCCTCCGCCAAGATCACCCGCTGGACATCGGCGCCGGTCACTATGTGCAGGTTGCTGCGCTGCTCAATGCCTCGCAAGAATGCTTTCGAGGCATTCCAGCGCACACCACGGCGCTGGTTAACCTGGAAGTAGCTACAGCCTTCGTTATCGCCACCATTGAAGTCCTCGACACTGGCGATCCCGGTTTGTGCGGCAGCCTGCCTGAACGACTCCAGTACATCCCATTTCAAGCGCTGCTGCTCGACTCGCCATTCCCCCTGCCCCCCGTGCAAGGCGCTCTCGCCGCCATAGTGGTTTTCACTGCGCTTGAAGATGGGCAAGACATCATTCCAGGCCCAGCCCTGGTTACCCGCCGCCGCCCAGCCATCGTAGTCCTGGCGCTGGCCGCGCATGTAAATCATGCCATTGATTGAAGAACTGCCGCCCAGCACGCGCCCTCGCGGGTATTTCAGGGAACGCCCATTGAGCCCGGGCTCGGCAACAGTGTCATAGCACCAGTCCGTACGCGGGTTGCCAATGCAATAAAGATAACCCACCGGGATATGAATCCATGGATAGTTATCGCGGCCTCCTGCCTCAAGCAGCAGCACCTGGACACTCGGATCCGCAGACAAGCGGTTAGCCAGCAGGCACCCGGCAGGGCCAGCACCGACGATCAGATAGTCGTAGCTCTCCAGAAGTTTCTGCATTGACGCCTCGCTTTGTAGTTTTTATATGCTCGCGGCCAGCCTAGCCGCTCAAGGCTGTCAACAGAAATAATCTATTGGTCGGAGTACTTCATGGCTTCGCCAACTGCACAGCACAGTTGGCGAAGCCATTTCCCGCGATTGATCAGCCCTGTGGCCGGGCGTGTGCCTCAAGCTGTGCCTGCAAGCCTGGCTCCAGCTGTAGCTGGGCGGCCAGTTGGTTGAGGTACTCACGCTCACCGCCCTCTTGCTGGCCAATCAACATGGCACTGGCAAGGTACATTTCAGCCGCCATTTCAGGACTATTGGCGGCCTGGGCAACGACGGCGGCATCCAGTGGGCTGCGCACTTCGCGATCCAACCAGTCCTGCAACTCGGGGTCGGAGGTCAGCTTGGCTATTTCCCCGTAGATAAGCTTTTTCTCTTGCTCATCCACTCGTCCGTCGGCCTTGGACGCGGCAATCAGCGCACGCAATATCCCATGGCTATGTTCTTCAACCTCCGGACCGGCAAGCATGTCGACAGTCTGAGGCATCGCCATTGCAGCCGAACGGGTCGCCGGAGCCTGAGTATTTTGTGCCTGGCTTTTTTGCCAGACGCTATAAGCCTGATAGGCCAGCATACCGAGGGTGGCCAAGCCGCTCATGCCAATACCGCCAGTACTATTCGTGGTACTGCCTCGGGACTGGCCAGCTTGCGGGCTCTGCCCTCCAGAACCCAATAGACCACCGAGTAAATCCCCGAGACCACCTGCTCCGGCATTGGTACCGCCCGCCCCGCCCAACAGGCCGCCAAGCGCACCACCCAATGCACCGCCAAGACCACCGGCCATGCCGCCTGCGCTTCGGTTTGAGCCTCCTTGCCCAGACAACCCAGCGCGTAATAACTGTTCAAGTAAACCGCTAGTGTTCATTGATGCCTCCTTTGCGTTGATACACCCGATTCTGGGAAATAAACCATAGACCAGTGCCTGGCCCCACACCAGCGATTAAACCTGCAAGCACAGCTTCGTCTGGAACTTGTGGGCAGTCGTACGTACCATTGCCGGCGCATCATGGAAATTAGCGCATTGGCGCTATGCGGATAATTAAAACAAAGGAACTGTGCAGAATGAAAAGCAAGACAATCACACTGGCCGCCTGCCTTTTGACAATTGTCACAGCCAACGCTGGTGCTGCGGATATCATCAATCAGAATTTTGGCGATATCACTTTCAAGACCACTCGCCTGTCCAGCAACGAGTCCAACTACCTGGACCTGCCCACGCAGTGGGCCAAGGCCTACGGTTCATTCAATAAAAAACTGAAACTAGAGCCGCAGATCGCGGAAATGGTGCGCTTGCGCGTTGGCCAGATAGACAACTGCAATTACTGCAATGTGTTTCATACTCGCGATGCGCTGGAGTCTGGGATCTCGCCTGCCAAGGTCTATGCAATTTCCACGTGGCGCAGCAGCGAGCTGTTCAGCGCCAAAGAGCGCGCAGCGCTTGCATATGCCGAGGCCCTGGCCAAGGTGGATAACGCCGCCATGCCCGAGGCATACGCCCAACTCGACAAGGTCGGCTACAGCGCGGTAGAGAAAGAAGAACTCACCAACTGCGCGCTCCTGATGAGCCTGTGGTCGCGCCTGTTCCTGGCCCAGGGTAAAACCTCCTACCTCACCGATGGCCCCAGTGAGCCCGAGAAAGCCCCAAGCCCGAAGCCCTGAACTGCGAGCCTGGCGTCATAAAAAAGGCTGGAACACCCAGGTGCGCCAGCCTTTTAGCTAAAAGGTCAAAGGTGTCTGAAGCGACTTAGGCTGGAGTGAGCTCCGCCCTGACCTGTGCTTCCAGTTCCTGCTTCAACGCAGGATCAAGCTTGAGTTGACGCGCTAATTCCTCAAGGTATGCGCGCTCCATAAAATGCTCTTCATCGACCATCAACACACTGGCGATATACATTTCCGCCGCCATTTCAGCCGTGGTGGCAGCACGGGCGACATCAGCCGGGTCCAGAGGCTTGTTCAGCTCGGCCTCTAGCCAACTCTGCAATGACTGATCATCCGCCAGCTTGCTGAGTTCGCCTTCAATCAATTGACGTTCGCGGGCATCGACATGACCATCGGCCTTGGCTGCCGCCACTAACGCCTTGAGAATGCCCTGGCTGTGAATCTCCGCTTCCGGAGCGGGCAGACGATCGATGGTTTGCGGTTCATGTCGAACATTACCCGCCTGCTGGGACTGCCAGTTGCCGTATGCCTTGTAGGCAATAACCCCCAAGGCAGCCAAGCCACCATATGTGAGCGCCTTGCCACCAAACTTGCGGGCCTTCTTATTGCCCAGCAACAACCCCATTGCCCCAGCAGCCAGCGCACCGCCACCGGCGCCAGAGAGCAAGCTACCCAAACCGCCAGATGAGCCAGACTTGCCCAAGACACTGCCCAACACATCGCCCAAGCCACCGCCACCGGAGCTTGAGCCAGGGTTATTGGCAGCGCCCTGCTGGCCTGATGATTTTTGCTGCATCAGGTCTTGGCCGGATTTGAGTAACTGGTCGAGCAGTCCACGTGTGTTCATTGCATTCTCCGCGCATTATCTGAAGGCGTTGAAATTTCAGGTCTAACTAAATTGACCGGATTTAAACGCATCAGTTGCGCAGAGCCTGCCAACAGAGTGCATCGAAATATTGCGAGGTCTGAGCCTGCACCCATGCAACTGAGCCTGTTGCGAACAGGCCGATGACGATGCCTGCGGCAGCCAGTATCCGCGCTCGACGGGCAAGCCCACGCAAACCCTGCCCGTTATGAGTGCTGTTTTTTAGCGAGCCGCCAGATGGGCAACCATGAGCTGTACCGTTTCGTTGCCGCGGTACTCATTCACGTCGAGCTTATAGGCCAGTTCGACCCAGCGCACGGTCGGGTTCGGCCACTGGTCACGGTCGATATTGAAGGCGATGGCGTCCAGGGTTTGTCCGCCACACTCGGTTTTAAGCACCATTTTCAGGTGTTTTTCACCCACCAAACGCTGCTGCACAAGCTGGAATGCACCATGAAAAAGCGGCTCGGGGAAATGCTGCCCCCAAGGCCCGGCATTACGCAGTGCCCGTGCCAGCTCAAGGTTGTACTCGGCAAGCGACAGCGTGCCATCTGAAAACAGGCGTCCGGTAAGGTCATCTTCGTTCAACTGGCGGCGCACCTCGCCATCAAATGCCTCGGCGAAGGCCGGAAAATTAACTGCAGGCAAGGACAAGCCCGCCGCCATGGCATGACCTCCAAACTTGCTGATCAACCCCGGATGCCTGGCTGCAACGGCATCGAGCGCATCGCGAATATGAAAACCTGGGACCGACCGCGCAGACCCCTTGAGCAGACCATCACCGGCATCGGCAAAGGCAATGGTTGGCCGGTGATAGCGCTCTTTCAGGCGCGAGGCGAGAATTCCGATGACCCCCTGGTGCCAATCTGGTTCGTATAGGCACAAACCAAAGGGCATCTGTTCAACCGGTAACTCCTTGAGTTGCGCCAGGGCTTCGCGCTGCATGCCTTGCTCGATGCTTTTGCGATCCTGGTTAAGTTGATCAAGCTCAACGGCCATGTCACGGGCCAGCGCTTCGTCTTCACACAGCAGGCACTCGATACCCAGGCTCATATCGTCCAACCGCCCAGCCGCATTCAAGCGCGGCCCGAGGATAAAGCCCAGGTCGGTAGAAGTGATACGTCCATGGGGACGCCCCGCAACCTCCAGCACCGCCCGTAGACCGGGGCGCGCGCGACCGGCACGAATCCGCGCCAGGCCCTGATGCACCAGGATGCGGTTATTGGCATCCAGCGGGACCACGTCTGCAACACTGCCCAGTGCAACCAAATCCAACAACTCAGCCAGATTCGGCTCTGCTATCGCGCGCTGGGTGAACCAGCCGATAGTCCGCAAGCGCGCACGCAGCGCCAGCAGCACATAGAACATCACGCCGACACCGGCCAGCGCCTTGCTCGGAAACTCGCAGCCAGGCTGGTTGGGGTTGACGATTGCATCAGCCGCCGGCAACTCCGGCCCAGGCAGGTGGTGATCGGTAACAAGCACACTCAAACCCGCAGACTTGGCTGCCGCCACACCCTCGACACTGGAAATGCCGTTATCAACGGTGATCAGCAATTGCGGCTCACGCTCAAGTGCCACGGCAACGATTTCCGGGGTCAGGCCATAGCCATATTCAAAGCGATTGGGTACCAGGTAATCGACATGGGCTGCGCCCAGCATCCGCAAGCCCAACACGCCCACAGTGCTGGCCGTGGCGCCATCGGCGTCGAAGTCACCAACAATCAGCATGCGCTGGCGCTGCTCAAGGCCTGCCACCAACAAATCAACCGCCGCATCGATCCCCTTGAGTTGCTGGTAGGGGATCAATCGCGCCAGTCCTTTATCCAACTCAGCGATCGATTGCACGCCGCGCGCGGCATACAGGCGCGTCAGCAAAGGTGGCAGGCTGCCCAGGTCGGGCAGTATGTCTGGCAGTGGACGAGGTTCAATACGCATTAATCAGTATCCAGGAGGGCTGCACAGGCCTGCACAGGCTTACAAAGAGGTCGCAGCGCGTGCGGCCTGGTCATAAAGCCCGGACATCGCGCGCAACATACCCGCGAGACGATGAATGTCCTCGGGATTGATATTGAGGTTTTCAAAGGCGGAGATCAGGCACTCTTGGCGAATCTCGATGTATTCGGCGCAAAGCTCAAGCCCCTTTTCAGTGGCCTGATAGAACATTTCCTTGCCTTGCTTGCTTCCCGACACCAACCCCAGCTTGCCCAGCTTTTTCAGGGCATAGGTGACGGTATGGGTGTCTTCGATATTGAGCAGCAGACAGAGATCGGCCTGGCGTTTCGCCCGGCCACGACTGACCAGATTGTGTAACACCATCACATCGAGGGCATTCATTTCAACGCCGCCCGCGGCCTTCATGCAGCGCTCCATCCAGCGCATGAAGGCGTTACCCGCGATGATCATGCCGAACTCCATTTGCGAGAGTTCTTGTGACTGCTCCGCCAGGTGGCTGGAGGCCACAATCGAGCTGCGCGCGGGTCGTGAGGAGTTGCCGTCGGTCATCTGGAGTCCGTTGCTAGGCGAAGGTTTTTATGGGGTTTAGGGTCAGCAGCTGGCAAGCATACAACAAAGCCATTTGTCTGGCAGACGACTGGCCGGAAGATTCTCGGTAAAAAATACATTGACGTTTTATCGATAAAATATCATCGTTTTGTCAAAGAAATTCTAGTTCGCATTTTGAACGCCAATAATAAACAGGGGATTTCAATGAGTCGTTTACTCCTCAATTGCGATATCGGTGAGAGCTTTGGTGCGTGGCGCATGGGCCTCGACGCCGAAGTAATGCCGTTCATCGACTGCGCCAATATCGCCTGCGGCTTCCACGCCTCGGACCCCAGCATCATGCGCCGTACAGTGGCCCTTGCGGTGGCTCATCAAGTACGCATTGGCGCACATCCGGCCTATCCCGACCTGGTCGGTTTTGGTCGTCGCTCCATGGCCTGCAGCCCGCAGGAAATCGAAGACATGCTGCTCTATCAGATTGGCGCGCTCGAAGGCATTTGCCGCGCCGAAGGCACCCAGGTCAGCTACGTCAAGCCACATGGGGCTATGTACAACGACATGATGCGCAACCCCGACTCGCTGCGTGCAGTCATGCAGGCGGTTGCCCGCTACAACCCCGAATTGCCACTGATGCTGATGTCGACCCGCGACAACAGCGCCAGCCAGCGCCTGGCCGATGAAATAGGGATCAAGCTGTGGTTCGAGTTATTTCCCGCCCGCGCCTATGATGCCGCCGGCATGCTGGTCTCCCGCGCCAAACCAGGCGCGGTGCACCACCAGGCTGAAACCATCGTCAAGCAAGCCACCGACCTTGCCACTGGCACCGCCCTGACCGCCGAGGATGGCAGCAGCTTGCAACTGCGTGCCGATACCCTTTGCGTGCATGGCGATAACGCCGGCTCGATTGCTGCGGTGCAACAGATTCGTGCTGCATTGAAGGCCCTTCCAGCATGAAGCTGCGCATTGAAGTGGTTGCCATCGACAGCCTGATGCTGCGCCTGTTTGACCAGATCGACGAAGACAACATGCCTTGGCTGCTGGCCGCCACCGAGCGCCTGCGCGAGACATTCGCCGGCGCCTTGCTGGAGTTGGTCCCCTCCTACACCACGGTGTTGCTGCAATATGACCTCAAGCAAATTGACGATCGCCAGGCGCGCCTATTGATTCAACAGGCCTTGGCTGACTTGCAACCCCAAGCCAGCAAAGCCGGGCGTGAACAACAAATTCCCGTGTGGTACCAGCGCAGCGTCGGTCCTGAACTGCAAGCCATCGGCGAACGCACCGGGCTGGGTGATGCCGGGGTCATAAAGTTGCATAGCGAGCACACCTACCAGGTGTTCGCCTTGGGCTTCGCCCCCGGCTATGCCTTTATGGGCCTGGTTGATCAAGTGCTTGCCAGCCCACGCCTGAGCACGCCGCGCCAGCAGGTTCCGGCAGGCAGCCTGGGCATTGCTGATCGGCAGACCGCGATTTACCCGCTGCAATCGCCGGGGGGCTGGAACCTGATCGGACGCAGCCCAGCGCGCCTGTTTGACCGCGAACTGGATGGCTACAGCTTGCTGCAACCCGGTGACCGCGTCCGCTTTATCCCTATTGATCATGCCGAATTTATCAAGCTGGGCGGCGATGACACCCCTTTTGAGGCCAAATCATGAGCCTGTTGATTGAACGCAGTGGCGCCCTCGCGAACCTGCAGGACATGGGTCGCGTCGGTGTACGTCACCTGGGTGTAACCCAGGGTGGCGGCGCTGACTGGATCGCACAGAACTGGGCCAACTGGCTGCTCGGCAACCCGCTTGATGCGGCGGTGATCGAAGTCACCCTTGGCAACCTCGAACTACTCGCCGAAGCCGACACCTGCCTGGCGCTGTGTGGCGCGGACCTGGGCGCCCAACTGGATGATCAAGCCATCAGCCCGGGGCGCAGCTTCAAGATTCGTCGCGGCCAGCGCCTGCGCTTGCAAACACCAGTCGCAGGCGTGCGCGCCTATATCGCGGCACCCGGAGGCTTTGTCGCGCCACAGGTATTGGGCAGTTGCTCCAGTGTGAAACGCGACCAGCTCGGCGGCTTGCATGGTGATGGCCAGGCACTGCAAACCAATGATCGCCTGCAATGGCGCGACACCAGCCGCCTTCCCACACCGCGGGAACTGGATCCGCAACTGTTGCCGCAACGCCCGACAAAAATTGTCCTGCCAGTGGTTTTAGGTGCACAGATTGCAGATTTCAGCGGCCAAAGCCTGTTCGATGCATTCAACAGCAGTTGGAAGGTTGATCAGCGTGCCGACCGCATGGGCATTCGGCTGCTCGGCCCGACGCTGCGTTGCGAGCGCCAGCAGATGGTGTCTGAAGGTGTGCCGCTCGGCGCCATTCAGGTGCCGAGCGATGGCCAACCCATTGTGCTGCTCAACGACCGGCAAACCATTGGTGGCTACCCGCGTCTTGGCGCACTGACACCAAGTGCCGTCGCTCAATTGGCGCAGTGCCTGCCCGGCACTGAGTTGCAGCTTAAACCCATGGCGCTGGAAGCAGCCCAACGCCTACATAAACAGCTACTGGCCCAGTGGGCTTAAGGGCTTTCGGAGACTCGGCCATGCAGCCACTGAACAGTTTGAGCCCTGGGCAATTGCGCCAGAAAATTCGCCAGGGAGAATTTACCGGCCCCACCGCCGGATTGGCTACTGGCTTTGCCCAGGCGAATTTGTTGATTGTTAATCAAGCCCAGGCCTACGACTTTCTGTTGTTCTGCCAGCGCAATCCGCAAGCCTGCCCGCTGCTGGATGTCACCGATGTTGGCTCAGCCGTATCGCGCTATGCCGCACCCGGCGCGGACATCCGCACTGATTTGCCCAGGTACCGGATTTACCGGCACGGCGTGCTCGAGGAGGAAGTCTGCGATATCTCGGCCCACTGGCAAGACGATATGGTGGCTTTCCTGATCGGTTGCAGCTTCAGCTTTGAAAGCGCCCTGTTGGCCAATGATGTGCCGGTCAGGCATATCGAAGACAACCACAACGTGCCCATGTACATCAGCAATCGTCAGTGCCGCCCTGCCGGCCAGTTCAGCGGCCCGATGGTGGTCAGCATGCGGCCGATGCCTGCCGAAAAAGTGGTGCGCGCCGTACAGGTGACCTCACGCTTCCCCGGCGTCCATGGCGCTCCAGTACACATTGGCGACCCCGCAGCGCTGGGCATTGACGACCTGGCGCAACCGGACTTTGGCAACGCATCACGACTCAATGAAGGCGAAGTCCCGGTGTTCTGGGCGTGCGGCGTAACTCCACAGGCAGTGGCCATGCACAGCAAACCGCCACTGGCGATTACCCATGCACCGGGCCACATGCTTATTTGTGATGTGCGCAATGAGCAGTTGGGCGTGATCTAAGGCCCCAGAACAACCTCAAGGCTTCACCCAATAACAATCAGAGCACTCCGCTTTTCTAAAAACGACCTGCCAAACTCCAAAAAAAAGAAGGTAATCATGCAACCAACGGCAAGCACCCTCGACACCGCCCCTGGGCAACAGCGCAGCGTAATGCGTGGCGCTATATTCATCATGGCGACCTCATCGATTGGGCCGGCGTTTCTCACCCAGACTTCGTTTTTCACCGCCAAATACATGGCCAGCTTCGCCTTTGCCATTCTCATATCATTGCTGATTGATATAGGCGCGCAACTGAATATCTGGCGCATCCTCAGCGTCTCCAACCTGCGCGGCCAGGACGTGGCCAACAAGGTACTGCCTGGAGCTGGCCACCTGATTTCCGGGTTTATCGTGCTCGGAGGTATCGCCTTCAACATCGGCAATATCGGTGGCGCGGGCTTGGCCATGAACGTGTTGTTCGACGTGCCACCGGTGCTGGGCTCGATCATCGCGGCGGTCGCCATCATCGGTATTTTCATGATGCGCAATGCAGCGCGGGTCATGGACAAGGTCATGCAACTGCTTGGCCTGGTAATGCTGTGCATGATCGGCTACGCCATGCTGCAATCGAACCCACCACTGCTTGAGGCCTTGTCGCAAAGCATCAACCCGGATGACCCGATGCTCCTGCTGCTGCCAATCGTAACCCTGGTAGGCGGCACAGTCGGCGGCTACATTTCCTTCTCCGGCGGCCATCGCCTGGTTGATGCTGGCATCACCGGCATCGAAAACGTCGGCGCAGTCACTCGCGCCGCGGTCATTGGTATCGCCACCACGGGTGCCGTGCGTGTGTGCCTGTTTCTTGCCGCACTTGGCGTGGTCAGCCAGGGGTTGATGCTTGACCCGGGTAACCCAGCCGCCTCGGTGTTCTCGCACTCGATGGGCACCATAGGCTACAAAATGTTTGGTGTGGTGCTGCTTGCGGCTTCGATCACCTCTGTAATCGGCGCGGCATACACCAGCGTCAGCTTCATGTACTCGCTGCATGAGAGCATCAAGCGTCACAATCAACGCGTGGTAATCGCCTTTATCCTCTGCTCGACACTGATCTACAGCCTGGTCGGCAAACCGGTCAAGGTGCTGGTAGTTGCTGGTACGCTCAACGCCCTGGTGCTACCGCTGGCACTGGGCTGCATCCTGATTGCAGCGAAGAAATCGAATATTGTCGGCAAGGATTACCGTCACCCGAACTGGATGCTCGGCTTTGGCATTCTGGCAGTGATTGCCACCTGCGTGGGCGTGGCGCTGTCGTTCAATTCGTTTATCAAGTTCTGGATGTCTTGATTGCAAGCGAGCCACTGACTGGTGAAACCACCGAGGGTGAACACGCGCTGTTCACCCTCGGTAACGGCAATGCCTAGCGGCTGCCCTTGAGCCACTCCATGGGTATCTCATGCTGGCCACGCTCGTCAGTGACGAACAACTCTCCGTCACTGATCATCACGCTCCAGTTCAGCGCGCGTGGCATATCCAGGGCCAGGCTGGCCAACTCTTCCTGGCCCAGCGCGACTACATTGATGTTCTTCAAGCCCAGCACTGGCGCCAGCACCTTGGTCTGCCAGACGCGCAGGCTGCCATAGGCAACCAGGCTGAATTTCTCGGTACGCCGCGAGCACCAGGTAATGCGATCACTGTCTGGCTGCCCCACTTCGATCCAGTGCAGCACGCGGTCATCCAGGCTCTTTTCCCACAGCGCAGGCTCATCGACATCCGACAGGCCGCGACCAAATGCCAGTTGCTCGTCATAGAACAGCGCATAGGCAATCAGGCGCACAGCCAGACGCTCTTCCGTCTCGGAGGGGTGTCGAGCGACCGTGAAACGCAGGTTTTGGTAAACCCCACGATCGATATCGGTAAGGTTCAACTCAATTTTGTACGTAGTGGAAGGCAGGGCCATGGGCGAGCTTCTTGGCTGATCAAATAGGCGGCAAGTCTACCCGATGCGGGCTGCGTACGTCAGGATCACGTCCAGGGTCTGATCGATGGAGACCATCAACCGCGTTTGGCTGGCTTGAATCATCCCCGTGAAAAATAAATTTATGAGTAGATACAACTGCTTATCCAGCCTTGGCAAATGCTCGCCAGTTGCTATGATGCGTCCCTTTTGGACGAAGCTGCATGTTTGTTCGTTTGATTGCCGGCCTGGCTTGCCTGCTCCTGTGCGCCAGTGTCTGGGCAAGCCCGCCTCGTACCTTCAACGAGGCCAAGAAGATCGGCTGGAAGCTCTATGCCAAGCAATCGACCGAGTTCTACTGCGGCTGCAAATTCAGCGGCAAGCATGTCGACCTCAGGAGTTGCGGCTAAAAGCCACGTAAAAACAGTAGTCGTGCCTCACGTATCGAGTGGGAGCATATAGTCCCGGCCTGGGAAATTGGTCATCAGCGCCAGTGCTGGCAGCATGGCGGGCGCAAGAATTGCTCGAAAAACGACAAGATCTACCAGCGCGCCGAAGCCGACCTGTTCAACCTGGTGCCCGGTATCGGCGAGATAAACGGCGACCGCAGCAACTTCCGCTACGGCTGGCTGCCACAGCCCCCCAGCCAATATGGCGCCTGCCCGATGGTAGTGGATTTCAAAGCCAGGGTCGCAATGCCACGCAAATCGGTACGCGGCATGATCGCCCGCACCTACCTGTACATGAGCGACCGCTACAAGCTGCGCTTATCGAAAAAGAACCGCCAACTGTATGACGTCTGGAATCGTACTTATCCGGTTAAAAACTGGGAGCGCCAACGCAACCAGCAACTGGGCTGCATCATGGGTTGGAGCAACCCCTATGTCGGCAGCTACGATCCCAAGGCATGTACAAGCAGCCTGCGCAGAATCTGACTCATTCAGGGCTTGAAACCCAGATCAGGCGAGTTGAGCCGCGACCGCATCCGGCGTCGACTCGGGAAACTCCCTGGCCAGTGTGGTTTGCAGCCAGACTTCAAACCATTGCATGTCAGTACTTCGCGGCCCTGGCGGGATCAGCAACTGGTAGCTATCCAGGCGCACCTGGTTTGGCAGCGGTCTGACCAACAGACCGGACTCCAGCTCTTTGCGCACCAGCACATCATTGGCCAGCGCAATACCAGCACCGGCCTCCGCCATCGACAAGGCGTGGTCGTTGCTCACATAGCGCACCTCCGAACTGACTCGAAACGCCTGGTTGTTCGCAGCCAGCCAAGCGTTCCACCAACTGCCTTCATCGACGTGGATCAGCTCGTGCTGCGCCAGTTCTTCAATACTATGCAGCGGGCCGTGCGTCTCCAAATAGGCCGGCGAACACACGGGAAACACCTGGGGATGGAGCAACATGCCCTGACTCTGGGCGAAATCACCGGGCATGCCGTACACAATCCCCAGGCTGGCCACGTTGGCATCCACCTCGGTGAAAGTCGGGTTGGGTTCAATCGCTACTTTCAAGCCTGGCCGTTCCTGACGTAGTGCATCCAGGTGAGGCATCAGCCAGCGCTTGGCAAATGCCGGGACCACAAGGATTTTTAGCCAGCGCGCCGCGCCACCGGGGGTCAGTTCCAGGCTGGCCTCGGCGATCTGCTGCAGCGCCACTGAAATCTTGTCGTAGTAGCGCTGCCCGGCCGCAGTCAACCTGACCCCGCGCGATGTGCGCTGGAGCAATTGCACCCAAAGCCAGTCTTCCAACAGGCGCACATGACGACCTATTGCCGGTTGCGTCACGTGCAGCGACTTGGATGCAGCCACATAGCTGCCCAAGCGTCCCGCCGCCTCGAAGGCACGCACCGCATTAAGCGGCGGCAGGCGTGTTGTGCTCATAACGACCCCAGCCTAACTGTTAAATTTATTAACAGCAACGGTAAACAAATTGAGCTTTTCGCACAACCGCAATCTAGACACACTCAGCTTCAGCAGTCTCATTATAAAAACCGCTGCACAGATATGTTCTTAATCCCTGCCACAACAATTAAAACCCCCGGCATGCCAGGCATCGGCGGGGGGGGAATCGGAGGTATGACCATGAATGCCCTGCACAGCTTGCAGACGGCAGCCGTATCCATTCGTTCGGTACGCAAAGTCTACGGCGATCCACAGACAGGCCCCGTGGCGCTGAAACACGTCGACCTGGACATCCGCGACAATGAGTTTTTCACCCTGCTCGGCCCATCCGGCTGCGGCAAGACCACCTTGCTGCGAATGATTGCCGGCTTTGAATTCCCAAGCGCCGGGGAAATTCTCCTCTACGGCGAGAACATCGCTGACCGGCCGCCATACGAGCGCCCAGTCAACACTGTGTTCCAGCACTACGCCCTGTTCCCGCACATGAGCATCGCCGAGAACCTGGCCTTTGGCCTTGAATCGCACCCCATGGGCAAGCGCCTGGGCAAAACAGCCATCACACAGCGAGTTAGCGAAATGCTCGCCCTGGTGCAGATGGAGCGCTTTGCCGATCGCCGCCCTTCCCAACTCTCCGGTGGCCAGCAACAACGCGTGGCACTGGCGCGCGCACTTGCCCCGCATCCCAAGGTGTTGCTACTGGATGAACCGCTCTCGGCGCTTGACCTGAAACTGCGCCAAGCCATGCGCGAAGAACTCAAGAGCATCCAGGCCAAGACCGGGATCACCTTTATTTTCGTAACCCATGATCAAGAAGAAGCCTTGACCATGTCCGACCGCATTGCCGTGCTCGCTGAAGGCCAGGTGCAACAGGTCGGGCGACCATCGGATATTTACGAGCAACCCAACAACCGCTTTGTCGCCGACTTTATTGGCGAGACCAACTTCCTCCCGGCCCAAGTCGAGACGCTCGCCGACGACCATGCCCTGCTGCGTATTGCCGGAGGCCAACTGATGCGCGCCGCAGGCCGCGAGGGCCTGCACCAAGGTGCGCAGGTAACCCTGTCAATTCGCCCGGAGCGTGTGCAGTTAGTCGCGCCCGACAGCCCCGAAACAACACCTTGCACACTGGTAGAACAGATCTACCTGGGCACCGACCTGCAATACCAGGTGAGCCTGGCCGATGGCAGCCACTTGCGTGTGCGTACACCGAACAGAGCCGGGCAAAACCAGAGTTTCGTTCCGGGGCAACGCCTTGGCCTGCAGTTTGACCGCGAAAGCGCCAGCGTACTGTTGGACTGAGCCTAGGAGCCAACAATGAACTCACGACCTATAGCTCCCGGTAGCGCGTTGGAACGACGCAGAGCCTTGGGTAGCCTCTTGGGCGTATCGCCCGCGCTACTCGCCATCGGCCTGTTCTTGCTTGTGCCGATACTGATCATTGCCGCTTACTCGCTGATGCAGGCCAACCCCTATGGTGGTGTCGACCAGGTATTCAGCAGCGAGGCCTACACATCCCTGCTGTTCGAGCGCCAACTGGACGATAGCCTGGCGTTTACCGACTCGTACCTGATTATTGCCCTGCGCTCAGTAGGTATTGCCACGGCCACCACCCTGGTCACCCTGCTGATTGGCTTTCCGGTCGCGGTATGGCTGGCGATGCAGCCCATACGGCGCCGGGGCCTGTTGATTTTCCTTATCACCATTCCGTTCTGGGCCAACCTGCTGATTCGCACCTATGCGTGGATTCTCCTGCTGCGAGGCACAGGCGTGATCAACAACAGCCTGCTGGGCCTTGGCTTGATCCAGCAACCATTGCCGCTGCTATACAACGACGGCGCCGTACTGCTGGGCCTGGTCTACACCTACGCCCCCTTCGTCGTACTGCCGATCTACGCGACACTCGAAAAAATGGATATGCGCCTGCTCGAAGCAGCTCAGGATCTATACGCCGGACGCCTGCGTACACTGTGCAAAGTTGTCCTGCCAATTGCCAGGCCCGGCATTCTCGCTGGCGCCATCCTGACCTTTGTACCTTGCCTGGGCGCGATGATCGCCCCCGAGCTGCTCGGCGGCGGGACCAAGTTGATGCTTGGCAACCTCATATTCCGCCAATTCAGTGATGCACGAAACTGGCCATTTGGCGCAGCCCTGGCGCTGGTCCTGATGGCTGCGGTGATGCTGGTTCTGATGTTCTATGCAATGCGCACGGAACGCCTGCGCGTTGCCCGGGAGGGGAAATAATGTTGCCTCTATTCAAGCGCCGTCGGCTCGACATTCAGCACTTCCCCGGCTTCGGCGGATTCAGCTTCCTGTTTTACCTGTACCTCTACGCCCCGATCCTGGTGCTGATCCTGTACTCGTTCAACGCGAACCAATCGGCCACGGTGTGGACCAGTTTCAGCCTCGACTGGTATCGCGCAGCCTTCAACAATCAAGCCTTGCGCTCGGCGGCCGGCAACAGCCTGCTGATTGCCGTTTGCGCCAGCGTGATCGCCACGGTTATTGCCACCCTGGCAGCGCTGGGCACCTCACGCGGGGCGCGGTTCAAGGGCATGCGCCTGTCCATCGGTGCGATCATGTTGCCATTGGTGCTGCCAGAAATAGTGGTCGGCGTCGCTACCCTGGGATTGTTTTCCAGCATCGGCCTGTCACTGGGCTACGGCAACCTGATCATCGCCCACACGGTGTTCTGCATCCCCTTCGCCTACCTGCCGATCCGTGCACGCCTCGAGGACATGGACCTGTCGCTGGAGCAAGCCGCCAACGACCTCTATGCAGGCCCCTGGCGCACCTTTACCAAGGTCACCTTGCCACTGCTGATGCCCGGGATTTTCTCCGGCCTGATGCTGGCTTTCATCGTGTCGCTGGATAACTTCGTGATCTCGATGATGGTGTCCCAGGCCGGCACCACCACCCTGCCCATCTTCATCTTCGGCATGTTGCGAATGGGCGTAACCCCCGACGTCAACGCTGTATCGACCCTGATCCTGGCCGTTTCGGTGTTGTTCGTCAGCTTGTCTTTCCTGCTGGGTAAATCAAAAACCTGATCAGGCCTTTACTTTCATCAAAGGGAGTCACTTATGCACAAGTCAATTACGGCAATCGCAGCCGCCATGGCTCTGGGGCTAGCGGCCACGGCACAGGCCGACCAAAGCGTTAACGTCATTAGTTGGAGCGGCTATTTCTCGCCACAGATTATTGAAAAGTTCGAGAAACAGACAGGCATCAAGGTCAGCGTGGACTCATACGACTCCAACGAAACCCTACTGGCCAAGCTCAAGCAAGGCGGCAGTGGTTACGATGTAGCCATTCCCTCGCACCAGTTCGTACCCATCCTGGTCCACGAAAACCTGCTGGAGCGTTTCGACCCGGCCAAACAGCCGTATTACGCAAACCTGAGCGACAACCTGAAAAAGCCGAGCTGGGACCCGGAAGGTGGCTATTCGGTGCCCTTTATCTGGGGCACCACCAGCGTGGTGCTCGACACCGCGAAATACAATGGCCCAATGGATAGCTATTCGGTGCTCTTCGAGCCGCCAAAAGAGCTGCAGGGCAAGATCAATATGCTCGACTCGGTCAGCGATGTAATGGACACCGCCAGCCTGTACCTGGGGATTCCGCTGTGCAGCGAAGACCCCAAGCAAGTCCAGCAGATCCTCAATCTGCTCAAGGCGCAAAAGCCTTTCGTCAAGACCTACAGCTCCAAGGCTGGTTCTATCCGCGAAAACCTGGCCGCCGGGGAAACTTCGATGTCGCTGTTCTGGGGCGGTTCCTCGTTGCGCGCCCGGGAATTGAAACCAAGCCTGAAATACCTGTACCCAAAGGAAGGCGTAATGGCTTGGGTGGACAATATGGTGATCCCCAAAGGCGCCAACAATCCTGAGGCTGCACGCGCGTTCATCGCCTTTATGAGTCAGCCGGAAAACTCGGCGATGACCCAGAACTTCCTCAAGCACCAGAGCCCGGTCAAAGGCACCGAAGCCTTTCTTGATGCAGATCTGAAAACTGCGCCGGAACTGCAAATCCCTGAAGGCACCAGGGTTGTATTCAGCCAAACCTGCGGCAAGGACGCGATCCGCCTGGCCGACCGGCTATGGACCAACCTGATGCGCTAGGCAACTGCCTGCCACTGCTGCGGGACAAGCCTGCAACGGCTCTCCCGCGGTGTGGCGCACTGCATCTGCGCCGATGCAATCTCCTTCAAAACTGCTTTGATAAGCGAGACCCAATGAACCAAAACCAAAGTATCAGCGAGCTGGTCCAACTCCAGGCCCATGAACTGGCTGAGCGCATCCGCTTGCGTCAAGTGTCGTGCCGTGAAGTCATGAGCGACTACCTTGCGCACATCGAGCGTTTCAACCCGGCAGTCAATGCCATCGTCAGCCTGCAACCAGAAGAAACCCTCCTCGCTCAGGCCGATGAACGTGACCGCGAATTGTCGCGCGGCGAGTACCGGGGCTGGATGCATGGCCTGCCCCATGCAATCAAGGACTTGTCACTGACCAAGGGCATCCGCACCACCCTGGGTTCGCCGCTCTTTCGCGACTTTGTTCCCGAGAACGACGGCATCATGGTCGAGCGTATCCGTGGAGCTGGCGCCATTCTTATCGGCAAGACCAATACCCCTGAATTCGGGCTGGGTTCACACAGCTATAACCCGGTATTCGGTGTCACTGGCTGCGCATATGACCCAAGCCGCACGGCCGGTGGTAGCAGCGGCGGCGCTGGCGCGGCGCTGGCCTTGCAACTGGTGCCGGTCGCAGACGGCAGTGACATGATGGGTTCGCTGCGCAACCCAGCCGCATTCAACAACATCATTGGTTTCCGCCCTTCCCAGGGCCGTGTGCCATTTGATGACAGTGCCGACCTCTTCATCGACCAGCTAGGCTACGAAGGCCCCATGGGCCGCAGCGTGCGCGACGTTGCCATGCTCCTGTCAACCCAGGCCGGGGGCGACTCACGCTCACCCTTGTCCATCAGCGAGCCCGGCACCCAGTTCGCAGGCAGCCTTGAGAGTGACATCAAAGGTGCGCGGCTCGGTTGGCTCGGTGACTTCAACGGCTATTTACCCATGCAGCGCGGGGTGCTGGATTTGTGCAAGCGCGCCCTGGGTGACTTCGAGGCACTGGGTTGCCATGTCGAGGATGCCCGCAGCGACTATGCACCCGAACGCTTATGGGACACCTGGTGCACCCTGCGCCACTGGCTGGTGGCCGGCTCACTCGGTAGCCGCTATGCCGACCCACAACAGCGCGAGCAGCTAAAACCGGAAGCCTGCTGGGAAATCGAAGGCGGACTGGCACTGTCGGCAATGGATGTCTATCGCGCCTCGGCCGCACGTACCGACTGGTATAGGGCCATCAGTCGTCTGTTCGAGAAATACGATTACCTGTTGCTGCCCAGTGCACAGGTATTTCCTTTCGACAAGACCCTCGACTGGCCAAAAGAGATCGAAGGTGTCGCCATGGATACCTATCACCGCTGGATGGAGGTGGTTATCCCAGGCACGTTGTCCGGATGCCCGGTAGCGAACGTGCCAGTTGGCTTCAATGAGCAAGGATTGCCCATGGGCATCCAGATCATAGGCCGACACCAAGCCGACATGGCCGTGTTGCAATTGGCCCATGCCTACGAGCAAGCCACCCGCTGGTATCAGCGCTGTCCACCGCCCCTGCTCGGTCTGGGCGGCTGATCCCTTTAGCCTGCAAAACAACCCGCCCCTGCCGGGGCGGCGCGTTGCTCAGGGATGCCTTAGCACAGCCTTTAGCAAAGGGTCATTCAGATAGGCCACGTTCAGTCGGGTCCAGGGGTTAATACCTGACTGCTCTGGTGAAAAAATATGCCCGGGCGCAATCATGAAACCCTTGGGCAATAGCTGGCGGGTCAACTCGCGGGCATCATCCATGTGCGCCATTCTTGCCCACAGGTACAGGCTCTGCTCAGGCCTGAAGAACACCTCGGCACCAATTTCATCCAGCATCTGCAAGCCTGCCTCGGTTGCAGCCTTGAGGCGCTCCTGCAGACGAATCTGATGCCGCAGAAAGTGACCTTCAGCCAGGATGACGAAGCCTTATTCCTGTCAGCTGATGTGAGGACCAGGATCAATCCACTCAATGTCATGGCGCGCAAGCAAGCCTCTGGACGGCGGCGATAGCAACCAGTTGCATTTAGCCCAAAGCTGAACGAATGACACTGCGTACGGTTTGCGCAACCCGTTGAAGCTTGGGCAGGTAGTCATTGAGCAGGACTTGCGTTGGCACCCGTGAAGCGTTGGTGCTGATATTGATGGCTCCGAGCAAATCTCCATTTCCGGCAAATACGGGCACGGCTACCGAGCGCAAGCCAAGGTCCAGTTCCTGGTCGACCATGGCGTAGCCTTGCCCACGCACTTTGCCAATTTCCTCGCGCAATGCCTCTTTAGCCGTTATTGAAAAAGCGGTGTGAGGCTCAAGCGGTACGCGCTCGACAAAGTCGTGCAGCGCCTGATCAGTCATCTGCGCCAGCAAAACCCTGCCCATCGACGTGTAAGCTGCAGGCAGCCGGGTACCCGCGACCAGGGTGATTGCCATCAGTCGGTGGGGCGCTGCAGAACGACTGACATAGACCACATCATTGCCGTCGAGCACAGTCAAGGACGAGGATTCGCCAAGCTCTGCGGTGATGTCCTGCAGGTAATGCTGAATGACCGCACTGTATTGATTAGAGGCCTGATAAGCATGGCCAAGCTGCAATACCTGCGGCGTCAACTCGAACTGGCGTCCACTGCGGCGCATATACCCCAGCGAATGCAAGGTAAGCAGAAACCGCCTGGCTTTAGCCCGATCCATGGTCGTGCGGGCCGCCACTTCACTGAGCGTCATCCGCGGATGAGCCGCATCAAAGGCGAGCAAAACCTTCAACCCGGAAGCCAGTGCACTCACGTAGTCCCGGTCATCTGGCTGAAGCACCTTGTCGTCCATCGTTTCTCCTTGATTGATGCATGTACGCCTGTTGAGCGGGCAGAACTCTAGCATTTGTTCGCCTTGCGAACATGCATTTTGCAGTTGCATCCAGAAAGTATTGACCTGAGAACGATGATCGCGCATTGTGTTCGTTAGGCAAACATATGTTCGTATAGCGAACTTAGATGCCTGATGAAATAACCGGGCGTGCCGCCAAAAGCCCAGCACCCCGATCACAAGGTGTGAATATTTCCCCAAGAGCCAAACACGCCGACGAGCAGAGGCCGTCTGCCCATAACCTTGCAGCCAGTTGCAATCACCATAAAAACAACAGGATTCCTGATGGAAGCTATAACTAATTTCTCTGTAAAAATGGTGCAGCGGTATCTGCCGAGCGCCTTTCTATTGGCAGTCCTGCTGACCTTCATCGTGTTGCTGATGGGGGTTGGCATCACCGGCCAATCGCCCATGGACATGGCCAGTTACTGGGGCGATGGATTTTCCAAGCTGTTTACCTTCGGCATGCAGATGGTACTCGTGCTGCTGACCGGCTATGTGCTTGCACTGAGCCCGGCAGTCCAGGCCATGCTCAGCGGTTTTACCAAGCACGCCAGCACCCCCAAACAAGCATTGGTGTTGACCATAGTGGTCAGCTTTGTTTGCTATTACCTCAACTGGGGTTTTGGCATGGTGGCAGGCGCCATACTCGCGCGGGAAATGGGTAAACGCGTTGCGATTCACTTCCCGTTGATCGTGGCCGCTGCATATGGGGGCGAACTGGTGCGCGGCCCCTCGTCATCGATTCCATTGGTAATCGCCACACCTGGGCATTTCATGGAGGATACGCTGGGTATCATTCCTGTCTCGCAGACGCTTTATTCAAGCTGGAACATCATCCTCACCCTGTTGCTGCTGGTTTTACTGGTGGGATTCTTTTTGCTGCAAAAGCAGCCCAAGGACATCATCCGCCTGCAAGACACCGATGAGGATATCCAGCAGGAGGCGCCCCTCAGCAAAAAAGACATGGCCCCTTCTGACCGGCTTGAACACAGTCGCTGGCCGATCCTCCTGCTGGGCTGCCTGGCGGCGGCCTATCTGGTTGGACAAATCGTCCACAAAGGTTTCAACGTAAACCTAAACACCATCATCCTGTTCTTTCTCGCGCTCGGCCTGATCCTGCACAAAAACTCGGTTTCCTACACCAAGGCTGCCAGCAAGGCCGTTACCGCCGGCAGTGGCATTATCGTGCAGTTCCCACTGTACGCCGGCATTGCCGGGATGATGACCGGCTCAGGGCTGGTGACCGAGTTTTCCCAGGCAATCATCCACATCGCCACACCGGAAACCTTTCCGCTGCTGACCTTCCTCTGCGCGGGCATAGTCAACTTCTTTATTCCGTCCGGTGGCGGACAATGGGCGATCCAGGGTCCGATCATGATGAACGCCGCTCACGCCCTGGGCGCAGATCCTGCACAAACCATCATGGCCTTTACCTGGGGCGATGGCTGGACCAATCAAATCCAACCCTTCTGGGCCTTGCCACTGCTGGGGGTTGCTGGCCTCTCGGCTCGGGATATCATGGGCTACCTGATTATCTGGCTGGGCATCTCCGGCGTGGCGATTGGTGGCACATTCGTCGTGCTTTCGATGATGGGCTAAGCAACAGCTCCCATCCAACCCTGGTAAGCCAAGCGCCAATGACACTGCGTCATTGGCGCTTTTTTCAGCACTGCATTTCCCGCTCGCAACAGCCCTCGACATCGCGGTAATTGATCACAGCTGTCTTGGCGACCAAGTCGATATCCAGCCGACAATAAAACTCGCCGTGGCGCCAGCCCATCAACACCCGACTGTCGATCGAGGAGTTAAGCTCGAAGCGACCCTCAAACGCCGGGTAATGACTGCGAAAGCGCATCAGTTCAAGCAAGCGCTGGACGACTGGCCGCTGCATTTGCTGGTCGATTTCCTCGAAGCTGTAGTAATGACGGTTGATGTCACGCGCCTCGCCACTGCTTTCCAACAGGCCATAGTCATTGGCACCGGCCAGCAGGCCGACGTAATACACCTGCGGGATACCCGGCGTGAAGAACTGAATGGCGCGCGCGACAATATAGGCATCATCGTCACACTGCAGCGCTTCATAGAAGGTGCAGGTCAGTTGGTAAATGGCGCCGACGCTATGCACATTCACCGCCGAGCGACGCATGATCGGGTCGGCACTGCGCTCCGAGACATTGGCGACCAATGCCTTGATCTGGTCTTCCGGCAGCACGCCTTCGACATCCGGAATACAAATACCGTCGTGAGTATCGAGCACTGTCACCTGATTACGCGGGCACATGCGCAGCCAGTTCCTCAGGTACCGGCTGCTGCCTTCGAGCAGGCAATGCAGGATTAATGGCGGCAAGGCGAAGGCATAGGGCCGCATGCCTCGACGGGAGATGGCGTACTGGTAACTGGTGTGATCGTGTACCTCGGGCAGGGTTTCGGCCCCGTATTTCTGGGTCGTATCACGGAACCATTCGAGAATCCGATAGACCTCGGGCTCAACCAGAAAACAACTGCTGCCAATGCGCTTGGTGGTGTAGCCAAATGCATCGAGGCGGAACAACTTGACCCCACGTGCGGCGAGGAAGGCGATATAGCCTTCCATCAACTGATAGGTATGGGCGGCCGTGTAATCCAGGTCGATTTGCTGCTCGGTAAAAGTACACCAGACCCGCCCGCGCTCACCGTTGGCAAACTGTACCTCGCGAAACGGTTCCTTTTCCTTGCGGATATGGATCAGCGCCAAGTCTTGCGGGCTGATGGGACCAAGTCGATCGACCTGTACGAACAGGTCGGCATAGGCCGAGGCCGTGCCGTTTTTAAGAAAATCCTTGAACTCAACCGACTCATCGGAAATATGGTTGATGGTCAAGTCCAGGCACAGGTCATAGCGGGCAGTGATGCGTTCGACATCCGCCCAGGTGCCAAATGCCGGATCCACCTCAGCATGGGTCAGCGGTGAAAAGCCACTGTCGGCATTGGATGGATACAGTGGCAGGATATGCACGCCACCTATGGTGTCGCCCAGATAGCGGTCGATCACGGTGTAGAGGTCAGCAAGGTTATTACCCAGGCGGTTGGGGTAACAAATTAGCTGGACAGCATTACGCAGCGACATGGCAGCCTCCTTTCCAGTTCAGCCCTCACGGGCAGTACACGAAAACGCTGCCAGGCGACAGCTTTCGATGCGCTGCCAACTACCCTAGCAAGTATCGCCACGCAGTTGATAAAAAATTGGGGATAAATCTAAATGACCGCCACAAAAAAGGCCGGCACCCTAAGGTTACCGACCTTCTTTCAACACCAAAGTGCAAATTGCCCCAGAACAGCTAGCAAGCGGCAATAAGACAAGGCGCAACGATCAACGGCTGGCCCTGTAATATCGAACGCAGTGGTTTCAGGAGCCCTTAAAGCGGTTTTCCACGATTGCCGTGGGCAGTGACAAAGCCCTGCACCGCTTTGAGGTCATTGGCCAGCACCGTGCAGCGCTCTTCACGCTCGAACAGGTCAGCCAGGTGTGGCGGCAACGCCGGGGCCTGGCCGATATTGGCCTTCTCGACCGCCTCCGGGAACTTGACCGGGTGTGCAGTACCAAGAATGACCATCGGCACGCTCAGGCTACGACGACACTCACGAGCGGCCTTGACCCCAATCGCCGTGTGCGGGTCGAGCAACTCGCCGCATTCATTGTAGACCTCGGCAATGGTTTCGCAGGTGGCGGCATCATCCACGGCCAGCGAATCAAACAGCTTGCGGGTTTCGCTCCAGCGATCCTGCTCGACGCTGAAACCACCACCTTTCTTGAAGCTGGCCATCAGTTCGGCAATGGTAGCGCCATTACGGCCATGCATGTCGAACAACAGCCGCTCAAAGTTAGAGGACACCATGATGTCCATCGACGGCGACAGCGTTGGGTGCAGGGTTTCCTTGGCATACTGGTTACCGCTCATAAAGCGATGCAGGATGTCATTACGGTTGGTCGCCACGATCAGTTGGCTGATCGGCAAGCCCATGTTACGCGCCAGGTAGCCAGCGAAGATGTCGCCGAAGTTGCCGGTTGGCACCGAGAATGCCACCGAGCGTGCTGGCCCACCAAGCTGCAAGGACGCGTGGAAGTAGTAAACGATCTGGGCCATGATCCGCGCCCAGTTGATCGAGTTTACCGCGACCAAACGCGTGCCCTTGAGGAAGCCCTGGTCAGCAAAGCTATCCTTGACCATCTCCTGGCAGTCATCGAAGTTACCTTCGACTGCGATGTTATGGATGTTCTCACCGAGAATGGTGGTCATCTGCCGACGCTGGACCTCGGACACGCGGTTGTGCGGATGCAGGATGAAGATATCGACGTTTTCACAACAGCGGCAGCCTTCAATCGCGGCAGAACCGGTATCACCCGAGGTGGCACCCATGATCACCACGCGCTCGCCACGCTTCTCCAGCACGTAGTCAAGCAGACGACCCAGTAACTGCAGGGCGAAGTCCTTGAATGCCAGTGTTGGGCCATGAAACAGCTCAAGTACCCACTCGTTGCCGTTCAACTGGCGTAGGGGCGCAACCGCACTGTGGGCAAACACGCCGTAGGTTTCTTCAAGGATCTTCTTGAAATCGGCATCCGGGATACTGCCCGTTACGAACGGACGCATGACCCGGAAAGCCAGCTCGTGGTAGGGCAATCCCGCCCAGGAGGCAATCTCTTCCTGGGTGAAACGTGGCAAGTTCTCCGGTACATAGAGACCGCCGTCACTGGCCAGACCGGCCAGCAATACATCTTCGAAATTCAGGGCCGGTGCCTGGCCACGGGTGCTGATATAACGCATATGGTTCTCCCTTAGACCAGTTGTTCGACACGGATACGCACAACGCTGCCAGCGATATCATCCAACGCCTCGAGCGCGGTGATGGCTTCATCGATCTGCGATTCGACGACACGGTGGGTGACCAGGATCATCGGCACCAAGCCGTCATGTTCTTCGACTTCTTTCTGCATGATCGACTCGATATTGATACCGCGAGCCGACAGAATGCTGGCCACCTGAGCCAGAACCCCCGGGCGATCCTTGGCTTGAATGCGCAGGTAGTAAGCGCTCTCGCAGGCATTGATCGGCAGGATCGGGTGATCAGACAGCGCGTCTGGCTGAAACGCCAGGTGCGGCACATGGTTGGTCGGGTCAGTGGTCAGCGCGCGTACAACGTCGACCAAATCGGCCACCACCGACGAAGCGGTTGGCTCCATACCGGCGCCAGCGCCGTAGTACAGGGTCGAGCCCACGGCGTCACCATTGACCATGACCGCATTCATCACGCCGTTGACATTGGCGATCAACCGATCAGCCGGGATCAGCGTCGGGTGTACACGAAGCTCGATGCCCGCTTCAGTACGCCGCGCAACACCCAAATGCTTGATGCGATAACCCAGCGCGTCCGCATAGTTGACGTCCGCGGTGGTCAGTTTGGTGATGCCCTCGGTATAGGCCTTGTCGAACTGCAACGGGATACCAAAGGCAATCGAGGCAAGGATGGTCAGCTTGTGCGCCGCATCGATCCCTTCGACGTCGAAGGTCGGGTCAGCCTCGGCATAGCCCAGAGCTTGCGCCTCAGCCAGCACATCGGCGAAGGCACGGCCTTTTTCACGCATTTCGCTGAGGATAAAGTTGCCAGTACCGTTGATGATGCCCGCCAGCCAGTTGATACGGTTGGCCGCCAGGCCTTCGCGGATCGCCTTGATCACGGGAATACCGCCTGCGACCGCCGCTTCAAACGCAACAATTACGCCTTTCTCGCGGGCCTTGGCAAAAATCTCGTTGCCATGGACCGCAATCAGCGCCTTGTTGGCGGTCACCACATGCTTGCCGTTTTCAATGGCCTTGAGCACCAGGTCACGGGCAAGCGTGCTGCCACCAATAAGCTCGACAACCACTTCAATTTCAGGATTGCTGACCAACTCGAAGACATCGTTGGTAATTGCAGTGCCGGTCGTATCGCATTGCGGGTTAGCTGAACGCTGCGCAATTTGCGCCACTTCAATGCCACGCCCAGCACGTCGCGCGATTTCTTCTGCGTTACGCTTGAGCACGTTGAATGTACCGCCACCGACAGTACCTAAACCACAAATGCCTACTTTGACCGGTTTCACACTGAACTCCCATCTGTACTGCACAAAACGACCGACTCATAAGTCGGTCGCATAAAAGAGAGCCGCACATTACGAAGCGGCTAGGTATTAGTCAATCTGCCCTGCAACAGGGTCAAATCGCCAGCTATTACTGGGCTGCAAGTGCCTGGGCGCCAAGTTGGGCAGCCGGCTGGTAGCCGGGGATCAACTGACCGTTGGCAAGCACCACAGCGGGCGTCCCACGTACACCGATCGATTGTCCAAGGGCAAACTGCTTGGACACCGGGTTGGTACAGGCTGCTGCCGAAATGTTCTTGCCTTCGACCATTTTATCCATGGCGTCGCGGCGATCCTTGGAACACCACACAGCCTGCAGCTGCTTGTCACCTGCCGAGCCAAGCCCCTGGCGCGGGAAGGCAAGATAACGCACCTCGATGCCTTGCTTGTTCAATTCGGCCACTTCGCCATGCAGCTTGTGGCAATAAGGGCATGTGGTGTCGGTAAACACGGTGATATGGGTCTTGGCCTTGCCCGTCGCCGGGTAAACCACCATTTCAGCCTGTGGAATATTGTTGATGGCCTTGGCGATGCCCTGGCTTTCAGCCTTTTCAGTCAAGTTGACCGGCGCGCCATTTTGCATCTGGAACAAATATCCCTGCATCACGAACTGGCCATCAGCACTGGCATAAATCACCCGGCCACCTGCAAGCTTGACTTCGTACAAGCCTTTGAGCGGGCTGGCGGTGATGCTTTCGACCGGAACGTCGATCTGCAAGGTGTCCAGCGTTTTACGAATAGCCTGTTCTGCCTCGTCAGCAAAGGCCACACTACTCAACAGTGCCAATGCTGCGCACGCAATAATTCGGGTTAAGCGCATGGGTTCTCCTACAGAGCAGCGCAAATTTCGGAGGCTGGAGACTACCATAATTCGGTCCTGCTGGGCTGCGCCAAACAGCCTCTTATCCGCGCGGATGATGAACCGCATGCAACTCTTGCAGGCGGGCCCGGGCGATGTGCGTGTAGATTTGGGTGGTCGACAGATCGCTATGGCCTAACAGCATCTGCACCACGCGCAGGTCGGCGCCATGGTTGAGCAAGTGCGTGGCAAAGGCATGGCGTAGCGTATGTGGCGACAATGACTTGGCGATACCGGCAACCTTGGCCTGGTGCTTGATGCGATGCCAAAAGGTCTGGCGCGTCATTTGCTCGCCACGGGCGCTGGGAAACAGCACATCACTGGGCTTGCCACCGAGTAGAAAACCGCGGGCATCCTTGGTATAGCGCTCAATCCAGACAATAGCCTCCTCGCCCAGCGGCACTAGCCGCTCCTTGCTGCCCTTGCCCAATACACGCAGCACGCCCTGGCGCAGGTTCACCTGCTCCAGCGTCAGGCTAATCAACTCGCTGACCCGCAAACCGCAGGCGTAGAGCACCTCAAGCATGGCTCGATCACGCAGACCGATGGGATCGTCCAACTCAGGGGCGGCCAGTAACGCCTCGACATCAGCTTCTGACAGCGACTTGGGCAACGGACGACCCAATTGCGGCAGGTCGATCTGCAGCGTCGGGTCCTGGCTAATTATTCCTTCACGCAACAAGTAACGGTAGAAGCCACGCAGCCCGGATAAGAACCGGGCGGTGGAGCGAGCCTTGTAGCCTTCATTCAAGCGCCAGGCCAGATGATCCAGAATAACCTCGCGTCCGGCCGCCTCCAGGGTCAGGCCGCGTGAGTCGAGCCAAGCATTTAAATGAGTCAAATCACTGTGATAGGCATCGCGTGTGTGCGCGGAGAGGCCTTTTTCGAACCATAATGCTTCAAGGAACCGGTCAATCAGCGGATGTTCTAGCGTCGGCATAAGTAACTGCTTTAATGTGGCGTGCGCTTTAGGGGTCTCCTGAAAAAAGTAGTTTTTCAGAGACGCCTTAGTCTTCCATAGCAAGTAACGCTGCACCAGTGACAAGGAGTCTTGATGAACGAAACACAAATTTTATTTGCCATTGGCGGCATCGGCGCAGCAGCCCTGGCCAGCCAATGGCTGGCTTGGCGCCTGCGCTTACCAGCCATTTTATTTTTACTGCTAAGCGGCTTGCTGGCAGGCCCCATCACTGGAGTTCTAGACCCTCAAGCACTATTTGGCGACTTGCTGTTCCCCCTGGTATCGCTTGCCGTGGCACTGATCCTGTTTGAAGGCAGCCTGACACTACACATGTCAGAGTGGAAAGAAATCGGCACCGTGGTTCATCGCCTGGTGACTTGGGGCGCGCTAATCACCTGGGCCGTCATTGCCTGCGCGACCCACTATTTGCTCGGTTTCAGTTGGGAGCTGGCACTGCTTTTCGGCACCTTGACGCTGGTAACAGGCCCAACGGTCATTGTGCCGATGCTGCGCGTGGTGCGCCCCAAAGCCTCGATTGCCAACATCCTGCGCTGGGAAGGCATTGCCATCGACCCCATAGGCGCACTGCTTGCGGTCGTGGTCTTCAGCTTTATCGTCAGCATTGACGATGGCAGCCCGTGGGGCCATAGCTTCTCAACCTTTGGTGCTGTGATTGGCACGGGCGCGCTACTCGGGGTCATTGGCGGCTGGCTCTTTGGCCAGGTGCTCAAGCGCCACTGGCTGCCCGAATACCTGCACAACCTCGCATCCCTGGCCGCCGTGCTGGGTATTTTCATTACTTCCAACCAGTTGATGCACGAGTCTGGGCTGCTGGCGGTGACCGTCATGGGCATGTGGCTGGCCAATATGCGTGGCGTTGATGTCCGGCAAATCCTCCACTTCAAGGAAAACCTGAGCGTTTTGCTGATTTCCGGGCTGTTCATTCTGCTCGCCGCGCGCCTGGACCTGAAAGCATTGATTGCCCTCGGACCTGTGACCTTGGTATTGCTGGCGATTATCCAGTTTGTCGCCCGGCCACTCAGCGTATTTGCCTGCACCCTTGGCTCGAACCTGAACTGGCGCGAGCGAAGCCTGCTGGCCTGGATCGCTCCACGCGGGATTGTCGCGGCGGCGGTATCGGCCATCTTTGCCCTGCGCCTGCAAGAGGCAGGTGATGAGCAAGCAGTGTTGCTGGTACCGCTTACATTCCTGGTGATTATCGGTACCGTGGTGCTGCAAAGCGCCACTGCGCGCCCCTTGGCGCGCCTGCTGAAGGTCGCCGAGCCCGCACCCAGTGGATTCCTGATCGTTGGCGCCAACCCGGTGGCCCGCGCCATGGGCAAAGCCCTGCAAAGCCTTGGCAACCGCGTATTGCTCACCGACTCCAGCTGGGAAAACACCCGCGCAGCACGCATGGCCAACCTGCCGACCTACTTCGGCAACCCGACTTCGCAGCACGCCGAAGCCAATTTGGACATGGTTGGCCTTGGCCACCTGATTGCACTGTCGCCTTCCAGCGAGCTAAACGCCCTGGCCTGCATGCATTTCCGCCATGACTTTGCCTCGACAAACCGCTTCACCCTGCCCTCTGGCAGCGACAGCCGACGTTCGGACAAGCATCGCAGCAGTGACGGTGTGCGCGGCCGTAACCTGGGCAGCGAAGCCATCAGCTTTCCACAGTTTGCCAGTCGCCTGAGCAAAGGCGCGGAAATCCGCACCACCACGCTGAAGTCCGCATTCGGCTGGAAGGAGTATCAAGAGCTGCACGGGGACAGTGCTCTGCTGCTAATGGCGAGAGACCCCAAAGGCTGGATCCACGTCGCCACTCAGCCTCTGGATTTTGAACCTGAAGCCGACTGGACGCTGGTGTCATTGATTGATGACGTACCAACCTGCACACCAGCGGCCAAAAGCGAACCAACAACGCAGTCCGACACAACCGCCGCGGCCCCCAGCACCAACCAGTAATAACAAAAGGCGCCTATCAAGGCGCCTTTTCAGTGCTTGCAGAACGCTTATGCGTCTTGCGGGAAGTCCGGCAAGACAGGTACTGGCCGCTTGTCATCATCAATGGCGACGAAGCTGAATACACCGCTGATTGCGCGCTCAACACCGTCTTGATACATGCTTTCAACGAAGACCTCGACCTCGACCTTGAGGCTGGTATTGCCGACCTTGATGACCCGTCCAACCAGCTCAACAATCGATCCTGCTGCAATCGCATGGTTGAAGTCGATGCGATCGGTGGACACCGTTACCAGCGAGCGCCTGCAAAAGCGCGTCGCGGCAATAAACGACACTTCATCCATCCAGGCCAGCGCTGTTCCACCGAACAAGGTGTTGTGATGATTGGTCGTCGGCGGAAATACCGCCTTGGCAACGCGCGTGGTGGAAAGCTCGATGCGGCGCTGGATTTCTTGTTCACGAGGGGTCATGACATAGCGGCCTGTAGTTTAGCGTTGAGTAAGCATAATCATTGTAGGGTGCAACAACGCGAAGCCTGCTCACCCGAAGTCGAATATCCACCAATAAAGCGGCGCATGCCCGACTGATCATGCTTAAACGAAAAAGGCAGCCCGTAGGCTGCCTTTTTTCAAGGAAAAACGTCTTACGACAGTTTTTCCTTGATGCGTGCTGCCTTACCAGACAGGTCACGCAGGTAGTAAAGCTTGGCTTTACGAACGTCACCGCGACGCTTAACGGCCAGGCTGTCAACCAGCGGGCTGTAGGTCTGGAAAGTACGCTCAACACCTACACCGTTGGAGATCTTGCGAACAGTGAAAGCACTGTTCAGGCCACGGTTCCGCTTGGCGATTACGACGCCTTCGAAAGCCTGCAGACGCTGACGGTCGCCTTCCTTAACTTTTACCTGAACGACAATGGTGTCGCCCGGAGCAAAAGGAGGGACTTCTTTGCTCATCTGCTCAGCTTCGATCTGCTGAATGATTTTGTTGGTCATGCTGCGCTCCTAAGACAAGCGGTCTGGCTTGTCATCGATACATTAACTATCGTCCCGCTGGCGGATGTATTCCTCCAGCAGCTTCTTCTCTTCCCCAGAAAGCGAGCGGCTATCCAGAAGATCAGCGCGTCGTTCGTGCGTCCTACCAAGGGACTGCTGCAAACGCCAGCGCCGGATGTGTTCATGGTTGCCGCCAAGCAGCACCTGAGGAACACGTTTATCCGCATACACCTCCGGGCGGGTGTAGTGCGGGCAGTCAAGTAAGCCATCCGTAAAGGAGTCTTCCTCGGCCGAACCTGCATGACCTAATGCACCAGGCAAAAGGCGCGTTACCGCATCAATCAGAACCATGGCTGGCAGCTCACCGCCAGACAAGACGTAATCCCCGATCGACCATTCTTCATCGACATGCGCTTCAATAAAGCGCTCATCGATGCCTTCGTAGCGACCTGCGATGAGGATCAAAGCCTCTTCGTTTACCAGTTCGCGTACTGCTGACTGAGTCAGCTGGCGACCTTGCGGCGAAAGGTAAATCACCTTCGCTTTTTCACCTGCGGCCTGCTTGGCATCGAGCAAAGCATCCTCAAGCGGCTTGATCTTCATTACCATGCCCGGACCGCCACCAAAAGGTCGATCATCCACTGTGTGATGACGATCGCTGGTGTAGCTCCGCGGATTCCAACAAGTAAGCTGCAACAGCTCTTGTTTCACCGCACGGCTGGTAATGCCATATTCGCTGATGGCAGCAAACATTTCCGGGAACAACGTAATGACTTCAACGCGCAAGCTAGGCATGGCGCTTAGAAGTCCGCATCCCAGTCAACCCGCATTTCGCCAGCACTCAAGTCAATCGACAACACGCATTGCTCGGTATAGGGCAACAGGCGTTCGCGATCATCAAGGCTGTCGGCGCAGGCTTTGACCACCATCACATCGTTGGCGCCGGTCTCGAACAGATGGTCAATCTTGCCGAGCAACTGCCCTGCCTGATCAATCACCTTAAGACCTTCCAACTGATACCAGTAGAACTCGCCATCGGTTAGTTCCGGTAATTCGCTGCGAGGCACGCAGATCTCAAAGCCGGCGTAAGTACGCGCAACCTCGCGATCATCGAGACCTTTCAACTTCGCTACCAGGACCTTGCCTTGCAAGCGCCCACTGGCCACTTCAACTTGCTTAACCTCGTTGTCACGCCGGAGCGTCCAACGCGGGTAATCGAGCACGTTATCGATTGGATCGGTAAAGGAATACACCTTCACGTCGCCTTTCACGCCATGCACCGATACGATCTTGCCGAGGACAACCAGGTCTTCAGCTGGAGCTGGCGTTGTGCTCATAAATACTTAGGCTGCAGCCTTAGCATTTTCCTTCAGCAGCTGAGCAACACGCTCAGACGGCTGCGCACCCTGGCCAAGCCAGTAAGTAACGCGTTCTTCGTTTACGGACAGCTTGATTTCGTTACCCGATGCAACTGGGTTGAAGAAACCAACACGCTCAACGAAACGACCATCGCGCGCATTGCGGCTGTTGGTCACTGTGAGGTGGTAAAATGGGCGCTTTTTAGAGCCGCCACGGGCTAGACGGATGGTTACCATTAAACTTCGTTCCTGTAGTCGGTGCTGCAAAACTGATAATGCAAGCATCGGGCACTAGGCCCGAAAGGCCGCATATTCTAAGGATAATCCGGTTTTTTGCAAATAACTTTTTGCCTCCACCGGTCGAGGCCCAGACTTGGCATGCCTGCCAAGCCATTCAAGCCGCCTCGAAAAAACACCTGAACAGCCCGCATGAGTGGGCTGCAGCTGTATTTCAAGACACTGAATTACATCTTGGGCATCCCGCCGCCACCTGGCAGCATTCCACCCATACCACGCATCATTTTCGCCATGCCGCCCTTGGCGGTGAATTTTTTCATCATTTTCTGCATCTGCTTGTGCTGTTTTATCAGCCGGCCGATGTCTTGAACCTGGGTGCCAGAACCCATGGCGATACGACGCTTGCGTGAACCACTGATAACTTCAGGGTCGCGACGCTCAGCTGGGGTCATCGAGTTGATGATGGCCTCCATCTGCTTGAATTGCTTTTCAGCTGCGCCCTGGGCATTGCCCATCTGAGCGAGATTCACCCCACCCATTTGCGGCAGCTTGTCCATGAGCCCGCCAAGGCCGCCCATGTTTTTCATTTGTTGTAGCTGGTCACGGAAGTCTTCGAGATCGAAGCCCTTGCCCTTTTTCAGCTTCTTGGTGAGCTTGTCGGCCTTGTCGCGATCAAGGGTTTGTTCAGCCTGCTCGATCAGGCTGAGCACGTCGCCCATGCCAAGGATGCGCGAGGCGATACGGTCCGGGTGAAACGGCTCCAACGCATCGCTCTTCTCGCCCATACCAATGAACTTGATCGGCTTGCCTGTAATTTGGCGCACGGACAGAGCCGCACCACCACGGGCATCACCGTCGACCTTGGTCAGTATTACCCCAGTCAGCGGCAGGGCATCGGCGAAGGCCTTGGCGGTGTTGGCGGCATCCTGACCGGTCATGGCGTCGACCACGAACAGGGTTTCGGCAGGCTTGACCGCTGCGTGCAGCGCCTGGATCTCAGCCATCATCTCAGCATCAACGGCCAAGCGACCGGCGGTATCGACCAGCACCACATCAATGTACTTGAGCTTGGCTTCGCTAATGGCCGCCTGGGCAATCGCCACGGGCTTTTGCGTGATGTCCGAGGGGAAGAAGGTCACGCCAATATCATTGGCCAGGGTTTCCAGCTGCTTGATCGCCGCAGGGCGATAAACGTCAGCAGAAACCACCAGCACGCTTTTCTTCTTACGTTCTTTTAGAAACTTTGCCAGCTTACCGACGGTGGTGGTTTTACCCGCACCTTGCAGGCCTGCCATCAACACCACCGCTGGCGGCGTCACATTCAATGCCAGGTCTTCGTTGGCGGCGCCCATCAGCTCTTCGAGCTCGGCGCGCACAATCTTCACAAAGGCTTGGCCCGGGGTCAGGCTTTTAGACACTTCCGTGCCGACTGCGCGGTCCTTAACCCGGTTGACGAACTCTTTGACCACCGGCAACGCAACGTCAGCCTCGAGCAAAGCCATACGCACTTCACGCAGGGTGTCCTGGATATTTTCCTCTGTCATCTTGGCTTTGCCAGTGACATTTCGCAGCGATTGCGAGAGGCGGTCTGTCAGATTTTCGAACATGCTCGTTCCTTTCAGGTTCAACCGAACCGAGGCTGGGCTTGCAACTAGCCGGCGATTATAACCAACTGTTTGCAACACTGACACCGCCAGTAGTCTTTCGTAAATTATGCTTTATGTGCCAAACTCAGCGCCTTTCGGGCTTTCCCTACTAGGATTTATGCACCCATTGCTGCCCAGCTTAGCGGCCGCATGCCTTTACGGCGGCGCTGCAATCTACCAAGGCCTGCGCCTTTCCACGCGCAGCAACCCTGACAAACGCCTGCTTGGCCTGCTCGGCGCGCTCGCGCTGTTGTTTCATGGCGGCAGTCTTTTCGTGCAAATGCATCACGATATTGGCATGCAGTTGGACTTCTTCAACGCAGCCAGCCTGATCACATTCGCCGTGATCAGCATCACATTACTGGCCTGCCTGCGCATTCCGGTGGAAAATTTGTTGCTGTTTTTATTTCCGCTGGGCTGCATAACCGTGCTGCTCGCACAATTCATGCCCATAGGCACCATAGACCCAATCGACGAAGAACCCGGCATCATTGCCCACATCCTGCTGTCGATCATTGCCTATGGCATGCTGACGATTGCGGTATTCCAGGCCTTGCTGGTGTCCATGCAGGACTACCAGCTCAAGCACAAGCACCCATCGGGCCTGACCAAGAACTTCCCGCCGCTACAAACCATGGAAAGCTTGCTGTTTGGCTTCCTGTGGGCTGGCTGGATCTTGCTTTCGCTGTCGCTGTTGTCGGGTGCGCTTTTCATCGATGACTTGTTTGCACAGCATTTAGTGCATAAAACCATCCTTTCTTGCTTCGCCTGGATCGTCTTCGCCGTGCTCCTCTGGGGTCGCCATCAACTTGGCTGGCGTGGACACAAGGCAATTCGCTGGACCCTCGCAGGCTTTTGCCTGTTGATGCTCGCCTACTTTGGCAGCAAGCTGGTCCGTGAATTTATTCTGCACATATAGGTAGGCCCGCACCTCGTGGACACATTGCCCCCCGGCTTTTTGCTTGGCGTTCTGATTTTCCTGCTGGCTTGTTCAGCCTTCTTTTCCAGCTCCGAAACCGGCATCCTCAGCCTTAACCGCTATCGCCTGCGCCACCTGACCAAAGAAGGTCATCGCGGCGCCAAGCGCGTCAGCGCCCTGCTCAGCCGCCCAGACCGGCTGCTCGGGACAATCCTGATCGGCAACAACTTCGTCAATATCCTCGCATCCTCGATTGCCACCGTATTGGCCATCAAGCTGTGGGGCGAAGCCGGTATCGCCATTGCCACCATTGGCTTGACAATCGCCCTGCTGATATTCGGCGAAATCACCCCAAAGACCCTGGCAGCCCTACACCCA
Organism: Pseudomonas sp. S9; assembly: GCF_000222125.1. NCBI lineage: Bacteria > Pseudomonadati > Pseudomonadota > Gammaproteobacteria > Pseudomonadales > Pseudomonadaceae > Pseudomonas > Pseudomonas sp. S9. Next base: position 239,227 of record NZ_AFFX01000002.1, on the reverse strand, counting down.
GAGCGCGTGGCCTATCCGTTCAGCATGCCACTGAGCATCCTGCTCAAGCTGTTTTACCCGCTGGTCATCATGCTCGGCTGGATCAGCAACGGCATCCTCAGGCTGCTTGGTGTTGACCCCACCAGCAAAAGCAGTGACAGCCTGACCACAGAAGAACTGCGCAGCGTTGTGCGCGAGTCAGGCCATGAGCTGCCGAAAAACCGCCAGAGCATGCTGCTGGGCATTCTTGACCTGGAAAAGGTCACGGTTAACGACATCATGATTCCGCGCAATGAAGTCACCGGCATCGACCTTGAAGACGATATCGAGGTCATCATCACCCAACTGGTCAGCACCACGCACACCCGTTTGCCGGTATTTCGCAACGATATCAACCAGATCGAAGGCGTGGTGCATATCCGTCAGATTGCCCGCCTGCTAACCAGCAACCAACTGACCAAGGACAGCCTGCTGGGTGCCTGCATGGAGCCGTATTTCGTGCCCGAAAGCACGCCACTCTCGACCCAGCTGATCAACTTCCAGAAGCAGAAACACCGCATCGGCATCGTCGTTGATGAGTATGGCGATGTGATCGGCGTAGTTTCGCTTGAAGACATCCTTGAAGAAATCGTTGGCGACTTCAGCAACCAGAACACCCTGCGCAACCCGGACATCCACCCGCAAGATGATGGTACCCAGGTCATCGACGGTGCGGCCTACATCCGTGAAGTCAACAAAGCGCTGGGATGGGAATTACCCTGCGAGGGGCCAAAAACCCTGAACGGCTTGATTACCGAGGTTCTTGAAAGCATCCCTGACAGCCCGGTGTGCCTGAAGATTGGCAACTATCACCTGGAAATTCTGCAATCCTCTGACAACCGCGTTAAAAGCGTGAAGGTCTGGCAAGCAGATAGCAGCGATACGGACAACGATGCTAACGACTGATAGCGTCCGCTAGAGCCTGAGCCCAATCCCGATAACCCATGCTTGATGGGTGATAGCCATCAAGCGCCAGGTACCCGGCAGCCAACTTCGGCCTCAGGGGCACATATTGAGCGCCACATCCAGCCGCGACCTGCTGCAACTGTGCATCCAGCTGCTGCGCCCGGGCGCCCAGCAGCCAGCGCATCAGCCACGGCAACGTACTGAAGTGCTGCAACGGCGGCACGCCCGTCAGTACCAACGATCCGCTCCTCGCCTGCAAACCCGCCGCCAAGCTGCACAACGCAGAGCGCCAGCGCCGCAGCCCGGTCAGATGCGTGCAATCATTAACCCCAAACACCAGCACGACCCAGTCAAGGCCGTCGACCTCCACTTGCGGCAGCAAACGCTGGCACGCCTGTTCCGCGGGAAAGGCCGTCTCCCGCCCCCCCCCCCCCCCCCGCCCCCCCCCCCCCCCCCGCCCCCCCCCCCCAACACCCGCCCCCCCCAGCCACGGCCGTCCCCCTCCACTTGCGGCAGCAAGCGCTGGCACGCCTGTTCGGCGGTAATGCCGTTCTCGCCCAGCGCCCACCATGCAACCGGCCGCCGATGACGAACAGCCAATTCATCGGCCAGTTGCCCGACCAGCCCTTGTTGCAGGCAGCTTACACCGACGCCGACCACAGTCGACTCACCCAGCATCAACAAGCGCAAGGGCTGGCCCGCATACTGGGGACGGGCCAGCCCCCGGACCGGACCGGCAGCAGGCGCAAGGCGAAGCGCAGTTCGCCGCGTATGGATCGCCAGTGGCAACAGCAGCGGCGACAACAGTCCGACAAGCAACCACCAGCGCCAACCCTGGATGTTCACAGCTCGACTTCAACCGCCTCGGCCGCACGCATTGCCTTGGCCCGCGCCAATTCCAGCGATTCATCACGCGCCAGGGCGACACCCATGCGTCGCTGGCCATTGACTTGCGGCTTGCCGAACAGGCGCAGCATGGTGTCAGGCTCTGCCAGCGCAGCGCCCAGATTACCGAAGCTGACCTGCTCCGATTGCCCCTCGACCAGCACGACTGCCGAGGCCGAAGGACCAAACTGGCGAATCACCGGGATTGGCAGCCCAAGAATGGCCCGCGCGTGCAAGGCAAACTCAGACAGGTCCTGGGAAATCAGGGTCACCATGCCAGTGTCGTGCGGGCGTGGCGAGATTTCACAGAACCAGACCTGATCGCCCTTAACAAACAACTCGACACCAAACAGGCCGCGCCCACCAAGCGAGTCCGTCACCGCCAAGGCAATGCGCTCGGCCTCTGCCATGGCCTTGGCACTCATCGGCTGCGGCTGCCAGGACTCCTGGTAATCCCCACGCTCCTGGCGATGGCCTACAGGCGCACAGAAGGTGGTGCCATTGATATGACGTACCGTCAGCAGCGCAATCTCGTAGTCAAAATCGATAAAACCCTCGACAATCACCCGCCCCTTGCCCGCGCGACCGCCCTCCTGCGCGTAATCCCAGGCCGACTGGACGTCCGCCGCGCCCTTGAGCACCGACTGGCCCTTGCCGGAAGAGCTCATGATTGGCTTGACCACGCAGGGGAAACCAATTTTGGCCACTGCAGCTTCGAACGCCTCGAAGGAGTCAGCGAATTCATAGGGCGAGGTTGGCAGGCCAAGCTCTTCGGCAGCCAAACGGCGAATACCTTCGCGATTCATGGTCAACTGGGCGGCACGCGCGCTGGGAATCACGGTGTAGCCTTCATTTTCCAGCTCAGCCAGGGTCGCAGTGGCGATCGCCTCGATCTCGGGCACGATGTAATGCGGTTTTTCCTGCTCGATCACGGCGCGTAGCTGCGCGCCATCAAGCATATTGACCACATGGCTGCGGTGCGCAACCTGCATCGCCGGGGCATTGGCATAGCGATCAACGGCAATCACCTCAACTCCGAGGCGCTGCAACTCGATCACCACTTCCTTGCCCAGCTCGCCCGAGCCACAGAGCAATACACGTGTCGCGCTAGGTGATAACGGGGTTCCGATACAGGACATAACAATTCCTTGGGCTAGCTTAAACATAAGGGAAGTCAGCCCGCGCAGATTGCGCCTGGGCCAATGGATACACAAACCAGCATGGCGTATGCGCTAGAGAATAATGCCTTTGCTCACCGCGCGCTGATGGCAGCGCTGCAGCACCTCACGCCGCTCCTGGTTATCCATGCGGCTCCAGCGGGTAATTTCAGCAACATTGCGCTGGCAGCCAATGCAAATGTCCTCTTCATCCAACGCACAGACGTGCACGCAGGGTGAGGCGACTGGACGCTCATCGCTCATTAATCTTCTTGCTCGGTCAAATCACGCGCATAGCGCTGGGCGTTGTGGACATAGTGCGCAGCACTGGCCTCAAGCATTTTCTTTTGCGCATCAGTCAGCTCGCGCACAACCTTGCCTGGCGAGCCCATGACCAGCGAACCATCAGGAATTTCCTTGCCCTCGCCAATCAGCGAGTTGGCGCCAATGATGCAATATTTGCCGATCTTGGCACCATTGAGCACCACGGCATTGATCCCGATCAAGCTGTAGTCACCCACAGTGCAACCATGCAGCATGGCGTTATGACCAACAGTAACTCCCTTGCCGAGGCTGAGCGGAAACCCCATGTCGGTGTGCATGACACTGCCGTCCTGCACGTTGCTGTGTTCGCCAATGTGGATCAGTTCGTTATCACCGCGCAGCACGGCGTTAAACCAAACGCTTGCGCCCTGCTCCAGCTTGACCTTGCCGACCAGGGTGGCATTCGGCGCGGCCCAGCTTTCAGGATGGGCATCAACTTCGGATTGTCCAAGACGGTATTTCACGGCATTCCTCACGTAAGGCTAATGAAGTGTTTTGGCGGCGCGTGCAGATCGATCGGCGATTCGTCGTACAGCAGATTGATCAACTCGACCAGCATGATCGCCGTCAGCCCCCATATTTTATATTCGTCGTAGCGGTAGCTCGGCACATACCAACTCTTGCCGAGGTAGTCTATACGGTGCGTGGTTTCGCGCGGGTCTTCACGGAAAAACCTCAACGGCACCGAGAACACCGAGGCAATCTCGCCATCGTTGGCCCGGTAATCGACAAAGTCGGGCACCACCCCCACGAACGGCGTGACTTGAATGCCGTGACGTGAAACCAAGGTGCTGAGCGGACCGATCACCTCGACCAAGCCAGGCGGCAAGGCGATCTCTTCCTCTGCCTCACGCAGCGCGGTTTGCACAAGATCCTGGTCTTCAGGGTCACGACGACCGCCAGGAAAGGCAACCTCGCCACCGTGCGTGGACAAACCACTGGCACGCAAGGTCAGTACGACTTCAGGGTCATCACTGCGGGTAATCGGCACCAGCACCGCCGCCTCCGGGAAACTGCTATCGGTTTCCAGAACTAACGGCTGATGGGACCGTACACGTTGGAGTAGCTCATCGAGCATGGGCAATCTCAGTGTTCTCTTTCTTATCTGGATAATGGCATGAAAGCCGACGACACCCAAGCTTGATACAGTGCCGATATTGCCGTTTTAAGGACACAGAGGAACCACTGGCGAAGGTAGCGAGCGACCATAGGAGAAGGCGCAACGATCGGCGAGAGCAACAGCCAAAGACTGGCCGCCAGCGAGTCAAGAACCGCGAGAAGCGACCGTGGCCCCGCTCGATTTTAGTAGCCTGAGTGAGCATTTGACTCGCTTCGCCCACCCCTTCGGGACCGCACCTGAATGCGTTCAGCCTCAAGGCTGTGAACCGTTTTTAATGCAGTGATATCGAACCCAGTAGTTTTCAGAGGCTCCTCAGATTGATTCAAGCAGGCTTATCAAGCCAAGATATGCAATGAGTAGCGAGGAAACGGCATGAAATTCTGCAGTCAGTGCGGCAACCCGGTTAGCCATAGAATCCCCGAGGGAGACAGCCGTTTACGCTTTGTCTGCGAGCTTTGCAGCACCATTCACTATGAAAACCCGCGCATCGTCGCCGGCTGCATTCCGGTTTGGAACCAGCAAATCCTGCTTTGCCGCCGGGCAATCGAACCGCGTCGCGGTTTCTGGACACTGCCTGCCGGTTTCATGGAAAATGGCGAGACCATCGAGCAAGCCGCCGCCCGCGAGACAGCAGAAGAAGCCTGCGCTCGCGTACATGACCTAGTGCTGTATAACCTGATCGATCTACCGCATATCAACCAGGTGCATGTATTCTTCCGTGCAGAGCTAACCGACCTCGACTTTGCAGTAGGCGCCGAAAGCCTGGAAGTCGCGCTATTCAGTGAGGCCGACATCCCTTGGTCCGAGCTGGCTTTCCCGACAATCGGGCGTACTTTAGAATGCTACTTTGCCGACCGCCTGACGGCTCAATTCCCGGTCCGCAATGAGTCCCTAGAGGCCTTGCGTGCGCACTATAAAAAAGTAGCTTTTTGATCATATGGATATCGTTCTGATGCGCTGGTTGCTGGTTTTAATCTGCTTTTCCTTTGTTGCAAACGCGGGTGCAAACACGCTCGCGCCACCACCTCAACAAAAAAGCCACGCGACTCAGCGCATCGACAAGGTGCTGATCCTCAAGTCCGAACGCAAGCTGCAACTCATCAGCAAAGGCCAGCCATTCAAAAGCTACCGAGTGTCTTTGGGTAAAAAGCCCCAAGGCCACAAGCAGTTTGAAGGTGACCAACGCACGCCAGAAGGGATTTACTGGATTGACTGGCGCAAAACCAGTGACAACTACCAGCTGTCGATGCACATCTCCTACCCCAACGCCCGCGACCAGGCCTTTGCGCGCAGCAAAGGGCTATCGGCTGGCGGCATGATCATGATTCACGGCACCCCGATCGACGAAGAGTATCCTGAGTGGTATTTCAGCACGCTGGACTGGACCAACGGCTGCATCGCCATGAAAAACACCGACATGCGCGAAATCTGGTCACTGGTCAAGGACGGCACGCTGATCGAAATACGCCCCTGACTTGCGCGCTTGGCAGGCTATTGCACCCGATGTCTAACTCAGAACTGCAGATCAGAAAGTCGCCAAACTTGATAAGCAGGGGTTTCGTAAGGGTGGCTGGTTTTCAAGGCCTTGACGCTGTCATGGATTAGTTCATCGGCCACCACCACCTCGACCTTCCATTCCGCCATCCGCTCGACAACGCCTTCATTTCCCAGGTAGGGCCGGCTGCCTGGCAGCGGTCGAAACTGACCTTGACCCGGCACCTGCCAGCAACAATGGTCATAGTTACCTATATGCCCGGCCCCTGCGGCAAAAATTGCAGCTTTAACGGTTTCAAGGTGACTTTCAGGCACGTAAAAGCACAATTTGTACATTAAGATCTCCGCTATACAGGCAGTCAGGCAATAATGCCATTTTGCCATCAACGTATCTAACCGCAGTTCAAATAATCCTTAATCTAAAGACCCGAATCCCTGGAAAACGTTCAGCGGCGACACCGGCGCCTGCGCCCGAGCCAACGAAACATGACCGCCATCACAATTGGCCAGACACCCTCCGTCAGCAACTGCCGAGGGGCACAAATCATAGCGGGCAAGCACAGTCCAGATGCCTGGGTGAAAATCCAGCGCGCCAATACAACAACGCCTCACCAGATCAAGCCTGGCGAGGCGCTGTTAATGATTCGCCAGGCTAACCATCAGCCTGGCGGAACAAGAGGTCGTTAATCGACCCACACACGGGCATTGCGGAACATGCGCAACCAGGCACCGTCTTCATTCCACTCATCCGGACACCAGGAGTTCTGCACGGCGCGGAAGACCCGCTCAGGGTGCGGCATCATGATGGTCACACGGCCGTCACGGCTGGTCAGGCCAGTAATGCCACGCGGCGAACCGTTGGGGTTGGCGGGATAGGTTTCGGTGATCTTGCCGTGGTTATCGACAAACCGCATTGCAACGCAACCTGACAAATCGGCCTCAAGCAAGGCTTCCTCACTCGCGAACTCGGCGTGACCTTCACCATGGGCAATGGCGATTGGCATGCGCGAACCGGCCATGCCACGCAGGAAGATCGACTCGGACTCCTGCACCTGGACCATCGCCACGCGAGCCTCGAACTGCTCGGAACGGTTGCGCACGAAGTGCGGCCAGAACTCACTACCTGGAATCAGCTCATGCAGGTTGGAGAGCATCTGGCAACCGTTACACACGCCCAGCGAGAAGCTGTCTTTACGCTCGAAAAACGCGCTGAACGCATCACGCGCCCGATTGTTGAACAGGATTGACTTGGCCCAGCCTTCGCCAGCCCCAAGCACGTCACCATAGGAGAAGCCGCCACAAGCCACCAGGCCCTTGAAGCTGTCCAGGTCAACGCGACCCGCGAGAATATCGCTCATATGCACATCGACAGCGCTGAAGCCCGCACGGTCGAACGCAGCCGCCATTTCAACCTGGCCGTTGACGCCTTGCTCACGCAGTACAGCGATCTGCGGGCGCAGGCCTTTCTTGATAAAAGGCGCGGCGATGTCTTCGTTGACATCAAAACCCAGCTTGACGCTCAGGCCCGGGTTGTCTTCTTCGAGCAGGGCATCGAATTCCTGGTCGGCACATTCGGCGTTATCACGCAGACGCTGAATCTGATAGCTGGTCTCGGACCACTGACGCTGCAGAATCCGGCGTTCTGCCGAGAATACCGCGACATCCTTGTAGCTGATTTCGATGTGGCCGTTGTTGACCGGCTTGCCGATCACAGCAACACAGTCATCAAGACCTGCCGCCGAGAACTGGGCGAGCACTTCCGCGGTGAAGTCCTGATTGACCTGGATAACCGCACCCAGTTCTTCGTTGAACAGCACACCGGCCAATTCGGCATGGTTCAGTGCCAGGGTGTCGAGTTGCAGGTTGAGCCCGCAGTGCCCAGCAAAGGCCATCTCAACCACGGTCGCCAACAGGCCACCATCGGAACGGTCGTGATAAGCCAGCAGTCGACCGTCAGCATTGAGCCCCTGGATAACGGCAAAGAATGCCTTGAGGTCTTCTGCGTCATCGACATCCGGGGCCTGCTTGCCCAGCTTGCCGTAGACCTGTGCCAGGATCGAGGCCCCCATGCGGTTCTGGCCACGGCCGAGATCGATCAGGATCAGATCGGTCTCGCCTTTGTCCATGCGCAGTTCAGGGGTCAGCGTGCGACGAATATCGGTAACCGGAGCGAAGCCAGTGACGATCAAGGACATTGGCGAGGTCACGCTCTTGTCGTCGTCACCATCCTGCCAACGGGTCTTCATCGACATCGAGTCCTTACCCACCGGAATGGTGATCCCCAACTCAGGGCACAGCTCCATGCCGACCGCTTTTACCGTGTCGTAAAGGCGAGCATCTTCACCCGGATGCCCTGCAGCGGCCATCCAGTTGGCCGACAGCTTGATGTCGGACAGCTTGGCGATGCAGGCTCCCGCCATGTTGGTCAGTGTTTCGCCAATGGCCATACGCCCGGAGGCCGGTGCGTCGAGCAAAGCCAATGGCGTGCGCTCCCCCATGGCCATGGCTTCGCCGTTGTAGGTGTCGAAGCTGGCTGCGGTCACGGCGCAATCGGCAACCGGAACCTGCCAGGGGCCAACCATTTGGTCACGCGCCACCATGCCGGTGATGGTGCGGTCGCCAATGGTGATCAAGAAATTCTTGCTGGCCACGGCCGGGTGATGCAGGACGCGGCTTACCGCTTCACTGATATCAACCGCAGCCGGATCAAAATCATCGCCCAGCTCGGCTTCGCGGTCAGCACTGCGGTGCATGCGCGGCGCCTTGCCAAGCAGCACGTTGAGAGGCATATCGACCGCGTTGTTGCCGAAATGGCTGTCGGCAACGGTCAGGTGCCGTTCCTCAGTGGCCTCGCCGACCACTGCGAACGGGCAGCGCTCACGCTCGCAAATCGCTTTGAAACGCTCAAAGTTAGCGGCATCGACCGCCAGCACGTAGCGTTCCTGGGATTCGTTACACCAGATTTCCAGTGGCGCCATGCCCGGTTCATCGTTAGGCACCGCACGCAGGTCAAAACGACCACCACGCTCGCCATCGTTAACCAGTTCCGGGAATGCATTGGACAAGCCGCCCGCGCCAACGTCATGGATAAAGCTGATGGGGTTGTCTTCGCCCAACTGCCAGCAGCGGTCGATAACCTGTTGGCAACGACGCTCCATTTCCGGGTTTTCACGCTGAACCGAAGCAAAGTCAAGATCAGCCGAGCTGGCACCGGTGGCCATGGACGAAGCAGCGCCACCGCCCAAGCCAATCAACATGGCCGGGCCGCCGAGCACGATCAGCTTGGAGCCAACCGTGATTTCGGCTTTCTGTACGTGGTCTTCGCGGATGTTGCCCATGCCGCCTGCCAGCATGATCGGCTTGTGGTAACCCCGGACTTCGTCGCCGTGCGGTGTGCTGATCGACTGTTCGAAAGTACGGAAATAACCGGTCAGTGCCGGACGACCGAATTCATTGTTGAACGCCGCGCCACCCAAGGGGCCTTCGAGCATGATATCCAGCGCAGTGACAATGCGCTCAGGTTTGCCGTAAGGCACTTCCCAAGGCTGTTCGAAGCCAGGGATCTGCAGGTTGGATACGGTAAAGCCTGTCAGGCCCGCCTTTGGCTTGGCGCCACGACCGGTTGCGCCTTCGTCGCGAATCTCACCGCCCGAGCCGGTCGATGCACCCGGGAAAGGCGCAATCGCGGTTGGGTGGTTGTGGGTCTCGACCTTCATCAGGATGTGCACAGGCTCTTTGACGGCGCCGTATTCACGGGTTTCTGCATTCGGGAAGAAACGGCCGGCCGTACTGCCCACGATCACCGCAGCGTTGTCTTTATAGGCCGACAGAACGCCTTCGCTGTGCATCTGGTAGGTATTTTTGATCATGCCAAACAGCGATTTTTCCTGCGCCTGGCCATCGATATCCCAGCTCGCATTGAAGATCTTGTGACGGCAATGCTCGGAGTTGGCCTGGGCGAACATCATCAGTTCGATGTCATGCGGGTTACGGCCCAAAGTACCGAAACTGCTGACCAGGTAATCGATTTCATCTTCAGCCAGTGCCAGGCCCAGCTCGACGTTGGCTTTTTCCAGCGCAGCCCGGCCGCCACCGAGCACATCGACCACGGTCAGTGGCTTGGGCGTCGCGTGGCTGAACAGCGCCGCGGCGTCTTCCATGTTTTCCAGGACCAGCTGGGTCATGCGGTCATGCAGCAGCACTGCAACCTGCTCGCGCGCGGCGGCATCAAGCTCGCCAGTCACGTAGTAGGCAATGCCGCGCTCAACGCGATGAATTTTCGCCAGGCCACAGTTGCGGGCGATATCGCTGGCCTTGCTCGACCAGGGCGAAATAGTGCCAAAACGTGGAATCGTCAGAAACAAGCGACCGCTTGGCTCCTGCACTTCTACACTTGGCCCGTATTTGAGCAAACGAGCCAAGACTTGCTCTTCGTCAGCGGTCAGGACACCGACAACATCGGCGAAGTGTGCAAATTCGGCGTACAGCCCAGTAACAGCCGGTATTTTGCGGGTAAGTTGCTCAAGCAACTTGCCGTGACGAAAAGCAGAAAGAGCGGGGGCGCCGCGCAAGATCAACATCGATGACAGCCTCTGGGAAGGGGGTGTGCTTTGAGGCCGTGCATTCTAGCCTAAAGCGCCGAACACATCCCCCTTTTGCCTACGCCAAAACCACAGCCTGCTTGCTAGCAGAGAAGCAGTCGCCTGTCGAGATATTGCAAGGCGAATCCTTTGCGTATACTGCATCGATGTATTCCCAATCTGCGATCCGCACGCGCTACGCCAAATGGCTGTCAGCGATCGGAATCCTTCTGCTGCTGAATGGCTGTGGGGCCGAAGAAAAAGTACCCACAACCCTTGAGCAAGTGCAGGCGGAGGGAGTACTGCGCGTGATCACCAGGAACAGCCCGGCCACCTATTTCCAGGATCGCAACGGCGAGACAGGCTTTGAATATGAGCTGGTCAAACGTTTTGCCGCCGACCTTAAAGTCGAGCTGAAAATTGAAACAGCCGACAATTTGGATGATCTGTTTAACCGTTTAAACAGCGCAGACGGTCCGGTTTTGGCTGCCGCTGGTCTGGTCGATAGCCCCGGCCGCAAGCAACAAGCGCTGTTTTCCAAGCCTTATCTCGAAGTCACCCCGCAAGTTATTTATCGCCAAGGCGAGCGTCGCCCTACCCGCCCCGAGGATTTACTCGGCAAACGTATCGTAGTGCTCAAGGGCAGCAGCCATGCCGAGCAACTGGCTGAACTCAAAGTGCAAATGCCAACCCTTGAGTACGAAGAATCTTCCGACGTGGAAATCGTCGACTTGCTGCGCATGGTCGATGAAGGCCAGATCGACCTGACGCTGGTCGACTCCAACGAGCTGGCAATGAACCAGGTCTATTTCCCCAATGTACGCGTGGCCTTCGATCTGGGCGACTCGCTCAATCTCGCCTGGGCAGTAAAGCCGGGCGAAGACCACAGCCTCCTCGACGAGGTCAACACCTTCATTGCCCGCGCCAAGGAAAACGGCAGCCTCAAGCGCTTGACCGATCGTTACTACGGCCACGTTGATGTACTGGGTTATGTCGGCGCGTACACCTTTGCCCAGCACCTGCAAAAGCGCTTGCCACGTTATGAGCAATTTTTCCGCCAGGCTGGGCGCGACAACAATATGGACTGGCGATTACTCGCTGCCATGGGTTACCAGGAATCACTTTGGCAACCCACCGCCACCTCTAAAACAGGGGTTCGCGGGCTTATGATGCTCACCCTGCGCACAGCTCAGGCAATGGGCGTTTCCAATCGCCTGGACCCCAAGCAAAGCATTGATGGCGGTGCCAAGTACATTATTCACGTAAAAGAGCTACTGCCAGAAAGCATTCCAGAGCCAGACCGGACCTGGTTCGCCCTCGCCGCCTATAATGTGGGCGGCGGCCACCTGGAGGATGCCCGCAAACTCACCGAAGCCGAAGGGCTCGATCCGAACAAGTGGCTGGACGTGCAGTCAATCCTGCCGCGGCTTGCGCAAAAGAAGTGGTACAGCAAAACGCGCTACGGTTATGCGCGCGGCGGCGAGCCTGTGCATTTTGTACGTAACATCCGCCGCTACTACGACATTCTCACCTGGGTAACCCAGCCACAGCTCGAGAGCAACCAGGTCGTCGAGAGCGGCATGCACCTGCCCGGCGTAAGCAAAGAAACAATAGAAGCCGAATCGCCTCCGCTCTAGCCCGGCAACGGCTGCCTAGCGCGCAGCATTGGCGCGGCGCGCCTTGAAAAACGCGCTCAGCATTTCACTGCACTCCAGAGCCAGCACCCCACCTTCGATCAGGACCCTGTGATTGAGGAACGTCTGACTGAAAAACTCCCCACGGCTCTGGGCCACGCCAGCCTTGGGTTCTGTCGCACCAAACACCACACGCTCAATGCGCGAATGCACGATCAACCCCGCACACATGCTGCAGGGTTCCAGGGTGACATACAGCGTGCTGCCCGGCAGGCGGTAGTTCGCCAATTGCCGGGCGGCATCGCGAATCGCCACCATCTCGGCATGAGCGCTTGGGTCATGGGTTGAAATCGGACAATTGAAACCACGGCCGATAATCTTGCCATCCTGCACCAGCACCGCGCCCACCGGCACCTCGCCCAGCGCTGCGCCCTGGCCGGCCAGCAACAGCGCCTCCTGCATAAAGTGCTGATCCTGACTGCGATCAATGATTCTCGGTTGCCGCATCAAACCACCGCAATGGCGGCCATAAGGCCGGTTTCCATATGATCAATCACATGGCAATGGAACATCCATACCCCTGGATTATCAGCGACAAGGGCAATTTTAGCGGTCTCGTTCTTGCCCAACAGATAGGTGTCGGTGAAATAGGGAATGATCTTTTTCCGATTCGAACTGATGACCTTGAACGTCATGCCATGCAAGTGGATCGGGTGCAGATACTGCGCCATATTGCGCAACTCGAAAATATAGTGATTATTCAATTTAAGCGTAGCAATTGGCCGGTCGGCGCAGGTTTTATCGTTGATATCCCAGGCCTGACCGTTAATTTGCCAATACTTTGCCGGACCTGCTTGATTCGGATCTGCCAGCGACGCCGCCCATTCGAAGTTGAACTTGATTGTCTCGGCTTTGGCCAGGTCGGGCTCTGCAACCGGATTAGCGGGCAATGGCGCAGGCCACTCAGCCACCGGCTCGGTTGATGCCAGGCTCTTGATCGTTGCCAGGCGCACGGAGCCATCACGCAGCGACAGTTCAGTACCAGCCTCGGGCACGCGCAGCGCCAGGTCAAGGCGCATGCCAGCGCCAAGCCAATACTCCTTGCCCAGCTCACGCGGCTCAATCGGGTTGCCATCGATGGCGTAAATGCGCGACTCGGCATTGGGCAGGTTCAAACGATAAGTCACCGTATTGTCGAGATTGATCAGCCGCAACCTCACCACTTGCCCGGCTGGCAGCTCCAGCGTCGGCACATGCACGGCATTGATGGTCGACAGACGTCCTCGTGTGCCTTCACGGGCAGCCTGGCGCGGCACGCTGAACGGCGTGTATTGGCCTTGCTCATCAACGTGCCAGTTTTTTATGCTCAAGGTGCGCTCGTGCTTGAACTCGCTCGGTTCGCGCTCTTCAATGATTAGCGGACCAACAAGCCCCTGCCCCATCTGCTCGGAGCTGAAAAGATGTGGGTGATACCAGTAGCTGCCAGCATCAGGCGGAACGAAGTGGTAATCGAAATACTCGCCCGGCAACACCGGCATCTGCGAGACATAAGGCACACCATCCATGTCCAGCGGCAAACGGATGCCGTGCCAGTGAATGGTGGTCTGCTCAGGCAGTTTATTGATAAAGCGCACGCGCAGCAGATCGCCCTGACGACAGCGGATTTCCACGCCTGGCGCCATACCGCCGTAACCCCAGGCGGTGGTCTTGTGCCCCGGCACCAGCTCTAAATCAACGGGTGCGGCGATTAATTCGTAGTCATGGGTTTTCTGGTCAAACGGACGACCCAGCCAATAACGAGCGCCACCGGCACCAATGCCAACAACACTCAAGCCCGCAAGACCTGCGAGCACTTGCCTACGCGTAAACGACATACAAACGGGCTCCTTATAGCCAATCAACTCGAGCCCATCAGGCGGCGGTGAACAGCGTTCTCTCTGTGGAGAACGGCGGTTACCTTAACGGCTGTGGCAAAAACCTGTATTGCCACAAATCACTTCAGTCGGCGATACCGGGATTTTATCACGACATGAACGGCAAGGCCGAGCGACCAGAAGCTACAGTGCTAAAGCAAAAGCTTGGAAGGCTGGCATCCATGAATGCCCAAGACAAGTGCAGGTCGCCACGGAACACTTGATCCAGAAAGCCCGGAACTGCATGGTTGGCAAAGCAGACAATCACGATCAAGACGGGATAAAAACAATGACGCCTGAAAACCCTAGCATCGCCCTCATTGGCCCCGGAGCGATCGGCACCACCATTGCGGCAGCGCTGCATGAGGTTGGACGCACGCCGACGATCTGTGGCCGATCAGCACTCAAGCAGCTGGAACTGCGCCACGATGGCGGGCACATCCTGGTACCCGGCCCGGTGCTTACCGCCCCAGCCGCGATCGAAACCACATTCGACCTGGTGTTCGTTGCAGTCAAGGCGACTCAAATCGATGCCATCGCCCCTTGGCTTTCGGCGTTGTGCAGCGAGAAAACCCTGGTTTGCGCACTGCAGAATGGCGTTGAGCAAAAAACACTTATCGAGCCATATTTGCCCGGCAATCAGGTCCTGCCTTCAGTGGTGTGGTTCCCTGCGCAACGCGAGCCGGACTCATCGGTGTGGCTGCGCGCCAAAGCTCGTCTCACCCTGCCGGACACTCCGGCGACCGCGCTTGTGACCAAGGCGCTGGCAGGCACATTGTGCTCGGTCGACGTAACGCCTGACTTCACCTCTGTTGCATGGCGCAAACTGCTACAGAATGCCGCCGCTGGCTTGATGGTTCTGACAGGTCGCCGTGCAGGCATGTTCGCCAGAACGGATATCAGCGAACTGGCTCTGGCCTATCTTCGCGAATGCCTTGTGGTGGCCCGTGCCGAAGGCGCGGTGCTGAGCGACCAGGTACCGCAGGATATTATCGACGTATTTCGCCGCTACCCGGCCAACCAAGGCACCTCGATCCTTGCCGACCGATCAGCTGGCCAGCCACTGGAATGGGACTGTCGCAACGGGGTTATCCAGCGCCGTGCTCAGGCTCGTGGCATCCCGACACCGATCAGCGACCTGATCGTACCTCTGCTGGCGGCCGCCAGCGATGGACCGGGTTGAGACCCTGATTTACAAGCCAGCCTGAAAACCCAAAACCCAAAAAGCCCGCAATTACGCGGGCTTTTGGTTATTCCATCGGCCTAGACCGACAGCGGGATCATTCCCACTCAATGGTCGCTGGCGGCTTGCTCGATACGTCGTAGGTGACGCGTGAGATGCCTTCGATCTCATTGATGATGCGGTTGCTGACTTTTTCCAGCAGTTCATAAGGCAGGTGTGCCCAGCGCGCGGTCATGAAGTCGATGGTTTCAACGGCGCGCAGAGCCACAACCCATGCGTAGCGGCGGCCATCGCCGACCACGCCAACCGATTTGACCGGCTGGAATACCACGAACGCCTGGCTGGTCTTGTGGTACCAGTCGAAGTTACGCAGCTCTTCAATGAAGATATGATCCGCACGACGCAGCAGGTCGGCGTATTCCTTTTTCACTTCACCGAGGATACGCACGCCAAGGCCCGGCCCCGGGAATGGGTGGCGGTATACCATGTCGAACGGCAAGCCCAATTCAAGACCGATCTTGCGCACTTCGTCCTTGAACAGTTCGCGCAGTGGCTCGACCAGTTTGAGGTTCATTTCCTCAGGCAGGCCACCAACGTTGTGGTGCGACTTGATCACATGTGCCTTGCCAGTCTTGGCACCGGCAGACTCGATCACGTCCGGGTAGATGGTGCCTTGGGCGAGGAACTGGATGTTCTCCAGCTTCGAGGCTTGGGCATCGAATACGTCGATAAAGGTACGACCGATGATTTTGCGCTTCTTCTCCGGATCTGCTTCACCAGCCAGGTTGTCGAGGAACTGCGCTTCAGCATTGGCGCGAATCACCTTGACGCCCATGTTTTCAGCAAACATGGCCATTACTTGCTCGCCTTCGTGCAAGCGCAGCAAGCCGTTATCAACGAAGACACAGGTCAGCTGATCGCCAATGGCCTTGTGCAGCAAGGCTGCGACCACAGATGAGTCAACGCCGCCAGACAGACCGAGCAGTACATTGGCATCGCCCACTTGCTGGCGCACCTGGGCAATGGCGTCTTCAACGATATTCGACGGCGTCCACAGGGCTTCACAACCGGCGATATCGAGCACGAAGCGCGAGAGAATGCGGCCGCCCTGCTTGGTGTGAGTCACTTCCGGATGGAACTGCACGCCGTAGTAGCCACGCGCATCGTCGAACATACCGGCAATCGGACAGCTCGGCGTGCTTGCCAGGACACTGAAGCCTTCTGGCATGGCGGTCACTTTGTCGCCGTGGCTCATCCACACATCGAGGCCGAATACACCGTCGTCATCGACATGATCTTCGATACCGTCGAGCAAGCGCCCCTTGCCGACTACATCAACGCGCGCATAACCAAACTCACGGATGTCGGAACCGAGCACCTTGCCGCCCATCTGCTCTGCCATGGTTTGCATGCCGTAGCAAATACCCAGAACCGGTACACCCAGGTCAAATACAGCTTGCGGGGCACGCGGGCTGTTAAGCTCGTGAACCGACTCAGGACCACCTGCGAGAATGATGCCGCGCGGGGCGAATGCGCGAATGTCGTCATCGCTCATGTCAAACGGATGCAGCTCGCAATAAACCCCGATTTCACGCACGCGACGGGCGATCAACTGGGTGTACTGGGAACCGAAATCCAGGATAAGGATGCGATGGGCGTGAATATCAGGGTGAGCCATAGCCGTCTCTCGTAGCGGAATCCACAAATGACAAGGGCTGAGTAAACAGCCCCGTACTTTTCAATCTCTATAAAAATCATTTTGCCGCACCGCGAGCGCAGTAGCGTCAAAAGGATTTTAGGGGCCTCTGAAAAACGTAGCGAGCGACGGGAGTACAAGGCAAAAACTGCAAAAAAGTGACCGAGGTCGCGCTCGACTTTACGTGTTGTAAATGAGCATTTTGAGCAGTTTTTTAACGCAGTAATACCGAGCGTAGTAGTTTTCAGAGGTTCCTTAGCCGACGCGGTAGTTCGGCGCTTCCTTGGTAATCTGCACGTCATGCACGTGCGACTCAGCCATACCCGCGCCGGTGATGCGAACAAACTCGGGCTTGGTGCGCATGTCTTCGACTGTTGCACAACCGGTGTAGCCCATGGATGCACGCAGGCCACCCATCAACTGGTGAACGATTGCCGCCATCGCGCCTTTGTATGGCACGCGACCTTCAATACCTTCCGGCACCAACTTCTCAGCACCAGCCGAGGAGTCCTGGAAATAGCGGTCGGACGAGCCTTGCGCCTGCGACATAGCGCCCAGCGAGCCCATGCCACGGTATGCCTTGTAGGAGCGGCCCTGGAACAGCTCGACTTCGCCCGGCGCTTCTTCAGTACCGGCCAGCATCGACCCGATCATCACGCAGGATGCGCCAGCCACTATGGCTTTGGACAAGTCACCCGAGAAGCGGATGCCACCGTCAGCGATCAGCGGCACGCCAGTGCCCTCGAGGGCTGCAGCAACGTTGGCCACCGCTGAGATTTGCGGTACGCCCACACCAGCAACAATACGCGTGGTGCAGATCGAGCCTGGGCCGATACCGACTTTAACGGCATCCGCACCTGCTTCGACCAGCGCCTTGGCAGCAGCGCCAGTGGCGATGTTGCCACCGATGACCTGGATCTCGGGGAAGTTCTGCTTGACCCAGCGCACACGATCAATCACACCTTTGGAGTGGCCGTGGGCGGTGTCGACGATAATCACATCAACCCCGGCAGCCGCCAGAGCTGTCACGCGGTCGCCCGTTTCCGGGCCGGTGCCGACTGCCGCGCCAACACGCAGGCGAGCCTGGTCGTCTTTGCTGGCTAGCGGGTATGCCTTGGCTTTCTCGATGTCCTTAACCGTCATCATGCCCTTCAGCTGGAAGGCATCGTTGACGATCAGGACTTTCTCGATACGGTGCTTGTGTAGCAAATCGCGCACGACTTCTTTATCGGCGCCTTCTTTGACCGTGACCAAACGCTCTTTTGGCGTCATCACTTCATGGACCTTGGCGTCCATGCGGGTTTCGAAGCGCACGTCACGTGAAGTGACGATGCCGACCAGATCACCGTTGGACAGTACTGGCACACCGGAGATGTTGTTCTGGCGCGTCAGCTCGAACAGGTCACGCACCGTGGCGTCAGCCTCGATGGTGATGGGGTCCTTGACCACACCTGCCTCGAACTTCTTGACCTTGCGCACTTCGGCAGCTTGCTGCTCGATGGTCATGTTCTTGTGGATGATGCCGATGCCGCCTTCTTGCGCCATGGCAATCGCCAGACGCGCCTCAGTAACAGTGTCCATCGCAGCTGAAAGCAAAGGAATATTCAGCTCGATTCCACGAGTCAGGCGAGTCTTGAGGCTGACGTCCTTCGGCAGAACATCGGAATAACCGGGAATAAGTAAAACGTCGTCGAAGGTAAGGGCTTCTTGACTAATACGCAGCATGGCGGGGGCTCCCAGACGGGAAAATAGGAAGCGCGCCATTATACCCAGCAGTAGCCGTGCACTCAATGCAAACAAGCAAAGGAATTTAAATGCATCGCAAAGGTTGGAGTTCAGGCCCGAGCACACACATAATAATGATTATCAAAAGCACTAAAGAATTATATACAAATGCAATTTTGTCGCACAATCGCCAGCACCGCCTTCGCCACCCTTGCCTTCAGCCCGCTGTCAGCAAAAGCCAACGAATCCTTCGAATTACCCGGACAACAAGTCACAGGTCAGCGACTCAATACTGAATACAGCAGCGACACCGCCAGCACCGCCAGTAAAAGCGCGGTGCCGATCATGCAAGAAGCACAAGCGGTACAAGTCGTGACAGAACAGGTGATCGAGGATTTCCAGGTCAATAGCCTGGATGATGCAATGAACTTCGTCAGTGGCATTACGCAGAGCAATACCTTGGCAGGCAGCCAGGATGGCTTTGTCAAACGTGGTTTCGGTACTAATGCCGATGGCTCGATCTTGCGTGACGGCATCCGCTCCAGCTTATCGCGCAACTTCAGTGCAACCACCGAGCGCGTCGAAGTCCTCAAAGGCCCCGCCTCTCTTCTGTATGGCGCACTGGAACCGGGCGGATTGATCAATGTGATCAGCAAGAAACCCGAATACCTGTGGCATAGCCAGATCAGTGGAGAAACCTCCAGCTTCGGCGGCGGCAGCGCAATGCTCGATGTCACCGGTCCTTTAGCCGATAGCGGCTTTGCGTTTCGCTTTATTGCCGAGCGCCAGCATGAGGATGACTGGCGTAACTCGGGCGAGGATGAACATACGCTTATCGCGCCGTCTGTGAGCTGGACCGGCAATGACCTGACGCTGAGCCTGGCCTATGAGCGCAAGGAATATTCCACGCCACTGGATCGCGGCACCGTGATAGTCAATGGCAAACCCGCGCACGTGGACTACAACAAGCGCTTTAGTGAATCCTGGTCAAAGGCTGAAGGCACTGATGAGTTGGTCACCGCCAAGGCTGAATATCAGATCAACCCTAACTGGCTGACCCGCCTGACCTACGGCTGGAATCAGGAGGACTATGACTACGCCGAAGCCCGTCCGGCCTCGCTGGATGAAAGCACTGGCGACCTCACTCGCCGTGCTGACGGCAGTGAATTCAAGAACCAGACGCACTACCTGGCATGGGACTGGATTGGTCATTCACAGTTGTTCGATCAACGGCATGATGTGCTGATCGGGGCTGACACCGAACGGGTTGATAACTTTCGTGGCGACACCTATCGCGGGCGCAACAGCACTGGTTTCAATATCTATAACCCGCAATACGGCAACCTCGGCGAACCGTCGCTGATCAGCCAAGCGCAAAGTGATCGCAGTGATGAGCTGCACTCGCAGTCGGTTTACTTCAAGGATAACTGGCACCTGAATGATCAATGGATTGTGGTGCTGGGCGGTCGCTATCAGCGCTTCGAGCAGTATGTGGATCAAGGTCGTGGCGATGAATACGTGAAAACCACTGATCGTACTGACAATACCTTCCTGCCTTTCGCCGGATTGGTTTACCAGCTTAACCAGCAGGTGTCGCTGTACGGCAACTACAGCCGCTCGTTCGTGCCCAACTCATCCGACGCAGATACCGGTGAATCCTTTGACCCGGAAGAAGGTCGCAGCTACGAGCTGGGCGTAAAGCTCGACCTGCAGCCAGGCATTAGCGCCAGTGTAGCGCTGTTTGATATTGAGAAAGAAAACGTCGTGGTCAGCAATAACGGCAGCTCTGAAGCCGCCGGAAAAGTTGGATCGGGTGGTGTCGAGTTGGACATCAACGGCCGCATCGCCGAACACTGGAACCTGCTTGGCACCTACGCCTATACCGATACAGAAATCAAGGACGACCCGCAGAACCAAGGCAACGAGCTGGTCAACGCCGCGAAAAACGTCGCCAGCTTGTATCTCTCCCATGATCTCGATATCAACCCTGAAACAGGCAACTGGCGTGTGGGAGGCGGCGCCCGTTATGTCGGTGAGCGCGCAGGCGACAATAGCAATTCATTCTGGCTCGACAGCTACACCGTGGCCGATGCCTTTATCGCCTGGGACAGCACATTGCTGGGCGACAAGACCCGCGTTCAACTCAATGTGCGCAACCTGTTCGATCAGCATTACTACCCATCGAGCGGTGGCAACCTGCGGGTCAACGTGGGTGAGCCGCGTGAAATTCGACTCCAGGCCAGTGTCGACTTCTAGGCATGCAAAAAAGCCTGAGCTGGCAGCCCCCTGCCAGCTTATAAAACCCTTATGATTCAGCGCCGCAGATGATCAGCCCGCTGGAACCGTCGAATGTTGTCCGCTGTTAAACGCTACAAACTCAAATTATCAGGCGCCTTGCTTCGCTACTTTCCGCGAACCGCAGCCTACTTGCGCGCTGAAGACGGCAACCTGCTGCGCCACGGCACCGGTGCTGCAAAGCCTCGGAGCAAAAGCCCGGCTAACCCAAAAAAGAAAACGGCCAATAAAGCGCGCAAAGCTGCCAGCGCTGGCCCCAGGAAAATCACTGAAGGCATCTATGGCCCGGCGCCACTGCCGATTTCCGAGCAACAGATTCAAGCCATGCGCGACCAGGTCCGCAAGGCGGCCAGTGCGGGCGTGGTCAGCCTGCCCTCCGATGAGCAGTGGGCAATGATTCTCAACACTGCCCCGTTAACCCGTGTGTTTGCAGGCGCAGGCTCAGGCAAGTCGAGCACTCTGCTGCTGCGCCTGGTATTTATGTTGTGCCACTTGCAGATCAAGCCCGAGCAGCTGACGGTAATCTCCTTCACCAGCGCCTCATGCGAGCAACTGCGCAAGCAGCTGCTTGATCTGCTGAGCTTCTGGCAATACCCCTTCGACCAAAGCCAGGCACGCCAATGCGTGCGTACCTTCCACTCGGCCATGGGCACCCTGGCAACAGCGCTGCTGGGCAAGCCAAGCTGGTTCGAGCAGCTCAACGACAAGACCGCCAACCCCAACGAGCTGGATAACCCGCTCACCGCATCACGCCTGGGGGCCGCCCAGCAACGCCTGCTGAAACAAGCCTATCAAGCCTGCTACGACGCGGAACCCGAATTCCGCCAGCAAGTTCACCAACTTTTGAGCTTACCCGCTCCACCGACCCCGGCAGATAACGCCAAAACCAAACCGGCAGGCAAAGCGCCGCTGGATACCTACAAGCTAAAAGGCGAGTTCAGCCCTGCGCCCTTGTTTGAGGCTTTTTACGCCCAGATCAACTTTATCCAAAGCATCGGCATTCACATCGCTGGGCTTGACCCGGCAAAACTGCAATGCAGCGCTCAAGAGCGTTTATTCATGCAGGCACTGGTGGCTTTCAATCGCTACTTTGAAACGGCGCTTAAAGAACAAGACCTGCTCACCTTCAACCTGGCCTTTGAGCAATTGACGCAGCTGTTCAATGGCAACAAGGGTGCATCGGCCAGCGCTGCACTGGAACCGTTCCAGCATTTGTTGATTGATGAGTTCCAGGACATTTCACCGCAAATCGTGAAATGGCTACAGGCCGTGCAGCGTAGCCTGGCCAAGCAAAAACAAGCGGTCAGCTTGATGGCCATTGGTGATGACTGGCAATCGATCTATGCCTGGCGCGGCAGCTCCCCGGAACTGTTCATGAATTTCGATAAGCACTTCCCCAGCAAGGGCAAATCGAAAAAAAGCAGCGTTTTGCTGATGACCACCAATTATCGCTCGATCGACCCCATCATTACGGCAGGCGAGCAGGTGCTCAAGGGCGTTGAGCTCAAGCAGAACAAAACCTGCCAGGCATCGCGGCCTACCCAGCCCGGCGAACACGGGGTCAAGGTTGTCAGCCGCTTTGATATCAATCGACGCTTGCCAGAGCTGCTTGAACAAATCAGCGAGCAATGCAGTTACGCAGCCGAGCAGAGCAAGCCAGAGAAAACCGCTGTGCTGTTATTGAGCAGGGCCAATCACACACTCAAAGCCATACAAGCCCAGCTCGACAAGAAACTACCAGTCAAGGGCTACACCATCCACCGCGCCAAGGGCCTGCAAGCCCAGGTTGCAATCATCGTCGACGACTGCAAGGCGCCGGATAGCTATCCGCTGCGCAACGCGCTCTATGCCTATTCTGGCTATTTTGTGAACAGCTACGATCAGGCCATGCGTGACGAAAGCCTGCGCCTTGGCTATGTCGCCATAACCCGCGGTGTAAGCCGGGTATTTTGGTATACGCAAAAGGTACAAGGCGCTACCCAGTTACTGGCGGCTAGAGGTTGAGGCTCCCTTGATAAAGGTTGCAAGCAGCAGCGAGTAAAAGATGCGAAAAAGCGATCAAGGTCGCGCTCGAATTCAGTGGCCTAGTGTTGCTCACCCTTGGTGCAGGGCATCTGTTCAGGCAGTGCGATCCAGGCGTTCGGCCAGCTCGCAAAAGAACTCGACATACTGCTGATGACCACCGCCAAAAATCACATCCAGGCGCAACGGGTCGGCAGGATCACTAATGCCTTGCAGTGCTGGCCACGGCGCCAGGTCGGGCTCGGCGATACGCCGTTGCAAGAACTCGACATCGACGCCAGGACGACGCACTTCGCCTGCGCTGCTGTCGATATAGACGACCTTGTTGTCACTTGCGAACGCCTCGCCCAGGGCCTGTACCAGGTGCAGAAAACCCCGGTCACTACCCCCGCGCGAGAATGCCTGCGAGCCTGGCTGGGCGATTGAACTGACGGTGTCACCAACGCCGACAATGCGTGGCATCAATTGCGGATCAAATTTATCCAGCGCCAGCGTGAGCAGCTCGGCCTGGGTGCCCGGCGCTTGGCGGGCATTGAAATCTTCGCCAAGTGGATAACTGGCGGTCTGGGCAAAATAGTAGTGATTGAGCAGCACCAGCAAGCCAACTTCCTTGACCGCACCGCTGAGCATGAACTGGAAATCAGTGGTACCCGCATGGTTATCGGCGCCCAGCTTGAGGCGCTCATGCCCCGTTGCATCACGCCCGGAGTTTGGCGCGTAATGGGTGAAGAAGCTGGCGCCCAGCCCCTGCTTGGCTGCCAGCCCATGCAGGCTTGTCATAAAGGCGGCGATATCTTGCTGTAACTGTCCATAGATATCCGGTTGCGCATTGAAGTGCTGGTAAAGCACATTGATATTCAGCGTTGGCGACACTCGATTATCCAGCACGGCCGAGGCCAACAACTCGCTAATCAGTCGATCATCAAGCCCATAGGCTGAACTCGCCAGCAAGCTGCGCAAAAACGATTCCGACCTGTCCGGCACTTGTTGCAAAAAAAGCAGCTCGGCTTCACTGATCCCCGGATGGGAGACCCTGGCAAAGCGATCCTGAAACTGCACGCCACCGGCTGCCAGGCCTGGCAGGTACAACCCGCGCTCTCGTGCTTGAGCAGCATCGCCCACGCTCTTTTCGACAATACTGTTCACGCCGCGCCGGCCAATGTGTTCGCCGTTGGTCAACACATAAAAGCGCCCGGCCAAGCGCGCGGCAGCTTCAATGTAGTCACGCTCTATCACCCGTGTAAGCGGGTCGCGGACCAGGCCCATGCAAACGCCGTCAAGATCCTGGACAATCAACAAGCGCTCGGTTGTGGCCAGCGAGTTGAGCAGTTCGGTGGAGTCGAGGGAATACCCTGTTTGATAATCAAGCATCGCCCTATCTTACGTGCTGGGGCTGGCAGCGCCAAACCGGCATCCCATCCGCAATGCCTGCTTGAGAGTTCCACCGCCGGGTCAGGCGTTGGCTTATCCAGTTATTTTTCATCGCCATCGGGCTTATAGGCTAACTTTATCTAGGCAGTTCCCAAGCAACCGCTGAACCGCAATCAAGGCGTTCTGAATACACTTGAATGCGCCAGGGAAGAAATCAGATGCTTATTGGCAATGCATAAACTGCGCTTTGGAGAATTCGATGTTCAAGTTTCTTAAAACAACTGCACTCGGCGGCGTCTTGTTTATTTTGCCGCTGATTTTAATTGGCGTGCTCATCGAAAAAGCAGTGCATTTGCTGCGAGGCCCGATTAGCAAGATGCTGCCGGTATTCGACCATCACAGCGTCGCAGGCATTACCGCGCTGACGATTACCGCACTGCTTGCATTGTTGCTGCTGTGTTTTCTGGCGGGCTTGCTGGCGAAGACCAGGGCGGCGAAACGGGTTCGCGACTCCATAGAAGACAAACTCCTCGACAACGTACCCGGTTACCGCCTGATCAAAGACACAATGGCGCGCATGGCCGGGGTTGAAGAAGAGGTCAATACCCAAGTCGGGCTCTATGTTGATGGCGATATTGTGCAGTTCTGCCTGATTGTCGGCAGCGCGCCTGACTGGACCTCGGTGTTCATCCCAGATGGCGGCTCTGCTGGCCTGACGGCAGGAGCGGTACAGATCGTGCCTTCGGCGCATGTCCACCCGACCGAGCTGAGCTGGTTTGAGGTACTCAAATGCCTCAAGCGCAATGGCCACGGCAGCATGGAACTGGCTCAGCCCTGGCTGCCAGGGTCGCAGCCAGATTAGCAAGGGGCCCAGCCGAGACAGCCCTCAGAGATCGACCCGCACCACGCGCACGGCATAGCCCAGGCGCTCGGCGAATTCATCGATAAATGCCTGCTTGAACACCGCATCGGCCCAGTTATTGAAGATAAACCCCAGGTTGGAAAAGCCGCAGGGCTGCAAGTAAAGAAACCCGTTGATATCGTCTTCATGGCGACATTCAGGGCAGATAAAGTTATCGGTGTATCCCGGCATCCAATTCTCAAGGCTGTCGCACAATGCCTCGCCGATCTCCTGCCTGCATTCGGGGCAACCGGCCTCTTCCTTGAAGCCCTCCTGCGGAGTAAAGATGCAGCGACGGGTGACGATCTCCAAACCGTTGACCGGCTGCGCAAAGGGCAACAACTCCGGGTGCTCGACCACACGCCGCGCCCCCGGCGCAATGGCATAGGCCATCTTCTTGAACGTACGCCCGCACGTGGTCATTTGCGCTTCGATGATGTTTTGCTGCCCCGGCCAACGCACAATCAAGCGCGCCCGCCCCTCGTGGCCCGGAAAGCTGGATATCTGCGGAACAACGATGGCTTGCTGGTCGTTCATTTAACCTGCTCTGCTGAAGTTTTCGATAAGTAAAAGCCGCGCAGTTTAATCGCGCCAGTTTCTGGATCAAGACAATCTACCGACAGCGGTTTAAAGCCTTTATCATGCGCCCATGATTAAAGATCCGTTCCAGCGCTTGGGCCTCGACCGCGAGGTGCTGAGCGTCAGCCAACTGAATAACCGTGCACGCCTGCTGCTGGAGGACGTGTTCAGCGGCATTTGGGTCGAAGGTGAAATTTCCAACCTGCCAAAGCCTGCCTCGGGTCATGTCTACTTTACCCTTAAGGACCGCCAGGCTCAGGTGCGCTGCGCCTTGTTTCGCCAGAGCGCGGCCCGGGTTCGCCAGGAGTTGCGCGACGGCCTGGCGGTAAAGGTGCGTGGCAAGGTCTCGCTGTTTGAAGGCCGTGGTGATTACCAACTGATTCTCGATACCGTGGAGCCCGCCGGTGACGGTGCTTTGCGCGCGGCATACGAAGCCCTCAAGGAAAAACTCGGCGCCGAGGGCTTGTTTGCAACTGAGCGCAAGGTCGCCCTGCCCAGCCACCCAAAGCGCATCGGTATCATCAGTTCGCCCACTGGCGCGGTCATTCGCGACATTATCAGCGTGTTTCGCCGCCGCGCTCCGCAGGTTGAACTGGTACTGATCCCGACCGCCGTGCAAGGGCGCGAAGCCACGGGGCAGATTGTCCGCGCCTTGCAACTTGCCGATCAGCAGCAATTCGATGCGCTGATCCTGGCCCGCGGTGGGGGCTCGCTCGAAGACCTCTGGTGCTTTAACGAGGAAGTGGTAGCGCGAGCTATTGATGTCTGTATCACGCCACTGGTCAGCGCGGTTGGCCACGAAACAGATGTTTCCATCAGTGATTTTGTCGCCGATGTTCGCGCCCCGACGCCCTCCGCTGCCGCCGAACTGCTCGCCCCGGACAGCTCGGAGCTGGTGCAACGCCTGAGTAATCTGCATCGACGCCTGGTGCTGCGCCTGCAAAGCCGTCTTGAGCGCGAACGATTGCGCCTTGAAAGCACCAGTCGGCGCCTGCGCCATCCGGGTGAACGGCTGCGCCAGCAAGCCCAGCAACTGGACGACCTGGACATGCGCATGCAACGTGCATTCGAGCAGCAATTCAACAGCCGCAAAGAACGCCTGGCCTATCTGGACAGGCGGTTGATCACCCAGCACCCCGGCCGCAATCTGCAACTGCTGCGACAGCGCCTCGACAGCTTTGCCCAGCGCTTGCCCAAGGCCATCAACGACGCTCTCAAGCAGCGCCGCTTGCAGCTACAAAGCCAGATGAAAACCCTCAACGCGGTAAGCCCGCTGGAAACCCTCGGCCGTGGCTACAGCATCTTGCTTGATGACAATGATCGAGTGGTGCGCAAGGCCGCAGACACCCAGCCTGGGCAACGCTTGAAAGCCAGGCTCGGCGAAGGCGAACTGGCTATTCGGGTCGAGGACAATCACATCGCTCCGACGACCTTGTCGCTGCTGGATTGACGCCAATGCGGATTAACCAGCGGGCGCTGGCCTATTTGAATGAAGTCATTCACCACCGCTCGTTGCGGCGCGCCGCCCAGCATTTGAATATCGACCCTTCCGCGATAAGCCGGCAGATAGCCGCACTGGAGCAGGAACTTGATACGCGCCTGCTTGAACGCACGGCGCAGGGCGTCAGCCCAACCGAGGCGGGTGAGATGCTGGTTGCCCATTACCGCCAGCAGCAAGCCAACGACCGAGGCGTGCTGTCGCGCTTGTCCGATTTGCGCGGGCTGCGCCAGGGCCATGTACGTATCGCCGTGGGTGAAGGCTTTATTGCGGACCTGATATCACAGCCCCTGCAGAGTTTTATCCTCAGCCATCCGGGTATCGACCTGGAAGTAAACATGGCCGGTGCCAATGAAGCCATTGGCCTGGTCAAAGAGGATGCGGTGGACTTTGCCCTGGTTTATGCACCCGCCGAAGATGACTCGTTGCATGTCCATGTCGACACCCTGCAGCCGCTCGACCTGATCACCCCACCCGACCACCCGCTGGCGCAATCGACATCGCCTGTCAGCATGGCGGCATTGCGCAATGAGTCCCTGGCCTTGATCCACAACAGCACCGGCATGGGCCAGTTGGCCGTGATCGTCGCTCAACTGGAGCACCTGCAACTGCGCCCCAAGTTGCGCACCAACTCAGTGGCGGTGCTGGTCAATTTCGTAAAGTCAGGCATTGGCGTGGCCTTTATGCCGGAACTGACAGTCAGTGATGAGTTGCAATCAGGCAGTATTCGCCGCTGCACCCTGGCCAACCGTGCATTGCGCGATGCACGGGCACGGATTGTCAGCCACAAGGGCCGGGAACTGACGGTCGCCAGCCAGGCCTGCCTCGAGCATTTGCGCGACGGCATGCGTTTTTTCAACGATCACGCCCCCAGTATCCGCGATAGAAAATAGCGTTTGTCGGCTGCGCACCGAGTTTCACAATGTGGGGATAGCGTTGCATTTAATGCATCACTCAAAGGCTTGAATAGTCAACACGACAACAGCTAGTTTCTCCCTCAGGAAATCTCAGGCTTCACACAACAACAACCTTTCCCATATTCCGAACTCGCTCTGCCACAAGGAAAATAATATGCATTCGATTCTGCGTCATAACCTTGCCCGTCGTTTCACCGCCGGATTGCTGTTCACCGCGATCTCGCTGGCAGGGGCCGTCGCGCAAGCGGCAACCGAAATCAACCTGAGCTACAACGGCGCCGCTGACAGCGAGAAAAACCCTGTCCACCTGTTCGCCACCAACCTCAAACGCCTGGCCGAAGAAAAAAGCGCCGGCGACCTGAGCATCAAGCTGTACCCAAACAGCATGCTCGGTGAAGAAGAGCAGCGCATGGAGCAAGTCATCAGCGGGCCAGGTTTGAACATCGCATCCTTTGCCGGTATTGCGCCGCTGTTTCCTGAAATCTATGTCAGCGCCATTCCGTTCATGTTCAAGGATGCCAGCGCCGCCCATAAGTTCTTCGATCAAGGCCAGTACTGGAAAGCCTCCAAGGCCGAGTTCAAGGAGCGCACAGGCACTCAATTGCTGGCGGTTGTCGAGGAAGGCGGCTTTATCAACTTCACCAACAATAAAAAGCCAATCAAATCGCCTGACGACTTTGCCGGCTTGCGCTTTCGCGCAATGGACCCAAGCCAGGTGGCGCTTTATGAATCATTCGGTGCATCGGGTACGCCAATTCCCTGGACCGAACTGTACATGGGCCTGCGCACGGGCGTAGCTGATGGCCAGATGAACCCGGCCTCCTACATCATCATGGGCAGCCTGTATCAGGTGCAGAAGTACCTGACACTGGCCAACATCCAGTATTCCGACCAATTCCTGGTGGCCAACGGCGACATGCTCGATTCGCTGTCTGAAAAAGACCGTGCTGCACTGCTCGAAGCCAGTAAAGAAGCCACTCGCCTGAACCGTGAAGCCATTGCCAAGCAGGAAGACACCGACCTGGCATTCCTCAAGGCCCAGGGCATGGAAGTGATCCAGCCGGACGACAAGGACCTGGCGGCCTTCCAAAGCAAAGGCCAACCGGCGTACCTGTCCTGGCTCAAAGAGCAGAATATCGATGCCAAGTGGATCGATATGGCGCTTGAAGATACCGGCCTCAATCACGCCCAGTAAAACGGCTAACCAGCACCCCGCCCGACCGGGGTGCTGACGCCTATCCGGAGTCACGTCACCTATGCACTCGCTACTACAGCGCAGCAGCAGCGTCCTGCTGAACCTGGGCACCTTGCTGCTATTGCTCGATCTGTTGTTACTCAGCTACGGCGTGTTTGCGCGCTATCTGATTGGCAGTTCACCCATCTGGATGGACGAACTGGCGCGCTACCTGATTATCGGCAGCGTCATGATGGTCATGGGCACGCTCTGGATTCGCGGCGGACATATGCGCATCAACCTGCTTGAGCAGCACCTGCCGCACAAATTGGCCAGGATAGTAAAACTTTATCAGTGGTTGATTGCCCTGTGCTTTTTCGCTTTTGCGACCTGGGCAAGCCTCCACTATGCCCTCAACGCCAGCCGTTTTCGCAGCATGGGCCTTGGCGTCAGCCGCATGTGGCCATTGCTCAGCCTACCTATCGGCTTTGGTTTGCTGACCCTGATGATTCTGATTCAAGGCCCACAGCAGAGACAGCCGCAAGCAGAACAAGGAATAGCACCATGATGGGCCTGGCCATGATCACAGCCTTTGCCGTTAACCTGGTGCTGGGCCTGCCGCTGTTCCTGTGCTTGCTGCTAACTGCATTGGTTGGTTTTCTGTTTGTTGACCCCAACCTGTTTTTCAATACCTTGCCGCAGCGCTTCTATGGCGGCATGGACATTTTCTCGCTGATGGCCATTCCATTGTTCATTCTGGCGGGTAACCTGATGAACAGCTCGGGCATGACGCCACGCCTGATGCGCCTGGCCAATGCGCTGGTCGGTCACTTCCGTGGCGGCCTCGGGCACGTCAACGTGGTCGCCGGGGTATTCTTTGCCGGGGTCAACGGTTCTGCCGCTGCCGATGCTTCCGCACTCAGCACCCTGCTGGTTCCAGCGATGGAAAAGGAAGGCTACTCGCGCAAATTTGCTGCGGGACTTACCGCTGGCAGCTCGCTGATCGGGCCTATTATTCCGCCCAGTATCTTCATGATTCTCTACTCGTCCCTGACCAATACCTCGGTTGGCGAGCTGTTTCTTGCAGGGGTGATTCCAGGCTTGGTGCTAGCCCTTGCGTTTATGACCATCAATGCGATCTACGCTCGAAAAGCAGGCCTCGAAGCGCAGCACAAGGCCCCGTCATGGGCGGAAGTGCTGGCCGCTGTGGCGGGCGCATCAACGGCCCTGGTTGCCCCTGTCCTGATCGTCGCCGGGATTGTCCTGGGCCTGGTTACACCGACCGAGTCTGGCGCAATCATTGTCCTGTATGTCGCCCTGATTGGGATTATCCAACGTGAGCTCTCGCTTAAAGGCTTCTGGACTTCGATCCAGGAAACAGTGCAATTGACGGCCAGTATCTACGTGATCATTGCCGCCGCATCGGTGGTCAACTGGCTGCTCAACTATGCCCAGGTTGCCAATGAGTTTGCGATGCTGCTCCAGCCATTCAACCACTCACCGACCCTGATGTTGCTGGTCATCAGCTCGATCATTTTCATTTGCGGGATGGTGATGGAGGAAGTGTCGGTACTGATGCTGCTCACGCCAATCATTGCTCCGGTTGCCCTGGCTGCCGGTGTCGACCCTGTCCACCTTGGCCTGATATTTACCCTCAATATCACCATTGCAATGATTACGCCGCCGATGGGCTCGTGCCTGTTCATTGTGGCGACCATCAGCAAATTGAGCATCACCGAGATGTTCAAAGGGATCTGGCCCTTCATCGCCGTGGCATTGGCCGTACTTTATATCCTGATCCTGTTCCCGTCCTTGACCCTGTGGTTACCGCACTTGCTGAGCTAACAAGATGAATGCAAATACAGCCATACCGCACAATCCTGAACCCGACTGGCACGCTGTAGCTGCGTTGCCCATTGTCGAGTGTAATCAGCCACTGCAAGCACTTGGCCTGAACCGGGCGCTGACAGTACACCCGGCTTATTACAAGCTCGGAGTCCCGAATGCAATTGCCGAATGCTACGTGCGCAGCGAAGTATTCGAGCGCTTGTTGCAAGTAACCAAGTGGCTCCCAGCAGGCATCCGTTTGGTGGTGCTGGATGCATGGCGACCATTCGGCGTGCAGCAATACCTGTACGACAGCTTGTGGGATGCGCTCAGGGACTATCACCCGCAAGCGGATACCGCCCAACTTGAACACCTGACGCGCCAGTTCGTGTCGCCACCAAGCACCAGCAGAACGGCGCCCAGCCCACATTTGACCGGTGGCGCGGTGGACGTATCGCTGTGTGACGAAGACGGTCGCTGGCTCGACATGGGCACCGGCTTCGATGAGGCCAGCCCGCTTTCGGCTAGCCACTACTTCGAGCAGATCGAACAGCCCGACGAGCAACAAATACGCATTCGTGACAATCGCCGAATACTCTATAACGCCATGCATGCTGCAGGTTTCAGCAATCTGCCCAGCGAGTGGTGGCACTACGACTACGGCGATCAGTTATGGGCCTGGCACAAGGGGCTGGATGCAGCCATATATGGACCGAGCCAGGTTCAGTCACTGGACAGCCTGTGGCGCCAACAGTTGGAAAAACAGATGCAGGCCGGCCAGGTCAGCTAAGCCCCCTTCAGGTGAAACGACACCTCGCGCATTGCCGCTCCGGACACTGGCCAAGACATAGCCCTTCACAGCGCACCGGCTTTAATGCAAGCATTGCAGCTTGTATTTCCCTGGATTGAGTCTTCTATGCCTGGCCTGCGTTATCTGTTGTCTTTGTGTGTACTGCTTGTGGCCCTGCCAGTCAGCGCCCAGGGTTTTATTACCCGCCTGCTTGACCAACCCGTGCCTGGCGGCGTGGCCGTGGTTGACCTGGGCAATGATGCCAGCGCCCCACGCGCGACTTATCACGGCAAGCCGGTACTGGTGGTGAAGGAAGATCAACAACGCTGGATTGCGATTGTCGGCATCGCGCTGAGCACCAAGGCAGGCACTGACACGCTTCAGGTCAGCAGCGCACAAGGTGATAAAACCCTGAGTTTCGAGGTCAAGCCCAAGCACTACAAAGAGCAGCACATCAGCATCAAGAACAAGCAGCAAGTCAATCCCAACGCCGCGAACCTCAAGCGCATCAACCGCGAACTGGCCGAGCAGAACGCAGCCTATGACCAGTTCAGCCCCCGCCAACCCAGCAACCTGTTGTTTGATCGCCCTGTCAGCGGTGCACTTTCAAGCCCTTTTGGCTTGCGTCGTTTCTTTAACGGCGAGGAGCGCAACCCACACTCCGGGCTGGACTTTGCCGCACGCAGCGGTACGCCAATCAAGGCACCAGCAGCCGGCAAGGTGATACTTACGGGCAACCTATTCTTCAATGGCAATACGGTATTTATTGATCACGGCCAAGGCTTGATCAGCATGTTCTGCCACCTTTCACAGATTGGCGTAAAGGTCGGTGACGAAGTGCCGCGCGGCGGGGTTATCGGCAAGGTCGGCGCAACCGGACGAGCCACAGGAGCACACCTGCACTGGAACGTCAGCCTCAATGCCAACCGGGTCGATCCAGCGATTTTTATTGGTGCATTCAAACCTTGAGTTACAGATAGGCCCTGCACATGCCACGGAGCTTTGCTAAGGTGCTCCGGCTTTTATCGAGGTAAGCAGGAGTCGTTATGCAACAAAAGCTGGCCAATGCCCTGGAATGGCTACAGCAACACCCGGATCTATACACCTCTATCGCGCTCGCTGCGCTGGTTGTCGCCGCCATGCTGTGCAACTGGCTGGTCAAGCGCGTGCTCGTGCGGGGCCTGCATCTGGTAGCGGGCAATACCCGCTTGTGGCGCGTGGCACACATCAGGGAAAGTGGCGTAATCAAGCGCCTGTCCAACATAGTCCCGGCACTGATCCTGTCCAACGGTATACGGGTTATCGAAGGCCTGCCCGAATCGCTGGTAACCATTGTCACCAATGTCTGCAGCGCCTTCATCGTATTGACCGTGGCACTGGCGATCAACGCGATACTCAACATAATCAACACCCTGTACCAGCGCCGCCCCGACGCCCACCAGCGGCCGATAAAGGGCTATATCCAGGTCATTCAAATCGTCATTTCACTGGTTGCGCTGATCCTGATAATCGCAGCGCTGATCGACCGCTCGCCGGTAATTCTGTTGTCTGGCCTGGGCGCCATGGCAGCCGTATTGATGTTGATTTTCCAGGACACCATCTTGTCGCTGGTCGCCAGCATCCAGATCTCATCCAACGACATCGTTCGAGTTGGCGACTGGATCGAAATGCCGCAACTCAATGCCGATGGCGATGTAATAGACATCGCCCTGCACATGGTCAAAGTGCAGAACTGGGATAAAACCATCACCAGTATTCCCACCCGGCGCTTTATCACCGACCCATTCAAGAACTGGCGAGGCATGCAGGAATGCGGCGGAAGACGGATCAAGCGCAGCCTCTTCCTCGATCAGTCGAGCATTCACTTCCTAAGCGCCGATGAATTGGCGCACCTGCAACAAATGAAACTGCTTAAACAGTACCTGAGCGATAAAAACACCGAAGTCAGCCAATGGAACAAGGCGCTCGCTGGAGACGCGGAGGTTCAGGCCAACACCCGCCGCCTGACCAATATCGGCACCTTGCGTGCCTACATTGAAAACTACCTCAAGCATCATCCGGATATCCATCAGCAGATGACGCAACTGGTCCGCCAGCTTGCGCCGACCGCCGAAGGCCTGCCAATCGAAATCTACTGCTTTACCACGACCATATCCTGGGGCCGTTACGAAGGCATTCAATCGGATATTTTCGACCATATGCTGGCAATACTGCCGGAGTTTGGCCTGCGTGTTTACCAGCACCCAAGCGGTGCTGACATGCG
This sequence comes from Pseudomonas sp. S9, assembly GCF_000222125.1. Classification (NCBI taxonomy): domain Bacteria; kingdom Pseudomonadati; phylum Pseudomonadota; class Gammaproteobacteria; order Pseudomonadales; family Pseudomonadaceae; genus Pseudomonas; species Pseudomonas sp. S9. The sequence goes on along the minus strand of NZ_AFFX01000002.1, from coordinate 204,955 downwards.
CGAACTGCGCCACCAGTCCCTGTTCGGCCAACCCAGCTGAAGCGGCCCGCGGGCCTTGGGTCAGGCGTAAGGTTTGACCCAGGGCCACATCAAGCAATAGTTAAGCAATATTTCTTTCAAACCCGCAATTAAATATCGGAAAACCTCTAACCAAGACCAAAATCACCAATTTTACAAGCATGCTTGCCAGCTTTAACCTGGCGCAGTAGTGTAGACCCATGAATACTTCTCACACCCTGTTTCTGCAGCGGCAACATACCAATCTGTGTCTGGTCAGCCAGCGACTGCGTAGCTAAGACTGCTGCCCTCGCCCCTCGCTACCCATTGACCCAACCTGTGCCTATCAGGTCGCCGCTTCCAAGGATTTATCATGAGCATGCTTAAAGACCCATCACGCAAATACCGCGCCTTTACGCCAATCAATTTGCCTGACCGTACCTGGCCGTCAAAGACCATCACCGAAGTGCCCATCTGGTGCAGCTCTGACCTGCGCGATGGCAACCAGTCTCTGATTGAGCCCATGGACGCCGAAAAGAAGATGCGCTTCTTCAAGACCCTGGTTCAGGTAGGCGTGAAGCAGATTGAAGTTGGATTTCCTTCTGCTTCGCAGACGGACTTCGACTTTGTGCGCACCTTGATCACTGACGGACATATTCCAGACGACACCACTATCCAGGTGTTGACCCAGGCCCGTGAAGACTTGATCACCCGCACCTTTGAATCACTCAAGGGCGCTAAAAAAGCCATCGTTCACGTATACAACGCGACAGCACCATCGTTTCGTCGCATCGTGTTCAACCTCGACAAGGCTGGCGTGGTCAATATCGCGACCAGCGCCGCCAAGGTCATCAAGCGCCTGGCCGAACAGCAGCCTGAGACCCAGTGGACATTCCAGTACTCGCCAGAAATATTCTCTTCGACCGAGCTGGATTTCGCCGTTGAAGTCTGCGATGCGGTGCTCGATGTCTGGCAACCAACCCCGGACAACAAGGTCATTCTCAACTTGCCGACCACTGTTGAAGTGGCGACGCCAAACGTCTATGCCGACCAAATTGAATGGTTTGGCCGCAATATCAGCCGTCGCGACAGCGTCTTGATCAGCCTGCACACCCATAACGACCGGGGCACGGGCGTTGCAGCCAGTGAGCTGGGCTTGATGGCTGGCGCCGATCGCGTCGAGGGCTGCTTGTTTGGCAACGGCGAGCGCACCGGCAACGTAGACTTGGTCAACCTGGCGTTGAACCTCTATACCCAGGGCATCAATCCAGGCCTGGATTTCTCCGACATTGACGCCGTGCGCAAAGTGGTCGAAGAATGCAACCAATTGCCGGTTCACCCACGTCACCCTTACGTCGGTGACCTTGTGCACACTGCATTCTCCGGCTCGCACCAGGATGCAATCCGCAAGGGCCTGGCCCAGCAGCAGGAAGACGCCATTTGGGAAGTCCCTTACCTGCCAATCGACCCGGCCGACATCGGTCGCAGCTATGAGGCCGTGATTCGCGTCAACAGCCAGTCCGGCAAAGGCGGCATCACCTTCCTGCTCGAACAGGAATACGGCGTGTGCTTGCCGCGACGCATGCAGATCGAATTCAGCCAGGTGGTGCAAAAAGAAACCGACCGCCTGGGCCTGGAAATGACTGCCGAGCAGATCTACAGCCTGTTCAAGACCGAGTTCCTGCAAGCCTCCAGCCCCTATGCACTCAAGGGCCATCGCCTGCAGGAAGAGAACGGCACCAGCGCGGTAGACGTTGAAGTCATCAGCAACAACGAAACCAAGCACTGGAGCGGAATCGGCAAAGGTCCGCTGGAAGCCTTGGTCGCCGCCCTGCCCTTCGATGTAGAGATCATGGACTACTCGGAGCACGCAATTGGCGCAGGAACAAATGCAAAGGCCGCCGCCTATATCGAACTGCGAATGGATGGCGGCCGTGCGCTGCATGGTGCGGGCATTGACGAGAACCTGACCACTGCCAGCTTCCGCGCCCTGTTTAGCGCTCTGAATCGTGCCTTGGTCCAGGCTCAGGAAGCGGCGTAACAGCTCGCCCGAGAAACCTTGCAACCAACAACCCCGCCAATTGGCGGGGTTGTTTGCTTCTGGATACAGGCAAGCCCCTAGAACAAGCTCAACAACAACGTAAGCTCAATAATGGTTGTCAGTATGACCAGCAGTAATAACAACCAGATGCCCAGCACTCTCCAATTCGAATAACGCCCGTGGGCTTGCCATCCGGCTGAGCCGCTAAAGCAGAACCTGGCATAGACAAGCATCACCAAGACTTCGGGGACAATCAACAGCTGTGCACTAAAGGTTTCGGGATGCCAACTGGAAAGACTGAAAGTCGCAACAAACAGGCCAATGGCAAGGCTCCAGAGCCTCAATAATTGGTTGCCGCGGCCCAGTACCTTGAAATTATGCTGCATCACAAAAGCACCGGCCAAAGGCGAGCCCAGGAGCGTGGCCAGGCCAACCGCGGGTACCGAGTACAACCTGACACTCGCAACCTCGTCAGCCCCAGCGCAACATGGTGTTCGCTCCAGCGTGCCGGGTGACGGGGAAACAGGCATGTAAAACCTTCAACCAAGGGTGAATATATCGGCATCACGATCAGCTGGAAAACGCTGGCGATACTCGGCCAAATCAACCCCCTTTAGAGTAAAGCGCAGCACTCCTGTTACATCCTGACCGTCCAGCATGACCTCACCCTGAAAATCAATCACCTTGGAATCACCGCTGTAGGCATGCCCCTTGCCATCGGTGCCAGTGCGATTGACTGCCGCCACAAAGCACAGGTTTTCAATCGCCCGAGCTGGCAGCAGGCGATTCCAGTGATTTCGCCGCGCCGCCGGCCAGTTGGCGGTATAGAGCAATAGATCCGTATCACTCGCATCACGGCTCCAGACCGGGAACCGCAGGTCGTAGCAAATCAGCGGGCGAATATTCCAGCCCTTGAGGCTGAACAAGGCCTGCTGTTGACCAGCGGCAAAGTGCTTGTGCTCACCGGCCATGCGAAACAGATGACGCTTGTCGTAATGCTCGACTGAGCCATCAGGGCGCGCCCATAGCAGCCGGTTGCGATAGCTGCCGTCTGCCGCCTGGATGATCAGGCTGCCAGTCACCACAGCATTCATCCGCGCAGCCTGCTCCATCATCCACTGGCTGCTCGGGCCGCCCTCAGGCTCGGCCAGTACCGCTGAGTCCATCGAAAAGCCAGTACTGAACATCTCTGGCAGGATGACCAGATCAGCCCCCTCGACGGCTGCCAGCATCTGTTGGAAATGCTCTCGGTTGGCGGCCGGGTCTTGCCAGGCCAGATCACTCTGGACCAGCACAAGATTCAGGTCCGGCAAAGTCGTTAAATCGCGCATAATTTCTCCGCGGCTTGGCACAAGGTGTCTTCACGTTTGGCAAAGCAGAACCTGACAAGACGTAGATCTTTCGGAGCCTGCTGATAGAAAACCGATACGGGAATGGTCGCCACGCCATGCTCGCGCGTCAGCCATTCAGACATGGCCACATCATCAAGATCATCACGAATGGCCGAGTAGTCAGCCAGTTGGAAATAAGTGCCGGGCGTGGGGCTGAAGCTGAAACGCGAATCCTTGAGCAAACCGCAGAACAGATCGCGCTTGGCCTGATAAAACCCTGGCAGTTCGTCAATGTGCTGTGGCTGTTCACTCATAAAGTCAGCCAAGGCCCATTGCAGCGGAGTAACGCCGCAAAAGCTGACATATTGATGGACCTTGCGCAGCTCGGCGCTCAATGCAGGCGGGGCAACCACATAACCTGTCTTCCAGCCGGTCACGTGGTATGTCTTGCCAAAGGAACTGACCACGAACGCACGCGAATAGAGCTCTTCATGCGCCAAGACACTGGTATGGGAAACACCATCAAAGACCAGATGCTCGTAAACCTCATCGCTGAGCACATAGATATCGCGACCGCGAATCAGCATGGCCAGTTGGTCCAGCTCTGCCCGACTGATCAGCGCCCCACTGGGATTATGCGGGCTGTTGAGGATAACCAGGCGCGTTTTATCACTCAGCGCATCGCTGAAGCGTTGCCAGTCGATCGAGAAATCCGGCAAGGCCAAGGGCACATGAATACAACGACCGCCGGCAAGCTCGACCGAAGGCTCGTAGCTGTCATAGCTGGGGTCAAAGACAATCACCTCGTCACCCGGGCGGATCAGCGCCTGAATCGCACAGAAAATCGCCTGGGTAGCGCCCGGTGTAATAGTGACCTCGGTTTCGGCGCTGACCGTGCGACCATAACAACGGCCAATCTTGGCGGCGACTTGCTCACGCAGCGCCGGTAGACCGGTCATGGCGGTGTATTGGTTGTGACCCGCCGCGATATGTCGGCCGACGGCGTCACGCAGTGCCAGCGGCCCATCAAAGTCGGGAAAGCCCTGCGACAGGTTCAGGGCACCCGTTTCCATGGCGAGCTGGGACATGCGGGTAAATATAGTGGTGCCAACATTCGGCAATTTGCTGATGATCATCACACCTTCCTGCTGCACACGCCTGGCTAGGCGATTCATAACCGCAGGATAACGGATCGCACAGGCATGAAAAAGGCGCCCGTCAGGCGCCTTTTTAAACAGAGACCAAATAGCCGTGCTAGCGCTTGTCCTTACGCTTTTTCTCGGCTTTCTTGTGGTGGCTCATCAAGCGACGCTTCTTGTTCACTTGACGATCGGTCAGGGTATTTTTATTGCCCTCATAGGGGTTCTCGCCACCTTTGTATTCGATGCGGATCGGCGTGCCGACCAGTTTCAACACCCGGCGATAGGTATTTTCCAGGTAACGCGAGTAAGCGCGGGGCACCGACTCGACCTGGTTGCCATGGATCACGATCAGCGGCGGGTTGGCACCGCCCAAGTGAGCGTAACGCAACTTGATCCGGCGGCCATTGACCAACGGTGGCTGGTGCTCGCGTACCGCATCCTCGAGGATCTGGGTCAAACGGTTGGTCGGCCAGCGGGTGATGGCTGACTGGAACGAAGCCTGTACCGACTTGTACAAGTGGCCCACACCCGTGCCGTGCAACGCCGAAATAAAGTGGATATCGGCAAAATCAACGAAGAACAGGCGGCGCTGCAGCTCTGTTTTCACATAGTCGCGCTCGCTTGGCTCCATGCCATCCCATTTGTTCAGGGCGATAACCAGCGCACGACCACTTTCAAGTACGAAACCAAGCAGGTTCAGGTCATGATCGACCACGCCCTCGCGCGCATCCATGACGAATACGACCACGTTGGAATCTTGAATCGCTTGCAGGGTTTTGACCACCGAGAACTTCTCGACAGCTTCAAAGATCTTGCCACGTCGCCGCACACCTGCAGTATCGATCAGCGTGTACTTCTCATCATCACGCTCGAAGGGGATGTAGATACTGTCGCGCGTAGTGCCCGCCTGGTCATAGACAATAACCCGGTCTTCACCGAGCATGCGGTTAACCAGTGTCGACTTGCCAACATTAGGACGGCCGATGATTGCCAGCTTGATACCGTCTTTCTCGCTCGGACCAGGGATGCGCTTGGCTTCTTCGCCTTCGGCAACCTCTTCTGGTTCTTCACCCTCCTCCAGCTCCCCGGCGTCTTTCGGAAAGCGACTGAGCACGGCTTCAAGCATCTGCGAGATTCCGCGGCCATGGGCACCGGCAATCGCCAGGGATTCACCCATGCCCATCGCGGCAAACTCGGCACGTGCCAGATCAGGGTCGAGATTATCGACCTTGTTGATGATCAGGTGGCTGTCCTTGTTGCGCTTGCGCAGGTGCTCGCCGATCATTTGATCCGAAGCAGACAAGCCCGCCCGCGCATCGACCAGGAACAACACCACATCAGCTTCTTCGATGGCCTGTAGCGACTGCTCGGCCATCTTCGCGTCAATACCTTCTTCATCGCCGGAAATACCACCGGTATCTACGACAATGTAAGTGCGTCCCTGCCACTTGGCCTCGCCATACTGGCGATCACGGGTCAAACCCGACAGGTCACCGACGATAGCATCGCGGGTCCTGGTCAAGCGGTTAAATAGAGTGGACTTACCGACGTTTGGTCGGCCCACCAGGGCAATTACGGGAACCATTAGGCTCTCCACTTCGTTATTTCAGAAAATACAAAGGCCGCTGCATGAGCAGCGGCCGGAATTCAAAGCTGGGCCTGGATGCTACAGATGCAGCATAGACAAGCCCGTCAGTTGCCAGCTATTTAATGGTGTAAGCAACCAACTTGCCGCTGTTACCAAATACGTACAGCCAGTCGCCATCCACCAGCGGACGTGCGCGTATGCCATCACTGTCAACGTGCTCACGACCGACAAAGCGTCCATCAACCTGACTGATCAAGTGCAGGTAGCCTTCAAAATCGCCAAATACGACATAGCTGGAGAACACTTCAGGCGCTGACAGTTGGCGACGAGCCAATGCATCATTGCTCCACAGAGCCGATGCTGAACGCTCATCCACACCTTCAACAGTGCCATTGGCCAAGCAGACATAGACGGTACCGAAACCCTGGGCCACGCCTACATAGCTGGACGCTTCACGCTGCCAAAGCACACGGCCCGACTCCAGGTCCAACGCGGCAACCCGCCCCTGGTAGCTGACTACATAGAGCTTGCCGCCGGAAAGCAGCAGGCCACCGTCGATATCCACCACACGATCCAGTTCGGAGCGGCCTTGTGGAACGGCAACACGCTGTTCCCAGACCGGTATGCCGCGCTGAGCGTCCAATGCAATGACCCTACCGCTGGACAAAGCAGCAATAGCCAGATTATTGGTTAGTACCGGGGCACTGGTTCCGCGCAATGTAAGCACCGCCGGGGTGTTATCAAAGCTCCAGCGTTGATTGCCAGTGTCCGCATCAAAGGCGACCAGCCGATCGTCCTGGGTTTGCACCAAGACGATATCACCATTGGTCGCCGGGGCCGAAAGCACTTCACTATTGACCCGAGCGCGCCACTTTTCTTCGCCAGTCGAGGAGTCCAGGGCAATAATCTCGCCTTTGAGAGTCCCCAGCATCACCAGGCCATAGCCTGCGCCCACAGCACCAGAAACTGGAAGCTCCAGGTCGTCTTCCCAGATCACGTCGCCAGTCATGCGGTCCAGGGCCATGACAACACCCTCGACGTCAGCGGCGAAGATCTTTTCACCTTCGATCGCAGGCTCGAGCATATTGAACGTTTCGCCTTGGCCATCGCCAATCGAACGGTCCCATTGCTCATCAAGCTCAACTTCGGCTGTGAAGTCAGGCAGTTCTGCTGGCGGCAGTTCCTTCTTGCTAGTGCTACTGCAGCCCACGACCAGCAAGGCCAGGCTCAGTAGTGCGACATTCTTCCAACGTATCACGTCACGCATCCCCTTTCGCGAGGTCGTCCAGCTTGATTTGCAAGCCACCAACCGCAGCATCTTCTGACAGAGCAGACTTGGCTTTTTCGTAGGCCGCGTGCGCATCGTCAGTGCGACCCAGCTTGACCAGCAGGTCACCCTTGAGCTCTTCGCGGCTGGCCAGATAGGCCTTATCAGCATCGCCATCAAGCAGTTTCAAGGCTTCTTCGGTCTTGTCTTGCGCGGCCAGCACACGGGCCAGGCGTTGACGTGCCAGCTCTTCCAGCGTCTCGTCGGCCGGTTTGTCGACTATGCCTTGCAGTGCGTTGGCGGCATCATTCAACTCACCAGCTTCGACCGCAACCTTGGCCACGAACAAATTGCCGTACTGCGCGTAATAGGTGCCACCGTACTCGCTGTTCAGCTTGCCAGCCAGCTCGGCGACTTTACCGGCGTCGGGCTTGCCACTTGGATCAAGGGCGGTTTCCAGCAATTGCTGGTAAATCATTGATGCGCCTTGTGACTGGTTGGCCTGGTACTTCTGCCACCCCTGCCAGCCCAAGACTGCAATCAGCGCCAGCGCGCAACCCGCCATCACCGGCTTGCCGTTTTGCTGCCACCATTCCTTGATTACCGCTAATTCTTCTTCGTCGTTACGCGAAACCACCCCAATACTCCTTATTCGCTAATTCGCTTAAGCCTGTTTGAGGCTGGTTGCCAGATGCTCAGCAAGAACATCCCAGGCAATGCTGTTTTGTTCACCCTGACCACGCAGCGGCTTGCAACCTACCACTTGCTGGGCCAGTTCGTCTTCCCCAATGACCAGAGCGAATAACGCACCACTCTTGTCGGCTTTCTTCAACTGACTCTTGAAACTGCCAGCGCCAGCATTAACTTGCAGGCGCAAGCCTGGAATCTTGTCACGCAATTGCTCGGCCAATGGAATGGCAGCCAGCTCGGCGGCCTCGCCAATCGCACAGAGATACACATCAACGGTACGGGCGATTTCAGCAGGCACTTTATCAAGTGTCTCGATCAGCAATAGCAGCCGTTCAATGCCCATGGCAAAGCCAACGCCGGTGGTCGGCTTACCACCCATTTGCTCAACCAGCCCATCATACCGGCCTCCGGCACAAACTGTGCCTTGTGCACCCAGTTTATCAGTGACCCATTCAAATACGGTTTTGCTGTAGTAATCCAGGCCACGAACCAGCTTGGGGTTGATCACATAAGGAATGCCAGCAGCGTCAAGACGCGCCTTGAGGCCCGCGAAATGGACGCGCGACTCTTCATCCAGATAATTCTCAAGCTTTGGTGCATCAACCAGCAGAGCCTGGGTCTGCGGCGACTTGCTATCAAGGATGCGCAATGGGTTGCTCGACAGGCGGCGACGGCTGTCTTCATCCAACTGATCGATTCGAGCCGTCAGGTACTCAACCAGCTCGCCACGATAGACCGCACGCGCTTCACTGGTACCAAGGCTGTTGAGTTCGAGGGTTACCGCATCGCCAATGCCAAGCAGTTTCCATAGACGCCAGGTGAGCATGATCAGCTCGGCATCGATGTCCGGGCCAGGCAGATTGAACACCTCAAGGCCGATCTGGTGGAACTGGCGGTAACGGCCCTTCTGCGGACGTTCATGACGGAACATGGGCCCGATGTACCAGAGTTTCTGGGTCTGGCCGCCACCGGACAAACCATGCTCAAGTACCGCACGCACGCATGCTGCGGTGCCCTCGGGACGCAAGGTCAGCGAGTCGCCATTGCGATCTTCGAAGGTGTACATCTCTTTTTCGACGATGTCAGTCACTTCACCGATCGAGCGCTTGAACAGTTCAGTGAACTCGACAATCGGCATGCGTATCTGCCGATAGCCGTAGCCATCCAGCAGACCTGCAACGGTGGCTTCAAAATAGCGCCACAGCGGGGTTTGCTCTGGCAGGATGTCGTTCATGCCACGAATGGCTTGCAGGGGCTTACTCAATTCAATTCCTTAGACGTCAAAGCTCTTAGCTGCGAACAATCACAGCGGCATCTGCTGCGAGCTTTTCAGCTGCTTTCTCACGGATCAACTTTTCCAGGTTATCCACGAGGTTTTCATTATTCAGTTTTTGTGCAGGCTTGCCATCAATGTAGATAAGGTTGTTTGGCGAACCACCGGTCAAGCCGATGTGCGCCTCTTTTGCCTCGCCAGGACCATTGACTACACAGCCGATTACCGCGACATCAAGCGGTACCAGCAGATCATCCAGACGGCCTTCGAGGTCGTTCATGGTCTTGACCACATCAAAGTTCTGCCTTGAACAGCTTGGGCAGGCGATGAAATTGATACCGCGAGAACGCAGGCGCAGCGACTTGAGGATATCGAAACCGACTTTGATTTCTTCAACCGGATCAGCCGCCAGCGAGATGCGGATAGTATCGCCAATCCCGTCGGCAAGCAGCATGCCCAGGCCAACCGCCGACTTGACCGTACCGGATCGCAAGCCACCCGCCTCGGTAATCCCCAAGTGCAAAGGCTGCTCGATTTTAGTCGCCAGCAGACGGTAGGCCGCTACGGCCATAAACACATCGGAGGCCTTGACGCTGACTTTGAAGTCCGGGAAGTTGAGTCGATCAAGGTGTTCGACATGACGCATCGCCGACTCGACCAGAGCTTCGGGTGTCGGTTCGCCGTATTTCTTTTGCAGGTCTTTTTCCAGCGATCCGGCGTTAACCCCGATACGAATCGGAATGCCTTTGTCGCGAGCAGCCTCGACCACTGCACGCACCCGATCTTCGCGGCCAATATTGCCCGGATTGATACGCAGGCAATCAACCCCCAGCTCGGCCACGCGTAGCGCTATCTGGTAATCGAAGTGGATATCGGCAACCAGGGGTAGATTTACTTGCTGCTTGATCTTGCCGAATGCCTCAGCGGCATCCATGTCGGGTACAGACACGCGCACGATATCGGCACCGGCCTCTTCCAGACGACGGATCTGCGCCACGGTGGCGGCCACATCGTTGGTGTCGGTGTTGGTCATGCTCTGTACCGAAATCGGCGAGTCGCCGCCTACGGGTACAGAACCCACCCAGATTTTACGCGACAAGCGACGCTTGATCGGTGATTCGCCATGCATGAGTTAAAGCCCCAGTTTCAGGCGTGCTGTTTCGCCAGTCGCATAGGGTGCGACATCCACAGCCTGACCGTTATAAGTAACCTGTGCACCACTGGCAAAGCCCAAACGCAGCTCCAAAGGTGCTTTACCGCTAACGTTGAGGCTCTCGCCCTGCTTCTTCAGACCGCTGTAAATCACTTTGCCATTGGCATCTTTCAACTGCAGCCAGCAGTTGGCCGTGAAATTGATGCTGACATTGCCTTCACCCGCAACCGCAGGCGTGCCTTGAGGTGCGGCAGTTGACGCCGGCGCCTCCACAACCGGCGGCGTCAAGGCCTCGGTCGTCGGCGCGTTATCAGCCACGGCCTGGCCTTCGACAGGAGCAGCATTGGGCATTGTCTCGTCGCCAGTCATTTGCGCTGCCATTTCATCGCTTGGCGGCTCTGGAGGGTCGCTCAATGAATCGTCAGTAGCCGACAGGTCCAGTTGGGTTTCATTCTGAGCGGCGGCCACGGCCTGGTCTTCCGGTTCATCCAGGGCGTGGATCTGGGTTGAACCATCGGCCCCTTCAACCTCGACATGCTCGATGCCAGCCACGGCTAAATCATCAGCCTGGCGCTTGGCCTGTTCCTGCCACCAGAAAAAGCCCACGAAACCCAAGACAACCAATATGGCAAAGCTGACGAAACGCAGGATTTTCTGCGAGTAATTCGTCGGCTCTTCAATACGACCCAGGCTCTGCACACTACTGGCCGCTACGCTGCTACCGGTGAACTGATCAAATTCCTTGACGATTTCTGCCTGATCAACACCCAAGAGTTTTGCATAGGTGCGAAGATAGCCACGGGCGAAGGTCGTGCCTGGCAATTTATCGAACGCTCCCGCTTCAATCTGGCCGAGGCGCTCAGGCGTGAGGTTGAGCTGCGCGGCAACCTCGACAATCGACCAGCCCTTGGCCTCGCGCGCGATGCGCAGAGTTTCACCGGGATTGACGCGATTTGCTGCTACAGCTTCAGGTGGCGCCGATTTCATCATTGCTCCGACAGGTATTGCTTGTATTCCGCAGTACCGGGATACAAGCGTTTAAGTTGCAGACCGAGGCTTGCTGACTTGTCACGGTCGTCAAATATTTTGGCAAGACGGGCACCTAACAACAGGCTTGCCGCGTTTTGCTCACTAATAAGGCTATAGCTATCGTAGTATCCGCGCGCCGCTACATAGTCCAGCTCTTTGTAGGATATCTCAGCCATTGCCAACAGCGCGCGTGGCTGGCGGCTATTCAAGCGCAAGGTCCGTTGAAAATACTTTTTAGCTTCCTCGGGCTTGTCCATGGCTAATGCCGTGACACCCAGGTTTTCAAACACCCTGGAACGCTCTGGATAGAGGTTGTCTTGGGCGGCTTGCTTGTACCGCTCCATTGCTTCGCCATAACGCTTTTGCTCAAAAAGAAAGCTGCCATAGTTATTCAGCAACCGGGCATCACCAGGACGTTGCGAAATGGCACTTCTGTAGTGCTCATCAGCCAGCTGAGGTTCCATTTCAAGCTGGAATACCAACGCCAGCGCGGCATGGGCATCGGCACTGGATGAGTCAATCTCCAGCGCTTTCTTCAGCGGCACCTTGGCGCGCTCGCTTGCGCCTTGCTGAATGTAGCCCAAGCCCAGTTGAATGTAGGCGTCACGTGCCTCTTCACGACCCTTTTCGGTTCTCATTGGGTCGACATCACCCGTTGAACCCCAGCCAGCAAGCAGGCTGGCAAGCAATAAGAACAGCGCGGGGCGCAGGGTCATGGATTTCCTCTCTTCTAGTTACTGTTTGCGGTGGAACGTGGCGACTCTGCCTCGCTACTCAACTCACGCACGGCGATATAACGCTCGCTGCGGCGTGTACGATCCATCACTTGACCAACCAGCTGGCCACAAGCGGCATCAATGTCCTCACCGCGCGTAGTACGCACAGTTACATTGTGCCCTGCTTTGTGCAGCAGGTCTTGGAAACGACGTATCGCATTGTTGCTCGGCCGCTCATATCCCGAGAAAGGGAAGGGATTAAACGGGATCAGGTTGATCTTGCAAGGTACATCTTTGAGAAGTGCGATCATTTCCTCAGCGTGCTCAATCTTATCGTTCACATCTTTAAGCAATGTGTATTCGATCGTCAGCACACGCTTCTCGCCCAAACGCGAAACATAACGCTTACAGGCGGCGAGGAGCATTTCCAGAGGGTACTTCTTGTTGATCGGGACCAACTGGTTGCGCAACGCATCATTGGGGGCGTGCAGCGACAGCGCCAGCGATACATCTATCACTTCGGCCAGTTTGTCGATCATCGGCACCACGCCCGAGGTAGACAGGGTCACCTTGCGCTTGGAAATGCCGTAGCCAAGGTCGTCCATCATGATTTTCATCGAAGCGACGACATTGTCGAAATTCAGTAACGGTTCACCCATGCCCATCATCACCACGTTGGTGACGGCGCGATCGATTTTCGCCGGCTGAGTGCCGAATGATTTATTCGAAATCCATACCTGGCCAATAATCTCGGCTGCGGTCAGATCGCTGTTGAAGCCTTGTTTACCTGTCGAGCAGAAGCTGCAGTCGAGCGCACAACCTGCTTGCGAAGACACGCACAGCGTGCCGCGAGCGCCCTGCGGGATATAGACGGTTTCAACGCAGCTACCCGACGCCACGCGAACCACCCACTTGCGGGTGCCATCGGTGGAAATATCTTCGCTGACCACTTCCGGCCCGCGAATCTCAGCACAGGCCTTGAGCTTTTCGCGCAAGACCTTGCTGACATTACTCATGGCATCGAAATCATCGATGCCAAAGTGGTGAATCCACTTCATTATCTGACCGGCACGAAAACGCTTCTCCCCGATACTGTCGAAGAATTGTTCCATTTCCTGCTGGGTCAGACCCAGAAGATTGATTTTACCGGTCGCAATAGTCATGGTTTCACCTTCACCCGGTTCGCTTAGCGAATGCGAGCGCACACCTCTGTAGAGGCGAAGAAGTAAGCGATTTCGCGGGCAGCCGAGGCTTCGGAGTCCGAACCGTGTACAGCGTTTTCGTCGATGGAAACAGCGAAATCAGCACGGATAGTGCCAGCTGCTGCTTCTTTAGGGTTGGTAGCGCCCATCAGTTCGCGGTTTTTCAGGATAGCGCCTTCGCCTTCCAGAACCTGAACAACAACCGGGCCGGAAGTCATGAATGCAACCAGATCCTTGAAAAAGCCACGCTCGCTGTGCTCAGCGTAGAAACCGCTGGCTTCGCGCTCGGACAACTGAACCATCTTCGATGCAACAACGCGCAGACCTGCTTTTTCGAAGCGGGTAACGATCTCGCCGATGACGTTTTTAGCTACTGCGTCTGGTTTGATGATAGAGAAAGTACGTTCAACAGCCATGTGAAACTCCAAAAACAGGGATTAAAGCGAAAAATTAAACCCGCGAATTATACGCGGGTTCTGGGTAAATGCGTAGGGCTCGCGCCTGACGGCGCACAGCCTGGGGTCAAAATCAGTCCACTTCTTCGATCCAGGCCGCCTGGATAGCCTCCAGAACCTTCTCGCCGCCGCGCTGACTATCGTCGGAAAATTCCGGCAGTTCGATCACCCAACGATGCAGATCGACGAAGTTCACGTAACGTGGATCGACATCCGGCTTGCTCTCTGACAACTGAATGGCAATTTCCAGTACATCGGACCATTTGATGCTCATGGTGATGCTCCTTAATGGCCTTCAGAAACCTGATTAATGGTGTATTTCGGGATTTCGATCACCATATCCTCTTCGCCCACCACTACCTGGCAAGACAGGCGCGAATTAGGCTCCAAACCCCAGGCCTTGTCGAGCATGTCATCTTCCAGTTCGTCGGAAGGCTCGAGGGAGTCGAAACCTTCACGGACCACGACGTGGCATGTGGTGCACGCACAAGACTTCTCGCAGGCGTGCTCGATATGGATGCCATTGCGCAGCGCAGCATTCAACACAGTCTCACCAGGCTGAGCCTCGAAAACCGCACCTTCTGGGCAATGCTCGGCATGCGGCAGGAAAATCAACTGGGTCATGCTTATTCCTCGATCTCATTAAGACTACGGCCAGCCAGCGCGGCTTTGACCGTTGAATCCAGGCGACGCGCTGCAAACGCATCGGTTACTTGGGTCAATCGCTTGGTTTGCTGTTCAAGGGCCAAGCCATCGGAACCATTTATCAACTCGCGCAACAGTTCCACCTGGGCGTCAATCGCCAACCGCTCATCGCGATCCAGCAAACGCTCGCCATCGGCATCCAGCGCTGCTTCAACTGCTTCAAGCAAGCGCTGGGCATCAACTTGCTGCTCACGCAATACGCGCGCCTGCTTGTCGCCCCCGGCATTGCTGAATGAGTCCTGCAGCATTTTGGCTACCTGGTCATCAGTCAGCCCATAGGACGGCTTAACCTGAATGCTGGCCTCTACGCCCGAACCCAGTTCGCGCGCAGCCACACTTAACAGGCCATCGGCATCAACCTGAAATGTCACCCGGATCTTCGCTGCACCCGCCACCATTGGCGGGATACCACGTAGTTCGAAACGCGCCAGGGAGCGGCAATCACTGATTAACTCGCGCTCACCCTGGAGCACATGCACCATCATGGCGGTCTGGCCATCTTTGTAGGTGGTGAAGTCCTGGGCACGGGCAACAGGTATGGTGGTGTTACGCGGAATGACCTTCTCCATCAACCCACCCATGGTCTCCAGACCGAGTGACAAGGGAATGACATCCAGCAGCAACAGCTCTTCACCATCGCCCCGCTTATTCCCGGCCAGGGTATCTGCCTGAATCGCCGCGCCGATGGCAACAACCTGATCAGGATCGATATCGGTCAGGGGCTGACGGGCAAACATCTCGGCAACGGCCTGGCGCACACGCGGCACTCGCGTAGAACCACCAACCATGACCACGGCGCCAACTTCCTCTAGCTCGATGCCTGAATCACGCACTGCACGGCGACAGGCCTTGAGGCTGCGGGCAACCATCGGCTCGATCAGCGCCTCAAACTGCGCGCGACTCAGTTCACCGCGCCATTGCTGGTAAACCACCTCGACGACATCATTGCTGGTCAGGGCTTCCTTGGCAGCACAGGCTACCTCCAGCAGGCTGCGCTGGGCGCTCGGATCGATATCAGCCGAGAGCCCCGCCTGCTCGATAATCCAGCTGGCGATCGCATGATCAAAGTCATCGCCACCCAGCGCACTGTCTCCGCCAGTCGCCATGACTTCAAATACACCGCTGGTCAGGCGCAGGATCGAAATATCAAAGGTGCCGCCACCCAAGTCATAAATTGCCACGACGCCTTCAGCTTGCTGGTCGAGCCCATAAGCGACGGCAGCCGCGGTAGGCTCATTGAGCAAGCGCAGGACATTCAAGCCCGCTACACGCGCCGCATCCTTGGTGGCCTGGCGCTGCGCTTCATCGAAATACGCAGGCACGGTAATAACGGCACCCACCAACTCACCACCAAGGGTCAACTCGGCACGCTGGCGCAACACCTTGAGAATCTCGGCGGAAACTTCAACCGGGCTCTTGGCGCCCTGCACTGTTTCGATCGAGGGCATCTGCGACTCACCGCCAACAAAGCGGTAAGGCAACTGGTCGCCAAGCTGCTTGACGTCCGCAAGACCGCGCCCCATGAGGCGCTTGACCGAAACGATGGTGTTGAACGGGTCGCTAGAGGCTGCGCCTTTGGCAGACTCACCGACTTCCACCCGGTCCGCGTGATAGCGCACGGCGGACGGCAGTATGACTTCGCCTTCAGCGTCAGCCAACGGCTCGGAAATTCCGCTGCGAACGGCAGCGACTAGCGAATTGGTGGTGCCCAGGTCGATCCCGACTGCCAGCCGACGCTGGTGTGGCTGGGGGCTCTGTCCGGGCTCAGCGATCTGCAGTAAGGCCATGGTTTATATATGCTTTTGTGAATATCAAGCGCACCCCTTGAGGCACGCGAGCGTTAATCGTCGAGGCGCTCTTCCAACTGGCGGACCTCGTGGGAAAGCTTGTCGAGAAACTGCATGCGACGCATGAGACGCTCGGCCTCATCACGACGGGCAGGATCATCCCAACAAACCGCAAAGCTTTCGTTCAACTCATCAGAGGCAACTTTCAGCTGGCGCTTGAATTGCAACACACCCTCAATATCAGCGGCGTCCTGCAGCTCTTCAAGCTCTTCGCGCAACTGGATCTGCTGCATCAGGAAGTCGGGGTCATGCACTGTTACTTCAAGCGGTAGCTCGGGGCCACTGAGGGCCAACAAGTAACGGGCACGCTGCGGAGCATTTTTCAGCGTCTGGTACGCTTCATTGAGGCTCGCGGACTTCTCCAGCGCAACGCGCTGCTCACGCGCATCGGCGTCGGCAAAGCGATCCGGATGAACCGCCCGGGCCAACTCGCGATAGCGCACAGCCAACTGATCAAGATCCAGCCGAAAGCTTGGCTGCAGGTCAAATAAAGCGAAGTGACAAGGAGTACCCACAATAGCCTCAGATGTTGAAGCTTTCGCCGCAGCCACACTCACCGCGCACGTTAGGGTTATTGAACTTGAAGCCTTCGTTCAGACCTTCCTTGACGAAATCCAGCTCAGTGCCGTCAAGGTAAACCAGGCTTTTAGGGTCAATAATCACCTTGACACCATGACTCTAAAAGCCCTGGTCCTCGCTAGCCGTTTCATCGACAAACTCCAGCACATAAGCCAAACCAGAGCAGCCAGTCGTGCGAACAGCCAAACGAATGCCCTCACCTTTGCCGCGCCCATCAAGGGAACGCTGTACGTGCCGGGCGGCGGCTTCGGTCATGCTGATAGCCATCGACAAACCTCCTTAGAGCAAGCCTTTCTTCTGCTTGTAGTCGCGCACAGCAGCCTTGATGGCGTCCTCGGCGAGCACTGAGCAGTGAATCTTAACCGGCGGCAACGCCAGCTCTTCGGCGAGCTGAGTGTTCTTGATGGTTTCAGCCTCGTCCAGCGTCTTGCCCTTCATCCACTCAGTGGCCAGGGAGCTGGAAGCGATAGCCGAACCGCAACCGTAGGTCTTGAACTTGGCGTCTTCAATAACGCCTTCGCCGTTGACCTTGATCTGCAAGCGCATTACGTCGCCGCAGGCTGGAGCACCAACCATGCCGGTGCCAACATCTGGGTCCTGCGCGTCCATCTTGCCGACGTTGCGCGGGTTTTCGTAGTGGTCAATGACCTTTTCGCTGTAAGCCATGCTCTTATTCCTCAATCATCAGGCGCCGCTCATCGGCAGCTTTAGTGTGCCGCCCATTCAACCTGGGACAGATCGACACCTTCTTTGAACATATCCCACAGTGGCGAAAGCTCACGCAGCTTGGTAACTGCATCGCGAACTTTTGCTGCTGCGTAATCAATCTCTTCTTCAGTGCTGAAGCGACCGAAGGTGAAACGAATGGAGCTGTGCGCCAACTCATCGTTGCGGCCCAGGGCGCGCAGAACGTATGAAGGCTCGAGCGATGCCGAGGTACAGGCCGAGCCCGAGGAAACTGCCAGATCCTTGAGCGCCATGATCAACGACTCGCCCTCAACATAGTTGAAGCTCAGGTTGAGGTTATGCGGTACGCGGGCAACCATGCTGCCGTTGACATAGAGCTCTTCCATATCTTCAAGGTGCGAGTAGAAGCGATCACGCAAGGCCAGCAAGCGCTGGTTCTCGGCAGCCATCTCTTCCTTGGCGATACGGAAAGCCTCACCCATGCCAACGCACTGGTGGGTTGCCAAGGTTCCCGAGCGCATGCCGCGTTCGTGACCGCCACCGTGAGTCTGCGCTTCCAGGCGGATGCGCGGCTTGCGACGGACGTACAGTGCGCCCACGCCTTTAGGGCCGTAGGTCTTGTGCGCAGAGAACGACATAAGATCAACCTTGAGGTTCTCCAGGTTGATTTCAACCTTGCCCGTCGATTGCGCTGCGTCGACGTGGAAGATAACCCCACGCGAACGAGTCAGCTCGCCAATGGCGGCAATGTCGTTGATCGTACCGATCTCGTTATTGACGTGCATGATCGAAACCAGAATGGTGTCTTCACGCAGCGCTGCTTCAACCATGGACGGAGTGATCAGGCCATCTTCACCTGGCTCGATGTAGGTGACTTCGAAGCCTTCACGCTCAAGCTGGCGCATGGTGTCGAGCACCGCTTTGTGCTCGATCTTCGAAGTGACAAGGTGCTTGCCCTTGCTCTTGTAGAAGTCAGCGACACCCTTGATAGCCAGGTTGTCGGATTCTGTTGCCCCGGAAGTCCAGACAATTTCACGCGGGTCAGCACCGACCAGCTCAGCAACCTGGCGACGCGCATTCTCGACCGCCTCTTCGGCTTTCCAGCCAAAGAAGTGGGAACGCGACGCAGGGTTACCGAAGTTGCCTTCGGCGGTCAGGCACTCGACCATTTTTTGCGCAACACGCGGATCAACCGGAGTGGTAGCGGAATAATCGAGGTAAATAGGCAATTTCATTGATTCTCTCCTATCAGGACTCAGGCTTTGCAGGCCGGATTCAGTCGACGGCGGATGCTTCTATTTTATCTAGTTGCGACGTCCTGCCGTTGCAGCGACGCTGGTCCTGGCGATGAGCAACTTCTTGAACTTCTCGACGGGTAACCAGATCGGCCAAACTGATGCCACTCAGGAACTCGTGGATCTGCTGGCTCAGGTCACACCACAGATGATGAGTCAGGCAGGTATCTCCCGCATGACAATCGCCCTGCCCCTGGCAACGCGTCGCATCAACGGATTCATTGACCGCGTCAATCACTTCGGCGACCTGGATACCGTTCATGTCACGCGCCAGCTGGTAACCGCCACCGGGGCCACGAACACTGGAAACCAGGCTTCCGCGACGCAACTTGGCGAACAGCTGCTCCAAGTAGGAAAGGGAAATTCCCTGACGCTCGGAAATATCAGCAAGGGACACGGGACCATTCTGCGCATGCAACGCCAAGTCAAGCATGGCGGTGACGGCGTATCGGCCTTTGGTTGTCAGTCTCATCTAAGAGGTACCGGGGATCACAATATGCTGCAAATTATGCAATTCCCGAGTATTTAAGTCAACTATAAGACCTATTAAATTACTCGGGATTAGCATTTGCGAGGGGCGCAAAGCATAGCAAACTCGCTATGCTCGCGCATCAGGCGGCAGGCTTGTCGTCCTGCTCTTTGCAGACACCGATGAAATCTTCATCGCGCAGGACCGGCAGATCTTTCGCGCAGTAGTCGCTACCCAGTGAAGTAAGCGCCTCGCACATACCCTCAAGGCGCACATCCACCGCCTGCAGGTGATCAAGCAGCTGGCCAATTGCACGCGAAACCGGGTCGGGCATGTCCTGGCTAACCCCATAGGCATCAAAGCCCAGCTTTTCAGCCATTGCCTTGCGCTTGGCCTCTTGGTCGCTGTCGTCCTTAACAATGATCCGGCCGGGAATCCCGACTGCAGTCGCGCCCGCCGGTACTTCCTTGGTGACCACTGCGTTGGAGCCTATCTTGGCACCGGCGCCAACAGTGAATGGCCCCAGGACCTTGGCGCCCGCGCCGACAACCACGCCATCTTCGAGCGTTGGGTGGCGCTTGCCTTTGTTCCAGCTAGTCCCACCCAGAGTCACCCCCTGGTAAAGGGTGACATCGTTGCCGATTTCAGCCGTCTCACCAATGACGATACCCATGCCGTGGTCAATAAAGAAGCGACGTCCAATCCTGGCACCCGGATGAATTTCAATACCGGTCAGCCAGCGACCAAAATTCGAAACCACGCGGGCCAGCCATTTCCAGCCATTGACCCACAAAGCATGGGCAACGCGATGCAACCAAACAGCATGCAGGCCAGGGTAGCAGGTGACCACTTCAAAGGTATTGCGCGCAGCCGGGTCGCGATGAAATACGCTTCGAATGTCTTCACGGATTAGCTCAAACATCTGACTTCCCCTGTTTGTGGTGTTCACCGCGCGCGGCCTTGAGCGTTTCGGTCAAGATCCCACGCAAAATATTCATCTCGGCTCGACTGATGTTATTGCGCCCATATAGGCGCCGCAACCGACTCATCAAGTGACGCGGGTTTTGCGGATCAAGAAACCCGATTTCCTCCAGCGCCTGCTGCAGGTGCGTGTAGAACGACTCCAGCTCATCAGCCGTCACCAACTGGGTATTGAGCATTGCAGTGGTTTCGAGCTTGGCCACCTTGGTCGGCTGGTTTTGTGCAGCCAACCATGCCATGCGCACCTCATAGGCAAGCACCTGCACCGCCGCCGCCAGGTTCAGCGAACTGAACGCAGGATCAGACGGAATATGCACATGATACTGACAGCGCTGCAGCTCTTCATTCGTCAGGCCGGCATACTCTCGACCAAAGACCAGCGCCACATCCGCACCTTCCAGCGCCTGCTCACAAGCAGTGACCCCACATTCGCGCGGATCCAGCAATGGCCACGGGATACGCCGATCACGGGCACTGGTACCGAGCACCAGATTACAACCAACCAGCGCCTCCTCAAGGGTAGCGACGACTTGCGCCGCCTGGAGAATATCGCTGGCGCCAGACGCTCGTGCATCAGCTTCATGACTCGGGAAATCAATAGGGTCAACCAGCACCAAGCGGCTCAACCCCATGTTTTTCATTGCCCGCGCCGCCCCACCGATATTACCGGGATGACTGGTATTGACTAAGACCACTCGAATATTTTGCAGCAATGAAAGCGCTCACACAGAATGCGGAAAGGTGCAAATCTTACAGAACCCACCCTGATTACGCCACGCAGGCTATGCGGCACTTCATATATGTGAGTTTTCTGATAGAATGATCGGCTTTCTTTAACGACCCAGGTGACCCATCCATGCAGCCTATGCTGAATATCGCGCTGCGCGCAGCCCGTAGCGCCGGTGAAATGATCTTCCGCTCTATCGAACGCCTGGACGTCATCTCGGTAGACGAGAAAGATGCCAACGATTACGTGACCGAAATTGACCGCTCCGCAGAGCAGTTGATCATTCAGGCCCTGCGCAAAGCCTACCCGACGCACGGTTTCTACGGCGAAGAAAGCGGCCTTACCGAAGGCACGGGCGAAGGCGCTGACTACCTGTGGATTATTGATCCACTGGACGGCACCACCAACTTCGTTCGTGGCGTGCCGCATTTCGCTGTAAGTCTTGCCTGTAAATATCGCGGCCGCCTTGAGCACGCCGTGATCATCGACCCGGTTCGCCAGGAAGAATTCACCGCCAGCCGAGGCCGCGGCGCTGCACTGAACGGTCGCCGCCTGCGCGTCAGCACACGCAAGAGCCTTGATGGTGCCCTGCTTGGCACCGGCTTCCCGTTCCGCGAAAGCCAAATGGACAACCTTGAGAACTACCTGGGCATGTTCCGCAGCCTGGTTGGGCAGACTGCCGGCGTACGTCGTGCAGGCGCCGCCAGCCTCGACCTGGCCTATGTAGCAGCGGGCCGTTTCGATGCATTCTGGGAATTTGGCCTGTCCGAGTGGGACATGGCTGCAGGCGCCCTGTTGATTCAAGAAGCAGGCGGCCTGGTCAGTGACTTCACCGGTGGCCACGACTTCCTGGCAAAAGGCCAGATCGTTGCCGGCAACACCAAGTGTTTCAAAGCCGTATTAACCGCTATTCAACCGCACCTTTCGGCATCACTGAAGCGCTAAGCGCTGCGAGCCTGCAAAAGCGCCTTCGGGCGCTTTTTTATTGCCTGCACCTGGCGCACGACTGGCTGATTTAGTTCAGAAGCACCTTCAATCGCGCCCAGACAAGCTGAGCTGCGCCCACAAAAAAGCGCCCAGACAGGGCGCTTTTTTGTGGGTCCGGTTACTGGGCTTCAGAGAGCACCAGCTTGCCGTCCTTGACCGGAATACGGCTACCTGGATCTTCAGACATGCGCACCTGGCTAACCTTGCCATCCAGCTCATACTTAACGTTGTAGCCCACCAGTTTCTGACTGGTGTCGGTGACTGTCTTGCAACGGTTTTCCGTGGTGGTGTAGGTATCGTTCGCCTGCATGTTGCCCTGCACCTTGTTACCAGCATAACCGCCACCAATGGCACCTGCCGCAGTGGCAATCTTCTTGCCGCTACCGCCACCGATCTGGTTACCCAGCAAGCCGCCAACCACAGCGCCAATTGCCGTACCGGCAATCTTGTGTTCGTCCTGCACGGGACGCTGACGCGTAACAGTCACATCGCGACATTCCTGACGCGGGGTCTTGATGGTCTCATTGATGGGCTCAACAGCCAGCACATCTGCGTAGTCCGGGCCACCGACCAAGCTGTAAGTCGCAACAGCACCGCCAGCAGTTACGCCCACCGCACCTAATACCGCACCTACAAGCAATGACTTATTCATTATTGACTCCTGACCTTCTCAATCTGGCGAATCCCGCCTTATCTGATACTCAGACAACAAAAAGCCCTCGCAAGTTCAAAACCTGCGAGGGCCAGTTGAGCGACTATGACGCCAGGCTTGAGGCCTAAGGGCGTTCGTCGACCTCCTCTGCGACAACCGGTGGAATCAGGTCATCGACAGTCAGGTTCAGCCAGATCAGCACTACGTTGGCGATATAAACCGACGAGTAGGTACCGGCAAAAACACCGATAAACAGCGCGATCGAGAACGAGAACAGATTGTCGCCTGCAAAGATCAGCAAAGCGCCAATCGCCAGCAGGGTCGAGATCGAGGTAGCCAAGGTCCGCAACAGGGTTTGCGTGGTCGAGATATTGATATTTTCAATCAAGGTCGACTTACGCAGCACCCGGAAGTTCTCACGCACCCGGTCAAACACCACGATAGTGTCGTTGAGCGAGTAACCGATGATCGCCAGGATGGCCGCCAAGGTGGTCAGGTCGAAGGTCACCTGGAAAAACGACAGTATGCCCAGGGTCACTACCACGTCATGGATCAGCGAGACGATGGCACCGACCGCAAACTTCCACTGGAAGCGGAAAGCCAGGTACAACAGCACGCCGCCCAAAGCCAGCAACATGCCGATACCGCCTTGGTCACGCAGCTCTTCACCCACTTGCGGGCCAACGAACTCAACCTTCTTGACCTCAAGTTGATCACCCGTCGCGCGCAATGCACTGGCAACCTTGTTACCCAAGTCCGGGTCATCACCCTGCATGCGCACCACAACATCAGTGGTCGCACCAAAGCTTTGTACCACGGCATCAGTAAAGCCGGCTGTCTGCAACTTCTCACGCACCTGCTCCAAAACCGCAGGTTGCTCGTAGCTCAGCTCGATCTGGGTACCGCCAGTAAAGTCCAGGCCAAAATTCAGGCCCTTTACCGCCCAGCTACCCAACGCCAACAGCGTCAGGAACACAGTCACGGCAAACGCGAAGTTCCGCGCCCCCATGAAGTTGATTGTACGATTCATGTCAGCCCCTTAAATCCACAACTTCTTGAAGTCACGCCCGCCAAAAATCAGGTTGACCATGGCGCGAGTCACCCAGATAGCAGTGAACATAGACGTCAGGATCCCAAGCGACAGCGTTACCGCAAAGCCCTTGACCGGCCCGGTCCCCATTGCGAACAGGATGCCCCCGACCAACAGCGTCGTCAGGTTGGCATCGATGATCGCCGAGAACGCGCGGTCGAAACCTTCATGGATTGCCCGTGGAATCGACATGCCATTGGCAATTTCTTCGCGGATACGCGAGAAGATCAGCACGTTGGCGTCAACCGCCATACCCATGGTCAATACGATACCGGCGATACCTGGCAAGGTCAGCGTTGCACTGAGCAACGACATCAATGCCAGCAGCAAAATCATGTTGAAGCCCAGCGCGATGGTCGCCAAGACACCAAAGAAGCGATAGATCGCAATGATAAACAGCGATACGAACAGCATGCCCCACAGCGCTGCGTCGACACCCTTGGCAATGTTATCCGCACCCAGGCTAGGGCCGATGGTGCGCTCTTCAGCGAAGTACATCGGCGCGGCCAGGCCACCGGCGCGCAGCAACAGGGCCAATTCAGACGACTCACCCTGACCGTTCAGGCCGGTAATGCGGAACTGACTGCCCAGCGGCGACTGAATGGTTGCCAAGCTGATGATTTTCTTCTCTTCGGCGAAGCTTGGCACGGCAACTTCTTGCTCCACGCCATCAACCATCTTGCGCACGAACTTGGTAATCGGCTTTTGCTCGATGAAGATTACCGCCATGCTGCGCCCAACGTTGCTGCGCGTTGCGCGGCTCATCAGGTCGCCACCATGGTTATCAAGGCGAATATTGACTTGCGGACGGCCATTTTCATCAAAGCTGGCCTGCGCGTCGGTCACCTGGTCACCAGTGATGATCAGCTCACGCTCAAGGTCGACCGGCGGACGACCCGGTTCACGAAACTCGAAGGCTTCGGTCGATGCCTTTGATGCATCAGCAGCTGCTTCAAGGCGGAACTCGAGGTTGGCCGTCTTGCCCAGAATACGCTTGGCTTCAGCGGTATCCTGCACACCCGGCAGCTCAACCACGATACGGTTGGCACCCTGGCGCTGAACCAGTGGCTCAGCCACGCCCAGTTCGTTTACCCGGTTGCGTACGGTGGTCAGGTTTTGCTTGATCGAGTATTCACGAATTTCAGCAATCTTGGCCTTGGTCAACGTCAAGCGCAGCACTTGCATGCCACTGCGCTCGGTGGTGGTCAGGTCAAAGTCAGTGAAGTCCTTGCGCACCAGGCTTCTGGCTTTTTCAAGCGTATCTTCATCAGCAAAACCCAGCTGAATTGCACCTGCCTGCTCCGGCATGCTGCGGTAACGCACGCGCTCTTTACGCAACAAGGTCTTGACCTCGCCCTCGTAAACCTTGCGCCGTGCATCCAGGGCTTTCTCCATGTCAACTTCGAGCAGGAAGTGGACACCACCGGAAAGGTCGAGACCCAGCTTCATCGGCGTCGCACCGACACTGCGCAGCCAGTCAGGCGTTGTTTGCGCCAGGTTCAGCGCAACCACGAAATCTTCACCGAGCGCCTTGCGCACGATGTCTTTTGCAGGAAGCTGATCTTCCTTCTTAACCAAGCGCAGCAAACCTGCCTTGCCCTGGTCGGCAACGCTAAGGCCCTTGACCTCGATACCAGCCTCTTTCAACGCACGGTCTGCACGATCAAGGTCAGACTGTTCGATGCGCTTGGCGGTGCTGTTGCCACTAATCTGGATAGCCGGGTCATCCGGATACAGGTTAGGAGCAGAGTAGAGAAAGCCGACGGCCAACACGGCCACAATCAGCAGGTACTTCCAAACTGGAAATTTATTGAGCATGACGCCGCCCGTTGTAACGCGGGGCGCATTTAGCGCCCCGTCGAATGGTAAAGGTTGAAACTTAGATGGCTTTCAGAGTGCCTTTAGGCAAGGTCGCTGCAATGGCAACCTTCTGAATTTTCAGCTCAACGGTATCCGAGACTTCAATCACTACAAAGTCATCGCTGACTTTGTTGACCTTGCCAGCGATCCCACCAGTGGTGACGACTTCATCACCCTTCTGCAGGCTGCTGAGCAGGTTCTTGTGCTCTTTGGCGCGCTTGGACTGTGGACGCCAGATCATCAGGTAGAAGATGACCAGGAAACCAACCAGAAATACCCACTCAAAACCGCTACCAGCTGGGCCGGCCGCAGGTGCAGCAGCGTCTGCGAATGCCGCAGGGATAAAAAAGCTCATGTATCACTCCTGTTGAAATAGTTTTTAAACAAACTCGGGTTTAGTCCAGCGGCGGCGTTGGCAGACCACGCTGGCTGTAGAAGCTATCGACAAAGGCGGCCAATGTACCCTGTTGGATAGCACCGCGCAAACCAGCCATCAAGCGCTGATAGTGACGTAAGTTGTGGATTGTATTCAGCATACTGCCCAACATTTCGCCGCATTTGTCCAAATGATGCAGATAAGCACGGGAGAAGTTCTGGCAGGTGTAGCAATCGCAATTGGCATCCAGGGGAGAATCATCGTGACGGTGCACTGCATTGCGGATCTTCAACACACCGGTATCGACAAACAGGTGGCCATTGCGAGCGTTACGGGTCGGCATCACGCAATCGAACATATCCACGCCACGACGCACACCTTCGACCAAATCCTCGGGCTTGCCCACCCCCATCAGGTAACGCGGTTTTTCAGCCGGCATCAGGCCTGGCAGGTAGTCGAGCACCTTGATCATTTCTTCTTTTGGCTCACCCACCGACAAGCCGCCAATCGCCAGGCCATCAAAGCCAATTTCATTGAGGCCCTCGAGCGAACGCTGGCGCAACTCCTGGTACATGCCGCCCTGGACAATACCGAACAGCGCTGCAGTGTTATCGCCGTGAGCAGCTTTTGAACGCTTGGCCCAACGCAGCGACAACTCCATCGACGTCTTGGCTACATCGAACTCGGCCGGATACGGCGTGCACTCGTCGAAAATCATTACCACATCTGAGCCCAGGTCGCGCTGGACCTGCATCGACTCTTCCGGCCCCATGAACACCTTGGCACCGTCAACCGGGGAGGCGAAGGTCACGCCCTCCTCCTTGATTTTGCGCATGGCACCCAAGCTGAAGACCTGGAAGCCACCGGAGTCAGTCAGGATAGGACCTTTCCACTGCATGAAGTCGTGCAGGTCGCCGTGCTCCTTGATGACCTCGGTACCCGGGCGCAGCCACAGATGGAAGGTGTTACCCAGGATCATCTGCGCGCCAATCGCCTCGATATCACGAGGCAACATGCCCTTGACCGTGCCGTAAGTGCCGACCGGCATGAATGCAGGGGTTTCCACTACGCCACGTGGGAAGGTCAGGCGTCCGCGACGCGCCTTGCCATCGGTTGCCAACAACTCAAAAGACATACGGCAAGTACGCGTCATACGTGATCCTCGGGCCCGCGCGCCGCGGGATTACGGGTGATGAACATGGCATCACCATAACTAAAGAAACGGTAACCCTCGGCGACAGCACTTTGATAAGCCGCCATGGTTTCCGGATAACCTGCAAACGCCGACACCAGCATCAGCAAGGTCGACTCAGGCAGGTGAAAATTGGTTACCAGCGCATCGACCACATGAAATGGCCTGCCGGGGTAGATAAAAATATCAGTATCGCCACTGAAGGGCTTGAGCTCGCCATCACGCGCGGCTGTTTCCAGCGAGCGTACGCTGGTCGTGCCCACGGCGATCAACCGGCCACCGCGTGCACGACAGGCAGCCACCGCGTCGACCACATCCTGACCAACCTCAAGCCACTCGCTGTGCATGTGGTGATCTTCGATACGCTCGACACGCACGGGCTGGAAAGTACCCGCGCCGACATGCAAGGTGACAAAGGCAGTCTCGATACCTTTGTCAGCAATGGCTGCCATCAGCGCTTCATCGAAATGCAGCCCCGCCGTTGGCGCCGCTACCGCACCAGCGCGCTGGGCATAGACGGTCTGATAACGCTCGCGGTCGGCTGCATCGTCCGGCCGATCAATATAAGGCGGCAACGGCATATGGCCGACCCGCTCAAGCAGCGGTAAGACTTCCTCGGCAAAGCGCAACTCGAACAAGGCATCGTGACGGGCAACCATTTCTGCCTCGCCGCCCCCCTCAAGCAAAATGCTCGAGCCAGGTTTTGGTGACTTGCTCGAGCGCACATGCGCCAGCACGCGATGGCTGTCCAGCACACGCTCGACCAGAATCTCAAGCTTGCCGCCCGAAGCCTTCTGGCCAAACAAGCGCGCAGGAATGACCCGCGTGTTGTTAAACACCATCAGGTCGCCTGGGCGCAAAAACTCAAGCAGGTCGCTGAATTGACGGTGGCCCAGCGCACCGCTCAGTCCATCGACCGTTAGCAGGCGACTGGCACGCCGCTCAGTCAATGGATGACGAGCAATCAGGGCTTCAGGTAAATCAAAATGAAAATCGGCAACACGCATGACAGAAGGGTCATCTAGCAGGGCGGCAAAGTTTAGCGGAAATTATTAAAAATGACCACGAAAGAGCATTGACCAACTCGAAACTCGTCCCTATACTTCGCCGCCATTGTGCCCCGGTGGCGGAATCGGTAGACGCGGCGGATTCAAAATCCGTTTTCGAAAGAAGTGGGAGTTCGAGTCTCCCCCGGGGCACCACAAACTCGAAGAAAGGCCTTGATTATCAAGGCCTTTTTTTATGCCCGGGGTAAAGTTGGCATAGTGGTTCCAGGCAACGCTTATTAATAAAAATCGGCCTGCCTTGGCTCTTTTCCACGCGCCCTGCACCATGCCTGCGCCTACTCGAAGCGCCCTTGCCCATCGCGATCACGCAAGTAGCGGTGCACCACTGGAAACGGCGGCAGCCACGACTCTCGCCTTAGCATCCATAACTCGTAGGTGGGTCGTAACTGGTCCGGCTCATCCAGCGAGCCCAGGTTCAGCTCGACCTCGTCAGCGCTACGGGAAAAGACCGATGAGCCACAGCAGGGACAGAAATACCGACCCTGGTATTCACCGACCTCACCAGTGATGGTTACGGCATCCTCGGGAAATATCGCCGAGGCGTGAAACAACGCGCCGTGATGCTTGCGGCAATCCTGACAATGACAGATACCCACCCGATAGGGCTGGCCAACCGCGACAATTCGAACTTTGTCGCACAGGCAACCCGCGCTGAACGACTCCACAAGCACCTCCTCTAAAATTATGCTGTTGTAACCAATAGCCAAGACAATTAAACAGCAGCTACCATTTTTATCCCCTTGGAGAAGGCTCCATGCTCAAAACAGCCCTCATACTCAGTTTAGGCATTGTGCTCAGCGCCTGCGCTCACGAAAGCTCGTCCCCAACACCTGCAGCTCCGCCTACAACGGCTCCCGATCAATGGGTTGGCAGGTGGATAGGCGTCGAAGGCCTCAATTTGACCCTGAGCAAGGATGCAGCGGCAGGCCCCGGGCACTATTTGCTGAAGATGCAATATGGCCTTGATGCCGAGCAAAGCGGTACCTACAAAGGCCAGGCAACAGCAGATGGCATCGCGTTTGACCGGCAGGATGGTCCGCAGCTACTGCGCGCCGGAGATGGCCAGGCAACAGGGCTGAAATGGCTGGCGGACAAGCACAACTGCTTGATTGTGAAACCAGGCGAAGGCTATTGCCGAGACTGAACATTTGCAGTCACCAACAACTGGTCCGGCTAGTTGAAGCCCTGGCTGGGCAACAACCGGACCGATATGACTTTTCTTTCAGATCAACGGATCAAGTTGGCAACCCGGCAAGCACCTGGCATTGCCGAAGCCAGTTGCAAGTTGATGGCCAAAAGCCTGTATTCCTCGCTGCGTCCCAGTTCGCATTCGAGTTATGATTAGGCGACATAAAGCGGACTTCCCAGAACTATGGCCGGTGGCCCACAAGCGCTCTATCCCAAATTGATCCACCTGATGCTGGACACTGTGTTCGTGGTCGACAAGGACAACCAGATCGTATTTGTCAGTGATGCCTGCAAAGCCCTGCTCGGCTACCACCCCAGCGAACTGACGGGCACCGCGATCACCAACTATATGCACCCTGATGATCTGGCGATCACCCAGGCTTCGATTGTCCGTGTCATGAGTGGCAAGCCCCACATCGATTTCCGTAACCGCTACATCCGCAAGGATGGAAGCGTCGTACACATCCTCTGGGCGGCCTTCTGGTCCGAGGAGGTGGGCGCAAGGATTGGTGTTGCACGAGACATCACCGCCCTGTGGCAGGCAGAATCGGAGCTGCATTTCCTTGCCCACCATGACCCGTTAACCGAACTGGCCAACCGCTCGCTTTTCAGCGAACGACTGGAATCGGCCCTGCGCGGAGCCCGCCGCCACCAGAACTCACTGGCCCTGCTGTTCATAGATATCAATGACTTCAAGGGCATCAACGATGTTCATGGCCATGTCGCTGGAGATCGTGTGCTGCGCTTGATCGCCCAGCGTCTGAAAAGCTGCGTACGCGAGACCGACACTGTCGCGCGCATGGGCGGTGATGAGTTCACAGTGCTATTGACCGATATTCAATCCCGGGACGCAGTGGCAGCCAAGATCGAGCAGATCCTCGAAATCATGGCCGAGCCGCTGGGCGCTGACTTTGGCGCAATAAAAATGCCGTCCTGCAGCATCGGCGTGGCCTGCTACCCCGCTGATGGCGAGGATGCCGACACCCTGCTAAGCCATGCGGATGGCGAAATGTACCGGGTTAAAAAGCAGCGTAGCGTCGTTCGCTAGGCCACAAGTTGCCCGCAAAGGGGTCGCAGCCTGCCTGATTCAAGCAGTTGGCCGAGTCGACTCATCCAGGCAAGCGCTTGCAAGCCAAAGCTGTAAATGGACGCGCAGGCTCTCGTGGTAATCCTTCTCGCAAAACAACAATAAACTTTTGCACGGTTATTCCAGAAAACATTATTACTGCGTATGATAGTGATTCGTATTAACACTATAAATACAGCAGAGTCCGCCATGTCCGCCAATCCTCCCTTGCATTCACACACACCCTTCGCCCAGCGCTCATCACTGACAATCCGCCCCTTGGCCCTGGCGGTGCACATGCTTGCAGCCGGGACAGCCCTGGCGGTGCCATCGGTCATGGCAGCGGAGCAAGCCGAGTCAACCGAGGCCGCGAGTGCTGTAACCCTGAAGCCAATGGAGATCACTGGCGCCGCCGAGCCGAGTGCAGTCACTGAGGATACCCACTCCTACACCACAGAAGCTGCCCGTACCGCCACGCCGTTGAGCATGTCGCTGCGCGAGACGCCGCAGTCGGTCAGCGTGGTTACCCAGCAGCGCATTGAAGACCAGGACCTGGAAACCATCCTTGATGGGGTAAACAACGCCACCGGTGTGTCGGTCAACCGCTACGAAACCAGCCGCGCACAGTTCAACGCCCGTGGCTTTGAACTCAACTCGCTGATGATCGACGGCGTACCCACCATTTATGAGCAACCATGGAGTTCCGGCGAGATTTTCAGCAGCCTGGCCATGTATGACCGCGTTGAAATCGTACGCGGCGCCAACGGTTTGATGACCGGTGCAGGCGATCCTTCGGCATCCATCAATCTGGTGCGCAAACGCGCCAGCAGTCGCGACCTGAAAGGCTCGGTCAAATTCAGCGCAGGTACATGGGATACCTTTGGCACCGAAGCCGATGTATCCACTGCCCTGAACGAGGCCGGCACCATTCGCGCACGCCTGGTTGGCGAAGTGACAGATGGCGATACCTGGATCGACGATAACTCCAAGCGCAGTGAAACGGTCTACGGCACCATGGACATCGACCTGACGCCCGATACCACCCTGTGGTTCGGCCTGAGCAACCAGGACAACAGCGAAGACTCGCCAATGTGGGGCGGCCTGCCCGTCTGGTACGCCGATGGCAGCCGCACCAACTGGAGCCGCTCGAAATCGACCTCCGCGGGCTGGAGCAAGTGGGACACCAGCTACAAGACTTACTTCGTTAATCTTGACCACACCTTTGCCAACGACTGGCAGGTCCACCTCAGCTACAACCGTGGCGAGCGCAAAGGCGACTCCGCGTTGCTTTACCTGTCTGGCAACCCAGGCCGTGACGGCAGCAGCCCGATGTCCTCGTTCCCGGCAACCTACAAAACCGAGACAACCCAGGACGACTACAGCATTCGCTTCGATGGCCCATTCTCGCTACTGGGTCGTAAACACGACCTGGCCTTTGGTTACATCGACAGCAAACAAGAGTTCGATGCCGACGCACTGGTTGCCCAGACCGGCTTTGGCGGGGTGCCAAACTTCGACGCCTACAACGGTGATTTCCCTGAGCCCGTCTGGGCACCACGCAGCGACTATGGCTAAAACGAAAACCCCCAAAAAGGTTTGTACGCAGCAACGCGCCTTAACCTGACCGACGATCTGAAGCTTATCCTGGGCGGTCGCGACAGCTGGTACGAGCAGACCAGCGATGACATCTACTCGGAGGTCAGCAAGGTCGATGTGGATCATGAGCTGACGCCTTACGCGGGTATCGTCTATGACCTCAATGAAAACCTGTCTGCCTATGCCAGCTACACGGAAATCTTCCTGCCGCAGTCGGTACGTGACCGCAACGGCCAGCAGCTGGACCCCATTGTCGGCGAGAGCAGCGAATTAGGCCTCAAGGGTGAGTTCTTCAATGGTCGTCTGAACGCCTCTGCGGCGGTATTCCAGATCAAGCAGGACAACCTGGGCCAGAGCACCGGCCAATTGATTGATCCAACCAACCCCATTGGCGGTTACGCTTATGAAGCAAGTGAGGGCGCGACCAGCAAAGGCTTTGAAATTGAGGTCTCTGGCGAACTGGCACCGGACTGGAATGCCTCGGTCGGCTATACCCAGTTCACCGCTGAAGATGCCGATGACAACGACGTCAACACCCTGTATCCGACCAAACTGTTGCGTACCTTCACCACTTATCGCCTGCCCGGCATGTTCAACAAGTTGACCATCGGCGGCGGTGTTAACTGGCAGGACAGCATCTACACCTACGCCACCAACCCGGCGGGCAACTCCGAGAAAATCGAACAGGATGCCTATGCACTGGTCAACCTGATGGCACGCTACGACATCACCGAGAACCTGTCGGCCCAATTGAATGCCGACAACATTACCGATGAAAAGTACTTCGATATTTTCGATGCCTACGGCGCCCTGACTTACGGTGCGCCACGTAGCTTCACCGCTTCGGCCAAGTACCGCTTCTGAGTGCGTCAAGCTGTACTGCACAACACCGGCCCTGCGCCGGTGTTGTGCATTCTGGGGGTGTGCCTGGGCTCGGTGTCACGACGAAGCTTCAGCCCTGGCGATAATCTTTTGTGGTTTTCCCCGTCCAGCGCTTAAAGGCACGACGAAAGTTCGTGGGTTCGGAAAACCCCAGCAGCAATGCAATATCGTCGGTGCTCATAATCGTCGTTTTAAGGTATTCGATGGCCAAGGAGCAGCGCACGTCATCGGTAATCTGCACAAAGGAAATGCCCTCTTCCTGCAATTTGCGCCGCAGACTGCGAGTCGTCATGTACAGCTTTTGCGCGACAGTTTCCATACTCGGAAACTCACCCGGCGTTTGCATCATCATCTGGTACACCTCGCCCGAAATACCCGAAGACACCTTTGCCTGACCAATCAGGCGGTCGCAAGTTTCTTGCAATACCGTGGCCGTCAAACGATGTGCCAGATGGGGCTTTTGCTCAAGTATCGAGCTGTCGTAATACAGCTCGCACTGATCGTGATCGAAAATGCATGGGCAGCCCAGGTACTGCTCGTAGATCGCGGCATGGGCCGGAGCCGGGTAAGAAAAACAGGCTTTGGTTGGCGGACAGCTTTTCCCGAAAACATCCTGAAGGTGGGTGACGTGCTGGGTGAACTGCTGCTCGATAAGAAACTGCTTGATCTCCCTGGACGGGCTTGGGTTCGAAGCATCAGGGAAGGTCCACACCGCCTCGTTTTCATACTCATGCCATTCAATGGTCAGCGTAGGCGTTGCCAACGAATGGTATTTAACCCCAAGCCTGAAATAGTCCCGCAGCGACAAACAAGACATCAGCGCATAGCCATACATCCCATAGGCCGACAGGTGCAAGCGCGAACCGGTGATAAAGGGCGTGGCAGGGTCTTTCGACAAGCTCAGCGCGTTGCCGCAGACCGTCGCGTACTGGCGCACCGAAGTCAGCGCCGTCGCATCATAGATTTTGTCCTCGTCCACACCGCTGCCTCTCAGGCTGTCAGCCGGTGCAATGCCCTGCTCTGCAAGAACCTCAACTAATGCCGCAATTTTATAGGGAGCGTAGATACGCTCATTGAACAAAGGCATTTTGGGGGGCATTGGCTGGTTCCTTTCCCTGTCCTTTATAGATTCTTTTGTGTCCGTTAATGATCTTACCGACACATGGGAATTTCAATAAGCTTGTTTTATAGACCGCGCCTGCAAACGCCACCGCGTGTTATCGCGCCGGTAAAAGTCCAATAACAAGCCAGGTCCCCAATGAGCCAGTTGAATCGCAAAGTCATCATTTCCTGTGCAATTACAGGCGCCACGCACACGCCGTCGATGTCTGAATACCTTCCTCTCACACCGAGAGAAATCGAGGAACAGTCCATCGAAGCTGCCGAAGCTGGCGCAGCGATCCTGCACTTGCATGCACGCGACCCGGATGACGGCCGACCGACTCCTGACCCAGAAGTCTTCAGCCAATTCGTCCCGGCGATCGCCCAAGCAACAGATGCCGTTATCAACATCACCACCGGCGGCAGTACTCGCATGACGCTGGCGCAACGGCTCGCCTATCCGTTGATTGCCAAGCCCGAACTGTGCTCGCTGAATATGGGTTCGATGAATTTTTCTATCCACCCCATTGCCCGGAAAATTTCATCCTGGAGCCATGGCTGGGAGAAAGAACATATCGAGGGCATGGAAGATGTGGTGTTTAAAAACACCTTCAAAGACATCAAAGACATCATGCTCCAGCTCGGGGAATACGGTACCCGTTTCGAGTTTGAGTGCTACGACGTCGGCCACCTGTACAACCTGGCTTATTTCGTCGAACAAGGGCTCGTGAAACCGCCACTGTTTATCCAATCCTGTTTCGGTATTCTCGGCGGCCTCGGTGCCGACCCGGAAAACATGGCAGTCATGAGGTCCACTGCGGACCGCTTATTCGGCCGCCACAACTATGAGTTTTCGATTCTCGGTGCCGGCCGGCATCAACTGTCACTGACAACCATGGGCGTGATCATGGGCGGCAATGTGCGCGTAGGCCTGGAAGACAGCATCTATCTCGCCAAAGGGGTCAAGGCCAAAACCAATGCCGAGCAAGTACGAAAGATCCGCCACATCCTCGAAGAGTTGTCGTTCGAAATAGCTACACCCGAGGAAGCCCGGCAAATGCTTGGGCTCAAAGGCAAACACAAGGTCGAGATTTAACCTTTACCCGAACCTTGCAACAAAAATAAAAATGAGGCTTCTTCATGACAATCATGCTCAGCAGCGCAGAGATCCATGGGCTCGCCACCCGGCGGGCAATGGTCCGGCTTATACCCTTGATGTGCGCAATCTACTTCATGTCCTACCTGGACCGTACGAACGTCGCACTCGCCAAGTTTGCGCTGAGTGCAGACCTTGGCATCAGTGCAGCTGCATATGGCCTGGGCGCTGGAATTTTCTTCCTCGGCTATGCGTTGCTGGAGGTTCCTAGCAACCTTCTGGCGCACCGCATAGGTCCACGCCGCTGGATTGCCAGGATTGCCGTAACCTGGGGCGCGCTGTCCTCGGCCATGATGTTTGTCCAGGGCGAATGGTCCTTCTATTTGCTTCGGGTCCTGCTGGGTATCGCCGAAGCGGGCCTGTTCCCCGCACTGATGTATATGGTGACCCTGTGGTTTGCACCCAAGGATCGTGCGATAGCCGTCGGCTGGATTTACATAGCGCCTGCCTTGGCGCTGGTGATCGGCAATCCAATCGGGGGCGCACTGATGAAGATGGACGGCATTGGCGGCTTGCATGGCTGGCAGTGGATGTTCCTTCTGGAAGGTCTGCCCAGCATTATTGTGGGGGTAATCCTTTGGTTCAAATTGCCCGAGCGCCCACGCAACGCACGCTGGTTGAGCAAGGTGGAAGCCGAGTCACTAGAAGCCCATGCATTGCTCCCCGGGCATGCAAATCCCCATGACTACTCTGGTCACTGGGTTCAAGCACTGAAGCGCCCGACGACAATACTGATCGGATTGATTTACTTCCTTAACCAAGTGGCTTTCGTCGGGCTGGTGTTCTTCACGCCGTCGATCATCCAGCAAATGCAGATCAGTTCGCCATTAACCGTGGGCTTGCTATCAAGCAGTGTCGGCATCGGGTTTCTCGCTGGCGTTTTGATCCTGCCCAGGATTCACCGGAAAATAGCCCGCGACTGCTATTGCCTGGGATTGTTCACCTGCGGCCTGATTGCCAGCGCTGTTGCATTTACCCTGATCGACAATGCATCGGCGCGTATTGCCCTGTTTACCGCAACGGCCTTTTTCGCCGGTGGCGTTCTACCCATTTACTGGGCAATTGCCATGAAACGCCTGCAAGGCATTGAGGCCGCTGCAGGCTTGGCGTTTATCAACACCATCGGCCTGTTGGGCGGCTTCGCGGGGCCTTATCTGTTCGGTCTGGTAGAAAAGGCTTCGGGCTTGAGCTCGTCTGGTTTCTACGTGATCCTTGCAGCCGCCGTTCTGGGCTTGCTGCTGGTGCCCGCTCTGGCAAAAGCAATCAATGCTGAGACAAATGCCACAGCCATGCCGATTACCGAGTAAGAGGAAAACAGATGAGGATTGTTGACTTGCTAACGCCCGCTGCCAACTTGAAAGTTGTGATTACCGGTGGCGCAGCGGGAATCGGCGCGGTTATCGCCAAGGCGTTTTATGAGGTTGATGCGCAGGTCTACATTTGCGATATCGACGCCAGCGCTGTTGAACGCATGAAGCTTGAGCACCCGGGCATGCTAGGGGGCGTGGTGGATGTCAGTATCAAACAGCATGTCGACCGCATAATGGATGAAGCCATGGCCCTGCTTGGCGGCATAGACGTTCTCGTCAATAACGCAGGCATTGCCGGACCAACGGGCAACATCGACGAGCTGGATGCACACGCATGGGAGCAGACAGTTTCGACCAATCTTAATAGCCAGTACTACTTTCTGAGCAAAGCTGTGCCTTATCTCAGGCAATCAGGCCAGCACCCACACATTATTGCAATGTCATCGGTTGCCGGTCGGTTGGGCTATCCCTTCAGAACACCCTATGCATCAACCAAGTGGGCAATTGTCGGGCTCATGAAATCACTGGCCAATGAACTGGGCCCACACAATATAAGGGTGAACGCGATCCTGCCTGGGGTTGTTGCAGGTGAGCGCATGGATCGAGTAATTGGCGCGCGGGCAGAAACCCTGGGCATCAGCTTCGACTCAATGCGCGATCAGTACCTGGAGAAAATATCCCTACGCCGGATGGTCACCATGGAAGACGTTGCCGCCATGGCGCTGTTTTTGTCATCCCCAGCCGCAGTCAATATCACTGGCCAGGCGATAAGTATCGATGGGAACGTTGAATATCTATGATTGAGCTGCTCAGCACCGCCGCCCAGCAACAGGGCCACAAGCAGCCCTGCTGAACCTGAGGCGATGTGGCCATGTTGAAACCGACCACATCGCGACAGCATATGCCCGGTCAGTTGTTTTGCGGCGTCTCGCCACGAGCCAGCCGAGCGTTGATCTCATCGATTACCGCAGGCAACTCGGCAATGGTGTCGATCAAATAGTGCGGCCGCGAACCTTCGAACATCTGGCCGATACGTGCGCGCTCCTGCTCGAGCTTGTCTTGCGGCAGTGCCTTGAACTGCTCATAGGTCAGGCCCAGGGCATTGCCCGAGCAGGTCAGTGCGACTGTCCACATACCGGCACTGCGGCCTTCGAGAATGCCCGGCCAGGTGTCGTCGACCTTTACACAGGCAGCGACATCACTGATGCCCAGGGCGATGACATTGGCCAGCGACTGCGCCGGATGCGGACGGCCATTAGGCACCTCGTCGGTTGCGACCACATGATCCGGCACATAGCCGTTGGTACGCGCCAACTCGACCACCCGGGCCATGACCACCGCCGGATAACCTGAACAGGTCCCGATCTTCAAACCTTTGTCGCGCAATGCGGCGATGGCATCGAGCGCACCGGGGATCAGCGCCGAGTGGTCGGCAATCTTTTCGATTTGCAGCGGCATAAAACGCTCGTAAATGGCGGTGACATCAGCATCCGTCGGTGTGCGACCAAATGCTGCGCGGTAGCGCTCGGCAATCTGCGGATCGTTACACAGGGTGCGTATGTGATCCCACTTGCCCATGCCCATCGGACCGCGCGCCTCCTCCAGGGAAACCGCGACACCAAATTCAGCGAAGGCTTCAACGAAGATTTGCGTGGGTGCAAAGGAGCCAAAATCGACGACGGTGCCGGCCCAATCAAGAATCGCAGCCTGCAGGTGGGTGGGTTGCTGGTAGTTCATGGTTTTCTCCATTTGCAAAAACTCCGCAGACGCAGGAGCTGAATGAGGTTTGAAATCGATATTCATGTGTGCCTTTCGGCAATCCAGTTGAAATCCAAGTGCGCCCGGCTGAATCTGTATTGCTCGTCCTGATCCTGAAACGCTGGAGCAATACAACCTAGATCCAATACAGCACCAGCTGTGCGACCAGCAGCCAGCGCGGACAGGATCAGGCAGCCTGTGAACCGATAAAGTTCTTGCCGCGCGCGCCCTGCATGGCGGAGAAAACCATCTGCCGCGCCTCACCTTCGGTCACTCCGTAATCGGCAAACTCGGTTTTGACGTCCAGGCGATGGAGGAACGCACGCAATTGCGCCTGGGCTTGACCCAGGTCGGGTCCGAAGACTCGCTGCAGCGTCTGGTCCCGCCCCGCCTCCTTGCCCCAGGCCAGGCCCAGGACGTACGGCAAGGTGAAGGAACAGGCTATGCCGTGAGACAGGCCGTGACGCAGGGTCAGCTCATAGGAAATGGAATGCGCAAGGGCCGTCTTGGTGTTGGAAAAGGCCAATCCTGCTTTCAGGGCAGCCAAGGCCATGCGCGAGCGCAGTTCGCGGCTCGCCAGGTTTTGCTGCAGCAGGGGAAGACAATCGAAAATGTCCTCGATGGCAGAAACAGCAAGGGTGTCGGAAATCGGATTGGCGTTGACATTCCAGATCGACTCCAAGGCATGAGACAGCGCATCCAGCCCGGTCGAGACAGTTACAGCAGCGGGGAGCGTGAGCATCAAGTCTGGGTCGATGATAGCTGCAGTTGGCCAGGTGCACTGCAAATGCAGCGAATACTTCTTCTGCTGCTGCGAGTCCCAAATGGTTGCCCAAGGCGTTACTTCACTGCCGGTACCAGCGGTGGTCGGTACGGCTATCAGCCTCTTGTGGCGCGGCGGCGTAAAGGTTTTGCCAGTGGCCAACAGCGCCAGCAGCTCATCGAACTGGCCGGAGTCGGTGCCGACAATCAGCGCCTTCGCTGTGTCTATGGCGCTGCCGCCACCAACGGCCAGCACAACTTCACAGCCGGACGCCTGCTGCCAGAACCGCTCGTAGGTGGCGCGCAACTGGGCAACATCAGGATTAGGCTGGACGTTCTCGACCAGGTGAATCAAGCGATCGCCAAGCAATGCCTGGAGTGTGTCGATCAAACCCAGGTCACGCGCTTCGGGAAAAGTCACCAGGGCAACGGACTGGCCTTCGGTCAGGGCAACAACCTGGCTCAGGCTGCCAGCGCCGAAATAGGTGGCAACCGGGTTATGAAATTGGGCAGACATGACGCGTCCTTTTATTGTTTGAACCTGCGGCTTTAATAGTTTCCGAGTGATTCAGGCTCGAATCGATTGGTCCGGGGCGGTGATCGGTCAAACCCATAGCGCCCCTGGTCACAATGAAGTCGCTCATCGCACTGTTACTCCATCTATATGTTTTTTTGCGGCCAGGCCGAAGTGCATAAACAGGTCACTCAATGCCTGCCGTCGCCCTGAATGGCCTTGCGCAGACGACCTGAAAGCATGTCCGCGGCAATGACCATCAAGGTAATGACGATGATGCAGGTTGCCGTTTCCGGGTACTTGAACAGCTTGAGGCTGCTCACCAGCTCGAAACCCAAGCCGCCGGCACCGACCATTCCCAGCACCGTCGCGGAACGCAGGTTGACCTCGAACCGATACAGAATCACCGCGATCCAGGCAGTAATCACCTGCGGCAAGACCCCGAACACAATCACCTGCAGGGGCCTGGCCCCCGTTGCGCGAAGGGCTTCGAGCGGGCCTTGGTCAATTTCCTCGATACTGTCGGCAAAGAACTTTCCGAGCATGCCAACGCCGTGCACAGCCAAGGCCAGCACACCGGGAAACGGACCCAGGCCTACCGCCGAGACAAATACCAGTGCAAGAATCAGTTCATTGATGCTGCGAATCACGTTGAGCGCCTGCCGGGTCCCCTGATACAACCAGCGATTACTGTGCAGGTTGCGCGCAGCGAGGAATGCCAGCGGCACCGCGAAGAGGATGCCGAGCAGGGTTCCCCAGATGGCAATCTGCACCGTCTCAAGCGCCGGGGCGAGCAACTTTGGCAAGATGTCCAGATCAGGTGGCACCGAACGGCTGATGAAATCACCAATCTGCGGCAACCCCGCCGCCAACTCGCCCCAACTGAGCTCCGCGCCACCCGCACTCCAGTGCAGCAAGGCAATGATCACCAACAGCAGGGTGCCGCTGACGGCCCAGCCACGCAGGCTTTCAGGCGTACTCACCAGCCAGCGATATTCGTGCGTACCCATGTCAGCCTCCCAGTCCATTGGCATAGTGCAACTGCGGCGCATAGGCCGCGGCGGATTCATCTTCAGTGGATTCTGCGTCTGGATAGATACGCTGCAAGGTCGCCTCATCAAGGCCACTGGCATCGCCGTCGTAGACCAGCCGGCCATGGGCCAAACCGACAATACGGTCAGCGTATTCACGGGCGAACTCCACTTGATGCAGGTTGCACACCACGGTAATCCCCAGCTCGCGGCTGGCATCGTGCAGGTATTGCATGACCAGGCGTGCGGTCTTCGGGTCGAGACTGGCCACCGGCTCATCGGCCAGGATCACCTTGGGTTGCTGAGCCAGCGCCCGGGCGATGCCGACGCGCTGCATCTGCCCGCCGGACAGTGAGTCCGTTCGCGCATCGGCCTTGTGCGCCAGCCCGACACGAAGCAAGCACTGGCGAGCCAGTTCGACGTCAGCCTGGCTGAACAGCTGCAACACCGAGGCCAGGGTCGACACCGAAGCAAGCCGCCCGGTCAGCACGTTCTTCAATACCGACAGGCGCGGCACCACATTGTGGTGCTGGAAGATCATCGCCACCTGGCGACGCAGCGCACGCTCATCACGGGCATCCAATGCATCGATGCCGGCCACCTGCAGCTCACCGCCGTCGGCCCTGGCCAGACGGTTCATGCAACGCAGGAAGGTCGATTTACCCGCACCGGACTGACCAAGCACAACCACAAATTCACCAGCTCCGATTTGCAGATCGATGCCGCGCAGCACCTGGTTTCCACCGTAGTGCTTGCTCAGTTGGCTAACCCTGATCACTTCATCTTACTCAGGTCGAGATCGAGCACCTTGGCAGTATCGCGGACCACATCGTAGGCAGCATCGGTGGTCGGTTGAAAACCATTGAGCACACCTTGGTCGCCCCAAGGCACGTCCTTGACCTGGGCCAGCGCCTTGACCAGCTTCTGCTTAAGGGCCGGGTCCAGATCCTTGCGCCAGACCATCGGCGACTCCGGAATATCCGGCGAACTCCAGACAATCTGGATATCGTCTTGCTTGATCTGCCCCTGGCTGATCGCCGACGCGAGAATACGGTCAGCCACCGCTGCTGCGTCGACCTTACGGTTGACCACGGCCAAGATGCTGGCGTCATGGGAACCGGAGAACATCACCCGCGAAAACAGCTCTTCAGGCTGGTAGCCCGCCCGCTCAATACCGGCTTTGGGGAACAGGTGGCCGGAGGTTGAGCTCGGATCAACGAAGGCAAAGGTATGATCCTTGAGGTCTGCCAAGGTCTTAATACCACTGTCACGACGGGTGA
The DNA here is from genome assembly GCF_000222125.1 of Pseudomonas sp. S9. Lineage (NCBI taxonomy): Bacteria > Pseudomonadati > Pseudomonadota > Gammaproteobacteria > Pseudomonadales > Pseudomonadaceae > Pseudomonas > Pseudomonas sp. S9. Next base: position 162,913 of record NZ_AFFX01000002.1, on the reverse strand, counting down.
TGATCAAGCTGTGATAAGCGCTGGTGCCAGTCTTTTTGGTCACGGCCACAGCAAAAGCCTCGCTGTCGGCCATTTTATTGGCAAACACATAGGAAAACGGGCCCAGGTAGGCAACATCCAGCTTTTTCGAGCGCAAGGCCTCGATCACACCGTTGTAATCGGTCGCCACGAAGGGCTTCACCGGCATGCCCAGGCCTGCCTCGAGCTGGTCGAGCACTTGTTGGCTGCTTTCGACCATTGATTGCGAGTCCTCGGAAGGAATCAAGCCGATGCGCAGGGCAGACTCGGCCAATGCATGTGGACTGGCAAGCAGCGGCAATAAAACACTGCAGGCACAAAACAGTTTGCGAAAAGTGGTCATGGCATTTCCAGCAGTTGTTGTGGGAATGCCAGTTACCCTAACCCTTTAATGTGACGGTCATACGATCGATTCAATATGCATTTACGTCGAAAAGTATTGAAAGGATCTATGGATGTCGAACAGCAAACTGCGCGCCTTTCTGGCTGTCGCGCGACACGGCAGTTTCAGCGCAGGTGCCCGCTCCCTTGGCCTGAGCCAACCTACCATCACCACCCAGGTTCAAGCGCTGGAGCGCCAGCATAATCTCGAGCTCTTCCATCGCCGTGGCCGGCGCGCCGAGCTGTCCAGTGTCGGCCGCCAGCTACTGCCAATCGCCCAGCAACTAACTAGCCTGGAGGCCGAGGCAGACGGATTACTCCGAGACTCAGGCGCCCTCTCCCGCGGGCAACTGCGCCTGGGCGCCGTGGGGCCATTCCATGTCATAGAGATGGTCGATGCCTACCGGCGCGATTACCCGCAGATCGATCTGTCGATCCGTATCGGCAACTCCGCCTCAGTGCTGGCTGACCTTGAGAACTACGTGATAGAAATAGGCGTACTGGCTGGGTTTCATGACTCCCCGGCATTTCATAGCATGCTCTATGCACGCCACCCAATCATACTGTTCGCCCATCACACACATGCCTTGGCCCAACGCGACAGGGTTCGACTTGAAGAACTGCAAGGGCAACCCATGCTTTACCGCGAACAGGGCTCCACCACCCGCCTGGCGTTCGAAAAGGTGTTGGCTGAACGGCACGTCACACCCCGCATGGTCATGGAGATTGGCAGCCGCGAAGCCTTGCGCGAGGCAGTTGTGAGAGGAATCGGCCTGGGCATGGTTTCAGCGGCGGAATACATTGGCGACCCGCAACTCAAGGTGATCCGCATCGAAGGCGAGCCAATACACACCGAGACATATCTATACTGCCTGGCCGAACGCAAGGGCAGCCAGATGATAGAAAGCTTCCTTGCTTGCGCAGACCAGGCCCGACAGCAACGCTGAACGGTTTTGCTCAGCACAATGCCCAGCGGAAAACCAGAAGCCTGCCCTCGCCACTTAATACAGCCAAGTCGAGATCAGGGTCTATCCTTACTGACACCTCATTCTGGAACAGCCCATTATGGAACCTCTGAAAAACTACTGCGCTCGATATTACTGCGTTAAAAAACTGCTCAAAATGCTCATTTACAGCACGTAAACTCCGCTTTTCGCAGTTTTTTGCCTTGTCCTATCTTCGCTCGCTACCTTTTTCTGAGGCTCCTTAGGTGAACTAACCGAACCCGTGAAATATTCAACACTAACTACAGCGTTGCTCTGCCTCGTGCTAACGACCGTTGCCAGGGCCGGGCAATACCAGGTTGTTACCGAAGAGTGGGCGCCTTACAACTATAGTGAAAACAACCAGATCACCGGTATGGTTACCGAGGTCGTCAGGGCAATCATGGCGCGAACCGGGGATGACTTCGAGATAGTGCTGCTGCCCAGCATGCGAACCACGCACAGATTGAAAACCCGCCCCAAGACAATCATGTACTCCTTGTTCCGCACGGCTGAACGCGAACCTTTGTACAAATGGGTTGGACCGGTAGTGGAAGAGTCCATCCACCCTTACCAGTTGGCGAGTGCGCCGCCGATAAACTCCCTGGAGCAACTGCTGCACGCCCCGCGGATCACCACACGCTATGCCGGCCTGGTACCCAGAATGCTCCAGTCACTGGGTTTCAAAAACCTCGACACCAGCGCAACCCAGAATCTTCAGCTCTACCGCATGCTGCTGGCCGGGCGCACCGACATCATCATCGGCGATACAGATTCGGGGGTGGCTTATTACAGCCGTCAGTTGAATATTGCCCCAGGCACACTGCGCCAAATACCTATCGAGCTTTATCGTTCATCCTTGTATATAGCCTTTAGCCGCGACAGTGCTGACGAACGAGTAGCCGCCTGGGCCCGTGCACTGGAGCAACTGCGCGACTCAGGCGAGCTGGCGCGCATCCAGCAACGGTATGAACATTGATGAACTCCAGCCTGTCGCGCACAACCGGGCCCTGAACTGGTGCAAAGTCTGTAAGCTCAGGTTGTGTATGGACTTGACGCAAAAGCTGGATTCGAATGCCTCGACAGTGAATCTGCCGGGCCTTGGGGCGGGATGTTTCAGCGCAACTGCTTTCGACAGCCCGTATGGCCTGCCGAAAGCAGAGGTTGGGAGTGCTCCAGCCGTGAGGCTTAGAAGTTGTAAAGCATACCCAGGCTCAAGCTCTTGATGCTGGTGTCATAGAAGTCGATGTTGCTGTCTTCCTCACCGTAGTTGGCAACCACACGGGCGCGCCAGTTCTTCATGCCAAACGGCTCTTTGTAGGTCGCGGCGAAGGAAATACCCATGCGATCCAAGTCGGCCTTTTTGTCGTAGATCGGGTTGCGGTCATCGCTTTCCAAATGGCCCGCAGTCAAGTTGGTCACCAACTCCCAGCGGTCAAAACCTGTGTAAGCGTAGTTAAGTTCCATTTGATAACCATCCATGGCCATGGCATCGCCATCGAGGTCACGATTGATGTAGCTAAGTGTCGGGATAACAATATGGTCTCTGCCAATACCCCAGACATAACGTACATCGAGTTTACTTTCGTCACCTTCACGATCAAGCAGCTTGCGCTGCGCTGAGCTAAGGCCCAGGGCCTCACCACTGTCTTCATCGTCTATATCGATCTTGCGATGGGTATAGGTGACGTCGAAACCGGATTCAAAAATGTGTTCCCAAGACATACGCGCACCGGAACTAGTGCGGTCGGTTTCCTTGCGCTTGCCATTAACCAGGTATGGATCTTCCCAGACCTCAACAGGCGTGGAAGCAAGCAGGCTGGCGCTGATATTACCGAGATGGCCGATACCTTGGCGTACACCCAAAGCGAGAGTGCCGTCCTGGGTCAGGAAGTCCTCAAGCTCGGTACCACCAAAAAACTCGGTACGACTGCCTTGCAGTTTATAGGACAGGCCAAAAGCAGGAACGATTTTGCTAAAGCTCTTGCTGTCTGGGGAACTATTCAATGAGTCGATATGGCTGTCGCTGACATCTGTGCCGGCCAAGGTTGCAACTGTGTTGCTCTCCATGCGGTTGGCGCTAGCTCCCAGATATGCATAGCCACTGAAGCCATCTTTCTTCGGGATTCGGTCAAACGCCTGGGCTGAGCAAGCCACTGCCAAACCAAGGGTCGTCAAGATAAGTCTACGCATTTGTTACTCCTGTAAAACGCAGCTGGGCACGAGAAAAAATTCTTATTGGCTGAGGTTTCAAAACACAGACCAAACAGCATTTGTACTTGACCGTATTATCCTTGGCTCAACTTTAGACGATTTATACAGCAACCGATGTATTTCAACTGCAAGAATATGGTATCGCGCGACGGAATCAAACAGTGGCCTGTGCAACTTCCCAACCGCCTGTGCCTTGCGCCACTGGGTAGTTGAAACTCAGTCCGCGCTTGATGGTGATGGCAATCAAACGATGAAGTAGATCGGGTTGAAGTTAAAACACTTGAAGACGTCGCAGATAGGATCTGAATTCAAGCATTTCGAGACGTGGCTCGCACTTTCGACCAATAGACCTGAGCCAGTGGGTTTGCAGGCTCGGACATCATGCGGCCAGCACCCCCTTGCAAGAGCCCTGCCCACACAGCCTGCCGGGGCCTGAAGAGCCCACCGCCAAAGGCTCGCTGGACATGCTAGCCAATGCAGCCCTACGCATTCAGCACAAGCGCTCTTGGAGCCTCATGATTTTGATGGCCTGAGCAGGGCTGTGTACAGACCAGTACACAGCCCTGCTACATAAGCTGGGTTCAACCCATAAGTTCAGGGCTTATTGCAGCCCCAAGTGCAAGTCACTGAAGACATAATCCGTGTCTTTGGCATTGGCCACATGGCAACCCGCACATTTTTCATACGGCAGTACCTTGGCGGTCTGCGGATATGACTTGTCGTCCTTGGCAGGGCCATAAGAGAAGTATGCCCAGTTACCTGGCGCATTAGGGAAGCGGGCTGCATCCTTGACCATATAGGTGACGCCAAAGAAATCATTTTGGAAGATTCCCTTGCCGTGATTCGTCACGCAAACACCAGTGGTCTTGTCACACTTGCCAATGCTCTGCGGCCAGTGCTTGCCATTGTTCTTGCTGCAACTGCCGTTGTTTTTGTCGCAATCCTCGGACAGACGCGACTCACTGAACTCCTTGACGAACTGGGTACCGTCAGGCCACTTATTGGTCGCCTTGTATATGGCCAGTGCGGTTGGCTCGACATAGGTATTGCCGAACTGGACACCTTCTCTGACGCTGCCATCGAGAATGGTTCTGCTGCCTGGCGGCGTGGCGAATGTTCCGATATGCGTCCAGCTCCGATACCCCTCGGGGATGTGCGCTGTCTGAGCATCGACGAATTTGGCTTTAACCCCCTCGTCGAGAGACTCGGCTGCCTGGGCAATGCTGCCAATCGCAGTGAGCGAAAAAGCGAGCAGAAGCCATTTTGGGGTGTTACTGAGGATTTTGGCGCTACTGAACATAGTAATCTCCCTATCTATTTATGTTGCTCCAACCATCACGGTGCGACGAGCCTCAGTGGCTTGAGTATCCCCTGGAAAACAGGGTATTGGTCACCACGACCTGTCGCCCGAGCAATTAAATCGGGCTTGCCCAACCCACGACCCAAACTTTAGTGTTGCCAAAATCATTTAACGAAATTGTAAGAGCCCTCCTACAAGCTCAGACATTAAAGTAACCAGCTCGAATGCCTCCTGCAGAGGTTCAAACTGGTCAGCCTCAGAGGCAAAGCTTTATAACAATTGCGCGCATTGATTCTTCCAGCAAAACAAGCGTTAAGGACAACCAAGCCGCTTGCTGAAATTGAGTTACCAGCTACATTTAACCGAGTATTTCGGGTTCTAAATACCTGCATGTAAAATCTCGGTTCTTACTGCCGAAACCATGCGCTTTGGTGTAAGGGACTGTGTAAGTACGGCGTCGTTTTCAAGGAAATGTTCATGGATAGCAGAGAACAAGTTGTACATTTGGAACGCTTTGTCGGCCAGCGAGTTCTTGGGCAACAACAGACCATCAAATATGTGATCCTCGGATTATTAGCCAACGGTCATATCCTGCTGGAAAGCCTTCCAGGCCTTGCCAAGACCCGGACAGTCAAGGCACTGGCCGAGCATCTTGATGCCCAGATGAGCCGCATCCAGTTCACACCGGACCTATTGCCCTCGGACATTACTGGCGGCGAAATCCTCCAGCAGGTCGATGGCCAGAACCAGATCAAATTCCAGCCAGGGCCTTTGTTTGGCAACGTCATACTTGCCGACGAAATCAACCGTGCCCCGGCAAAAGTCCAGGCGGCCTTGCTCGAGGCGATGGAAGAGCGGCAGATAACCGTCGCCGGGCAGACCCACCCGATGTCGCAACTGTTCATCGTATTGGCGACACAAAACCCGATCGAGCAAGAAGGCACCTATCCCCTTCCAGAAGCGCAGATGGATCGCTTCCTGATGAAACTGGTGATGGATTACCCGCATACGGACGACGAAGCCCAGGTGCTGCGCATGCTCAGGGCCGAGGACCAGGCCGAGCATCAAGCCAAGTCCGCCGAGCAGGAGGTTCGCCTGGCCCAGGAAGTGATTTTCGCCGCGCGCCAGGAAGTGAACAAGGTGCATGTCTCAGAGGCGATAGACCGCTACCTAATAGACCTGATCAACGCGACGCGCTATCCCGCCGACTACGACGCCGACCTCGCCCGCTGGATCCATATTGGCGCCAGCCCACGCGGCGGCATCAGTCTGGACAGGGTTGCCAGAGCCCACGCCTGGCTGGCAGGCAATGACTTCGTTTCACCGGATGATGTTCGCGCCGTTATACACCCCGTGCTGCGACACCGGTTATTGCTCACCTACGACGCAGTGGCCGACGGTGTAAATGCAGATCAGGTGCTGGACCGTTTGCTCGACAAGGTGGCAATACCCGCCTGACTAGGAGCAGTACCATGCAGTCTTCCAAGACCGCTGCAGACGGATTCGTTTACGCATCATTGCCGCAACTCATGGCATTCGAGTATCGCGCTCGCGGCCTGAGCTTTATGGCTCGCCAGTCGCTATCCAGTGTCCTGTCCGGCAATCATGCTTCTCGCCTGCGCGGCCGGGGCTTGAGCTTCGACGAGTTGCGCCACTATATGCCTGGCGATAATTTACGTCATCTCGACTGGCGCGCCTCGATGCGCTACGGCAAACCCTTTGTGCGCAGCTATACCGAGGAGCGCGACCGCCCGACCTTGGTTCTTGTCGACCAGCGCATGAGCATGTTTTTTGGCTCGCAACGTAACTTTAAGTCAGTTACAGCGGCAGAGCTGGGCGCGCTTTGCGCCTGGATCGCGCTGCAAGCGGGCGACCGTGTAGGTGGCCTGGTATTCGGCGATGACCGCATCGAGCACATCCGCCCTTTGCGCAGCCGTTCGCGGGTCGAAGCCCTGTGCACAAGCATCGTTCGGCAAAACCATAGCTTGTCCGCCACCCAGCCTGATAGTGAATACGCGGACCAGTTGGACCAAGCCCTGCGCAACTGCCTGAGCCTGGCTGGTCACGACCACCTGATCTGCATTATCAGCGACTTTGCGGCGACCAGTGAACGCACGCTGCAACTGCTTAGAGAGCTAAAGACCCACAACGATGTAATCGCCATGCAGGTTTATGACCCCATTGCCCTGAATCTGCCGAGCACGGGGCGACTGATGGTCACCCAGGGCGAACTGCAAGTCGAACTGGAGGTTAACCACCGTCGGGTCAACAAACCACTGGGCGAGTTTCTCACGGGACGCCTGCGTCAAGTAGCGGAAATGCTGAGGCTCAGCCAGGTGCCTTTGATGATGTTCAGCACCGGTGAAGACAGCCTTGAACAGCTCAGGCAAGAGTTGGGCAGGCTTGCCCAGGTCCCGCGATGACAGCGCCTAGCACACCAAACATCAGCCAGTTGCAGGAATTGCCGCTGCCAACACCCGCGTTTAGCTATTTTCCGCAAACCTGGGGCTGGCTCGTATTGTTGCTGGTTAGCCTGCTTATCTTCACCACCTGGGCATTTCTGCGCTGGCGTCGATGGCTTCGTAACCACTATCGCCGCGAGGCTTTATTGCGCTTGTCGCAACTGCAAGATGCCTCCACGGATAAAGACCTGCGCCTGGGCGCCTTGCGTGAACTTCCTGAACTGCTCAAGCGCGTGGCGCTGTCGATGCCAAACGCCCCCGAGGTGGCCAACTTGAGCGGCGCCCAGTGGCAAGGCTTCTTGCAAAGTACAAGCCCTGCCCCTCTGCCCGCTGACCTTAGCCAACAACTGGCCCTGCTGGCCTATGCGCCACAGGCACAACTGCAGGCATTGGAGCCCGAGCAGATCGACAGCCTGTTTAGCACCTGCAAGCAATGGATCGAGGCTCACCATGTGGCAGCTTGATTACCCTTGGCTGATGCTTCTTTTGCCGTTGCCCTGGCTGACGTACCGTTATTTGAGCGAGTACCGCGAGTCTCGCAGTGCCGTTCGCGTTCCATTTTTCAGAGCCGTGAGCCAGGCCGCTGGACAGGTCCCCGGCCAGTCCAAATCCAACGGTGCCCGCTGGCAGCTGCTGATCAACCTGCTTGTCTGGACGCTGGTATTGCTCGCCTGCGCTCGCCCGGTCTATGTTGAAAAGCCTATTGAGCATACGCAGCCAACCCGCGACCTGATGCTGGCTATCGACATTTCCCAGTCGATGGAGACGCGTGACTACAGCAACGCCAACGGCGAGCAAACCGACCGCCTCAGCGCGGTCAAGGATGTCGTTCGGGATTTCATTGAAGAACGCAAGGACGACCGCATTGGCCTGATCGTGTTTGGCACTGGCGCCTATCCACAGGCACCGCTGACCCTGGATCATGCCAGCCTGCATATTTTGCTCGATGAAGTAGGCATCGGCATGGCCGGGCCCAACACCGCATTAGGCGATGCCATCGGCCTGACCATAAAACTGCTGGATAAAGCCAAGGAACAAGAAAAGGTCCTGATCCTGCTCACCGATGGCAATGACACCGGCAGCGCAATAACACCCGACCATGCAGCTGACCTGGCGGCCAGCAAAGGCATCGTGGTGCACACCATCGGCATTGGCGATCCCCAGGCCACTGGCGAGTCGAAGGTCGACCTGCAAATGCTGGAAAACATCGCCAACATTACCAACGGCAAATTCTTCCGTGCCGACGACCTTAGTGCGCTGAAGCAGGTCTATGACACGCTTGACCGGATCACTCCGCACAAGGTCAAAACCTTCAGCCATCAACCCAAGCGCGACCTGTTCTGGTGGCCGCTGGGTGCTGCCCTGCTCTTGCTTGCATTGAGTCATTGTATCTCCGCCATCGCCGTGCGCATGTCCTCGATGGCCGCCCCCCAGTCACAACAGGAGCGCTGAGATGGATATCGACCTGAGCGCCCTGCACTTCCTTCGTCCTCTCTGGCTACTGCTCATACTGCCAGGCATAGCACTGCCCATCATCTGGGCGCACCGCCACGACCTGAATCGTCAACTGCGGGGCGCCATCGCACCGCACTTGCTCAAGCACCTGGTAATAAAGCCGCAGGACAACCAGCGTCTACGTCCCGTGCACCTGCTTGCGGCACTACTCATTCTGGGTGCGATTGCCGCTGCTGGCCCGACCTGGCAACAGGATCGTCCGGATTTCCTTGATGATCGCGCACCGCTCATATTGGCCGTGGACTTGTCGCCCTCGATGGATGCAGACGATGTACCACCAACGCGCTTGAGCGCGGTACGCCATAAATTACACGACCTGATCGAGCGCCGCGCCGGAGCACGCACAGCATTGATTGCCTATGCAGGAAGTGCTCACCTGGTGTTACCGGCAACCGACGATCCAGCGTTGCTCGATACCTTCCTGCAAGCACTATCCACCGGCCTCATAAATAAAGCAGGGCATGACGTGCTGGGCGTGATCGACCAGGCCAAGCGATTGCTGGAAGCAGAAAAAAGCCCCGGAACCCTTGTTCTGATTACCGACGGCGCCGATCCTGCCCTGAACAAGCAGATAGACGAGCATCTCAAGGGCGTTGACCTACAGGTTCTGGTTCTGGCCGTAGGCAGCAAGCCTTCAATCGTGGTCCGCAATGCCCAGGGGCAACCGCAGGTTGATGCCGATGGCCGCCCAGTGGTTGCCAACTTTGACAGCAAGGCACTGCAAGCACTCGCCGACGCGGCCAATGCGCCACTGGGAAGCCTGACCCTCAACGACGATGATCTTGACTGGATAGAACTGCACGCCCAGCGCCACTTTCAAGCAGTCAGCGACCAAGGGAAGCAGATTCACTGGAAGGATGCTGGCTACTGGTTGTGCTGGCCATTGTTGCTGATCGCCCTGTTTTGCGTACGCCGCGGCTGGCGCGTGCATTGGCTGGCCAGTCTGGTGCTTGCATTCGGGCTCGGCTTGCCAGCAGCTCCGGCACAAGCCGGAGCACTGGCCGATGCCTTTTTCACTGCGGATCAACAAGGCCGCTGGGCCTTCGAGCACCAGCGCTACCCACAAGCGGCGGCTCGCTTTAGTGATCCTTATTGGAAAGGGGTCGCCGCTTATAATGCCGCCGACTATGACGCCGTCCTCGTCAACTTCGCCAACCAGGATAGCGCCCAGGCATTCTTCTATATGGGCAATAGCTACGTACGTTTATTCCGCTTCCCCGAAGCGATTAGCGCATACCAGCATGCACTCAAACTGCAACCAGAATTTCCTCAGGCCACCAGCAACCTGGCCCTTGCCCAGGCCCTGCAGAAAGACTATGAAAACCAGCAGGAAGCTGGCACACCTGACGAAAAACCGGATGAAATCAAGTTCGATAACAAATCCGATCAAGGCAAGGACATCGCCCAGCCAGTGGCCAAGGCAGCATCCGATCAACTTTGGCTGGATAACCTGACCACCTCGCCCGCTCGCTTTCTCAAGCAGAAGTTTGCACTTCAAGACGCCAAACGCCAGCAGGAAACGGAGGCCTCGCCATGAAGCGCCTGATCCTGCTTCTTGCCTTGTTACTGCCATGGCCGGCGTTGGCCGATGAGCCAAGCGTGCTTGTCGACAGCCGCCTGGTGCCGGAAGCACAAGTGTTAGTCGGCGGCACCATCAATCTCGAAGTCGACCTGCTCGTCGACACCTGGTTCACCAGTGCGCCCCAACTGCCTAAACTGGAACTGCCGGGCGCGGTTGTATCCGCGCCAAGCTCGGAAGCGACCCACCTCACTCAAAGGCGCCAAGGCAAAACCTTTTTTGGCTTGCGCTTCACCTACCGGATCACGCCACAACAAGCGCAGACCTTCGATATTCCTGCGCTAAGCATTCAACTGCAGCCCGGGCAAGGCAGCAAGCCACAGACGGTACAAACGCAGGCCCAAAGCTTCAACGCGGTACAACCCGTCGGTGCCAGCCACGACAAGCATGTATTGGTAGCCAAAGAGGTCACCTTTACCCAGAGAGGTCACCTTTACCCAGAACATTGTTCGCCCCCACGACCCGCTACGCGTTGGCGATAGCATCAGCCGCCAACTCAATATCCGCGCGATAGATGCGCAGGCACTGCTGATACCGGCACCTGAGGCAGCTGAAATAGAGGGGCTTAAACACTATGTTCAAACGCCTGAAATCCAGCCACTGGATGACGGTCGAGGTGGCATTACTGGCGGTATACGTAACGACACCCTGACCTATGTTGTCAGTGAGCCGGGCAACTACACACTACCCGCGATCGAATTGAAGTGGTGGAACCAAGCCGGGGAGCAGCAGACAGCATCAGTGCCCAAGGTCAGCTTCAAGGCCCAGGGTCAAAGCAGCTACAGTGGGCCGTTTTCAATTAGCGAAGACCTGCGCCAGCTGGGCCGAAATACTCGCGTGCATATCGCACGCCATTGGCTTCTGCTGAGCGGCTTGATCCTCTTTGCAGTTGCCATGGTTTATTTCGGCAGACCTTACTGGCAGCGCGGCTGGCAATCATTTTTACGCAAGCGAGCAGCGCATCGGCAGGCTTGGCTTGACTCACCTGATTACGCCTGGCAACAACTTCAGGCACGACTGAATGATCAAACCTTGCCCCTTGACGAGCTATACCGTTGGCTCAAGCGAGATACCGATGAAAATACCTTCATCGGTGCAACCGAAGACTTGCCCTCGCATCTTAGAGAACAGCTGCTAACCTTCCTGAACGACCGTTACGCACTGAACCCGTCCCCTCTAGCTGGGGTTTCAGAGCGAAAAAAGGTGCTGTCTGAAATCCGTAAATTACTAAAACAGCGGCGTTCACCCGCCTCAGTGACAGGCCAGCTAAAACCGCTAAACCCAACACACTAAAACACTGGTAATGCTAAACAAGGATGGCTCTATGCTTGGATTGAATACACAAACGTCATGGCGCGGGCTGGTCGCACTATTGCTGGTTTTACCCATGCTGGCCCAGGCGGCCGATGAACTACCGTCTTGGAATGATGGCCCCTCGCGTCAGGCCATCGTAGAGTTTGTCCAGGCGGTCACCAGCGAAGGCAGCAAGGATTATGTGCCCGTTGCCGAGCGCATTGCCGTGTTTGATAACGACGGCACCTTGTGGAGCGAACAGCCGATGTACTTCCAGCTGCTATTCGCCCTGAGTGAGGTCAAACGCCTGGCACCACAGCACCCTGAGTGGAAAACCGAACAACCCTTCAAGGCCGTCCTCGAAAACGACCACAAGACCCTTGCCGCCAGTGGCATGGAGGGCCTGATGAAGATCGTTGGTGCCACTCATACAGGTATCAGCACTGCAACATTCAAAGAGAATGCGGAGCGCTGGCTGGCCAGCGCCAAACACCCAAAATCCACAAAACCATTCACTGAAATGGTGTTCCAGCCGATGCTGGAGCTGCTTGACTACCTGCGCGCCAATGGCTTCAAAACCTACATCGTTTCGGGTGGCGAAGTGGAATTTATGCGGGTCTTTGCCGAAGAGGTCTACGGCATTCCACCTGAGCAGGTGATTGGTACCACCTTCGTGACTAAGTTCCAGGACCAGGATGGCAAGTACTCGATCCTGCGTGAGCCCAAGCTGGCGCTTAACGATGACGGCCCGGGCAAACCGGTGAGCATCCAGTCAGTTATCGGGCGTCGGCCAATTTTTGCTTTTGGCAACTCTGATGGCGACCTGCAAATGCTGCAATGGACTACCGCAGGTGAGGGCAAGCGCTTTGCAGGCATAGTCCATCACACCGATGCCAAGCGCGAATGGGCCTATGACCGTGACAGCAAGATTGGTCGCCTGGACAAGGCGCTTGATGCCGCCAAAGCCCATGACTGGACCGTCGTAGATATGGCCGGGGAGTGGAAAAACATCCATCCCTTTGAGTTGAATCAGCCTTAGGCTTTTTTCAATCAAAACGCCAGTAATCGCTGGTACATGTACTAACCTTTTAAACCACTGCTGTAATCGTCAAATTCGTACACAAAGGAAATACGAGCATGAGAACCCCTCGGAAATGGATACCGCGAGTTGCACTCGCGATGGCTACAGCCATAAGTGCCTCAGCTGCAATAGCCGCAGACAAACCCAATATCCTGGTGATATTCGGGGATGACGTCGGCCAGACCAATATCAGTGCCTACGGTCAGGGTGTTGTCGGCTACGAAACACCGAACATCGATAAGATTGCCGCAGCGGGTATGAAGTTTACTGACTACTATGCTGAAAACAGCTGCACAGCTGGACGCTCAACCTTCATCACTGGCCAAACCATTTTCCGCACAGGCCTTTCGAAAGTAGGTCTGCCTGGAGTTCCGGTAGGCCTGCAGGATCGCGATATCACCATTGCTCAGGCGCTCAAGCCACTTGGTTATGCAACCGGCCAATTTGGTAAGAACCACTTGGGGGACCGTGACGAATACCTGCCGACCAACCATGGTTTCGATGAGTTCTTCGGCAACCTTTACCACCTCAATGCTGAAGAAGAACCTGAGCGTGAGCTCTGGCCGAAGGACGATACAGAATTCGTCAAGAACGCTTCTCCACGGGGTGTAATCAAATCCACTGCTGACGGAAAGATCGAAGACACTGGCGCGCTTAATAGCAAGCGCATGGAAACCATTGACGACGACACGACTCAAGCTGCAATCAACTTCATCGAGAAACAAGCTAAAGCGGACAAACCCTTCTTCGTGTGGATGAACACCACACGTATGCACTTGTTCACGCACGTACGTGAATCGATGCGAGGTCAGAGCGGGATGCCTGGCAATGAGTACGCTGACGGGATGATCGAGCACGACGAAGACGTCGGCATGCTACTCAAAAAGCTGGATGACTTGAAAATTGCCGACAACACCATTGTGGTTTACACCACAGACAACGGCCCTAACCAGTTCTCCTGGCCGGATGCGGCAACCACGCCATTCCGTAATGAGAAGAACTCTAACTGGGAAGGTGCATACCGAGTACCGGCAATGATCCGCTGGCCGGGCCATATCAAGCCAGGAACCATTTCCCGTGAAATGTTCTCTGGGCTCGACTGGTTCCCGACACTGCTTGCAGCGGCCGGTGATACTGATATCAAAGAAAGGCTTTTGAAGGGGACCGACGTAGGCGGTAAAAACTTCAAAGTACACCTTGATGGCTACAACCAGCTGGACTACCTGACAGGTAAAACCGACAAGGGTGCACGTAACGAGTTCTACTACTTCAACGATGATACCGATTTGGTCGCCATGCGCTTTGACAACTGGAAAGTTGTTTTCTGTGAGCAACGCGAACCTGGTGGTATGAAAGTCTGGAGCGAGCCCTTCGTCTGCCTTCGTCTACCGAAGATTTTCAACCTGCGGATGGATCCGTTTGAGCGGGCGGATATTGTTTCCGACCAGTACTACGACTTCTTGACCAAGAACGTGTACATCACCGAGCAGGCGACTCAGCGAGCAGCCAAGTTCTTGCAAACCTTCGTCGAGTATCCACCTAGCCAACGTCCAGCGAGCTTCAGCATCGACCAGATTCGCGCAAAGATCGATAAACAGATCGAAGCCAAGATGCAAGAAGCAGAAGCTGCGAAAAAACAGTGACGTAACACTTGGCGCCCGCTTGCTTGGGGCGCTATCTTGAAAACCTGCGACGGGGCAACCTGTCGCAGGTTTTCTCATATCAGATAAGGCACTTTTTTGATGTCCTCAGCCGCCAAATCATCTCGTGCCCGATCTCGTGGTGCGGTTGCTGATACCTCTGTAAACCTTCTTGCCCTACCCATGCTGATTCCCGTGCTGTTGCTGCTTATTTCCGGCTGCGCAGCCTTGGTCTATCAGGTGCTTTGGGTCAAACAACTTTCTTTGGTGGTCGGGGTTGAGGTCTATGCCATCACCACGGGCATCAGCGCATTCTTTGCCGGCCTGGCCTTGGGCGGCTTGATTTTCGGTCGTTGGGCCGATCGCCTGAGTCGTCCGATTCGACTTTATGCAGCCCTGGAAGTGATAGTGGCTGTGCTCGGGATTGCGGCCACTTATGCCTTGTCGCAATCGGCCGGCCTGTTCGCTCGGCTCGAAGGCAGCATCGGCTTGCTTGCCTGGCTGCTGCCCTTTGCATTGGTCGGCATACCCGCGTTTTTCATGGGTGGCACATTACCGGTTCTGGTGCGTGCCTTGTCACCTGCCGAAGGTCACCTCGGTGAAGCGGGTGGCCGCCTGTATGCCGGCAATACCGCCGGGGCAATCGCTGGTACATTACTGGCGGCTTTTATCCTGATTCCACAATTAGGCGTCACTGGCAGTGCCTACGCTGCGGCCATGCTTAACTTGCTTGCCGGTGGCGGAGCCTGGCTCGCACGGCGCAGTGATCAAAGGCTGCCTGAACCAGCAGTCGCATCCCCTGCTCCGCGTTCAAACATGGCCCGCCTGGCCATTGCCTTGTATTGCATCGCCGGCGGCGTAGCTCTTGGCTACGAGGTGGTCTGGACACAATCGATCGTGCCCTTCATGAGCACCCGCGCCTTCGCGTTCTCCGTGGTCTTGGCCACCTATCTCACCGGCTTGGTACTGGGTAGCGCCTTATATGCGCGCCGCGCCGATCGCATTGCCGATCCCTGGGGGCTATTCGGCCTCTTAATCGCCGCAGCCGGCCTGCTCGCCTTGCTGCAGATTGCTGGGCTGGGCCGCTGGTTGATCATTGCCCAGAGCCAGGCGGAGTTCTTAGTACTGCAACTGACTGGCAATGACCTCGCCGGAATGTCTGCCCGCTTTGCTGTCGCCGCGCTATGCGTAGTGTTCCTGCCCACGACCTTACTTGGGGCGGCCTTCCCGCTGGCGTTGCGCCTGGCGGTCAACAGCAGTCACGTCGGCCGGGATGTCGGCGCCGTGGTTGCGCTCAACACTCTCGGCGGTATTGTCGGGGTGGTGCTCACCGGTTTCGTCCTGGTGCCTGAACTGGGTCTGGTGCGAACCCTGGTCGTGCTGGCCGTAATCGCTGCATTGATCGGCGCCGTAGCCGTGCTCAAAGGTGCAGCGGTAGGCAAGGGAATGCGCTTCGCCGTTTTGACACTTGGCCTGGCCACCCTCATCGGCGGGGCACTTACGCCACCGCAACGGCTTGCTGATCTGCTACCCGGGGCGCGCAACGGCAAGATAGTGTTCTACAAGGAAGGCCGTAGCGGCACGGTCGCTGTGGTCACCCAGGGTCGAGCCGAACGCCAGTTCAACCGCCTGTATATCCAGGGCGTTTCCAATACGGGCGACGCCATGCCTTCGCTGCGCTATATGCGCCTGCAAGCACTGCTGCCGCTGCTGATCCATAAAGGCCAGCCGCAATCGGCGCTGGTCATTGGCTTTGGCACCGGGATCACCGTCGGAGCCATGTTGCGCTACAGCGACCTGAAAAAACCGGTTGTCGCCGAACTGCTGCCGGAAGTGCTCGAAGCCGCGCCACTGTTCAACGGTAACTATAACGCCGCAGAAAACCCGCAATTGGACATTCGCTTACGCGACGGCCGCCGTGAACTGCTGCGCAGCGCCGAGCGCTACGACCTGGTGACCCTGGAGCCACCGCCACCATCGGCCGCCGGAGTGGTCAACCTCTATTCCCGGGACTTCTACGCTCTGGCTGCCAGTCGCCTGCAGCCCGGTGGACTGGTTGCCCAATGGCTGCCACTGCCTACGCAGAACATCGAAGACAGCCGTTCATTGGTGCGCAGCTTTATTGATGTATTTCCCCACGCCACGCTCTGGACCACCGAGCTCCACGAGATGCTGCTGATTGGCTCTCTGGAGCCTATATCGCTATCAGTGCCTGATATCGAGCAACGCTTCGAGCGCCCACAGATTGCAGAGTCGCTAAGGGAGGTGGGGATTGATACCCCTGCGGCGTTGCTCGCGACCTGGATCACCGACCGCAAGGGGCTCGAGCGCTTTGCCGGTGATGCGCCTGCTGTCACCGACGATCGCCCACGTATCGAATACGCTCCCTGGGTACGCTCGAAGGAAATCACTCGCGTGTTGCCAGCGCTGCTTGAACTCCATAGCGCCCCTCCACTGGTCGATACTGATGATGCCTTTCGTGCCGAGGTCGCCAATAACTGGACACGCCTGCAGCACTTTTACGCAGCGGGCCTGTTCTCCTACCAGCGCGATCGCGAAGGCTGGACCCGCGAAGTGCGCCAATTGCTGAGGACTGACAGCAATAACCCTTACTACAGCTGGTTTCTGGGCCTACCTGAAAGCCGGTCAAACTGACGCCAACTGCCGTGCCCTGCAGCCACACTGCGGGGCACTCAGCTGCAGTAGCGATTTAGTCGAAACCGGCCCCTGAAGCTCAAAACAATATCCAAGCCCTTTAGTCCAGGCTTAAAAAGGCCGAACTATACTGCAATTCAAATTCCGCCCGAGCCTCTCCGGATGAGTTTGAGAACATGGTCGTACTTACCCTGCTTGTGGGCATTGATCCAGCCATCCTGGGCAAACGCCGACTTCTTCAACAAACATATGATCGACCCCGATGACGGCCAGTTCGACACCAGCAGCTACTTGTCCGAGGTACCCAATGGATTCCTGCCAGTCCCGAGCCTGATCACTGAACCGGCAGTTGGTACCGGGTTGGCGCTGGGTGCGCTGTTCTTCCATGAGTCCGATGAGCAACGCAAGCAGCGCAGCCAAAGCCAGGCAATGCTGCCTGAAAACATCAGCATTCTTGGCGGCATGGGTACGGAGAATGGTACCTGGGGCGCCGCCATCGGCCACCTTGGATTCTGGATGCAAGACAGCTTGCGCTACCGTGGTGTTCTGGCCTATGCCTCGCCCAACCTCGAGTTTTATTCGCTGCCACGTATCGGTGACCTGGGTAAATCGGTTGAGTTGAACCTGGAAGGCCCGGTGGTCTTCCAGGATCTCAAGTATCGTCTTCCCGGGACCAAGGTGTTCATCGGTGGCCGCCAGCTGTACCGCAAAGTGACAAGCAAGCTGGTCAGCTCGCCAGACCTGTCGAATTTGCCAAGCGCCGTACGGGAGTTTCTTCAACGGCAAACGGATAAATCAATCACAACTTCCGGCCTGGGACTGGTGTTGGAGTACGACAGCCGCGACAACCCCTTCAACCCGCAAAAGGGTTATTACTACTCAAGCAATTACAGCCTGTTTGACGACAGCATTGGCAGCGATGTCGAGTACAGTAGCTATCAGATTTCCGGCTTGAACTATTGGCAGCTCAATAGTCGCTGGAACCTGGGGTTGCGCCTGCAGGTCGACGCCGTCAACGCCCGTGGCGACGCCCCCCTACCGCCTTATGTTCCGCCCTTCATCGACCTGCGTGGCGTCTCGAAATCGCGCTATCAAGGCAACAGGGTCACGGTCGCGGAAATCCAGTTGGACTATAAGCTGAGCCCACGCTGGACGCTGGGAGTGTTTACAGGAACAGGCCGCGCTGCCGAGCACTTCAATGAGCTCGGCAGCGCCGAGGAAGTCAACAGCTATGGCACAGGTTTTCGCTACTTGATAGCCAAGCGTTATGGCCTGGTGATGGGCGTGGATGTTGCTGCAGGCCCAGAAGACAATGCGGTATATATCCAGACCGGCTCAACCTGGTAATAGCAACAAGGCATGCTGCTGGATCGTGGCTAAATGCCTGCCGAAAATATCAATCCAGCGCTTGCCAGTTAATGCGCCGCTGACTAACTTACGCAGCGCCAACCAAACAGCTCAAACAGCCCGCAACCCTGGCCTCCAGCCTGCTAGGCTTTGCTGAATGAATCATCGACCCGCTCCACCCGTCAGGAGTTTGCTGCATGCAATCGCGTGTGTTTCGTCCAACAGCCGTATTGATCAGTGCCGTGCTCGCGCTCAGCGGTTGCCAATCGTTTCTAAGCAGTCGCTACGCTGATAGCGTGCCTCCGGAACAAGGCATAGTCGCGGTTAAAGGTTTGGCCAAGGGAGCGGTCGTCAGGCGCAATGCCCTGGGCATGCCGCTGATTGAAACCAGCACCCTGCATGACGCCATTTTCACCCTTGGCTATGTGCATGCCGGTGACCGCCTCAGCCAGATGGTCGGCATGCGTTTGCTCGCGGAAGGTCGCTTGTCGGAAATGGTTGGCCCCGGCGCGCTGGAGGTCGACCGGCTGATGCGTGCAGCCAACCTCAGGCAAAGTGCCGAGCAGCTGTACAAGGGAGCATCGCCACGCCTGAAGAAGATTTTCGAGGTGTATGCACGCGGGGTGAACGCCTATATGTTTCGCTTCCGTGACAAGTTGCCGATGGACCTCGCCGAATCTGGCTACCGCCCCGCGTACTGGAAAGCTGAAGACTCGGCTCTGCTGTTCAGCCTGATCAACTTCGGGTTGTCGGTCAACCTGCAAGAAGAAATCGCCGCATTGGTCATGGCGCAAAAAGTCGGCAACGAAAACCTCGCCTGGCTGCTGCCGACTTACCCGGACGAACCCCTGCCCTTTGCCGAAGCCGACAAGCTCAAGGGCTTGAGCCTCAGCGGTCAGATCAGCGAATTAACCGCCATCGACTCAGCCATTCAACAAGTGGCAGACACCCGTTTGCTCAGTGTTGCCGCTTCCAACAACTGGGCAGTAAGCCCGCAAAAGACCCGCAGCGCAAAGAGTTTGCTGGCCAATGACACCCACTTGCCATTGTCATTGCCGTCAATGTGGAGCTTCGTGCAAATCCGCGCGCCGAAATACCAGGTGGCGGGTGTCTCAATCGCAGGCGTGCCTGCGGTGGTTGCAGGCTTCAACGGCAAAGTCGCATGGGGCATGACCATGGTCATGGGCGACAACCAAGATATATTCCTGGAGAAAATCAAGCGCCAGAACGGCCAGCTCTACTACCTAGCCGAAGGTAAGTGGCAGCCTGCCAAGCAGCGCCAGGAGACCTTTTTCATCAAAGGCCAGAACCCCGTACGCGAAACGATTTTTGAAACTCGCCACGGCCCGCTGCTGAACTCGGTATTGGGTGAACGCAAGCACCCGCTGCAACCGATACAGATCAGCAGTGGCTACGGGCTGGCCTTGCAAACCGCACAATTGGAGTCCGACCAGAGCCTCGATGCCTTTTTTGACCTGTCCCGTGCGCAGTCGGCCGAAAAAGCATCGACCGCCACCCGTGAAATCCGTGCAATACCGCTGAACATTGTTTTTGCCGATGCCGAGCATATCGGCTGGCAAGTCACTGGTCGTTTCCCTAATCGGCGCGCCGGTGTTGGCCTGATGCCCTCCCCCGGCTGGAGCAGCGAGTACGACTGGGACGGCTATGCAGAACCGATGCTCCATCCCTATGATCAAGATCCGCAGCAAGGCTGGATCGCAACCGCCAACAATCGCACCGTACCGCGCGGCTACGGCATGCAGCTGTCCAACTCCTGGCATTACCCTGAGCGCGCCGAGCGAATCGCCCAGTTGCTCAACAGCGGCAAGCAAGACCTGCGCAGCACCAAAGCCATGCAGTACGACCAGACCACCCTGTTTGCCGGCAAGCTGCAAAGCATGTTCGAGGCTCCAGGCATGGCCGAGCAGCTTGCGCAAGCAATCAAGGCAATGCCGCCAGCCGATGCCACCAATGCACGCAATACGCTGAAACGGCTGATGGCCTTCGATGGCAAGCTCGCGGCCAATTCGGCTGACGCAGCGCTGTACAGTGCGTTTTTGCATGAAAGCGCACGGCAGACATTCCTCGATGAGCTGGGTCCCGATACCAGCGCGGCATGGAAAGCGCTGGTCGAAACCGCCGGCATCTCCTACTCCGCCCAGGCGGACCATCTGCTCGGCCGTGATGACAGCCCGTTCTGGGACGATATCAACACCCCGCAGAAAGAAACCAAGGCCATGATCCTGGCACGCAGCCTGAGCGCCGCCGCCAGCTTCATACAAGCCAAGCTCGGCAGCGATCCGGCAGGCTGGCAGTGGGGCAAGTTGCACAGCTACAACTGGATCAGCGACAGCAGCAAAGCGGCGCCCATGCTCAGCGCCAGCCAACGCGCCAGCTTAAGTACCCTCGGCAGCTACCTTGATCGCGGCCCATACCCTGCCGGTGGCGACCACAGCACCCTGAATGTCTCGGCTTACCACTGGGGACAGGACTTCGATACCTGGTTGATTCCAGCCATGCGCATTGCTGTCGACTTTGGCCTGGACGAACCTTTCTACGGGGTTAACAGTTCCGGACAATCAGGCAATCCAGCCAGTGACCACTACGCCGATGGCATTGATGCATGGCTCAAGGGCCAATACATGAGCTTTCCGTTCAAGTCGCAAAATATCGATAAGGTCTACGGCAACAAGCGCTTGCTGCTCACACCCGGCAAATAACCCAGATTTACCAACAATCATGGAACCAATTGCTCAAGTAGCACTCTGAGTTAATGGACTTACTCCATGATCATCGTTTAGGGCGCCCTTTGGTGCCCTTTCTTTTGCCTGAAATTTAGGTGCCCCGCCGGCAAACCAGGCAATGGGCGATGACAAAGCCTGATTTTTCTATTGGCTGTGACTATCGACCCACAGTCGCCAATCTAATCTACTTAGCCAAATCAGCCGCTGACATGCAGCCCTCTTGTGTCTCATAGCATCTCTGGCAAGCGGCTATGCTGTAGCTAAACACGGGTTAGACCTCACGCCCAGCCATTCAGAAAGGAACTCAAATGTCGCCTACCTCGCCTCCCGAGCTGCAGTTTTCGCGCACCCTGCTCGATACCTTTATTCGCGCCGCGCTGATAGCGGCCCTGGTTTATGGCTGCTATCAGGTTTTTCACCCATTCCTGAGCATGATGCTCTGGGCATTGATACTGGCCGTTACCCTTTACCCATTGCATGGCATGGTCAAATCACGCCTGACCAGCCGCAGCGGCCATGCGGCGTCATTACTCGTGGCACTGGCAATTGCAGTGTTGCTGATCCCGGTGTATTTCCTCGGCAGTTCACTTACTGAATCCGTCCACGTTGCAATCGAGACCGTCAAAAGTGGCAGCGTGCATATTCCGCCGCCACCCGCCGTCGTTGAAAGCTGGCCAGTAATAGGTGGGCCACTCTACGGTTTCTGGACAAATGCAGCCTCTGACTTAACCGGCGTGCTGCAGACGGTGGCGCCACACCTGAAAGGGGTTTCCCTTGGCCTGCTGAGCAAGATCGCCGGTGTCAGTGTTGGCTTTTTGATCTTTATCGCCTCACTGATCATTGCCGGCGTGATCATCGCTTATGGCGAAACAGGCCACAGGAGCGCCATTCGCATTTCTGACCGCATCATCGGCACAGACCGCAGCCATAGCTTTATTACCCTGTGCGTCGCGACTATTCGCGCCGTTGCCCAAGGTGTAATCGGCATTGCCTTTATCCAGATGGTGGTGATTGGCATCGGCTTTATCGTGTTGGGTTTTCCGGGGGCGGGCCTGCTGGCGATGGTGGGATTGCTGCTGGGCAACATGAAGTTGCCCCTGCCGTTGGTCACTATCCCGGTGATCGCCTTTGTGTTCTTCACTGAAGGCGCCACATTGGCCACCATTATATTCGCCATCTACACCTTTATCGGCGGCTTGCTGGACAACATCCTCAAGCCGATACTCTTGGGCCGTGGCGTTGACGTCCCCATGCCGGTAATTCTTATCGGCGCCCTGGGCGGCATGCTGGCGGGGGGCATTATTGGTTTGTTCATCGGCCCTGTCGTGTTGGCCGTTGGCTACAAGCTGTTCTTGCAATGGGTCGATGCCGGGCAAACGCCTGCGGTGCAAACTGAAAGCGTGACCCAAGACACGCAATAACCATGCACCACAGTGGAGCTACTTGACGCGCCACAGTTGATCCAGCCGGGTTGTATAGCCCGGGCTCATCAACTCGCGGCGCATGCCCCACTCCGGCATTGCCGGCACACCGCAAGGGCGTACCGTGCCTTTGCCCCACTTGGCATTAATTGAGTCCAGAACCTGCATGACTTTATCGCTTGAGGCGGCCTGGGCGCCTGTGAACATATCGTCAGTAAACTCTCCACGCTGGCACAGCTCAAGCAACAGCACTTCGGCCTTGCTGAAGGCATAACCCGGACTAAAGGCATTCTCCAAGCCAGCCATCGCAACCTTGGTTATCAACCGCGTATCGTCAGTCGGGTAAGGCAACTCGCAAACCACACCTTTGGCGAATTTCGGCTCGTCAGGATTGAACATGCCAGTGCGCAGACTCACCCTGACCTTTTTGCACAAGGAGCCCTGGGCACGCAGCCTTTCACAGGCACGCGCGACATATGTAGCCACAGCCTCACGAATGGGTTCGATTTTTTTCAAGCGATAGCCAAACATTCGACTGCAACAAATTTCCTGCTTGGCCACAGCCAACTCTTCGAATTTTAGACAGGACGTGCCGCGTAGCTCCCGCGCGGTTTTCTCGATGACAACGCTGAAGCGCTTACGCAGCATCCAGGGATCCGCCTGGGCCAGGTCCCAGGCGGTCTTGATCCCCATGCGGGTCAGGTGCTGAGTCATGTTTCGGCCTACACCCCATACATCACTGACGTCACAGGCCTTGAGCAGCTTGTCGCGCCGCAGCGGATCAGTGATATCGACGACGCCATCGGTCTGGCGCTGCCAGCGCTTGGCAGCATGGTTGGCCAATTTGGCCAGGGTACGAGTACCGGCAATACCCACGCCGACTGGCAAGCCCGTATAAAGCTGCACTCTTGCGCGGATTTGCTGCCCCAACGGCTCAAATGGCGGCTTCATACCGGTTAGATCAGCAAAGGCTTCATCGATTGAATACACCTCAACAGCCGGAACCAAGCCCTCAATAGTCGCCATCACCCTCTGGCTCATATCACCGTATAAAGCGTAATTACTGGAGAACGCGAGGATACCCTTCTGCCTGAGACGTTCCTTTACCTGGAAATAAGGCTCGCCCATTTTCACAAAAGGCTTGGCGTCGGCGCTGCGAGCAATAACGCAGCCATCGTTATTGCTCAACACCACTATCGGCACCCTGGCCAGATCAGGCCGAAAGACACGTTCACAACTGGCGTAGAACGAGTTGCAGTCAACCAGGGCATACACCTTGCCCTGTTCAGACATGGTGGCGCACGCTGTAGCGCATGACGCCCCAAACGCTGAACTAATCGCCAGCCAGTACTGGACGTGGCGCATGGGCCGGGTTTTCCGACCTGAGCACATAGCCGCCATGTTCTTTGTGCAGGCGTTTTACCAACGGCTCGTTATTCAGCGCAGCAATCACTATATCGCCGGCCTTGGCTTCGATTGCGCGGTCAACCACACCCAAATCGCCATCAAAGATTCCGGCACCGATCATGCTGTCGCCCGCGACTCGCACCAGAAAGGTTTGCGGCAGACGTAGCCCAAGCAACTCATCCAGAGAAATTTCGCGCTCGATATGATCCTGCGCCGGTGACGGGAACCCGGCAGGCACATGAAAGGAATAAAGAGGCAACTCAGCTCCGCCAACAAGCTGGAGGCCGTGGTACTGGAAATACATGACGAAAGCCCATAAATACTGGTCATGCATACAGTACACTTTAATTAATGCCTTCGCCAAAACTTCAGACGAACCGTCCAGTATAGGCAGCACCTGTGCGCACAAGGCACCAGCTGCACAGCGTTACGCTGGACAAATACCGACCATTTATCGGCATCTACTGAACCAAAGACACAGGCAGACACTCAGAGAGAGTGGACTTACTCCATGATCATTTTTAGGGCGCCTCTGGCGCCTTTTCTTTTGCCCGGCATTAACCAGGCCAGGCCTACTCCTGCGCGATCCCCGTCACGGTAATCGCGTACCGTTCCAGAAGTTGCACTGCAGGCGTTTGTTCCTCATGGGGCAGCTCTTTGGGAGGCAGGGGCTTGAGGTTTTGCTCAGCCATGCGCAGCACCAACTCAACAGCCTCATCAATGCTGGGTTTTTGCGACGATTCAAACTCAAGACTCTCGGCGCTTTCATCGTGGTTATAGGTAATTCGCCAAACCGGCATAAAGCCTCCTCAATCTAAGGTTATGAACATCTAACCGCTATTCGGGCCTACAACCTTAGAAAGCGCAGAGCGATGACAGTTCGTTAGCGTTACATATTGAAAGCTATTGGATCGATCGTGGCTGAAGCAACATCAATCATCACACTGACCCGGTTGCTCAAACAGATTCTGCAGATATAAAAAAGCCCCGCAGTTTGCAGGGCTTTTCCAAAGTTTTGGAATCAGGCTTTTGGCAAGGTCACGCCACGCTGGCCCTGATACTTGCCACCGCGGTCCTTATAAGACACTTCGCACTCTTCATCCGACTCCAGGAAAAGCATCTGCGCCACGCCTTCGTTGGCGTAGATTTTCGCTGGCAGCGTCGTGGTATTGGAGAACTCCAGTGTAACGTGGCCTTCCCACTCGGGTTCAAGCGGGGTGACGTTGACTATGATGCCGCAGCGCGCATAGGTGCTCTTGCCGAGACAGATGGTCAGTACATTGCGTGGAATACGGAAGAACTCGACCGTGCGCGCCAGGGCAAATGAGTTCGGCGGGATGATGCAAACATCACTTTTCACATCAACGAAACTTTTTTCATCAAAGTTCTTGGGATCGACAGTCGCCGAGTTGATATTGGTGAAAACCTTGAATTCATCCGCGCAGCGAACGTCGTAACCGTAGCTTGAGACACCGTACGAGATTAATCGCTCGTTGCCCTCGGTACGTACTTGGCGCTCAACGAAAGGTTCGATCATGCCCTGTTCTTGGGCCATGCGGCGAATCCACTTATCCGATTTGATGCTCATGGCGGGCGTCCTGAGGTTAGTAATGACACAAAAGTGAGCGCATCTTACCGGGGCTGGCGGTAGGGTTCAAAGTTTGCCGTCGAATGTGCAAAAACTGAGCAATTTCTGATCCATCAGTCGTTAAATAACAGAAAGGTGCACACAGTATTCGCGCTTAGCGTGAAAAACGAGTATGGTGCTTCCACTGTGCTGCATGTGTCACCGCGAATCGCTACTTGATGCCTAGATTTCGATCCAAACATCGTCCGACTCCTAGTACTCGTTGCACTCAGTCCCGGCCTGGTTTTTTCCAGGGCTGTATATTACTTTTGTTAGGAGATTACACATGTCTAATCGTCAAACTGGCACCGTTAAGTGGTTCAACGACGAGAAAGGTTACGGCTTCATCACTCCACAATCTGGTGATGACCTGTTCGTACACTTCAAAGCTATCCAGAGCGATGGCTTCAAGAGCCTGAAAGAAGGCCAGCAAGTAACTTTCGTGGCCACTCGTGGTCAGAAAGGCATGCAAGCTGAGGAAGTACAAGTTATCTAACTTGTCCTCCCTATAAAGAACCCCGCTTCGGCGGGGTTTTTTTATGCCTGCAGAAACTCACCAGCCAGCAGCAATCCCGGCGCACCGGGACCGCCGCTGACGAGCCTCAGTCGTCGCTAACCGAAATAGTTGGCATGGCTTGCGCATTAGCACCACTTTGGGCAATTCGTGCACCAACGGTACGTGCGGTTTCCTGATAGATCATGGCTATCTGGCTTTCCGGGTCAGCGATGGTCGTTGGCTTGCCGCCATCTGACTGCATGCGGATGGCCATCGACAGCGGCAAAGAGGCAAGCAGATCGACATCAAACTGCTTGGCCAGCTTCTCACCGCCGCCTTCACCGAATAAATGCTCGGCATGACCGCAGTTCGAGCAGATGTGCACGGCCATGTTCTCGACCACGCCCAATACAGGGATATTGACCTTGCGGAACATCTCCACAAGGGATATTGACCTTGCGGAACATCTCCACCCCCTTCTTCGCATCCAGCAACGCCAAATCTTGCGGCGTGGTGACAATCACGGCACCGGCGACCGGGACTTTCTGCGCCAGTGTCAGCTGGATATCGCCAGTGCCTGGCGGCATGTCCACCACCAGATAATCCAGGTCAGTCCAGGCGGTCTGGGTGATCAACTGGATCAGCGCGCCGGACACCATCGGACCGCGCCACACCACGGGCGTATTCTCATCGGTCAGAAATGCCATGGACATCACTTCAACACCGTGGGCCTCAAGCGGCACGAACCATTTCTGATCCTTGACCAGTGGCCGTGTGCCCTCGGCGATGCCGAACATAATGCCCTGGCTAGGACCATAGATGTCGGCATCGAGAATACCCACCTTGGCGCCTTCACGGGCCAAGGCCAGGGCCAGGTTGGCCGCAGTGGTCGATTTGCCAACACCGCCTTTGCCCGAGGCAACCGCGATAATATTTTTAACATTGGCCAGTGCAGGCACTTGTTCTTGTGCCTTGTGCGCAGCAATCACGCAGTCAATCTGCACCTTGGCAGCCTCGACACCATCAAGATTGGTCAGCGCCATCTCCAGCACCTGCGCCCAGCCACTCTTGAACAAACCGGCGGCGTAGCCCAGTTCAAGGCGCACATTGACACTGCTGCCCTGAATATCGATCTCTCGCAGGCAACCGGCACTGACCGGGTCCTGATTCAAGTGCGGGTCGGTGTACTGACGCAGGGTGGCTTCAACTACTTCACGGGTGACAGACATGAAAACTCCCAAACAAAGGTCAAGTAACGCAGTCCAGCATGTTACCGCAAAGCCAGAGTTGCAACAGATGCCGACTTTTCCACCTTTGGACGGCCGCGCGGGATGAAAAAAAATGGCCAGGGCTATATAGTTGTCGACTTCCCTTGATTTACCAGTGCAGCCGATCTCTATGTCTGAAGCCCGCAAGATTCTCGTTACCAGCGCCCTGCCCTACGCCAACGGCTCGATCCACCTTGGCCATATGCTCGAGTACATTCAGACCGACATGTGGGTGCGCTTCCAGAAGCTGCGCGGCAACCAGTGCATCTATGTCTGCGCCGACGATGCCCATGGCTCGGCCATCATGCTGCGCGCCGAAAAAGAAGGCATCACGCCCGAGCAATTGATTGATAACGTCAAGGCCGAGCACACCGCCGACTTTGCCGACTTCGGGGTCGATTTCGACAATTACCACTCGACCCACTCCGAAGAAAATCGCGAGCTGTCTGCCGCGATCTATCTGAAACTGCGCGACGCCGGTCACATCGCCACGCGCTCGGTGACCCAGTATTTCGACCCGGAAAAGGGCATGTTCCTGGCCGACCGCTTCATCAAAGGCACCTGCCCGAAATGTGCGACGCCAGACCAGTACGGCGATAACTGCGAAAAATGTGGCGCGACCTACGAGCCAACAGAGCTGAAAGACCCGCGCTCGGCCATCTCTGGTGCCGTGCCGGTGCTGAAGGACTCCAAGCACTTCTTCTTCAAGCTGCCCGAGTTCGAGGCCATGCTCAAGCAATGGACGCGCGGTGGTGCGCTGCAAGATGCCGTTGCCAACAAGCTTGCCGAATGGCTCCACTCCGGCCTGCACGAATGGGACATCAGCCGTGATGCCCCCTATTTCGGCTTTGAGATTCCCGATGAGCCGGGCAAGTACTTCTATGTCTGGCTGGATGCGCCGATTGGCTACATGGCCAGCTTCAAGAACCTGTGTTCGCGCCGCCCTGACCTGGACTTCGACGCCTTCTGGAACCAGGACTCCAGCGCCGAGCTGTACCACTTCATCGGCAAGGACATCGTCAACTTCCACGCCCTGTTCTGGCCAGCCATGCTCGAAGGCGCGGGCCTGCGCAAGCCGACTGCGGTCAATGTACACGGCTATCTGACCGTCAACGGGCAGAAAATGTCGAAGTCGCGCGGCACCTTTATCAAGGCCCGCACCTACCTCGACCACCTCAACCCGGAATACCTGCGTTACTACTACGCCGCCAAACTGGGCCGTGGCGTTGATGACCTCGATCTCAACCTTGAAGACTTCGTGCAGAAGGTCAACTCCGACCTGATCGGCAAAGTGGTCAATATCGCCAGCCGTTGCGCCGGGTTTATCCACAAGGGTAACGCCGGCGTGCTGGTCGCCAGTAATGCCGCGCCTGAGCTGACAGAAGCCTTCAAGGCCGCAGCGCCAAGCATTGCGCAAGCCTATGAAACCCGCGACTTTGCCCGCGCAATGCGTGAAATCATGGGCCTGGCCGACCGCGCCAACGCCTGGATCGCCGACAAGGCGCCGTGGTCGCTGAACAAGCAGGAAGGCAAGCAGGAAGAAGTCCAGGCGATTTGCGCCCAGGCGATCAACCTGTTCCGCCAGTTGGTTATTTTCCTCAAGCCAGTGCTGCCAAACCTTGCCAGCGACGCCGAGAAGTTTCTCAATGTCGAACCGCTGCGCTGGGATGACCATCAAACCCAGCTGGCAGACCACCAACTGAACCCGTTCAGCGCACTGCTGACCCGTATCGAACCTGCGAAAATCGAAGCCATGACCGAAGCCTCCAAAGAAGACCTTGCCGCAGCTGAAGCCACCAACCAACCGGCGGGCAATGGTGAACTGGTAAAAGAGCCAATTGCCGCCGAGATCGCTTTCGACGCCTTTGCCGCAGTTGATTTGCGGGTTGCCCTGATTGAAAAGTGCGAGTTCGTCGAAGGCGCCGACAAACTGCTGCGCCTGAGCCTGGATATCGGTGATGCCAAGCGCAACGTCTTCTCCGGCATCAAGAGCGCCTACCCGGACCCAAGCAAGCTTGAGGGGCGCCTGACCCTGTATGTGGCCAACCTGGCCGCGCGCAAGATGAAGTTTGGTGTGTCCGAAGGCATGGTCCTGGCGGCTGGCCCCGGCGGCGAAGAGATTTACCTGCTCAGCCCGGACAGCGGTGCCAAGCCCGGCCAACGCGTCAAGTAACACGGCCCCAGGCGCTGTAACCCTGCCGCAGTACCTGCCACCAGCGGTGCTAGGCTTATAGGCCAATAACACTCAAGCCAATGCTGGCTTGAGTCTTATTTAGCTGTCATCGATAATAAACACCCTTTTTATACGGCCTTTGCCCGTCCAAACGGTACCCGCAATGACCGAACTCGCTCTGATTCTGGTTAGCGCCATCCTGGTCAACAACTTTGTGTTGGTGCAGTTTCTTGGCCTGTGCCCATTTATGGGTGTGTCGAAGAAAATCGAAACCGCGATTGGCTTGTCCCTGGCGACCCCCTTTGTCCTGACGCTGGCTGCCATGTGCAGTTCCCTGGTGCAGCAATACGTGCTAAAGCCACTGGATATCGAGTTCCTGCGCACCATCAGCTTTATCCTGGTGATCGCCGTGGTGGTGGAGTTTACCGAGGTGGTGGTTAAAAAGAATAGCCCGCTGCGGTACCGCGTCCTGGGGTTCTCCCTGCCGCTGATCACCACCAACTGCATTGTCTTGGGTGTTGCCCTGCTCAACGCCAACAAGAGCGAGTTCACCTTTATCACCGCCACTGCCAACGGCTTTGGCGCTGGCCTCGGCTTCTCCCTGGTCCTGGTCTTGTTTGCCGCCATGCGTGAGCGCATTGCCATTGCCGATGTACCCAAGTCATTCCAGGGCGCGGCAATCGGCATGGTCACCGCCGGCCTTATGTCGCTGGCCTTCATGGGCTTTACCGGGTTGATCAAGTTATGAGCCTGGTAATCAGCGCGGTTCTTGCGCTGCTGGCCCTGTGCCTGGTCTGCGGCGCCATCCTTGGTTACGCTGCGGTGCGTTTCAAGGTCGAAGGCGACCCCATTGCCGAGCAAGTCAACGCCCTGCTTCCACAAACCCAGTGCGGCCAGTGCGGTTATCCGGGCTGCAAGCCTTATGCCGAAGCCATTGCCGCTGGCGACAAGATCAACAAGTGCCCGCCCGGCGGCGAAGCGACCATCCAGGCGCTGGCCGATCTGCTGGATGTCGAGCCCGAGCCCCTTGATGCGGTCGAAGGCGAAAAGCCACAAATGGTCGCCTTCATCCGCGAAGCCGAATGCATTGGTTGCACCAAGTGCATCCAAGCCTGCCCGGTCGATGCAATTGTCGGCGCGGCCAAGCAGATGCACACGGTTATCGCCTCTGAATGCACCGGCTGCGACCTCTGTGTTGAGCCCTGCCCAGTTGATTGCATCGACATGCTCGAAGTCGGCAGCAGTGTACAAACCTGGAAATGGCAGCAGCCTCGGGCTCCCGGCCAACTAATCGCCACTGATCGCGACGCGAGCCACAGAGGCGAAGCTGCATGAGCCTGATGCAAATCTGGGATATTCCGGGCGGTATTCATCCGCCAGAGCGCAAAGACCTCTCCACCCAAACGCCGATCCAGGCCGCCCCATTGCCTGCGCGGTTGATAGTGCCGCTTAACCAGCATATCGGTGTTCCGGCCGAGCCAGTGGTTGCTTTTGGCGAGCATGTACTCAAGGGCCAACTGATCGCCAAGGCCAACGGTTTCGTGAGCGTACCGGTGCATGCACCGACATCCGGCAGCGTCAGCTTTATAGGCCCGCAGCCTTACCCGCACGTATCTGGCATGCTC
The DNA here is from genome assembly GCF_000222125.1 of Pseudomonas sp. S9. NCBI lineage: Bacteria > Pseudomonadati > Pseudomonadota > Gammaproteobacteria > Pseudomonadales > Pseudomonadaceae > Pseudomonas > Pseudomonas sp. S9. The sequence continues at coordinate 131,684 of NZ_AFFX01000002.1, read as the reverse complement.
GCCCCGGCCATCGTTATCGACAGCGACGGCAAGGATCAATGGTGCGCGCTACAGCCGTGCACCGACTATCGCCAGTTGGAGCCAAGCGCCCTGCTGGAGCTGATTCGTCAGGCCGGGATCAGTGGTTTGGGTGGAGCGGGTTTCCCCACAGCGGTGAAACTGACCGCACGCCCAACGCAAAAAATTCACACGCTGATTATCAACGGCACCGAGTGCGAACCCTATATCACCGCCGATGACATGCTGATGCGTGAGTTCGCCGCCGAGCTGGTTTCAGGCATCGAGATCCTCGCCCACCTGATCAATCCCGAGCAGGTGTTGATTGGCATCGAAGACAACAAGCCCGAAGCCATTGCCGCCGTGAAGCAAGCGGTGGGCGAGCGGCCGGTTTAAGTCTGCGTATTCCCAACCAAGTACCCCTCCGGCGGCGAGAAACAGCTTATCCAGATCCTGACCGGGGTCGAGGTGCCCAGCGGCGGCCTGCCTGCGGACATCGGCATGCTCTGCCAGAATGTCGGCAGCGCCGTTGCCGTACACAACGCGGTGGTACTCGGCCAGCCGTTGATCTCGCGGATCACCACCCTGACCGGCGAAGCGCTGGCGCGACCGATGAACCTCGAAGTATTGATCGGCACCCCTGTTGGCGAGTTACTCGACTTCACCGGGCTTGATCAGCAATCCTTGGGTCGTTTGATCATGGGCGGCCCGATGATGGGCTTCACCCTGCCCAACACAGATGTACCGGTGATCAAAACCAGCAACTGCCTGCTGGCATCCAGCGCCACGGAATTGCCTGCTCCAGCGCCAGCAATGCCATGCATTCGTTGCGGCGAATGCGCAGAGGCCTGCCCCGCCAGCTTGCTGCCGCAACAGTTGCACTTCTTTGCCCTCGGCCAGGACCACGAGCAGCTCAAGGCGCATAACCTGTTTGACTGCATCGAGTGCGGCGCCTGCGCCTATGTATGCCCCTCAAGCATTCCCCTGGTGCAGTACTATCGCGCCGCCAAGGGCGAGATTCGCGACCTGGAGCAGAAACAGCTCAAGGCCGAACAATCCAAGCAACGCTTCGAACTGCGCCAGGAGCGCTTGCGTCTCGCTGAAGAGAAAAAAGAAGCCGAGCGCAAAGCCCGCCAGGAGCGTGCCGCTCGCGCCAAGGCTGCCCAGACAGAGAGCCCGGCTACCGAGCCCGCCAACAGCACGGCTGCAAGCCCGGCCAGCAGCCTGAGCGATGAGTTGAAGAAGCTGAAGATTCAGGCAAGCATGGCGCAAGTCGCCCTGAAGAAAGCCGAAAAACAGCTCGCCGCGCACGACACACCTGAACTGCACACGCAGGCCAGCAACCTGCGCGAGGCAGCGCAAAAGGCACAAGAAGCCCTGGACACTGCTCTGGCCGCCGAGCCAGCCGCAGCACCAGCAGGCCCCACCGCCAATGATGCCGAGTTGAAAAAGGCCAAGACCGATGCCGCCATGCTGCGCGCGCAGCTGCGCAAGTTGGAGAAGATCGAAGCACCCACCGCCGAGCAAGCCAGCGAGTTGCAAAACCTGCGCGACCAGCTCGAGACGGCCGAGAAACGACTCACCAGCCTGCAGACAACCGCAACAGCGGCACCTGCCAAGCCAGCGCCCGCCGTCAATGATGCCGAGTTGAAAAGGGCAAAGATCGATCCCGCCATGCTGCGCGCCCACCTGCGCAAGCTGAAAAAGATCGAAGCACCCCCCGCCGAGCAACCCAGCGAGTTGCAAAACCTGCGCGACCAGCTCGAAGCAGCCGAAAAACGGCTCGCCAGCCTGCAGGCAACCGCAACAGCGGCACCTGCCAAGCCAGCGCCCGCCGCCAATGATGCCGAACTGAAAAAGGCCAAGATCGATGCCGCCATGCTGCGCGCCCAACTGCGCAAGCTGGAAAAGATCGAAACACCAACCGCCGAGCAAGCCACTGAGTTGCAAAACCTGCGCGACCAGCTCGAGACGGCCGAGAAACTGCTCACCAGCCTGCAGGCGCCTGTAGCAGCCGCGCCAGAAAAAACCGAGGCCAGTGTTGATCCATTGAAGAAAGCCAAGGTTGAACTGGCCATGGCCCGCGCGGCCTTGAAAAAAGCTGAAAAGGCCGGGGTCGAAGCCGATCAACTAAGCCGCTTGGCAGCCGCAGTAACGGCCGCCGAACAAGCCTTGCATGCTGCAGAGGAAGCATCGAGCAAACCCGCGCCACAATTGCAGCGCAGCGACAAGCGCCCGATTGACGAAACCAGCCGCGCCCTGAAAACCGAAGCGGCCTTCGCCCGCGCCGACCTGCGCAAACTGGAACGCGCCGAGAACGCCGATACTGCTGCCCTTGAGGCTGCACGCTCGCGCCTGGCTGCTGCCGAACAGGCACTGGCGACGCACCAGGCCACAGACCCAACCCTTTAGAGAGACTCGACAGCCAATGGCCTTGCCCCGCATCACATCGCCCCACGCCAAGGGCAGCAATCGCACACAGCGCGTCATGCTGCAGGTGTTGCTGGCAACCGTGCCCGGGATTATCGCCCTGACCTGGCTGTTCGGCTTTGGCACGCTGATCAATCTGATTTGGGCCAGCGCCTGCGCCCTGGGCTTTGAGGCATTGATTCTTGCCCTGCGTAAGCGCCCTGTAGGCTTCTTCCTCAAGGATTACAGCGCACTGGTGACTGCGGTACTGCTCGCACTGGCTTTGCCGCCCTACGCGCCCTGGTGGCTCACGCTGGTGGCAACGGGCTTCGCCATCAGCTTTGGCAAGCAACTGTATGGTGGCCTGGGGCAAAACCCGTTCAATCCGGCAATGGTCGGTTACGTCGTGGTGCTGGTTTCGTTTCCGGTCGAGATGACCAGTTGGCCAGCGCCGCACATGGTCGGTCCGCTGGATGCCGTGCAGCATATTTTTGGCTTGGCCAGCCTGCCCGACGGTTGGGCGCAAGCCACGGCCCTGGACGCGCTGAAGATCAATAAAAGCCTGACCATTGATGAACTCTGGATGCAAAACCCGGCTTTTGGTCGCTTCGGCGGCGCCGGAGCCGAGGTGGTCAACCTCGCCTTCCTGCTCGGCGGTATCTAACTGCTGCGCAAACGCCTGTTCACCTGGCATGCGCCCATCGGCATGCTCGCAGCATTGGCAATCATGAGCTTATTGTTCTGGAACGGCAGCGGCTCGGACTCCCACGGCTCACCACTGTTCCACCTGCTCAGTGGCGCAACCATGCTCGGTGCGTTCTTTATCGTCACCGATCCGGTTTCGGGCGCGACCAGTAACCTGGGACGCTTGCTCTTTGGCATAGGCGTGGGCGTGCTGGTCTACGTAATCCGTGCCTGGGGCGGCTATCCAGATGGCGTTGCCTTTGGCGTCTTGCTGATGAACCTGGCGGCGCCCACCATCGATTACTACACACGACCACGCACCTACGGTCATCGCAAGCCCACCCGTGGCTTCAAGCTCGGAGAATAACCAGTGGCCTTGCCTGAAATCAGCCGGTCGATGATCAAGAACAGCTTGGTGCTGGGACTCTTTGCAGTGGTCACCGTCGGCACAGTGGCGCTTACCCAACTGGGCACCGCATCACGTATCGAAACCGCGCAGCGTGAGGCCCAGGTCCGCGCGCTTGCGCAGATATTGCCCAGCGGCAGCTATGACAATCACCTGCTCGACAATGTTGTCCAGGTGTTTGATCCGAAACTGCTTGGCCTGAAAACACCAGAAGATGCCTACATTGCCCTCAAAGACGGCAAGCCCAGTGCAATCATCCTCAAGGCCGTCGCCCCGGATGGTTACAGCGGCGCGATTCACCTGCTGATCGGAATTAACGCCAATGGCACGCTGACCGGGGTAAGAGCGCTCAACCACCGTGAAACACCGGGCTTGGGCGACCGCATCGACCTGAGCAAAAGCAACTGGATCTTGGGCTTTAACGGCAAGTCGCTGAGCAACCCGGACGACAGCGGCTGGGCGGTCAAGAAAGACCACGGCGTGTTCGACCAGTTTGCCGGGGCCACTATCACGCCCCGAGCCGTGGTCAAGGCCGTGCACAAGGCCTTGCAGTACTTCGATGCCCACCAGCAACAACTGTTTGCCACTGAGCGTACGCCCAAACAGGAATCCAACTGATGGCCAGCACCAGCTACCGCGAAATCACCCTCAACGGCCTGTGGAAGAACAACCCCGGACTGGTTCAGTTGCTTGGCCTGTGCCCGCTGCTTGGCACCAGTAACTCCACGGTCAATGCCTTGGGCCTGGCACTGGCCAGCGCCCTGGTACTGATTTGCTCCAACACCGCAGTGTCGCTGGTGCGCGGCGTGGTGAACACCGCCGTGCGTCTTCCGGCGTTTGTGATGATCATTGCCGCACTGACCACCTGTATCGAGCTATTGATGCAGGCCTATACCTATGAGCTTTATCAGATTCTCGGCATTTTTATTCCGCTGATCACCACCAACTGCGTGATCCTGGGCCGCGCAGATGCCTTTGCCGCGAAGAACGATCCAGGCCGTGCAGCCTATGATGGTTTGATGATGGGCCTGGGTTTTGCAGCGGTGCTGGTGTCCATAGGCGCCATTCGCGAGTTGCTCGGCACCGGTATTCTGTTTGCCAATATGCAGTTGCTCTTTGGCCCCGCCGCAGCGAATTGGAAGATCACCCTGTTCAGCGACTACCAAGGCTTCTTGCTGGCCATTTTGCCGCCCGGTGCCTTTATCGTGCTGGGTTTGTTGATTGCCGGTAAAAACCGCATCGATTCAATATTGGCCGAGCGCGCCAAGGCCAGGCAGCCTGAAGTTGTGGTGCAAAGCCGCCGCGTTCGTGTAACAGGAGTCATTGAGTGAATGCCGCCAAACGCTACGAAATCTTCCGCCGCCTGCATGAAGACAACCCCGAGCCCAAAACCGAGCTGGCCTACAGCACACCCTTTGAGCTGTTGATTGCGGTCATCCTCTCGGCGCAAGCCACGGACGTTGGCGTGAACAAGGCCACGGCCAAGCTCTACCCCGTCGCCAATACTCCGGAAGCGATTTACGCCCTGGGGTACGACGGCCTGTGCGAGTACGTGAAAACCATTGGCTTGTATCCGAGCAAGGCAAAAAACATCGTCGAAACCTGCCGTATGCTGATTGAGTTGCACAACAGCCAGGTGCCAGAAACCCGCGAAGCGCTCGAAGCGCTGCCAGGCGTGGGCCGCAAGACCGCCAATGTGGTGCTCAACACGGCATTCCGCCAGTTCACCATGGCGGTCGACACCCATATTTTCCGCTTCAGCAATCGCACGGGCGTGGCCCCGGGCAAGAACGTGCTAGAGGTCGAAAAGAAGCTGCTGAAGTTTGTCCCCAAGGATTTTCTACTCGACGCCCACCACTGGATGATCCTCCACGGCCGCTACGTGTGCCAGGCGCGCAAACCGCGCTGTGGCAGTTGCCGCATCGAAGATCTGTGCGAATACAAGCAGAAAACATCTGACGATTGATTTTACAGTGACTTTTCTATCCTCCTGATTGAAAAAATCTTTTTTACCCGCTGCGATTTTGCCGCTATAAGGTGCGCAAATGGCTTGCACAGCCCGGAGTGGAAGATATGAGCACTGACAAAGAAGACCTGGACCTCGACGACGACTTTGTCTCAGACGATAGCGATGATAACGATGCACCGGTTGAGGTGGCGAAAACCAACCTGACCAAGCGCCGCATCATTGATAATTTTCTGGACGAACGCCGCCTGAACAAACAGCTGGCTGAATACGATTTCGATTTGTAAGCACTGCCCTGCATCAACGGCCCTTCCTGAAGCCTATAGCGCAGCAGGATCGACTCAGCAGGTTGAAAGGCAATAGCGCGGTCCAGAACCAGCGCTATTGCATTGTTTCACCCCGCCAAACCAGTGGCTATTCAGCCAGTACCTTATCCAACGCGTCCGCCAAGGTTGCGACCGTGCGCTCCAGGTTATTGAGCTTATCAAGACCAAACAGGCCCAAACGGAAAGTCTGGAAGTCTGCGGGCTCGTCACACATCAGAGGCACGCCCGAGGCGATCTGCAAGCCCTGGGCAGCAAACTTCTTACCGGTCTTGATATCGGCATCATCGGTGTAGCAAACCACCACGCCAGGCGCTTCAAAGCCCGCCGCCGCCACACTTTTAAAGCCCTTCTCTGCCAGCAAGGCACGAACCCTATCGCCAAGCGCCTGTTGTTCATCGCGCACTACATCAAAACCGTACTGCTCGGTTTCTTTCATCACATCGCGAAAGCGCACCAGTGAGTCGCTTGGCATGGTCGCGTGATAGGCGTGACCACCCTGCTCGTAGGCGCCCATAATCTGCAGCCACTTTTTCAGGTCGCAAGCAAAGCTGCTGCTTTCGGTACTTTCGATACGCTCGCGAGCCAACTCGCTGAACATTACCAATGCGCAGCATGGCGACCCGCTCCAGCCTTTCTGCGGTGCGCTGATCAGAATGTCCACGGCATTGGCCTGCATATCAACCCACAGCGCACCAGAGGCAATGCAGTCGAGCACGAAGATACCGCCAACCGCATGCACCGCATCGCCAATGGCGCGCATGTAGGCGTCTGGAAGAATGATTCCAGATGAGGTTTCAACGTGCGGAGCAAAGACTACGTCGGGCTTTTCCCGATGAATCGCGGCAACCACTTCTTCAATAGGCGCTGGGGCAAACGCTGCCTGGGGCTCAGTGCTTACAGGCCGCGCTTTGAGTACGGTGCTGTGCGCAGCAATCTTGCCCATCTCGAGAATCTGCGTCCAACGGTAGCTGAACCAACCATTACGCACGATCAGGCATTTTTTATCGCCGGCAAACTGACGCGCGACGGCCTCCATGCCAAAGGTACCGCTGCCTGGAACCACGGCCACTGCATGGGCGTTATAAACCTGCTTGAGGGTGCGCGAAATATCATTCATGACCTGCTGGAATGACTGCGACATGTGATTCAGCGAACGATCGGTATACACCACCGAATATTCAAGCAGGCCTTCTGGATCAACAGATGAGACTGAATTGTGCATAGGGTTACCTTGTAGACAGTGGCAGTAAATGCGCAGGGCTCGGCTGGATTGCAGCACAGTGCCCTGGGCTGGCAAGTGGCAAATCAGTCGTTGCGTGAGGGCGACAACAGCTCGATCTTATAGCCGTCCGGGTCTTCGACAAACGCAAGAATGCTGGTGCCATGCATCATCGGGCCTGGTTCACGGGTAATCTTGCCGCCGCGCGAGCGGATGTCATCACAGGCTTTGTAAACGTCCTCGACTTCCAGGGCAATGTGCCCGTAGCCGTTGCCAAGGTCGTAACTTTCGGTGCCCCAGTTGTGGGTCAGTTCAAGTACCGAGTTGTGCGCTTCATCCCCGTAGCCAACAAAGGCCAGGGTGAATTTACCGTCCGGATAATCCTTGCGGCGCAGCAGGGTCATGCCCAGCACTTCGGTGTAGAAAGCGATGGATTTATCCATATCGCCGACGCGTAGCATGGTATGCAACAAGCGCATGATAAAGGCTCCATAGAGTCGTTATGGCAAATGCAAAAGGCCACTATTTGGCCTCTACTAAATGAAAGCCTATTGTGAGCGCCCTAACGGATTCTGACCAGTCTTGCGCTCGATCAAGCCCCTGGAGCGCTGGACCTGGATTATAGGGAAAGCGCTCTAAAGCGCTTTCTTGAGGGTTTTTCGGCCTAGATCGTCCTTGGCATCATGCGCCCGGTCCTTCTTGTCGGAGATACCATCTTTTGCGTCATCGACCTTATCTTTCTTGTCGTCCAGACCCATGCTATCGGAAGCGGCTTCTTTTGCATCACAGCGACCACCAACACCCACGGTGGCTTTCATGGCTGCGCTTTTAGCTGCCTTTTCAGGGGTGCAATCGGGGTCAATAACCCCAGCCTGGAGGTTCAAGCAAAACAGGCCAAGGCTTAGGCCAGCGAGTAATTTGTACATGAGCACTACTCCTTTTAAAGGCGGACAACGCGAAGGTTATCCGCCATGGCTCAAACGCCTGAACCGTCAGAGATGAGCCAACTTTTCACCTGTTCGCGCCAACCAATGACGCATAAAAAAGCCTCATATAGACAAGGCTATATGAGGCTTGATGGACTACTGAAAGCTTAGATCAGTTTGCGACCCTTGTTGGCAGCAATACGCATGCGCAGGGCATTCAACTTGATAAAGCCTGCGGCGTCTTGCTGGTTGTAGGCTCCGCCGTCTTCCTCGAAGGTTGCGATGTTGGCATCAAACAGCGATTCATCCGACTTGCGGCCGACAACGATAACGTTACCCTTGTACAGTTTCATGCGAACCACGCCGTTCACGTTGACCTGCGAGGCATCGATCATCTGCTGCAGCATGGTGCGCTCAGGGCTCCACCAGAAACCGTTGTAGATCAGGCTGGCGTACTTAGGCATCAGCTCATCCTTGAGGTGAGCGACTTCGCGGTCCAGAGTGATCGACTCAATGGCGCGGTGCCCCTTGAGCATGATGGTGCCGCCTGGGGTTTCGTAGCAGCCGCGCGACTTCATGCCGACAAAGCGGTTCTCGACGATGTCGAGGCGACCAATACCGTTCTCGCCACCGATGCGGTTGAGCTCGGTCAGCACAGTTGCAGGCGTCATTTCCTTGCCGTCGATGGCAACGATGTCACCCGCGCGGTAAGTCAGTTCGATGTAGGTTGGGGTGTCCGGCGCCAGCTCTGGCGACTTGGTCCAACGCCACATGTCTTCTTCGTGCTCGGTCCAGGTATCTTCCAGCACGCCGCCTTCATAGGAGATGTGCAGCAAGTTGGCATCCATCGAGTATGGCGATTTCTTCTTGCCGTGGCGCTCGATTGGGATGCCGTGCTTTTCAGCGTAATCCATCAGTTTTTCGCGGGACATCAGGTCCCACTCGCGCCACGGGGCAATCACCTTGACGCCCGGCTTGAGTGCATAGGCGCCCAGTTCGAAACGAACCTGGTCGTTGCCTTTGCCGGTGGCACCATGGGAAATGGCGTCAGCGCCGGTTTCGTTGGCAATTTCGATCAAGCGCTTGGCAATCAGCGGACGCGCGATCGAGGTACCGAGCAGGTACTCGCCTTCGTAAACAGTGTTGGCACGGAACATCGGGAAGACGAAATCGCGAACGAACTCTTCGCGCAGGTCATCAATGTAGATTTCCTTGACGCCCATGGCCTGAGCTTTAGCGCGAGCTGGCTCAACTTCTTCGCCTTGACCGAGGTCAGCAGTGAAGGTCACTACTTCACAGTTGTAAGTATCTTGCAGCCACTTGAGGATCACTGAAGTGTCCAGGCCACCGGAATATGCCAGGACTACCTTGTTTACATCGGCCATGCCATGAACTCCATGGGGTTGTACGGAAAGCCGACCATTCTACTGACCCTGGCGGCCAATTTACAGAGGCGCGACAGCTTAAGACGACGAGGCGACAAATTGTTTAGCCGATGCGACTGCAAAAACCCGGTCAGGAAGTCGCGGCGGGATCGGCTGGCGCTGTAGCTTTTGGCGCCGGAGCCGGCTCATCCGGGGCTTTTTCAACAGCCTGCTCGGGGACTTTATCCAAAGTGATGGACACGCGCCGGTTCTTCGCCCGATTGGCCGGGCTGTTATTGGGCACTATTGGGTAGCGCTCGCCGTGGAAGCGCATGGTGATTTGCTCCGCTGGCACACCGTGCGCTTCCAGGTAGCTCATGACCGCCATTGCCCGGCGCCGCGACAAGTCGCGGTTGGTCAAACGGCTGCCACTGTTATCGGAATGGCCCTCAAGCAGAATTCGATTGACCGCAGGATCCGACTTGAGGAAATCCAGGAGTATCTGCAGCTTGGCCTCGGCCATTGGATTAAGATCGACGCCACCATTGGGAAAGCCAATGCGACTCTGCCTGACCTGATTGAAGTTAACCGGAAGCAGCTTGGCGGTGCAGGCCAGGTAATCGGTGTAGGCCTTCTTGAACTTGACCGGTAGCAGGCGGACTTCAACCCGCTCTCCTCCTTGAATAGCCAGATGCTGCACCAACGGGCTGCGACCATCCAGCAACCCGGCGAGCAAACGTCCGGCTTGGGCCTGGGAACTGTTGAACGGAATATTGCCGTCGCTAACCCCAACCCGACCCAGGTTGATATCCGAGCGTCCCGGCTGCCACGGTGCGGCCGCCGCAAGCAAGGTTGCCGAGCCAGGGCTCAGCCAGCGGCCTTGGGTCTGCAAACGAAAAGTGGCTTGCTCACCAGCCTTCCTGACAAACTCACCGACGCCGAAATCCGTCACGGGCTGCGACAGCCGACACTCGAACTTATCGCCCTCCACTGTCCACTCAACATTCTCCAGACGCGTCTGAAAGCTAATGCCCCATGCAGGCAAACAGGTGCTCAAGCCAATGAGCAAGCACAGTGGGGTCATCGAAAGTTGGCGCACGGTGGGCTCCACACGTAATCACGGGTTTGCCTTTGATATCGGTTGCAGGCGCAAAAACTTAAGTACGCTGGTCGTGGATTTGCGCGTTAAGCGCACGGACGGCGTGCTCTGATGGGGGTTTTCCGGTAGGATTCGAGCCACGTTTTACCCGCCTGGAAGCCTCCATGATCGACCGTCTTACTCTGCTGCGTCCCGATGACTGGCATATTCACCTGCGCGACGGAGCTGTTCTGCCGCACACAGTGGCTGACGTTGCGCGTACTTTTAGCCGTGCCATCATCATGCCCAACCTGGTTCCGCCAGTACGCAACACCAGCGAAGCCGGTGCCTATCGCCAGCGCATACTCAGCGCCCGTCCGGAAGGCAGCCAGTTCGAACCGTTGATGGTGCTGTACCTCACCGACCAGACCAGCCCTGAAGATGTTCGCAGCGCCAAGGCCTCGGGCTTTGTCCATGCTGCCAAACTGTACCCAGCCGGCGCGACCACCAACTCCGATTCCGGCGTGACCAGTATCGACAATATATTCGCCACCCTGGAAGCCATGGCCGAAGTCGGCTTGCCGCTCTTGGTTCATGGAGAGGTGACCCGCAGTGACATCGATATCTTCGACCGCGAAAAACAGTTTATCGATGAGCACCTTGGTCGAGTGGTCGAGCGCTTCCCAACCTTGAAAGTCGTTTTCGAACACATCACCACCCGTGATGCCGTGGAGTTCGTCAAGGCCGCACCTGCCAACGTAGGCGCAACCATTACCGCTCACCACCTGCTATACAACCGCAATCACATGCTGGTCGGCGGTATTCGCCCGCACTTCTATTGCCTGCCGATCCTCAAGCGCAATGTGCATCAGGAAGCCTTGCTTGATGTCGCCACCAGCGATAATCGCAAGTTCTTCCTCGGCACCGACTCGGCGCCGCACGCCTTGCACGCCAAGGAATCAGCCTGTGGTTGCGCCGGCTGCTACACAGCCTTCGCCGCTATAGAGTTGTATGCCGAAGCTTTCGAGCAGCGCAATGCCCTGGACAAACTCGAAGCCTTCGCCAGCCTCAACGGCCCCGACTTCTATGGCCTGGCGCGCAATACCGAGACCATTACCCTGGTCCGTGACGACTGGGACGTACCGGCCAGCCTGCCTTTCGGTGAGCAAACTGTTACTCCACTGCGTGCTGGTGAAACCCTGCGCTGGCGCCTGCTGGAGCAAACTCAATGAGTGAAGATCAGTACGAAGAAGAACTGGAGGGCAACGCGCCCTCAGGCCCGCGCCACCCAATGGCGGCGCGTTTTCGCGGCTATCTGCCGGTGGTGGTAGATGTCGAAACCGGCGGTTTCAACAGTGCCACCGACGCGCTGCTGGAAATCGCCGCAACCACAGTAGGGATCGATGAACAGGGTTTTCTGTACCCCGACCACACCCACTTCTTCCGTGTAGAACCCTTTGCGGGGGCGAACATCGAACAGGCGGCGCTGGAGTTCACCGGCATCAAGCTTGATCATCCGCTGCGCATGGCGGTGAGCGAGGAACATGCCCTGACTGAAATCTTCCGTGGCCTGCGCAAGTCGCTGAAAGCCAATGGATGCAAACGCGCCATTCTGGTTGGGCACAACAGCAGCTTTGACCTTGGTTTTCTTAATGCGGCGGTTGCCCGTACCGGCATCAAGCGCAACCCCTTCCATCCATTCTCAAGCTTCGACACCGCAACCCTGGCTGGCTTGGCCTATGGCCAAACCGTTCTGGCCAAAGCCTGCCAGGCGGCGAGCATCGAGTTTGATGGTCGTGAAGCACATTCGGCACGTTACGACACCGAAAAGACAGCCGAGCTGTTCTGCGGCATCGTCAACCGCTGGAAAGAGATGGGTGGCTGGGAAGACTTCGACGACTGAAGCCCTTGCACGGGCGATGCTGAACTCATGAACAACGCATAAAAAAACCGGCCATAAGCCGGTTTTTTTATGCGCCAGGTAACGCTCAGGTGAGCAGCGCCCACCTGAAGGCAAACCCTTACAGGTTGGCAGCGTTCTCGGACAGGTAGGCAGCAACACCGTCTGGCGATGCAGTCATGCCTTTGTCGCCTTTCTTCCAGTTTGCCGGGCAAACTTCGCCGTGCTCTTCGGTGAACTGCAGGGCATCAACCAGACGCAGCAGCTCGTCCATGTTACGGCCCAGCGGCAGGTCGTTCACGATCTGCGAGCGAACAACACCGTTGAGGTCGATCAGGAAAGCGCCACGGAAAGCCACGCCGCCTTCAGACTCAACGTCGTAGGCTTTGCAGATGTCGTGGTTGATGTCAGCTGCCAAGGTGTACTTGACCTGGCCAATGCCGCCCTTGTCTACCGGGGTGTTGCGCCATGCGTTGTGGGTGAAGTGGGAGTCGATGGAAACACCGATCACTTCAACGTTACGCGCCTGGAACTCAGGAATACGGTGATCCAGAGCGATCAGCTCCGAAGGGCATACGAAGGTGAAGTCCAGCGGGTAGAAAAATACCAGGCCATATTTGCCTTTGATCGCAGAGGACAGGCTGAAGCTGTCAACGATTTCGCCTGTACCCAATACAGCTGCGACGTCGAAATCAGGGGCTTTCTTACCTACGAGTACGCTCATTCGATATCTCCTAAAAAGTTTTGAGTAGTGCGAGTAGCCTAGCGCTATAACACGACAACGCAATGACGCTCCCCGCACTGACTGGGCCCACCATCATACACTTCGATTTTAGGCCTCGCCCACCGCTTTTTGACCTTGGGTCCTGCAAGGCAACTCAGCCAGGGGATAACCGTTCATCAGGGTTTTTCGATTTATCCAACATACGCTGCGGATGGCTTTGACAAGCATTCTCATTAACATTAGTATCCATCGCAACGAAACAGTCTTTGAGCAGTGAGTCTTAACTATGTATGTCTGCCTCTGCGAAGGTGTCACTGACGGCCAGATCCGCGATGCAATCTACGAAGGTTGCTGCAGCTACCGTGAAGTCCGTGAAGCAACAGGCGTTGCCAGCCAATGCGGAAAATGCGCCTGCCTGGCCAAATCGGTTGTCCGCGAGACCCTGACCGAGGTCCATGCCAACCAGGGCGCCCTCGCCTATCAGGCCAATTTTGTAGCTGCTTGATATTTTTTATCGCAGCTAAAACCAGACCTATCCAAAGCCGGATTTAAGATCCGGCTTTTTTATGCCCAAAATTCAATGACTTAATACTTAGATGCAGAACTTAAACATTCGTATTAAGTTTAAATTTAACTTATCTATCAAACACTTAGGTTTGACAGTAGTAGTTTATGCGCTCAAAATTTGCTTCACATATTTTTTCGGCACAGGGCAGGCACGCAAATGAAAGGCGACAAGAAAGTCATCCAGCATCTGAACAAGATCCTCGGTAACGAGCTGGTCGCGATCAACCAATACTTCCTGCATGCCCGCATGTACGAAGACTGGGGCCTGAAAAAACTCGGCGAGCACGAGTACCACGAATCGATCGACGAAATGAAACACGCTGACAAATTGATCAAGCGTATTCTTTTCCTCGAAGGCCTGCCCAACCTGCAAGACCTTGGCAAAATTCTCATTGGTGAAAATACCAAGGAAATGCTTGAGTGCGATCTGAAGATCGAACACAAAGCGCACACCGACCTGAAAGCCGCGATTGCCTACTGCGAGAGCGTTGGCGACTTTGCCAGCCGTGAATTGCTGGAAGATATTCTGTGCTCCGAGGAAGAGCACATCGACTGGCTCGAAACCCAACTCAGCCTGCTCGAGGCCATTGGCCTGCAAAACTACCTGCAGTCGCAAATGGACGAATGATCCTGTTGCTTGAATCAAAAAAACGGCAGCCCCGGGCTGCCGTTTTTTTATGCCTCCAATAACGAGCTAGCGATAGCCCTCTTCAACCAAAGCTTCCTCAGAAACCCTGCGCACCTGCTGATCTTCCTCGGTGAGCCGGGTTTTCTTCCAGTCGCCTCTGGCAAACCAGCACAATGAAATAATCGCGATCAGCACATTGGTGACCGGAAATGACCACCACAAGCCAGCAGCACCCAACTGCGTGTGCTTGGCCAATACATAGGCCAGCGGGAATTGCAGCATCCACTGTGCAACCAGCGCGATAACCATCGCACTGAGCATGTTACCCGAGGCCCTGAATGCAGAAACGATGCACAGTTGAATACCAATGCAGCCCCAGGCCAACGCCATGATGCGAATGAAATCCGTGCCCTGATTGATCACCACGGCCTCGCCCGGCACAAAGAACGCCACCAGGTGTGGGGCAATCGCATACACCAGCAAACCCACGACAGTCAGGCCAACAAAGCCATACAAGGCCCCTAGCTGGGTGATTTTCGAGGCGCGGTTGATATTGCCTGCGCCTATGTTCTGGCCGACCAGGGTCGAGACGGCCATTGAAATGCCCATCGCGGGAATGGTGATGACTTGCAGAATATTGGCGCCAATACCGTAGGCGGCGATTGTGCCGGTATCGAAACTGGCTACCAGAAAAGACATGACGATCAGCCCCAGGCCTCGAGTAGAGAGTTCAACCGAACCTGGGAAACCAAGAAAGAACGCTTTGCGGATATAGCCCAGGTCCGGCTTGAACCCTGCCCACTTGACTTGAATCCCGTGGCGCCCGCGCAAAAACACCCACATCCCCAAGCTGGCCGCTATTGCTTGAGTCACCAAAGTCGCCATGGCCGCGCCCGTGACACCAAAACCCGGTACGGGCCCCCAACCGAAAATAAACAACGGGTCGAGGCCGAAGTTGAGCAACACCGTTGCCAGCACAATCAGCAAAGGCACTCGCGTTTGCCCGACACCGCGCATCAGGGACTGGAACATGAAGAAGATAAATACAAAGATCACGCCAACAAATGACACACGCATGTATCCCAGGGCGCTGTCATACACATTTGCCTCGACGCCGAGCAACTTGAGCAGATATGGGGACAAGATATAACCAAGGGTGCCCAGAACCACTGAACTGATCATCACCATCAGCATGGTCTGCGCAGCCACATGATTAACCATGTCCGGGCGTCCAGACCCCATGTACTGGGCAGTCAGTGTAGCGCCGGCCATTGCCAGCCCTGCTCCCAGCGCTATCACCAGAAATGTGACAGGCGTGCTGACAGCTACCGCCGCCACGGCCGACGCCCCCAGGCGACCAACCCAATAGGTGTCGGTCAGTTGATAACCGGCCTGCAACAAGTTGGCGATAATGATCGGCACCGCCAGCGACAGCAGCGCCCTGGCAATGGAACCATTGAGAAACTGATGCTGACGCTGGCTACTGCTACTCATCTCATATCCCTGTTTTGCCTGGCGAGCGACTGCGATAGAGACCCTATGGAACCTGAGCAGTTCAGCAACGATCCGGGACAAAGGGTTTGCGCAAGGCAAAAAAAAATCGATGCCGAGGCATCGATTTTTCCAGAACCCGCGAAGCTTAGGCTTCGGACTTCTCAACTGCCGCCTTGATCATGGGCTGCAGTTCACCATTGTCAAACATCTCGGCAATGATATCGCTGCCGCCGACCAATTCACCACCGACCCAGAGTTGCGGGAAAGTTGGCCAGTTGGCGTACTTTGGCAGATTGGCGCGGATATCCGGATTCTGCAGGATATCGACATAGGCGAACTTTTCGCCACACGCCATGACGACCTGCGAGGCCTTGGACGAGAAGCCACACTGCGGGGCATTCGGCGAGCCTTTCATGTACAACAGAACGGGGTTGTTGGCGATCTGTTCTTTGATGGTTTCGATGATATCCATTGGGCACCTCAGGACTAAGCTTTACGACTCAAAAGTCGACACGGTTGGCGCTATTGTAGCGAAAAGCCGAGTGTAATGCTTGGTCGGAAACAACCCAGCCCAAATACCGACCTGAGCCTCTCAGGCGGCGACTATTTCGACCGGCACCCCATTCAGCGCGGCATTTCCTGATAGCGCATCGAGTTGCAGCTCGTCGGTCAGGTCATTGGCACTGGCACCCGGCTGATGACTGGCAATTGCCATTTGCACTCCAGGCCGGGCATGCCCCCAACCATGAGGCAGGCTCACCACACCCGGCATCATGTCAGCGCTGGCGGCGACCTCCACCTCAATCAGCCCAACCCGTGAGCGCACCCGCACCCGCTGGCCATCCGTCAAGCCACGGCTGGTCAGATCTGCAGGATGCATTAACAGTTGATGACGCGGCTTGCCCTTCACCAGGCGGTGATAATTGTGCATCCACGAATTATTACTGCGCACGTGCCGGCGACCAATCAGCAACAGTTCATCGGCAGCAGCCAAAGGTTGCTGGGCAAAGCGCTGCAGGTCAGCCATGAAGAGAGCAGGCGCCGCCTGCACCTTTTTATCCTCCGTACGAATACGGGCGGCCAAATTAGCCTTGAGCGGTCCCAGATCCAGGCCATGGGGGTGTTCGCGCAGCGCATCAACACTGAGCTTATGCTCGGAGTTGTCACCATAGGCACCGCGCCGCAGGCCCATGTCGATCATCTTGACAGGGGCCATGGTTGGCTTGAGTTCGGTGCCCATTTTTGCAGAGAACGCCTTGGCCAGGCCGATGAATATTTCCCAGTCATGCAAGGCATTGGCGGGCTTGTCCAGTACCGGCTCGTTGAAGCGCGTGACATTACGCACCGCGAAGCTGTTAAAGGTGGTGTCGTAGTGATCGTGCTCCAGCGGCGCAGTCGGCGGCAGGATCAAATCGGCGTAGCGAGTGGTTTCATTGATGTAAAAGTCGATGCTGAGCATGAACTCCAGACCATCGAGCGCCTGCTCCAGCTTGCGCCCGTTGGGCGTCGACAACACCGGATTACCCGCTACGCTGACCAAGGCTTTGACCTGCCCCTCGCCTTCGGTCAGCATTTCCTCGGCCAGCGCCGCGACCGGCAGTTCGCCGCCATACTCAGGCAAGCCTGAAACCCTGCTTTGCCAAACATTGAAGTGCCCCCCCGAGGTGCTCGCCACCAAGTCAACCGCCGGCTCGGTGCAAAGCGCACCGCCAACCCGATCCAGGTTGCCAGTCACCAGGTTGATCAACTGCACCAACCACTGGCACAGGGTGCCGAATGCCTGGGTCGAAACGCCCATACGCCCGTAGCACACCGCTTTATCAGCGCCAGCGAAGTCCCGCGCCAACTGGCGGATAACGTCAGCTGGAACAGCGCAACGCTCACTCATTGCCTCGGCGCTAAAACCGGCAACGGCCTCACGCACTGCCTGCAAGCCCTCTACATCCAAGTGGGTCTGGCGTGTTAGGTTTTCACTGAACAGGGTGTTCAAAAGAGCAAGCAGCAGCGCGGCATCCTGCCCGGGACGGATAAACAGGTGTTGGTCGGCAATTGCGGCGGTTTCCGTGCGGCGCGGGTCAACCACCACAAACTTGCCGCCACGGGCCTTGATTGCCTTCAGCCGCTTCTCGACATCCGGCACCGTCATGATGCTGCCGTTGGACGCTAGCGGATTGCCCCCGAGGATCAACATAAAGTCGGTGTGATCGATATCCGGAATCGGAAACAGAAAGCCATGGCCATACATTTGATGGCTGGTGAGGTGATGCGGCAACTGGTCGACCGAGGTTGCCGAAAAGCGGTTACGGGTTTTCAACTGCCCTAGAAAATAGTTGCTGTGAGTCATCAGCCCGTAGTTGTGCACGCTCGGGTTTCCCTGGTAGATCGCCACAGCATTGTTACCGTGCCGCGCCTGGATATCGCTCAGGCGTTCGGCAACCAGGGCAAAGGCCTCGTCCCACTCGATGGCCTGCCACTCACCGCCCACACGACGCATTGGCTGACGTATCCGGTCGGGGTCGTTCTGGATATCCTGCAGTGCCACCGCTTTTGGGCAGATGTGACCACGGCTGAAGGTGTCCTGTGCATCGCCTTTAATGGATACGATTTGCTGACGGCCGTCCGGCGCACGCTCGGTTTCGATCGTCAGGCCGCAGATGGCTTCGCATAGATGACACGCACGGTGATGGAGAGTCTTGCTCATGGCCGGCCTCGCTTTATTATTCGAGTGCACCCGCAGGAGTGCAAATAACGACTATGGCGCGCAGCCCGATATCGCACCAGCAGCGTTAGTCCTGTGAATTGACAGGCATCAGGGCAACCAATCCAGCACCAGCAGGCCGCCGCCGAGCAGGCTGGCAAAGCCTGAAACAGCAGACAATTTGCGCCGAATCGTCATTTGCTTATAAGATTTCGCCTTTCCCTGTTACGTCGCACTGTGCGGCCTCCTGCCGCAGGTCCAGCCATTTCTACTATTTATAGTGCTTGTGCCACCTGCGCCCTGTTGTAAAAAAGGTATTTTTGATGAGCGCAAGACACTTTCTCTCGCTGATGGACTGTAGCCCCACTGAGCTGGTGAGCTTGATCCGCCGCGCCATGGAGCTAAAGGATTTGCGCAACCGAGGCGTGCTTTTCGAACCGCTCAAGAACCGTGTACTGGGCATGATTTTCGAGAAGGCCTCGACCCGGACACGCCTGTCCTTTGAAGCGGGCATGATCCAGTTTGGCGGCCAGGCTATTTTCCTGTCGCCACGCGACACCCAACTGGGCCGTGGCGAACCCATTGCCGACGCAGCCAAGGTGATGTCTCGCATGCTCGATGCGGTCATGATCCGCACATTCGCCCACGACACCCTGACCGAATTTGCCGCGAACTCGCGCGTACCTGTCATCAATGGTTTGTCAGATGACCTGCACCCCTGCCAGTTGCTGGCCGACATGCAGACCTACCTTGAACACCGTGGCAGCATCGCGGGCAAAACCGTGGTCTGGATCGGTGATGGCAACAACATGTGCAACTCCTATATAGAGGCTGCCATCCAGTTCGACTTCCAGTTGCGCGTTGCCTGCCCCGAGGGCTACGAGCCTAGCGCCAGGCTGCTGGCCGAAGCTGGAGAGCGGGTACAGATCATCCGCGATCCACGCCAGGCAGTGGTTGGTGCGCACTTGGTGACGACCGACGTATGGGCCTCGATGGGCCAGGAAGACGAAGCGCAAGAACGCATGAAGCTGTTCAAGCCCTACCAGGTCGATCGTGCCCTGCTCGATATGGCGGACGAAAGCGTATTGTTCCTGCACTGCCTGCCGGCCCACCGTGGCGAAGAGATCAGCGAAGACTTGCTTGACGATCCGCGCTCGGCCGCATGGGACCAGGCGGAAAACCGTCTTCATGCGCAAAAGGCCTTGCTTGAATTCCTAGTCGAAGCGTCACACCACCACGTATGACACACTCAATGCTGCTTAACCTGCGCGACCTGAGCTGTGGCTACAACGAGCACAAGGTAGTACAGGACCTCAATCTACACCTCAATGCCGGCGATATTGGCTGCCTGCTCGGCTCATCCGGCTGCGGCAAGACCACGACATTGCGCGCGATTGCCGGCTTTGAGCCGGTGCACAGCGGCGAGATAAGCCTGGCCGGCGAAGTGATTTCCAGTGCCGGCTTTACCCTAGCGCCGGAGAAGCGACGGATCGGCATGGTGTTTCAGGACTACGCCCTGTTCCCCCACCTTAGCGTGGCGCAGAACATCGCCTTTGGCATTCGCAAACAACCAGACTGCGAGCGCATCACCGAGGAATTGCTGGCGCTGGTCAAGCTTGACCACCTTGGCAAACGCTACCCGCACGAGTTGTCTGGCGGACAGCAGCAGCGGGTATCGCTGGCCCGTGCACTGGCGCCAGAACCCCAGTTGCTATTACTTGATGAGCCCTTCTCCAACCTTGATGGCGAACTGCGCCGCAGCTTGAGCCGTGAGGTTCGTGAAATCCTCAAGAGCCGTGGCACCAGCGCGATCCTGGTGACTCACGATCAAGAAGAAGCCTTTGCTGTCAGCGATCATGTCGGAGTGTTCAAGGAAGGCAAGCTGGAGCAGTGGGACACCCCCTACAACCTGTACCACGAACCCAAGACCCCTTTTGTCGCCAGCTTTATCGGCCAGGGTTATTTCATCCGTGGCCAGTTGCTGAGCCCGGAAAAGGTGCAGACCGAACTGGGGGTGATCAGCGGTGATCGTGCCTATATCTGGCCGACCGGCAGCGCGGTAGATGTACTACTGCGGCCCGACGACATTGTTTACGCTCCGGAAAGTTCGCTGACAGCACTGATTGTCGGCAAGACCTTCCTGGGTGCGGCAACCCTGTATCGCCTGCAACTGCCAACCGGGAGCCAGCTTGAGGCGCTATTTCCCAGCCACGCGGATCATCAGCCAGGTGAAAGCGTGGGGATTCGCGTTGCAGCGGAGCACTTGGTCGCATTTGCAGTACCCGGCAGCGTCGCAACCCACGCCAACCCGCCAAGCTCTGGCGTACGCCGCCACAGCGCTGGCAGCTAGCCCAGGTCACAAGGGGGACTAGACGTCCCCCAGCAACAAGGTTGCCTTGGCGACCAGAACGGCGTCACCGGCAATTTTCACCCGCTCCCCCGCCAACCGACAATGCAATTCCCCGCCCCGCGCAGAGGCCTGGTACGCACGCATCTCAAGCTTGGCCAGGCGCTTCGACCAATAGGGAATCAAGCTGCAGTGGATGGCGCCGGTAACGGGGTCCTCGGCAATCCCGATCGAAGGGGCAAAGTAGCGAGAGACAAAATCATATTGCTGCCCTGGCGCGGTGATGATGACACCCATGCCCGGCAATTTGGCGACTTCAGCCAAGTCAGGCTGGCAATTGCGCACCGTAGCTTCATCCGCCACCACCGCGAGCAGTTCCGGACCGACAAATGCGGCCTCGACAACAACCCCCAGCGCTGCAGACACCGCGTCGAGCAACCGATGATCGGGCTCAATATTTTGCGCAGGGAAGTCCAGCTCCAAACGTTGCCCGGCGCGCCTGACCCGTAGCGGCCCGGACAGGCTGTGAAACTCGATAACCTCGCCCGGCTCTGCATAGATATTGAACAGCACATAAGCGCTGGCCAGCGTCGCGTGACCGCACAACGGCACCTCGGTAGCCGGTGTGAACCAGCGTATGTGCCAATGCTCGGACTGCTTTACTAGAAATGCGGTTTCCGCCAGGTTGTGTTCGGCCGCGATACGCTGCATCAGCGCGTCATCGAGCCAGTGATCAAGGCGATAAACAATAGCTGGGTTACCGCAAAATGGGCGGTTGGAAAAAGCATCGACTTGATGATATTCGAGTTGCATCACGATAATCCTTGGTTGTCTGGGTCATCACCGCTGCGGGTCAGGGGCCGGGGAGGAATGATCAGGGTCGATAGCCGGCGGGCTGATGCCATAACGCCGATATAGCGCAGCCACTTTTCCCGTGGCGGCATAGCGTTCCAGGCCCTGCTCGAAAATATCGACATAACGCTGGCTGGCCCCCAGTGCGGGGCTGAACGCGACGTAGATCGGAACATCTATCTTGCGACAACCAACTTCAAGCAGGGCATCGGTTTGCCCCTGCCTGGCCAAATAGGCTTGCATGACCCAGTTATTCTCAATAATGGTGTCCACGCGGCCTTTGCGCAATTTATCAATATTGAGGGCTAGCGCCCGATCACCGGACGCCATCTGCACTCGTGCCGAATCAGCACGGTAACGCTCGAAATAGGTGTTCAGCTCCTGGCCATAGCTATAGCCATTAATAGCTCCGACCGTGACCCTGGCCAGCGAATCGACCCCTTGGTAGCGCCAGCCAGGGCCTGGCTTGGCGTAGAAGCAATTACGCGAGATGCCCACAGCCGTCTTGGTAAAGATGAAATCTGGAGCGTCTCTGACGCCAGCGCCAAGCAACGCATTGGCTTTACCTAGCCGAACCTCATGAACAGCCCGCGCCCAATTGGTCACCCGGTACTCGACCTCAATCCCGCGTTCGGCAAAGATGTCTTGCACCAACTCTACGAATATCCCTGGCTGCTGCCCATCCGGCGCGCAGTTCACAGGGCACCAAAGGTCGCCGGTGATGACCAGGGTTTCGTTATCCGCCCCTGCGGCCCAGAGCACCTGCGCGCAAAAACTTGCAATAAAAGCCAGCCATAAGCGAAGAAAGCGAATCAAAGGTCTGCCTCACAAAAAAGCCGATGTGGGCTAGTTCTCGCTGCGTACCCGCTTTACGGCATCCAACCAGCCCTTGTAAAGCGTATCACGATGGCTATCTGCCATTAACGGGGTAAAGCGTTGCTCGCAGTGCCAATGGCTGGCAATTGCTTCGAGGTCAGGGTAGATACCCGCTTGCAGCCCTGCAAGGTATGCGACCCCGAGCGCCGTCGTTTCTGTAACCTTAGGACGCTCTACAGTGACCCCGAGAATATCGGCCAAAAACTGCAGGACCCAGTTATTTTCAACCATGCCGCCGTCAACCCGAAGAGCACTGGGCGCAGCGGCGCCGTCCTGGCGCATGGCCTCAAGCAGGTCCAGGGTTTGGTAGCAAACCGACTGCAAGCCTGCGGTGACGATTTCCTTGATACCAGTATCGCGGGTCAGGCCAAAGATCGCGCCCCGCGCTTTGGGGTCCCAATAAGGTGCTCCCAACCCCGTAAAGGCAGGTACCAGATACACGCCACACGCATCACCAGTTTGCACGGCCATTGCTTCGCTGTCGCGCGCATGATTGATCAGCTTGATACCGTCACGCAGCCACTGAACGGCTGCGCCAGCTACGAAAATGCTGCCTTCGACGGCGTATGTAACCTTGCCATTGAGGCGATAACCCACTGTGGTCAACAAGCGGTTCTGCGAGGTAACCGGCGTATCACCGGTATTCTGGATCATGAAGCAGCCAGTGCCGTAGGTGCTCTTGACCATCCCCGGCTGAAAACAGGCCTGACCAACCAACGCCGCCTGCTGATCGCCCGCAATACCCAGCACCGGAATGGCCGCCCCCAGGAGCTCGGGCAAGCAAGCACCAAAATCCGCAGCCGAATCCATGACCTCGGGTAGCATGTTCACCGGGATATCAAACAACTCCAGCAACTCGGCATCCCATTGCTGAGTATGGATATTGAACATCAAGGTACGCGAGGCGTTGGTCGCATCGGTCTTATGTGATTGGCCGCCCGTCAGGCGCCACAGCAAGAAGCTGTCGACCGTACCAAAGCGCAACTCGCCCCGCTCTGCTCGCTCGCGAGCGCCGGGTACATTTTCCAGAATCCAGCGCAGCTTGGTCGCGGAAAAATAGGGGTCGATCAGCAGTCCGGTCTTGGCTGCCACGCGAGCCTCATGCCCGGCCTGCTTGAGCTGTGCACAGTAATCAGCGGTACGCCGGTCCTGCCAGACAATGGCGTGATGGATTGGCTCGCCACTTTGGGCATCCCATACCAAGGTGGTTTCACGCTGGTTGGTGATGCCTATTGCAGCAATCTGGTCAATCTCCAGACCACTGTGTTCCAGCGCCTGCCGACAAACATCCAGGGTGCTCTGCCAAAGCTCCTCGGCATCATGTTCGACCCAGCCGTCTTGCGGGAAATACTGCTTGAACTCCTGCTGCGCCTGCGCCACAGGCAAGCCCTGGGCACTGAATACAATTGCGCGACTGCTCGTCGTGCCTTGGTCGATCGCCAGCAGAAACCGTGACATGTATGTGTCCTTATTATTGTCGGGCCTTCACAACCGAAAATGTGTTGGCCAAGGTGAATGAGTGCACGCCGCACCCAAGGCATGCAGCAAACTGAAATTACTCGCGGCCAATTGCCGCAAATTGGGCATTGGTGTGTTGCGCCAGGACGGCACCCGATAACTCGACCTCAAGTCCGCGCCGCCCGGCACTGACATGAATGCTCGGAAACTGTTGGGCCGAGGTGTCGATAAAGGTACGCAGCCGCTTCTTTTGCCCCAACGGGCTAATGCCACCGAGCAAGTAACCCGTTGACCTTTGCGCGGCAACTGGATCGGCCATATCGGCCTTCTTGACCCCGGCTGCAGCGGCCAGCGCCTTCAAGTCCAGGCTACCGGCGACGGGCACCACAGCAACTATAAGCTCGCCCTTCTCGCTTGCCGCCAGCAGCGTCTTGAACACACGCGCAGGATCAAGGTTAAGTTTCTCGGCAGCCTCCAGCCCATAGGAAGCCGTTTTCGGATCATGGCTGTAGCTGTGAACCTGGAACGGCGCCTTGGCCTTTTTTAACAGATCGATTGCAGGGGTCATGTTCGTTTGTGAAAATACTCAGACAAAGTCTCATTACCATAGCCGAAAATTTCTTCCTGAGCAGCCTATAATGGCGCAAAAAAGGACTCGCCCATGACCCTGCCACCGCGCCAGCAAGACATTCTCAATCTCGCCCGCGAGCGCGGATACGTCAGCATCGAGGAACTTGCCCAGGCATTCACTGTAACCCCGCAGACTATCCGCCGCGACATCAACCAGCTCGCCGAACAGGGCTTGCTACGCCGTACTCACGGCGGCGCGGCGTGCGAAAGCTCCAGCACGCAAAACACTGCCTACACCATGCGCGCCGGGCAAATGCGCGAAGAAAAGCTGCGCATTGCCGAAGCCGTTGCTGCCCAAATACCTGATCACGCTTCATTGTTCATCAACATAGGCACGACCACCGAAGCCATTGCCCGCGCGCTACAGAACCACAAAGGCTTGAAAATCATCACCAACAACCTGCATGTGGCCGCACAACTGAGCACCAAGGCTGATTTCGAAGTACTGGTGGCCGGCGGAACGGTGCGTGCCGACGGCGGAATCGTGGGCCAGGCCGCAGTCGACTTCATCGAGCAATTCAAGGTCGACTTTGCCCTGGTTGGCATCAGCGGCATTGATGAAGACGGCAGCTTGCTCGACTTTGACTATCAGGAAGTGCGGGTATCCCAGGCAATCATCAACAATGCCCGCCGGGTTCTGTTGGCCGCTGACTCAAATAAATTCGGACGTAACGCCGTGGTGCGCCTGGGGTCGATCAACCTGGTCGACCAAGTATTTACCGACGCAGCGCCAAGCCCGGCGATCTGCCGGCTTTTGCGCGACGCCAAGATCCAACTCAACCTGGTCTAGACAGCCCCTGTAGCAAGACGCGACGCAAACCAGGGCGCAGCTGAAGACTCAAAGCAGACAAACTTTCGTGGCTTGTCGACTGGCGAAGCCAGGTTTATTCAACTAGCATATGTTCGGAAGTGAACATCAATAGTTCAATTTCGATCCCTGGTGAGTGTCAGCATGTCCAAACACAGCAGCCACAGCGCACCCATTGCCGAAGTTTATGATGTTGCCATCGTTGGCGGCGGCATTAACGGAGTCGGAATTGCCGCCGATGCAGCAGGGCGCGGTTTATCAGTGTTTCTTTGCGAGCGCGACGACCTGGCCGAACACACTTCTTCCGCCAGCAGCAAACTGATCCACGGCGGCCTGCGCTACCTTGAGCACTATGAATTTCGCCTGGTGCGCGAAGCACTTGCCGAACGCGAAGTGCTGCTGGCCAAGGCCCCCCATATCATCAAGCCCATGCGGTTTATCCTGCCGCACCG
The DNA here is from genome assembly GCF_000222125.1 of Pseudomonas sp. S9. NCBI lineage: Bacteria > Pseudomonadati > Pseudomonadota > Gammaproteobacteria > Pseudomonadales > Pseudomonadaceae > Pseudomonas > Pseudomonas sp. S9. The sequence continues at coordinate 105,875 of NZ_AFFX01000002.1, read as the reverse complement.
CCCGCACTTGCGGCCTGCATGGATGATCCGCGCGGGGCTGTTTCTCTATGATCATCTTGGCAAGCGTGAAAAACTGCCGGCGTCCAACGCTGTACGCTTCGCCGCAAACAGCCCAATGCAAGCGCATATCACCCGAGGCTTTGAATATTCGGATTGCTGGGTCGACGACGCCAGGCTGGTGGTGCTAAACGCCATGGCCGCCCGTGAGAGCGGCGCCCACATCCACACCCAAACCCGCTGCACCAGCGCACGACGCAGCAAAGGCTTATGGCACATTCATCTTGAACGCGGCGATGGCAGCCTGTTTTCAATTCGCGCCCGTGCGCTGGTCAATGCCGCCGGCCCCTGGGTGGCGAAATTTATTCGCGACGATCTCAAGCAAGAATCCCCCTACGGGGTTCGCCTGATCCAAGGTAGCCACATCATAGTGCCGCGCAGGTTCGAAGGTGAGCAGGCATATATCCTGCAGAACGAAGACCAACGCGTGGTGTTTGCGATCCCCTACCTCGATCAATTCACCATGATCGGCACCACCGACCGTGAGTATCAAGGTGACCCACGCACGGTGGCCATCACCGAAGAAGAAACCGATTACCTGCTCAATGTGTTCAACGCGCACTTTCGCCAGTCTCTTGGACGCGTGGATATCCTGCATAGTTTTTCAGGGGTCCGGCCACTCTGTGATGACGAGTCTGCCGAACCGTCAGCCGTCACCCGCGACTACACCCTGTCACTCTCTGGGCATCCCGGTGAGGCTCCTCTGCTTTCGGTATTCGGCGGCAAGCTGACCACCTACCGCAAGCTGGCCGAATCCGCACTGAAACTGCTGGCCAGCCACTTCCCGCAAATGGGGCCAGGCTGGACCGCGACCAGTTTGCTACCCGGCGCCGAGGACTTTACAAGCCAGGCCGCCTTGGTCGACGCGCTCAGCGCCAGGTTCAACTGGTTGCCGAACAGCTTGGTTCGGCGCTGGGCAACCACCTATGGCAACCGCAGCTGGCTGTTGTTGGACGGAGTAGACAAGCTACAAGACCTGGGCGAGCATTTTGGCGCCCAGTTGTATGCCCGGGAAGTTGAATACCTGTGCGCCGAGGAGTGGGCTACGGCGCCTGCCGATATTCTTTGGCGCCGCACCAAGCTTGGCCTGTTCATGAGCGCCGCAGAACAACTACGCCTTGGCCAATACCTGCAGGAACGCCGTTCGCAGGCTGCGAAACCAGTGCCCCTGGGCCCGGCGCTGCTTCAATAGGCAAATTGTTTGCCCGCACAAGCTTCCCCAGCCTACAACTGGGCGATATGAGTATCCCTACGGTGGGCAATCAAATAGGGCAGCACCGCTGCAAGCAACGGCTTTTTAAACGCAGCCTGAAAACGATGGGCCAAGCCGGGAATCAGTTTTAACTGGCTGCCGCGAATGTGCGCCGCCAGGTGTACGCCGTGCATTACCGGCAATAGCGGGTCTGCCGTGCCATGCACCACCAGAGTCGGAACCCGTAGGCGATTGAGCAGCTCCACCCGGCTCGGCTCGGCCAGAATGGCTGCGATCTGTCGCTCAACCCCTTGCGGATTGAATGCGCGATCGTAGGAAACCTGCGCTTCGTGCAGCAACTGCTGGCGATCATCCTTGACCTCGGGACTGCCCAAAGCAGCGAGCAGATCCGCTTGTTGTTCCAAGGCCACCGCCCTGTTGGGCGCTTCACGGCGGCCCAATAACGCCAGCAGCTTTGGACTTGGCGCCGGTAAGCCCGCGGCTCCCGAGCTACTCATGATCAACGTCAGGCTTTGCACCCGCTGCGGCGCGAGATCCGCCAGGTGCTGGGCGATCATGCCCCCCATGCTTGCACCCAGGACATGGAAGCGTTCAATGCCCAGTGCATCCATCAAACCCAGTGAATCACGGGCCATATCTGTCAGGCTGTAAGGCGCCGACACACTGATGCCGATTCTGTAGCGCAACGCTTGGATGGTCAGGTTTACCGGCGCCACGGGCTGATGCCAACGGCTCAAACCGCCATCGCGATTGTCGAAGCGAATCACCCGAAACCCCTGCTCACACAGCGATTCCACCACCTCATCCGGCCAGTGGATCAGTTGGCCGCCCAGGCCCATCACCAGCAATAAGGCGGGATCACGGGTACGACCGACACTTTGATAGGCAAGACTCAGCTCACCCACATCGGCAAATTGTGTAGCGGATGTCAGGTCGCAACGGACCGCAGAAAAAGACGACACGCTGAATAACAGCGCGACCATAAATAAAAACGCACGCATAAAAACACCAAAACGCAGAACCCCATCAAGGTGCAATCTTGATGATATTTATGCTTTCGCGCTGCCACAGAACCATGACAATTTGATGAACCCTGCTCAGTGGTCGTTTTAGCCATGAAGCACTTGATTGATAGCGTTTTAAAGCCTGCCAGAGCGCCCGCACATTGCATGCGCGCTCTGGCATTTCGCCGATTTAAGCCAGCTGAGTGCGCAACTGACGCGCTGCCGCGACCATATTTACCAACGCAGCTTCGGTTTCGGCCCAGCCACGGGTTTTCAAGCCACAGTCGGGGTTAATCCACAGCCGTTCCGCCGGGATGCGCTGCACTGCCTTGGTCATCAACTTGATGATTTCAGCGGTTTCCGGCACCCGTGGCGAATGGATGTCGTAGACACCAGGGCCAATGTCATTGGGATAATCGAAGGCTTCGAATGCATCAAGCAACTCCATGTCCGAACGCGAAGTCTCGATGGTGATGACATCGGCATCCATCGCCGCGATTGACTCGATCACATCATTAAATTCGCTGTAGCACATGTGCGTGTGGATCTGGGTTTGGTCCTGTACACCCGATGCACACAAGCGGAATGCCTCGGTCGCCCAGTCGAGATAATACTGCCAGGCCGCCTTGCGCAACGGCAGGCCCTCACGGAACGCGGCCTCGTCGATCTGGATGATCTTGATTCCGGCTCGCTCCAGGTCAACCACTTCATCACGAATTGCCAGTGCCAACTGCCGCGCCTGGACTTCAGGGCTGACATCTTCACGCGGGAAGGACCACATCAGCATGGTCACCGGCCCGGTCAGCATCCCCTTCATGACTTTGCTGGTCAGGCCCTGCGCATAACGAATCCATTCGACCGTCATGGCTTTAGGTCGGCTCAAATCACCAAAGATCACCGCTGGTTTCACGCAGCGCGAGCCATAGCTCTGGACCCAGCCAAAACGGGTGAACGCATAGCCATCGAGCTGCTCGGCGAAATACTCGACCATGTCATTACGCTCTGCCTCGCCATGCACCAGCACATCCAGGCCAAGGTCTTCTTGCACTTGAACTGCGTGGCGGATCTCACTGAACATCGCCTCGGTGTATTCAGCGCCTGACAATTTGCCTTGCTTGAATGACTGACGCGCCAGACGAATAGAGGCGGTCTGTGGGAAAGAGCCGATGGTGGTGGTTGGGAACGCTGGTAACTGCAGCCGTTCGCGTTGCAGGTCAATACGTTCAACAAAGGCTGATTTACGCTGGCTGTCTGCTGCTGTCACCGCACTCAAGCGCGCTTGCACCTCAGGTTTGTGAATGCGTTTTGACTGCTTACGGCTGAGCTGGACCTGTGCACTCTCGGCCAATGCAGCCTTGACCTCGGCAGACTCAGGATCGTTCAAGGCCTTGCCCAACAGCGCAATTTCCGAGCACTTTTGCACGGCAAACGACAGCCAGCCTTTAAGCTCGGTATCCAGCGCATCTTCTGGCTGCAGATCAACCGGGCTGTGCAGTAGCGAGCATGATCCAGCAACCCAAAGGTTGTCACCGAAGCGAACTTGCGCCTGCTTCAACGCCTGCAGCGCAGCACCCAGGTCGCAACGCCAGACATTGCGTCCATTGACCACGCCCAGTGACAGCACCTTATAGCTTGGCAGGCGATCAATCAGCAGCGGCAGTTGTTCGGGCGCCCGCACCCAATCGACATGCAAGCCATCGACTGGCAAGCCCACGACCAGACCAAGGTTGTCTTCAAGACCGCTAAAATAGGTCGCGACCAGTTTTTTCAGCGGCGCATGCTGGAGCAAGTGATAAGCGCGCTCGAAGGCGTTTTTCCAATCCTGCGGCAGGTCCAGGCCAAGAATGGGTTCGTCGATTTGCACCCACTCGACATCCAGGGCAGCCAGGCGTCCGAGAATCTCACCGTAGAGTGGCAACAGGCGCTCAAGCAGATCCAGTTTATCGAACTCATCGCCCTTGGCTTTACCCAGCCACAAATAGGTCAGCGGGCCAATCACTACAGGCTTGAACTTTTGCCCCAGGGCCTGGGCCTCGGCGACCTCCTCAAACAGCTGCTCCCAGCTCAGCTGGAAGCGCTGATCAACGCTGAACTCAGGCACCAGGTAGTGATAATTGGTATCGAACCACTTCGTCATCTCTTGCGCATGGGCGCCGCCACAACAGCTTTTGCTGACACCGCGAGCCATGCCAAATAAGGTATCCAAGGTTGGCTGGCCGACGTCAGGCCGAAAACGCTGGGGGATCACCCCAAATGTCAGGGAGTGTGTGAGCACCTGGTCGTACCAGGCAAAGTCACCCACTGGCAGCAAGTCGATTCCCGCATCCTTTTGCAGTTGCCAATGCGCAGCGCGCAGTTGGCGACCCACCGCACGCAAACCGGCCTCATCCAGCTCGCCTCGCCAATGGGCTTCCAGCGCCTTTTTTAATTCGCGGTCGCGACCGATGCGAGGAAAACCGAGGGAATGAGATACAGCCATGACTAATTACTCCATACAGATGATGGCCTGTATTCTCAACAACCGCTAATCATGAGACAAACTCAACATATTCGTATTGATCTATAGTTTTACTCATGTTCATATAGCGCCACGTCTGAACCTGCACACCGCTTTGTCTTTATTGCGCCCGCGACCGTGAGATCACCATGCTTGAACTTCGCCACCTGAAAACTCTGCACGCACTGCGCGAAAGCGACAGCCTGGTTGATGCAGCCGAACGCTTGCACCTGACTCAATCCGCTCTCTCGCATCAGTTCAAGGAGCTTGAAGAACGTTTGGGCATGCAGCTATTTGTGCGCAAGACCAAGCCTGTGCGCTTCACCAGTGCCGGCTTGCGCTTGTTGCAACTGTCGGACTCGGTATTGCCACTGCTGCGCAGGGCCGAACGTGACCTGTCGCGTTTGGCTGGCGGCACTGCTGGCAGATTGCATATGGCGATTGAATGCCACAGTTGTTTCCAGTGGCTGATGCCGACCATTGACCAGTTCCGCGATGCCTGGCCCGAGGTGGAACTCGACCTGGCCTCTGGTTTTTCCTTTGCACCCTTGCCAGCCTTGGCGCGTGGCGATCTCGACCTGGTAGTGACCTCGGACCCCCTCGAACTGGCGGGCATTACCTATATCCCGCTGTTCACCTATGAGGCCATGCTCGCCGTCGCCAACCAGCATGCGTTGGCAACCAAGGCCTTTATCGTCGCCGAGGATCTAGAGCAGGAAACGCTGATCACCTACCCTGTGGAGCGTGATCGCCTGGATATTTTTACCCGTTTCCTGGAGCCCGCCGACATCGAACCTGCGCAGGTTCGCACCTCCGAACTGACGGTGATGATGATGCAGTTGGTCGCCAGCGGCCGGGGCGTCTGTGGGTTGCCAAACTGGGCGCTGCACGAGTACAGCTCGCGCGGTTATGTGACCGCCAAGCGACTTGGCGAAAAGGGTTTGCTGGCCACACTCTATGCAGGAATTCGCACCGACATGCTCGATGCGCCCTTTATGCGTGACTTTTTGCTGACCGCCAAGGACACCTCATTCGCCAACCTTGAAGGTGTCAGCGTCGCCCGCTAACCAGCGCCTGGCTGCTCAGAGCCAGGTTCAGCCTGCGCGCGCAACAACAGCAACATCGACGCAGGCTGCATCTGCTGCGGCTGTTTGGGTTCCTGCAACCACTGCAATTGCCACCCCGCCTCGGCCAGCAAAGCGAGCCAGGATTGCAAGGTGCGAAAGAACCACGGCATGGGTTGGGTGAACTCATTGCCAAAGTCACTGAATGACTCAACCCGCCAACCGTCGACGTAGGGCTGGCTGGCGCAGGCCTGCCAGGGGTGCAAGGTCTGGATCAGCAGCAGGCCAGCGTCAGTCGCCCGGCTGCGCATGGCCTTGAGGCTGGGTAAAAGATCTTCCTCAAGCAGGGCAAAATTGCATACCAGTAAGTCAAATTTGCCCAATGCCTGCCCCGCCTCGGCGAGCTGGTCATAGCCAAGCTCATGATAGCGTTGCGCATAAGGGTCAGCTGCGCGAGCCTGCAAGATCAATGGCCGCGAGGCATCGACACCCAGCACCTCAATACCGCTTGCCGCCAGTGCCCGACACAGCCAGCCCTCACCGCAACCGACATCCAGCACGCGCCTGGGCGCACATTCAGCGATGGCATCAAGCACCGCAGCATCCGTAACCAGGCGACGGCTGGGCAGACACTGTTCACGAACAACCCTGGCCCACGCCTCGGCATTGGCCTGCCAACTGCGCATCAGTTGCCTGGGCTTATCAACTGGCATATCAACCTCGCTTCGGCTGGCTTTGGTGCCAGCCCTTGATCCTTTAACCTTGCTCCGTGCCTGCACTTTAGCCAAGCAGCGACTACCATCAAATATAGTGCTTGCTCGCCCATGGCCGAGCCCCGTGCGGTGGTAATATCTGCCCCTACGGATGAACCATAGGCATGCATGGAAATCGAAAGCTGACCGATGGTCTTTTTCCTTTAATACTTGCTGACTATGGTTTGCTGTCAGTCACCGCTGCTGAAACTACCAGCACAGGGCCACATACATGGAGCTAGACGTGCCACCACTCGACCCGCAAAAGCGCCTTGCCGCGCGCAATGCCACCTTGACCCACGAAGACGCACTGAACTGCATGGTTTATCGTCCGGATGAGCAAGACCCTGATGCTGAAGAGATTGACCTGGGCGATGCCAAGATTCTTTTCACCGGCGTCTTCGAAGCGCCAGCCGACTGGGATGAGCAGGAACGGGAAGAGTTTTTTGGCGATACCAACCCCGAGCTGTTCATGACTGCATTTATCGAGTGCGAGTCCAAGCCCGAGTCAGCACAGTTCTTCACGGTGGAAGGCAACGACTATGTCGCGACCATGCCGAACCCGGGTGAAGTGGTGATGTTCTACGTGCTCGACTACAGCGAAGATGACAACGGCCGTGAATACATCCTGGTGCGCGACGACGAACCCATGAGCTGATGAGCGCCGATGGGCCGCCAGCTTGGCGGCTCGATTTGCTGGCAGTGCTGTCCGCAAAGCCTTCCGGTGTCAGGTTCGGCGTTGCGTCTTGATATACAGCGCTTCGACTTTCTCCCGCGCCCAAGGCGTCTTGCGCAAGAAGGTCAGGCTCGACTTGATACTCGGGTCGCTTTTAAAGCAGCGGATATCAATACGCTGCGCCAGGCCATCCCACCCGTAAGCTGCAACCAACTGATTGAGAATTGCCTCAAGCGTGACGCCGTGTAGCGGATTGTTTGCGGTTTGAGTCATGCCATGCCCATGCAGCGAGTCGGTTGAGAAGCGCACCATAGCCAAGCCCGGGTGCGAACGGAAGCAATAAACGTAATTTCACCCGCAGTGCAGGCATTAAAAAACCGGTCCATGGTAACGCCCATGGACCGGTTTTGTGCTGCTCAACACTGGCTATCAGACAGCGTTGTACTCTTTCTCGGCGTCAGCGAAGCGCTTCTGCATGGTTGCAGACGGTTCTTTATCCAGCAGGCTGAAAAGCAAAATCGCCAGCGTTGCGAGGATGAAGCCAGGAATGATCTCGTACAGACCCAGACCGATGTAGTTCTTCCACACGATCACGGTGATGGCGCCGACCAACATACCGGCAAGTGCCCCGTTGCGGGTCATGCGGCCCCAGATGACGGAAAGCAGGACAACGGGTCCGAATGCAGCACCGAAACCGGCCCAGGCATAGGACACCAGGCCCAATACGCGGTTTTCTGGATCAGCAGCGAGCAAGATCGCGACCAAGGCAATCAGCAACACCATGCCACGACCCACCCAGACCAGCTCGGTTTGCGAAGCATCTTTGCGCAGGAAAGCTTTGTAGAAATCTTCTGTCAGCGCGCTCGAGCAGACCAACAGCTGGCAGCTCAAGGTACTCATCACGGCAGCCAGGATGGCCGACAACAGAACGCCTGCAACCCATGGGTTGAACAACAATTTGGCCAGTTCGATGAAGACCCGCTCAGGGTTTTCAGTTACTGGACCTGCAACCTCCGGGTGTACCGTGAAGTAAGCAATACCGAAGAAACCAACAGACACGGTACCGATCAGGCAAAGGATCATCCAGGCCATGGAGATACGACGTGCTGCAGGAATGGTTTTAACCGAGTCGGCCGCCATGAAGCGCGCCAGGATGTGCGGCTGGCCGAAGTAGCCCAGGCCCCAGGCCATCAGCGAAATCACACCAATGAAGGTTGCACCTTTGAACATGTCAAAGTTGGTGGCGTCTTGCATTTCAATTGCAGCGAATGTTGGATCTACGCCGCCGGTGGCGATCATTACGACCACTGGTGTCAGGATCAAGGCGAAGATCATCAGCGTTGCCTGTACGGTGTCAGTCCAGCTGACAGCCAGGAAGCCACCGATAAAGGTATAGGCGATGGTTGCCGCGGCACCGGCCCACAGTGCAGTCTCGTATGACATGCCAAAGGTGCTTTCAAACAGACGCGCACCTGCTACTACGCCCGATGCGCAATAAATGGTGAAGAACACCAGGATGACCAGCGCAGAGAAGATCCGCAGCACACGGCTATTGTCTTCGAAGCGGTTAGTGAAGTAATCCGGCAGGGTCAGTGCATTACCGTTGTGCTCGGTCTGCACCCGCAGGCGGCCTGCAACAAACAGCCAGTTCAGGTATGCACCGATCACCAGGCCAATGGCAATCCAGGCTTCGGACAAGCCTGACAGGTATACCGCGCCCGGCAAGCCCATCAGCAACCAGCCGCTCATGTCCGATGCACCTGCTGACAACGCAGTTACATAGCTGCCGAGGCTACGGCCACCGAGGATGTAATCGGACAGGTTCTTGGTACGCAGATAGGCAAACAGGCCGATCCCGATCATCAAAGCAATGTACACCACAAAGGTGACAAGCATGGGTGTGTTCGCAGTCATTGGGGTGTTCCCCTCTCGTTTGTTGTTATGGCAGCACGGGGTTGGCCCATGCCCTGTATGGCAAGCAGCGGTCGCGTGTAGCGCCCGCACCTCGGAATCCCTGAAAAGCTACTGCGCTAGATATTACGGCGTTAAAAACTGCTCAAATGCGCACTTAGGCCCACTAAACTCCGCTTTTCGCAGTTTTGTCCCTTGTCCTATCGTCGCTCGCTACCTTTTCACAGGATCCCACGTAATAAAGCGGATACCTTGTCTATACCCTGCGGCCGGAAAGCCCGGCCCAGCGTAATATCAGAACAACCGGCCCCCCCTTTAAGATCGAGCAATTAACCTGCAAGTCACTCAATCCGAGACGTCAGGCTCTTTTGAGCCCTCAATAAAACAACGGGCGAGGCCCGAAGGCACCCGCCCGTTAAAACTGCTTAAATCTCGTCGCCCAATGATAACAGCGACGCATTACCTCCGACTGCAGTGGTATTCACCGAAGTCGTGCGTTCGTTAACAAAGCGCAGCAAGTAGCTTGGACCGCCAGCTTTGGGCCCCGTACCGGATAACCCACAACCACCGAAAGGCTGCACGCCGACCACCGCACCAATCTGGTTACGGTTGATGTACAGGTTGCCCACGCGCGCCAAGGCTTCGATGCGCGCTGCGGTTTCCTCGTTGCGGCTGTGCACTCCAAGGGTCAAGCCATAACCGGTGCCGTTGATTGCACCGACCACGGCTTCCAGCTCGCTGGCCTGATAACGCACAAAATGCAGAATCGGACCAAAATTCTCTTTCTTCAACTCATTGATGCCGCCGATTTCGAAGGCGACGGGCGCCACGAAATGCCCATCAAGATCAGCCGCGAGTTGGGTTTCGGCAATCAGCTTGCCTTCGCTCTTGAGCGCAGCAATGTGGGCATCCAGGCCGGCCTTGGCTTCGGCATCGATCACCGGGCCAATATCATTGGCACGCAGGTGCGTCGGGCCAACCTTGAGCTCGGCCATCGCACCTTTGAGCAATTCCACTACGCGGTCGGCAATATCCGCCTGAACATAGAGCACACGCAGAGCCGAACAACGCTGGCCCGCACTGGTAAAGGCCGATTGCACGGCATCTTTGACCACTTGTTCTGGAAGGGCTGTCGAGTCAACGATCATCGCATTCTGGCCGCCGGTTTCGGCAATCAGCGCGGCGATTGGGCCTTCCTTTTCAGCCAGTTGGCGATTGATGATCCGCGCGGTATCGGTCGAACCGGTGAAGCACACGCCGGATACACGGGCATCGCGGCAGAACACACCGCCCAGGGTCGCACCATCACCCGGCAGGAATGCAATCACATCCTTGGGCAGGCCGGCCTCGAACATCAGCTCCAGCGCCCGTGCGGCGATCAGGCTGGTCTGCTCGGCCGGTTTTGCCAGCACGCAGTTACCGGCAACCAGCGCTGCGGCGATCTGGCCCAGGTAGATTGCCAGGGGGAAGTTCCAGGGGCTGACGCAGACAAAAATACCGCGACCTTCATGGAACAGCTCATTGCGTTCGCCGGTAGGGCCTTGCAGCTCTTCGCGGCCCAGGCGCAGACGCGCTTGCTGGGCGTAGTAGCGACAGAAATCGACGGCCTCGCGGACTTCATCAATACCGTCCTGCAGGCTCTTGCCTGCTTCCAGCGTGCACATTGCCATCAGCTCTGCGCGATGAGTTTCCAGCAGGTCTGCCAGGCGCTCGAAGATGCTGGCGCGATCGTCGATAGCAGTGGCATTCCAACGCGGCCAGGCGGCGCTCAATACATCCAGCGCCTGGGCGGCCTGGGCGGCACTGGCAAACTCAGCGCTGCCCACCACTTTGCTCAATTCATAGGGGCAGTGCACAGCCTGCGCAGTACCGGTGAGTTTTTCACCGTTGATAACCGGCGCGGCATGCCATTGGCGATTGAGATGAGGCTGATAGGCACTGTTCAATTCTGCCCAGGAATGTTCGATATTCATGTTGATGCCTTGGGAGTTTTTCCGAGCAGCACCAAACAGCGCAGGCGGAAGTGGAATTTTCTCATTGCTGAGCGATTTGAACTTGCGCAACTGCGTCACCGGGTGATCAAGAAGTGACTCAATCGGCGTGCCTGGATCAACCAGTTGATGCACGAACGACGAGTTGGCTCCGTTTTCCAGCAGGCGACGAACCAGGTATGGCAGCAAGTCCTTGTGAGCCCCCACCGGCGCGTAGATGCGCACATTGGTGGCGTGCTTTTCCAGTACGGTGTCATACAGTGCATCGCCCATGCCGTGCAGACGCTGGAACTCGAAATCACGCGGCTCTGGCAGTTCAGCGGCCATGGTCAGAATGCAACTGACCGTGTGCGCGTTGTGGCTGGCAAATTGCGGATAGATCACCCCACGGGTGAACTCTGACAACAAGAAACGAGCACAGGCCAGGTACGAGCTGTCGGTGCCTTCCTTGCGGGTAAATACCGGAAAGCCGTCCAGCCCCTGGACATGGCACTGCTTGATTTCGCTGTCCCAATAGGCACCCTTGACCAGGCGCAGCGGCATTTTCTCGTCCAGCTCTTTGCCCAGCAAGGTCAGCCATACCAGCACTGGCAGGCAACGCTTGGAGTAAGCCTGGATGACCAGGCCAACCTCGCCCCAGCCACTGATTGCCGGGTCACGCAGCAGTTTTTCGTAGAGCTCAAGTGACAGTTCTAGGCGGTCCGCTTCTTCGGCATCGATCGAGATGCCAACGTTCAACTTGCGGGCCCGTACACACAGCTCGCGCACGTTAGCGAACAGCTCAGTCAGCACACGCTCACGCTGCGCCACTTCATAGCGCGGGTGCAGCGCGGAAAGCTTGATGGAAACCGATGGCCGCGGGCCTTTACCGACTTGTGGTTCCGCACCGACGGTATCAATCGCCTGGCGATAGTCAGCCATATATTTATTGGCGTCTGCGGCGGTCAGCGCAGCCTCACCCAGCATATCGAAGGAGTAGCTGTAGCCCTTCTCACGCTCAGGACGACCATTTTTCAGTGCTTCGCTGATGGTGCGACCAAGTACGAACTGCTTGCCCATGAGTTTCATGGCCTGGTTCATGGCCGCGCGTATAACCGGCTCGCCGGAACGCTTGATCAGCTTGCCCAATACGTTTTTCGGGCGTCCATCTGCTGTTTCCGGGTCAACCACCTTGCCGGTCATGACCAGGCCCCAGGCGGCAAAATTGACCAGTACGCTGTCACTCTTGCCCAGGTGACGCTCCCACTCGGCGGCACTGAGCTTGTCGCGAATCAACGCATCGGCGGTAACGGCGTCCGGCACGCGCAGTAAAGCCTCGGCCAGGCACATGAGCATCAGCCCTTCCTGGGTGTCGAGGCTGTACTGACGAAGAAGTGCGTCGAGGGTATCGACAGCATTGTCCCGGCTACGCACATCTTCGATCAATGTGCGGGCATTCTGGCGGATAGCCTCAATACCGGCTTCACCGGGGTCGGCGAGCTGCAATAGCTCAGTAAGATAGGCTGCCTCGTCAACGCTGTAATTTGCGCTGATGACAGGGAAAAAATCGGCGGCCTTGGCGGCAGAGATCCGGGTTAGGAACTCGTCCTGCAAGACGTGACTGGCTTTAAACATCACGCCCATCCTCTTATGGAGACTGTTGTTGTGAGCACCTTTGCAGACTTCAATGCAGCTGTGTTGCCCGAACGACAAAACTTAGGCAACCCAACCAGGCGCAACTGGATGGCTGAATTTAGTGGCAGAGTGATTACAGCTTCTTACTGAAACCTCTGGAGTTTTTGCAGAAAGCTATGGGGCGGGGAACTAATTCCAGGCTGTTTTTTCAACCGGAACACCCGAAAAACAACCAGAGAGCCCGAACTAGAAGGTGTAAGAACCCTGAATCCGGCTAAAACCTGGCCTAATGGACAAAACCTTCCGCGCCACACTGCCCGGAGCATTGAGGCGGCGCATCAAGCATCCTGTGACGGGATGCGAACGGCAGTCAGGAACGGCGCATGCCGATGTGTTCGATACCGTCTTCCAGGTAAATATCAGTGCATGCAACAAAGTCATAACGCCCGTAGTAACCTTGCAAATGGGCTTGCGCCGATAAATATATCGGCACTTGCGGCCAGCGTCTGGCGCAGGCGTCCAGTGCATATACCATTAGTTCATGGCCCAGCCCGGAACCTCGCGCCGAAGGATCGGTGACCACACGGCCTATCACAACATGCCCATCATTGCGCGCAGGGTCGAGCAAGCGTAGATAGGCCTCCAGCCTGTCGTCTTGCCATGCCATCACATGAAGGGTGTCGCCCTGCATGTCGAGACCATCGATATCATTGTAGACACAATTCTGCTCGACCACGAAAACCGCACTGCGCAGCTTCAATATGGCGTATAGATCGGCCACGCTCAACTCGCCATGGTGCTTGGTCTGCCAGGTAACGGGCGGTGAAAGGGTCAAGACAAAGTCCTCTGTAAAGGTCTCGGCGCAAGCGGGCGCGTGAGGAGGTAACGCTAAATTGAGCTGCGCATGCGCTTAGGCGTCAAGCCCATGTAGCGGCGCATTGCTGTTGTCAGGGCGCTTTGTGAAGAGAAGCCGCACTCCTCGGCGATCCGAACCAGCGGCAAGTTGCTTTCTCGCAGTAAACGCGCAGCTTGATCCAGGCGGCTTTTAAGCAGGTATTGATGTGGGGTAAGGCCAACGCTGTCTTTGAACTGCGCATGAAAATGGCTTGGGCTCAGGCAAACGGTCTGGGCCAGTTCGGCCACGCTGATGCGCCGCGACAGATGCTCGACTATATAGCGATCCAGGCGCTCCAGGTTAAGTGCGCCGCTGACCTGGCGCCGCTGTTCGCCAAACAGGCGCAGGTGCAAGGCGCGCAACAATACGCCCCCCAGCGAGCGCGCAAGAATAGGATCGCTGCCGTAGCGCTCAAGCTCCGCGCCGGCATAGCTGAGCAAGTGCTGGAAGTCTGCATCCAGCTGCGGATAGCGCGGCGTTTCGAACAGATGCGTCAATAACGCTAGGTCTTCGCTGGTGGTGTCCTGCTCATCAAGATCGATGATCAGCATGCGGTTGTCGCCCATGCCCGCAAACTGGTGATCGGCATCGCCGGGAACCAGGCAGGCGCGCATCCGACAAACCTCTCCACCACTGCCGTTGACTTCGAATTCAGCACGACCGGACAACGAAAGCACCAACTGGTGGTGATCGTGGGTGTGTTCGTGGGCTTTATCATCGAGGCGGATTAGGCGGGCATTGAGCATCGCAAGGCGGCGTCCGAAGAGTGATTGCACATTTTACCTTCTAAACTGCCAAAACAGCAGCGTCGACGACAAATGGACAGGCCGTGACCATGCGCCGCAGGCAATCGGTGATTGAAAACCCCAAGTTACCCCCCATGTTTATGTCATAGCCCAACTGCAGGTGCAGCATGAACGAAGATAACGATATCGTCGTAGAACCAGAAAATAAGGATGACCAACGTCTGGCCCTGCCTAATCAGCAACTGCCAGACAAGCTCTATGTGATTCCGATTCACAATCGCCCGCTCTTCCCTGCCCAGGTGTTGCCGATCATCGTCAATCCCGACCCCTGGAGTTCGACCTTGCAACGGGTCAGCGATACGCCGCACAAGAGCATGGCACTGTTCTTTATCGATAATCCCCCCGCCGATGGAACAGCCCTGGACCCTGATGACTTGCCCGAGCACGGCACCCTGGTGCGCGTGCTCAATGCTTCCGAGGAAGGTGGCAAGTTGCAGTTTGTTGCCCAGGGCCTGACCCGCGTACGCATTCGTGGCTGGTTGAGCCGCAAGCCACCCTACCTGGCCGAGGTTGAATACCCGAAAACCCTGCTTGAGTCCCGTGACGAAATCAAAGCCTATGGCATGGCACTGATCAATGCGATCAAGGAACTGCTGCCGCTCAACCCGCTGTATAGCGAAGAACTGAAGAACTACCTCAATCGCTTCAGCCCCAACGACCCCTCGCCGCTGACCGACTTTGCCGCCGCCCTGACCACAGTGCCTGGCAATGAGCTGCAAGAAGTCCTCGACACTGTGCCGATGCTCAAGCGCATGGAGAAAGTGCTGCCGCTACTGCGCAAAGAGGTTGAAGTGGCACGGCTGCAAGGTGAGTTGTCGGCGGAGGTCAACCGCAAGATATCCGAGCATCAACGTGAGTTCTTCCTCAAGGAACAACTGAAAATCATCCAGCAGGAGCTGGGCCTGAGCAAGGATGATCGCAGCGCCGATATCGAGCAGTTCGAGCAGCGCCTGGAAGGTAAAACCCTGTCCGAGCATGCCCAAAAGCGTATTGATGAAGAGCTGGGCAAGCTGGCGATACTGGAAACCGGCTCACCCGAATATGCCGTCACCCGCAATTACCTGGATTGGGCCACGGCGCTGCCATGGGGCGTGTTTGGCGAAGACAAGCTTGACCTCAAGCATTCACGCAAAGTGCTCGACAAACATCACTCGGGCATGGACGACATCAAGTCGCGAATCACCGAGTTCCTTGCTGTAGGCGCCTTCAAAGGCGAAATCGCAGGCTCCATCGTATTGCTTGTCGGCCCGCCCGGAGTGGGCAAGACCAGTATCGGCAAATCGATTGCCGAATCCCTGGGCCGTCCTTTTTATCGCTTCAGCGTTGGCGGCATGCGCGACGAGGCCGAGATCAAGGGCCATCGGCGTACCTACATTGGCGCCCTGCCCGGCAAGCTGGTGCAAGCGCTGAAGGAAGTCGAGGTGATGAACCCGGTAATCATGCTCGATGAAATCGACAAGATGGGCAGCAGTTTTCAAGGCGACCCGGCTTCTGCCCTGCTGGAAACCCTCGATCCGGAGCAGAATGTCGAGTTTCTCGACCACTATCTCGACTTACGCATAGACCTGTCGAAAGTCTTGTTCATCTGTACCGCGAACACCCTCGACTCGATTCCTGGGCCACTGCTCGATCGCATGGAGATTATTCGTCTTTCCGGCTATATCACCGAAGAGAAACTGGCGATTGCTAAAAATCACCTGTGGCCAAAACAATTGGAAAAAGCCGGGGTACCGAAAAAACACCTGAGCATTACCGATGCAGCGCTACGTGGTGTCATTGAAGGCTACGCCCGTGAAGCCGGTGTGCGCCAGCTCGAAAAGCAACTGGGCAAGCTGGTGCGCAAGGCGGTCGTGCAATTGCTGGAGGCACCCGACACGCCGGTAAAAATCGGCCACAAGGACCTTGAGCGCTATCTCGGCATTGCGGTTTTCCGTAACGAACGGGTGCTCTCCGGCAAGGGCGTGATTACCGGTCTTGCATGGACCAGCATGGGCGGGGCCACGCTGCCGATCGAGGCCACACGCATTCACACCCTCAACCGTGGTTTCAAACTCACAGGCCAACTCGGCGAAGTGATGAAAGAGTCTGCTGAAATCGCCTACAGCTATATCAGCTCGAACCTTAAAAAATTTGGCGGTGACAGCAGCTTCTTCGACCAGGCATTTATTCACCTTCACGTCCCCGAAGGCGCAACCCCGAAAGACGGGCCAAGCGCTGGCGTGACCATGGCAAGTGCGCTGCTTTCGCTGGCACGCAACCAGGTGCCGAAAAAAGGCGTGGCTATGACCGGCGAACTGACGCTGACCGGGCAAGTGCTGCCCATTGGTGGGGTTCGCGAGAAAGTGATTGCCGCACGCCGGCAGAAAATCCATGAACTGATCCTGCCAGATGCCAACCGAGGCTCGTTTGAGGAACTGCCGGACTACTTGAAGGAAGGCATTACCGTGCACTTCGCCAAACGCTATAGCGATGTAGCCAAGGTGCTGTTTGAGTAAAGCTACAGGCAAGCAAAGGCTCAAGGGCGGACCTGCACTTGAGCCTTTGTCATCAGGGCAATGCTGTTTTTCGATGCGCTCAGGCTTACGTTTGGACATCGTCTGGGGCTATGCTGGACAACCATTTCCATCACCGGAGCCAAACATGACCGCAGTTTACCGCCTGCTGCCGCCACTCAGCCTCGCGTTGCTAGCCGGCTGCTCCACCCAATCAACGACCGTTAACCTGCAACAGCAAAGCGATTGCCCGCTGAGCCTCAGCACCGAGCAGCAACTGATCATCAGTTTGCCAAGCAACCCGACCACAGGTTTCCGCTGGGTTGTGCGCGATGCGGCCCCGGCTGTATTGACCAGCCTTGGCCCCGAGGTATACAGCAACCCTGAAGAATCGGGACTGGTCGGCAGTGCGGGTAAATCAACCTGGCGCTACACGGTCAAGCAACCGGGAGAAGGTCACCTGGTCATGACTTATCAACGGCCATGGGAAACCGAGGTTGCACCTGCGCAAACCTTTGACTGCACCATCAAGGTCAAGTAATTCGCCCGACTACACCGGTTCACCCGGGGTCGGCGCGAAAAGCTACTTCAAGCGTCATCTTCAGCGTTGGCAAGCAGCAATCAAAACGACATAGTCATGGCTTCCGCCACCTGGTCGAGAATTTGATATGCGTTGGTTGCTTTTAGCCCTCAGTGGCGCGGCACTGTTCATCTATGCAAGAGTTGCCGATCTTGCCCTGCTGGGTCTGCTGAGCAAAGGCATCCCGGTCATTGCGCTGCTGCTGTGGATGCAACAAGCGCCCGCTGGCACCTATAGCCGCTGGATTCGCATCGGGCTGCTGTGCTCGCTGGCTGGCGATATCCTGCTCGACTGGCCGGGCGACCTGTTCGTGTTTGGTCTGGGCGCCTTCCTGCTGGCCCACCTCGCTTATTTGCGCGCTTATTTCAGTGACTGCAAGCGGCCTGCCTGGCCCGCGCTGTTCATTGCGATCATAGTCGGTGGCGGCATGTTCAGCGTTCTGGCCAGTGCCGGACTCGGTCCTCTCCTGATTCCCGTGCTCTGCTATGCCACCGCTATCGGCGCCATGCTCTGGCGTGCCCTTGCCCGCCTGAACCAGCCACATATCAATCAGCAAGGCGCCTGGTTGGCGGCTGGTTGCGCGCTGCTTTTCGTGTTGTCCGATAGCCTTATCGGTATCAACCGCTTTGTCGCACCATTCGCCGCCGCGCCCTATGCGATTATCCTCACCTACTGGCTGGCGCAATGGGCAATCGCCGCGTCCGCTCAGCAGCGTTTTCGCTGAGACATCAACCGACACGGGCGTGCCTGGGCCGTTTTCCGGCCCATTGACACAATCATGGTTTGGTTAAGCAGCCAAGTTGGCTAAAATACGCGGATTTCCCGTCCTGTTTCGGAACCACCGTGAGCAAAGAGCCCGACCGCATATTTTCCCAACCGCTGGCGCAAGTACCGGACTTTGCCTTTAACGAGGATGTGGTCAGGGTATTTCCGGACATGATCAAACGCTCGGTGCCTGGTTATCCGACCATTGTTGAAAACATTGGCGTGCTCGCCAGCCAGTTCGCCAAGCCCCATAGCGTGCTCTACGACTTGGGCAGCTCGTTGGGCGCGGTCACCCAGGCACTACGTCGCCATGTACAGATTGAAGACTGCCGGGTCATCGCTATCGACAACTCCAGCGCAATGGTTGAGCGCTGCCGCGAATACCTGCATGCACAGGATTCGATGTTTCAAGAGTTGTTACCGGTCGAAGTGATCGAGGCCGACATCCTCAGCCTCCAATTCCAGCCAACATCACTGGTCGCGTTGAACTTCACCCTGCAGTTCATCAAGCCTGACCAGCGGCTTGAGTTGCTCGGGCGTATCCGCAATGCCTTGCTGCCTGGCGGCGCCTTGATCCTTTCGGAAAAGCTCTGCTTCGAAGATGATGAACAACAGCAATTGCTCACCGACCTGCACATCGCCTTCAAACGCGCCAATGGCTACAGCGAGCTGGAAATAGCCCAGAAACGCAGCGCTATTGAAAACGTGATGATTCCCGACAGCCTTGAAACCCACCGCGAACGCCTGCTTAGCGCAGGCTTCAGCAAGGTGACGCCTTGGTTCCAGTGCCTTAATTTTGCCTCGATGATTGCCCTACCATGATCCAGCGTTTTGATTTAGATGCACTGCAATCACAGCTCGCCGGGACGCCACTGCAGGAGTGGAGCGGCGACCTGCCACGGCAAATAGACAGCAAGCTGGCGATCGGCCATGGTGACCTGGAACGCTGGTATGCAGCGGTTCAAGCCTTGCCGCCCCTGGCAATCACTGAGCTGGAAATGCTGCAGGCGTTCAGCTTCGACGGCCCCTGCGACGAGTCGAGCCGTGAACAGTTAAAAACGGCTCTGCAGGGCTTGATCCCATGGCGCAAAGGCCCTTTTCAACTGTTTGGCGTGCATATTGATACCGAGTGGCGCTCCGACTGGAAATGGCAGCGCGTCGCGCCCTATCTGGATCTCAAGGACAAGCGCATCCTCGATGTTGGCTGCGGCAATGGCTATTACATGTGGCGCATGCTCGGCGCGGGCGCCAGCTGCGTGGTGGGCATCGATCCAAACTGGCTGTTTTTCAATCAGTTTCTGGCCATGAAGAACTACCTGCCGGAACAGCCCATCTGGCACCTGCCTTTGGCTGGCGAGGAACTACCACCGAAGCTGCAAGGCTTTGACACGGTGTTCTCGATGGGCGTGCTCTACCACCGGCGCTCCCCCATCGACCACCTGCTCGATCTCAAGGATTGCCTGGTCAAAGGTGGTGAGCTTGTGCTCGAAACCCTGGTTGTAGAGGGTGATGCCCAGCAAGTATTGCTGCCTGAGGATCGCTACGCGCAGATGCGTAACGTGTGGTTCTTGCCATCAGTTCCAGCATTGGAGTTGTGGCTACGCCGCGCAGGTTTTGTCGACATCCAATGTGTTGATGTGAGCACCACCTCAATCGAAGAGCAACGCGCCACCGAGTGGATGCGTTATCAGTCATTGCCCGAGTTTCTCGACCCAGCCGATCACAGCCGCACGATCGAAGGTCTACCGGCGCCGACGCGGGCCGTGATTACCGCACGTAAAGCTTAGGACCACTCCTCGGGGATTCCTTGAAGCCTGTAGTCGACTTCGGCCACATCATTGCATGGGCTGGGCAGTCGTCGTTGGCGGCTTGGTTCTGCTCACTCCATTCGCAGCTTTCATTGCTTGGCTTATACGTGCCAGTGGCGGTTGAAGTGATGACCACTTAGGGTCGACTCCAGTCTGTCGCGACAGGCTGAATACGGCCCACAACTGCCTATCCGAGAGGATTGCTGCTGTCGATCCAAAACGTTCTATTTCCCTTCATACGCCAGGTTTGCGCAGGCCACCCTTTCCAGCCTTTCTCTCGCCCCCCGCCCCGACCGCCCCCAGCATTTTCTGGAAGCTTGGGCATTCAATATGACGATCAGCAGGGCAGGACGCTACTCGGCGGAGCTCGTCGCGTATGGCGCTGAGTCGTTCGATGGTGCTGTCCAGTTCGTCAGCCTTTTGCTTGAGCCGCTGACGATCAATATCGGGCTGCCCCTCTGCGTCCAGCATGGCGACAAGATCGTCCAGTGAAAGCTCTGCCGATTGCCCGAGTGCGATCAAGGACAACCGCTCAAGTACATCGGCATGAAACACGCGACTCAGGCCACGCCGACCGATCGAACGGATAAGGCCTTTTTCTTCGTAGTAGCGCAGCGTTGAAGCCGGTATACCGGAACGTCGTGCCACTTCACCAATAACCAGCTCTTTCATGCTTGACCTCAAGTCGACTTGAACTTGCAGACTGCTCGTATCAAACCGCCAAAACAGGTTGAAGGCAAGGAGGTACGGCATGGAAATAAGCGAGACAGCACTGCGCATTCTGTTTGTTGGAATGGGGGCCACGCTGATTATGGACCTATCGGGTTTTATTCAAGCACGAGTGTTTGGTCTAGCGTCGCTTGACTATGGACTGGTCGGTCGTTGGCTGGGCCACATGTTGCGAGGGCGGTTTCGTCATGCCCCGATCATGGAGGCGGCTCCAGTCAGGAATGAACGCTTGGTCGGGTGGGCATTCCATTACATCACCGGTATTGTCTTCGCGATGGTGCTGATCGGTGCGAAAGGATCTGCCTGGCTCTGCAACCCCACACTGGCGCCTGCTCTGGTTATGGGGTTGGTCAGCGTAATTGCGCCCTTTTTCATCATGCAACCCGCGCTCGGTTTCGGCGTTGCCGGTTCGAAGACTGGGGTGCCGAGGGTAACAAGGCGCAGAAGCGTCACTGCGCACCTGACCTTCGGACTGGGACTTTTTGTGGCGGGATGGCTGCTGATGCTGCTCTTTCCGGCATCAATCTGCCTGCCTTGAGCGCCTTCGGTGCAGCAATGGTGCGGGGTGAGAGCCTAGGTTGAAAATGCCTGGCTTTGGCCGCTGCCTGCCTGACGCAATCACCCGCGGTTAGCTGCTGCCACTATCAATTGCTTCATTTCCCCCACGGCCTGTTTAAAACCGACAAACAAGGCGTGGGCGACCAGCGCATGGCCGATATTCAATTCGTTGATCCCGGCAATCGCCGCCACGGGTTCAACGTTGTGATAGTGCAAGCCATGCCCGGCGTTGACGATCAAACCCTGGCTGACGCCACGCTTCACACCATCGGCAATACGTGCCAATTCGACGGCTTGCTCCTGGGCTGTATGCGCATCGGCATAACGACCGGTATGCAACTCAACAGCAGGCGCGCCGACACGTTTGGAAGCGTCGATCTGTTGCGGGTCCGGGTCGATAAACAACGAAACCTCACAGCCTATCTTGCTCAAGCGCTCCACCGCCGCACGAATGCGCTCCTCCTGGCCTGCAACATCGAGCCCGCCTTCGGTGGTCAGCTCCTGGCGCGTTTCCGGCACCAGGCATACATGCTCGGGACGGATGCTTTCAGCAAATGCGAGCATCTCCTCAGTCACGCCCATCTCGAAGTTCATGCGTGTTTGCATCACCTCTTTAAGCAGGCGCACGTCGCGCTCCTGGATGTGCCGGCGATCTTCACGCAGGTGCACGGTAATGCCGTCGGCACCCGCTTCCTCGGCGTCCAACGCAGCCTTCACCGGATCTGGGTAACGTGTGCCACGGGCTTGGCGCAGCGTAGCGACATGATCAATATTCACACCCAGCAAAACACGATTGGCATCAGTCACGAGTAGGCTCCTTGAGGGTCATAAACAATTCACGGCTAACCAGCGGCTTGCCGCCTAGATGGGGGGCCAGTGCTTGGCGCATCAACCGTTTGGCAGCTGCTAGCGCACCCGGAGTTTGCCAGTTGGCGTCGGCCATGGCTAACAATTCGGCACCCTGGAATGCACCTGGCTGCCATTGGCCTATAGGCACCAGGCCGTCGTCTGTCTGCAAGCGATAGATACCATCACTGACCACGGCCTGGCCGTGCAAATCCCGGTCGAGGGCAAAACCATAGCCCAGTTGGTCGAGCAAACGCCACTCGA
Source organism: Pseudomonas sp. S9 (assembly GCF_000222125.1). NCBI lineage: Bacteria > Pseudomonadati > Pseudomonadota > Gammaproteobacteria > Pseudomonadales > Pseudomonadaceae > Pseudomonas > Pseudomonas sp. S9. The sequence goes on along the minus strand of NZ_AFFX01000002.1, from coordinate 83,353 downwards.
AGGAGCGCAACAAAGGCTCGATGGCCCGCCCCTGGCCAAGCGCAAGCAAGGTCAGGGCATAGTGATCGAAAATCGCTGGCTGGGCATCTTCGGCGGGTAACAAGCGAATCAGCAGTTCATTGAGATAAAGCCCACTGAACAGCGCCTCGCCTGACAATAGATTGGGGATGCCGGTTGCCTCGAGGCGCGAGACATTCTTCAACTCACCGCGACCGCGAAACTCGGCATCCAGGGCAACAAAAGGCCGCGCCAGGGTTCCGGCCTTGCCCCGTGCACCTCGTAAAACGGCGCGCAAGCGCCCTTGAGGCGTAAGGAAATCCACCAGCGCGCTGCTCTCGCGATACGCACGGCTGTGCAACACATAAGCGGGCTGGTTCAGCACAAGCATGGCAAGTATTGACTCGAAATGAACCGCGCGTGGCTGGGTGCCACGCGCGCATTGGAGCAAGCTTAACTGATCATGACGGCCTAATCTGCCGTGCTTGCTCAGATGTCGTCGTAACCGAGCGAACGCAAAGCCCGCTCATCATCCGACCAACCACCTTTGACCTTGACCCAGAGGTTGAGCATGACCTTGGAATCGAACAGCACTTCCATGTCCTTGCGCGCTTCCTGTCCAACTCGCTTGATGCGCTCACCCTTGTCGCCAATGATGATTTTCTTCTGGCCGTCGCGTTCAACCAGAATAAGCGCATGAATATGCAGAATCCGGCCTTCTTGCTTGAACTCTTCAATTTCAACGGTGATCTGGTAGGGCAACTCGGCGCCCAGTTGACGCATGATTTTTTCGCGCACCAACTCGGCGGCGAAGAAACGACTGGAGCGGTCAGTGATCTGGTCTTCGGGGAAGAAGTGATCGCCTTCCGGCAGGTGCGAGCTCACCAGTTTCTCAAGGGTTTCGAGATTATGGCCGTGGTGCGCGGAGATAGGCACGATCTCAGCCTTGGGCAACTGGGTAGCCAACCACTCCAGGTGCGGCATCAGGTCTGACTTGTCTTCAAGGCGATCGGTCTTGTTGATCGCCAGAATCACCGGGCCTTCAACGTACTGGATACGCTCAAGCACCATCTGGTCTTCATCCGTCCAACGGGTGCGATCAACCACAAAAATCACCACATCAACGTCTTTCAACGCCGAAGATGCGCTTTTGTTCATGTAGCGATTAAGCGCTTTCTCGTTGTTTTTATGCAGGCCTGGGGTATCGACATAGATAGCCTGGGCGCCATGTTCGGTCTTGATGCCGAGCATATTGTGGCGAGTGGTTTGCGGCTTGTGCGGGGTAATTGCAAGCTTTTGCCCAAGGATATGGTTCAGCAGCGTTGACTTGCCCCCGTTAGGCCGCCCAACGATGGCGACATAGCCACAGCGTGAAACAGGTGAATCAGTCATGGCCTTTCTCCACACCCAGGGCGATCAGGGCTGCCGCGGCGGCAACCTGTTCAGCAATGCGCCGACTAGCGCCCTGCCCCAGTGTTTTGTCATTCAATAAAGTCACCTGGCATTCAACGATGAATGTCCGACAGTGAGGCTCGCCCTGAATATCAACCACATCGTAACGCGGCAATTCGCAGGCACGGGACTGCAGGAACTCCTGCAGCCGCGTTTTTGGATCCTTGTTGGTATCGACCAGGGTCAGGCTTTCCAGCTCATTGGTCAGCCATGCCAGCACACGCTCACGCGCCGCCTCCATGCCCGAATCCAGGTAGATAGCACCGATCAATGCTTCCAGTGCATCGGCCAGGATCGACTCACGTCGAAAACCGCCGCTTTTAAGCTCGCCGGAACCCAGTCGCAGGTATTCACCCAGATCAAAGCCACGGGCCAGGATCGCCAGAGTTTCGCCCTTGACCAAGCGCGCGCGCAAGCGTGACAACTGGCCTTCTCGGGCTTGCGGGAAGCGCTCGAACAGCGCCTCTCCCGCAACAAAGTTAAGAATAGCGTCACCGAGGAATTCCAGGCGCTCATTATTGCGCCCAGCAAAACTGCGATGGGTCAGGGCCAGGACCATGTGGTCCTGGTCTTTAAAGGTGTAACCGAGCTTGCGCTCTAAACGGGCTAACGAATCATTCACGGCATACGCACACGGAATTCTTTATCAAAATGGACCACCAGATCGAGGTTCTCGATCAGCGGCTCACGCTTCTCGTATTTGAGATGAGCACGAAATTCATTGTTCTCGACTGTTACTTCAAGGGCATCCCGAAGCTTCAGGTCGCGAATACTGTTGACCTGCATGCCCTTGCTGACATGGTTGTAAAAATCACCAACGGTGCGGATATCCGCAGCCTTGTCGGTCTCGACCGAAGTGATGATCTTTTCCATCGACATATAGTCAAGGTAATGCGGTATTACCTTGAAAGCCGCGCTGGCAAAAAACGCAACAAGCCCCAGCACCAGCAACCAACTAATAATAGACATTCCCTTTTGCGAACGCGCAAATGTCATGATTAACCCCATTTATTAGAATTTTAAAACGCCAAAACGGCGAGCTAACAGACTATATATAGACTGCGGCGCTGATTTGAACAGCGCCGCATTTTCAGGTTTTAAATCAGTGAATCAGGCCAACGCGTGAAAAGTTTGGCAGATTACTCATTTTCGGATCCGGCCAGCTCATCCATACCGCAAAGGCCTTACCCACGATATTTTTGTCTGGAACCATGCCCAGCAAGGGCTTTGGAATGTTTGGGTCATTCCAGTAACGGCTGTCGTTGGAGTTGTCGCGGTTATCGCCCATCATGAAGTAGTGCCCTTCAGGCACCACCCACTCACCGCCGGGAACGGCGTGATAACGCTTCATTTCCTTGCGAATCAAATGCTCAGCTTCGCCCAGTTTCTCGTTGTAGAGCATCACGCTGCCGAGGCTGCCTGGCTCTTCACCGATCAGCTGTTGAGCGACCAGCTTGCCGTTCACATAGAGGTGCTTGTCCTTGGTGTAACGGATCTGGTCGCCCGGCAAGCCCACTACCCGCTTGATGTAGTTGATGTTCGGATCGCTTGGATAGCGAAACACCATTACATCACCACGCTGCGGGTCTTCGACCTGGATAACCTTGGTATCGATGACCGGCAAACGAATACCGTAGGCAAACTTGTTTACCAGGATGAAGTCACCGACTTCCAGAGTCGGGCGCATTGAGCCCGATGGAATCTGGAAGGGTTCAACCAGAAAGGAGCGCAGTATCAGCACAATCGCCAATACGGGAAAGAAAGACTTGCCGTACTCGACCAGCAGCGGCTCTTTATTCAGTCGTTCAATCACCTGCTCGTCGGCCTCGCCAGCAACCTGACCTTGATAGGTTGCGATTGCATTACGCCGACGTGGAGCCAGAAACACCAAGTCAAATAAAGCCAAGGCACCACACACGGCAACTGCGATGACCAGTAACAGCGGGAAATTGATCGACATATGTCTTAACTATCCACTTTGAGAACAGCAAGGAAGGCGTCTTGTGGTATTTCCACATTACCGACCTGCTTCATTCTTTTCTTACCGGCCTTCTGCTTTTCCAGCAGCTTACGTTTACGACTTACGTCGCCACCGTAGCATTTGGCCAGTACGTTTTTACGCAAAGCCTTGACGCTTGTACGCGCAATGATTTGCCCACCAATTGCAGCCTGAATTGCCACATCGAACATCTGACGCGGAATCAGTTCCTTCATTTTCTCGGTCAACTGGCGACCTTTGTATTGCGCCTTGTCACGGTGCACGATCAGCGCCAATGCATCGACCTTGTCGCCGTTGATCAGCACATCCAACTTGACCAGATTAGCCGACTGGAAACGGTCGAAGCTGTAGTCCAGCGACGCATAACCACGACTTACCGACTTGAGGCGGTCGAAAAAGTCGAGCACCACCTCGTTCATTGGCAGGTCGTAGGAAACCTGGACCTGACTGCTCAGGTACTGCATATCGATTTGTACGCCGCGCTTTTCGATACACAGGGTAATGACGTTACCCAAATGCTCCTGCGGCACCAGGATATTGGCGCGCACTATGGGCTCGCGCATATCTTCGATAGCCGAGATATCCGGCAACTTCGATGGGTTGTCGACGTAGATGGTTTCGCCGGTTTTTAGCACGACCTCAAAGACTACGGTCGGCGCCGTGGTAATCAGGTCCAGGTCATACTCACGCTCAAGGCGCTCCTGGATGATCTCCATGTGCAGCATGCCGAGGAAGCCAATGCGGAAACCAAAGCCCAAGGCGTCGGAGCTTTCCGGCTCGTACTGCAATGCAGCATCGTTGAGCGTCAGCTTCTGCAGGGCTTCACGGAAGTCTTCAAAGTCATCGGAGCTGACCGGGAACAAGCCAGCGTAGACCTGCGGCTTGACGCGTTTGAAGCCGGGCAGCATATCGACATCAGGGGTCGTCGACAGGGTCAGGGTATCGCCCACTGGCGCACCATGAATGTCCTTGATACCGGCGATAATAAAGCCCACTTCACCGGCTTTAAGATCGGCTGTGGCAGTGTGCTTGGGGTTGAAGACGCCAACGCTGTCGACCTGATGCATCTTGCCGGTGGATTTGACCAGCACCTTGTCGCCCTTCTTGATCCGCCCGTGACGCACGCGCACCAGGGAGACAACACCCAGGTAGTTGTCAAACCAGGAGTCGATGATCAACGCTTGCAGCGGTGCATCAATCTCGCCGGTTGGTGCCGGAATGGTGGTAACAAGACGCTCCAGCACTTCATCGACGCCCATGCCGCTCTTGGCACTACAGGCCACGGCATCAGTCGCATCGATACCGATGATATGTTCGATTTCTTCCTTGACTCGCTCAGGCTCGGCCTGCGGCAAGTCCATCTTGTTCAGTACCGGCATGACCTCAAGGCCCTGCTCGATAGCGGTATAGCAGTTAGCTACCGACTGCGCCTCAACACCCTGGCCGGCATCGACCACCAGCAACGCGCCTTCGCACGCAGCCAGCGAACGACTGACTTCATAGGTGAAGTCAACGTGGCCAGGCGTATCAATGAAGTTCAACTGATAGGTTTTGCCGTCACGCGCCTTGTAATACAAGGTCACGCTGTGCGCCTTGATGGTAATGCCGCGCTCGCGCTCCAAGTCCATGGAGTCCAGCACCTGGGCCTCCATTTCGCGCTCAGTCAGACCACCGCACATTTGAATAAAGCGGTCAGCAAGCGTCGACTTGCCGTGGTCAATATGGGCAATAATACTGAAATTACGTATGTGGCTCAGGTCACTCACAAGACAACACTCAAAAAGATCGCAGGCGACGGCCCGCCGAAAATAGCCGCGAAGTGTACCCGATTTACCGCCAACTCGTCACCCACGGCCCCAACCTCGCTGATATAAGGCTGACAACCTGCCGCAAAGCCTGCACAGCGGCAGATTCGCCGGGGGCAAGACACAAAAAAGGGCGATTAAATCGCCCTTTTCCGCTGCCGACTGTTACTCAGACAATTTGAAGGTAATGAAGCTTGCGCGGCCCTTGCGCAATACGCGCATCGACACCGAGCGATCCTTCGGCAGGGCCTTGGCGACAGCCGCAAAGGTTTTGCCAGAGTCAATCGCCTGATTGTTCAGGTGAGTAATGACATCCCCCTGACGCAAACCGATCAACGCAGCCGGTCCATCCATGACCTCGCTGATCACCACGCCACCCTTGAGATCCAGCGCTTTCTTTTGCTCGGCGCTCAACTCAGCCACTTTAACGCCCAGGCGGTTGCTGCTTTGCTCGGCGCTTGGTGCCGCATCGCCAGCCAGAGCAGTGCCATCTTCAGGTAGCGAGCCGATGGTCAGGTCAAGCGTCTTGCGAGCGCCATCACGAACAACTTCCATCTTCGCCTTGGAACCAGGCTTCAAGCCACCGACAAGGTGCGGCAGGTCAGCAGACATGATGATCGGCTTGCCATTGAGGCTCAGGATTACATCACCCACCTGCAAACCACTCTTGGCACCCGGGCCACCTTCAAGCACCGGGGCAACCAGGGCGCCTGCCGGCTTGTCCAAGCCAAACGACTCGGCCAGGTCCTTGTTCACTTCCTGGATGACCACGCCCAGCCAGCCGCGACTGACCTTACCATCAGCCTTGAGTTGATCAGCTACATCCATTGCCACGCTCATGGGAATCGCAAAGGACAACCCCATGAAACCACCGGAACGGGTGAAAATCTGCGAGTTGATGCCTACGACCTCACCCTCGAGGTTGAACAGCGGACCGCCTGAGTTGCCTGGGTTGATCGCCACATCGGTCTGAATAAAAGGCACGTAGCTTTCATTCGGCAGACTACGCCCCTTGGCGCTGACGATACCGGCCGTCACCGAATGGTCGAAACCAAATGGCGAACCAATGGCCAACACCCACTCACCGACCTTGAGGTCTTCCGACTTGCCCAGCTTTACTGTGGGCAGGTCCTTGGCATCGACCTTGAGCAGGGCCACGTCACTGCGCGGGTCTGCGCCGATCACCTTGGCCTCGAGCTCACTGCGATCCGACAGGCGAACAATGATTTCATCGGCATCGGCGATCACATGATTGTTGGTCATGATGTAGCCGTCGGAGGAAATAATGAACCCAGAACCCAGCGATTGCGCTTCACGCTGACGGCCATGGCTCGGCGGTCGTGGCTGCTGTGGAATGCTGCGCTCGAAGAATTCACGAAACATCGGCGGCAGCCCCTCAAGGTCGGGTGCAGACATACCGCCAGAGCTTGCGACTGCATCTGGGATTTTTTGCCGCGTACTGATGTTTACAACTGCGGGCGAGGCCTTCTCAACCAACTCAGTGAAGTCAGGCAGCTCAGCACGAGCGGTGAGCGCCTGCCCCATTAGCAACAATGAGAGCACAGCGGAACAACATATTTTCAGGCTAGGCATTAACGTAAAGCTCCCCATCCGGAATAGATTGACTCATTGAACAGTCGTAGCATTCGCCAATATGGCACGCATTACTACCGGCTGAAATTGTGGATTTTCCGCCACACGAGACGTCCGCCAGCGCACCCCGAGCCAGGATGCAACCAACCCCGCGAAACTTGACAGAATTACCCACGGCTCACTCAGAGACAGCTGATCAGCAAGAACAGCTGCCGCAAATAGCCCAATCAAGGGCATCAGGTAGACGAGCAGTGAACCGCGCACAAGCAAATCCTCGCGCACCCCAATCACTACTTGGTCGCCAACAGTTAAATGCAGATTTGATAGCGCTCGCACATAGCCTCGACGGCTATCAACGCCTAGCTTATCGAGCAAACCCTGGCCGCAGCCGGCATTTGCCGAGCATGTAGAGCAGGTGCTTTTGCGAAGTGTCTCGACCCATACCGCGCCGGACTCTACTGCAACGACCCGCCCCTGCTCTTCGATCATGGCTGAGGTTGAGCCTCACCCTGGCGAACTGACAATGCCACTCGCTCGGCAGTCCCAAGCGGGATTTCCCCCACGACAGTGACCATGACATCCCCCCCCGAGGTCGCCAAACGCCGCGACACCGCGACTGTTGGGCCAAGCTGAGTGCGCGCATCCCCTGCGGTTGCGCCATCGAGAGGTTCAAGAAAGACTGAAAAGCGCGCCAGGCCATCGTCGTATAGAAGGCAGGCTACGGGCTCTTCGGAAATTGAGCTGACCTTCTGGGTCGTTGAACTCAAGCTAAAACCAGGAGGCAACCAGTCGGTACGCCATGCCTTGGCATCCAGCGGCGTTGCCGCAACGACCTTGACTGGCTGGCAGTCAGCGCTCGGAGTAACAGGTTCGGTATTGGTGGCTTGGCTCGCATCGAACTGAGTGAACTGGAATCGCTCTAACATCTGCCCCTTGTCATTGAGCAACAAAGACTTGAGCGGCACACCAGTCTCGCTGTCGAGGTGCAGTTCAATACCGTAGCGGTGCTGGTCTCGCGGAAGCAGCCCAAGAACCACAGCGCTTCGCCCGGCAACGCGGGAATTGCCCATGACGCGGATGTCGTACCATTTGGCTAGCTCGTTTGCATTCAGTTCACGCGCGGGCCATGCCTGGGCGTCACTGACTTCATCAACCAGGCCGCCAACCACGCACTCAGTACGCCCATTGACACGGAAGCTTTCATGGGCAGGACCATCAAGCTGAAGAAGACGGTCATGCACGACCTTGTCCTTATCAACCTGATGCCAAATGCTATGAGTGGAAAAGCTACCATTACGCTCATATATGAACGTGCCATGGTAGCTTTGATTCTGGCTTGCATCGGATAAGCGTCGCAACCAATCTTGCGCATCAGATGCAGCAGCAGGTAACGCCAAACAACCGCCTAACAATAAGGCGGTCAGGGGTATAAAGCGCATGCGTTTCCTTAACGGCTTTCCAGACTTGCTGCGCGTGCGTATGGCAGTGCGCCTTCAGTCACATTTGAACCAATTTGCTCAGCATGCTGACGCACGTAGGACGGCAAGCGCTGCTCATGCCATGTTGGCTCAGCTTTACTCGACGGTATCATGGATGAGCCCTGATCATCAGTGGTAAAACCGGCCAACATTGCAGGTCCCTGCACCTGGACATGGTTGATCGCAGGTTGGGCCGCTGCTTGCTGGGCAAGCTCAGTACCGGTCAGCTCATCCTGGTTGTACAGTCGCACACCCGCCAACACAGCCACTGTCACCGAGGCAGCAACAGCCAACCGGCCAACCGCACGCCATGGGCCACGAGTCACATTGCCCGGCGCTTGCGGCATGGCTTCATCGGCAATCGCAGCAGAGACCGCACTGGCAATGTCCAAACGTGGCTCAAGCAGCTCTTTGTGCATTACGGCACGGGCTATCTGGTAGCGCGACCATTTGGCTCGCAACTCGGCATCATGACTGGCGCCGAGCACTCGCCGAAGCTCCATTTCGTCCGCTTCGTTATCCATCACCGCGGACAGCGATTCCTGCAGGGCTTCACGACTCATAATGATTCCTCTCTTGGCTGTCGCCGCTGTCTTAGGTTTCTTGCAACAAAGGCTGCAGTGACTTATCAATTGCTTCTCGCGCCCGGAAAATCCGTGAGCGCACCGTACCAACCGGACACTGCATCACACTTGCAATGTCTTCATAGCTGAGACCATCAAATTCACGCAATGTTAGGGCCGTTCGTAAATCTTCTGGTAACTGCTGGATGCAACGATGCACGGTGGCTTCGATTTCATCCCTCAGCAATGCCCGCTCTGGAGACTCGATATCCTTGAGGGCGTGATCGCCATCATAGAATTCGGCATCTTCAGCACTTACATCGCTATCTGGCGGCCGACGACCTCTCGACACCAGGTAGTTCTTTGCCGTGTTAATGGCAATGCGGTACAGCCATGTATAGAAAGCACTGTCACCGCGAAAGTTTCCCAATGCTCGATAGGCTTTAACAAAAGCTTCCTGAGCAACGTCTTGCGCCTCATGGGTGTCGTGCACGAATCGCACGATAAGCCCTAGAATCTTGTGCTGATACTTCAACACCAATAGATCAAACGCTCGCTTATCGCCGCGCTGGACACGCTCAACAAGCTGCTGATCCTCTTCCTGGCTTAGCATGAACACTCCTTAGTGAATTGTGAGGAGTGCAGCGCCAGCCAATAAACCGGCTTGCAAAAATAGACTCGGGCGTTGCGCAAAAGTTCTCCCCTCCAACCAAGCTTCTTGCAGATTTTTTCTGCTCTGCATGAAACTGCGCAGGTCAAGGCGGCGCCATTGACCTGCGCAAATAATCTTAGAACGTTTGGATTATCGTCAAAAGCCGCGATCTAGAGGCAATCTGGCACGATAAGCAAACAATGTCCCTCTCCGGGTGACCGCTAATAGAACCTGAAAACTCATAAAAAGTTCCCTTGGCGCTCACACCGCATCAAGCCGGCTATTGTGACGCGCCCCCCCTCTATATACTAGTGGGGCATTCTCGCGGAATCAGCTCATGAACCACCATTTTCAACACGATGTTCTGGTTATTGGTAGCGGCGCTGCCGGCCTTACCCTCGCCCTGACCTTGCCGGCGCACCTCAATATCGCGGTATTGAGCAAGGGCGCATTGGCCAATGGCTCGACTTTCTGGGCCCAAGGCGGTGTCGCGGCAGTGCTTGACGACCTCGATACCGTTGAGTCGCACGTAGAAGACACCCTTAATGCCGGTGGTGGCTTGTGTCGCGAGGATGCCGTGCGTTTCACCGTTGAACACAGCCGTGAAGCAATCCAATGGCTGATCGACCAGGGCGTGCCGTTCACCCGTGATGATGAAACCGCACGCGAGGACGGTGGATTTGAGTTCCACCTGACCCGCGAAGGTGGTCACAGCCACAGACGTATTATTCACGCAGCCGATGCAACCGGTGCAGCAATATTCAAAACCCTGCTTGAACAAGCCCAGCAGCGCGACAATATACAGCTGCTTGAACAGCGCGTTGCAGTCGACCTGATTACCGAGCGCAAGCTGGGCCTGGAGGGCGAACGCTGTCTCGGGGCCTACGTGCTCAATCGCGAGACCGGCCACGTCGACACCTATAGCGCGCGTTTCGTTATTCTCGCCACCGGCGGAGCAGCGAAGGTATACCTGTACACCAGCAACCCAGATGGTGCTTGCGGAGACGGCATCGCCATGGCCTGGCGGGCGGGCTGCCGGGTTGGCAACCTGGAGTTCAACCAGTTCCATCCGACTTGCCTGTACCACCCGCAAGCCAAGAGCTTCCTGATCACCGAGGCCTTGCGTGGCGAAGGCGCCCATCTCAAGCTCCCCAATGGCTCGCGCTTTATGCAGCGCTTCGATGAGCGTGCCGAACTCGCACCGCGCGATATCGTGGCCCGGGCAATCGACCATGAAATGAAGCGCCTGGGTATCGATTGCGTCTACCTGGATATCAGCCACAAGCCTGCCGATTTCGTGAAATCGCACTTCCCCACTGTTTATGAACGCTGCCTGGACTTCGGTATCGACATCACCAAAGAGCCCATCCCGGTGGTACCAGCGGCGCACTACACCTGTGGCGGCGTGGTTGTCGATCAAGCGGGACACACCGATGTTCCCGGCCTCTATGCAATTGGCGAAACCAGTTTCACCGGTTTGCATGGCGCCAACCGCATGGCCAGCAACTCATTGCTGGAGTGCTTCGTCTATGCCCGCGCGGCGGCGGACGACATAGCCCGCCAACTAGACGACATAGCCATACCGCACAACGTGCCCGACTGGGATGCGAGCCAGGTTACCGACTCTGACGAGGATGTGATCATTGCGCATAACTGGGACGAACTTCGACGCTTCATGTGGGATTACGTTGGCATTGTACGGACCAATAAGCGCCTGCAACGCGCCGAGCACCGCGTCCGTCTGCTGCTTGACGAGATCGATGAGTTCTACAGCAACTATAAAGTCAGCAGGGACCTGATCGAGCTGCGCAACCTGGCGCAAGTGGCTGAACTGATGATTCGCTCAGCCATGCAACGCAAGGAGTCACGGGGCCTGCACTACACCCTGGATTACCCCGGGATGCTCGCGCACGCAGAAGACACTATCCTGCAGCCTCCCATCTACGCGGGCTGAATCTAAGCCGAACGCGCAAGCGCCTGTGCCCGGTCTCGGACATGGCGTCGCGCGGGATGCAAAGGCTATGCGCCATTGCGATACCAGCCATGCGGTCCGGTGCCGGGCCTGCCCAGCGGAAGCGCAAGAAGATCAACCACGGCAACGCCAGGCTGTCTGGCAACAACTGGATGGAGCGCCAACCCTCGGCGTCACTCCACAGTTGCCAATCATCATCGACCCGGCGCAACGCCGTCAGGGCTTCGGGAGCGGCCAACGATATATATCTTGGATAAACCCAGGCCATGTGCAGCCCACAGGCCAATGTCGCGGCGGCGCTCGCCCAGATGGGAAGATCAATTACCCACAGGGTTATCAGGGCGAGCGATTGGACAGCCAGGTAGAAAACACCCAGGCGCACCGATGGCCGCCAGCGGAACTCAAGGCGACTACTTGGGCTGGACACGGTCCAGGATCATGCGAACCATACGCTTCAAATCCTCATCTTCCGGCTCAGCGCGCTGCATGAACCAGCCGAACATGTCCTGATCCTCACATTCAAGTAGCTTGACGTAGCGCGCCTGGTCTTCAGGGTCGAGGTCTGAATAGACTTCTTTAACAAAGGGCACCAGCAACACATCCAGCTCAAGCATGCCGCGACGGCTATGCCAGAAAAGACGATTGAGTTCAGTCGAGTCGACCATTGGAAAGATCCTTGAGCAAGCCAGGCATTGATATAGCGCGCCAGTATACCGGCGAATGCCCAGGCTGTTGACCCTGACTGTCGGCCATTATCCATAAAAGCAATCGCATACTGGCGCTGACAAGCGCTTACGGGCGCTCTATGATGAGGCCCTAACTTTTACCAGCGATACTTGATTGCCATGGTTGATACCGCTTTCTTTTGCCCCCTCAGTCACGAAGGCATACTCACCGTACGCGGCGCGGACGCCAACAAATTCCTGCAGGGCCAACTGACCTGCAACCTCAACTACCTCGACGAAAGCCATTCGAGCCTTGGTGCACGCTGTACGCCCAAAGGCCGGATGATCTCCAGCTTCCGGGTTGTGAGCGTGGATGACGGCTACCTTCTGGCAATGGCGCTTGAACTGGTGGAACCGCAGCTCGCTGACCTGCAGAAATATGCCGTGTTTTCCAAGTCGAAACTGACTGACGAAACCGACCAGTGGGTACGTTTTGGCCTCAACAACTGCGATCAAGCCTTGCTTGACCTGGGTATTGATCTGGCGCCGAGCAATGACAGCGTTGCCCGTAGCGAACAACTGATTGCCGTGCGCGTCGGTGAAAACCGCGCTGAGCTATGGGCACCCGCCGAGCAAGCACAGGCCCTGCAGGAGCGCCTGAATAAACAGGCGCCGCTGGCGGACCTCAATCAATGGCAACTGCAACAAATTCGCCAGGGTATTGGCCATGTGCAAGGCAGCACCCGCGAGCTGTTCATTCCACAGATGCTCAACCTGCAAGCCCTGGGCGGGGTGAGCTTCAAGAAAGGCTGCTACACCGGCCAGGAAATCGTCGCACGCATGCAATACCTGGGTAAGCTCAAGCGCCGCTTGTACCGCCTGGCCCTCGACAGCCAGCAATTGCCTGCACCGGCAACAGAGATATTCTCCAGCGTGCACAGCTCCTCGGTTGGTGAAGTCGTGGCGGCGGCGCGCAGTGACGACGGCATCGAGTTACTGGCCGTATTGCAAAATGACGCAGCCCAAAGCGCTGACTTGAAGCTGGGTGACGCTGAGGGCTTGCCCCTGCACCTGCTCGACCTGCCCTATACCCTGGATTCGGATCGCGACATCCAGCGCTGACGCCATGCGGCAAACCTCATAAAAGCGAAATACCACACGCGATAAAACTGAACCGCTGCGTAAACTTCAAGTTGCCCAACCTACACGAGAACAACGATGAGCAAACTTGCCGAGAAGGTCCAACAGGAACTGATTGAGGCCATTGATAACGATCAACTCGTCTTACCGACATTGCCTGAAGTAGCACTGAAAGTACGCGATGCTGCCGAAGACCCGGACATCGGCGTGCCACAGATCAGCAAAGTCATCGGCAACGACGCAGCGCTCACGGCTCGCATTATCAAGGTGGTTAACAGCCCGCTTTTGCGCTCCAGCCGCGAAATCACCGATTTGCAGATGGCGATCAGCCGCCTGGGTATCAATTACACCTGCAACCTGGCTATCGGCCTGGCCATGGAGCAAATGTTCCAGGCAACCACGGATGTGGTGGATCGAAAAATGCGCGAGGTCTGGACCAAAAGCACCGAAATTGCAGGCATCTGCCATGTACTTTGCCGCCACTACACGCGTTTGATGCCAGACCAGGCAACCCTCGCCGGATTGGTGCACCAGATTGGCGTGCTGCCGATCCTGACCTATGCAGAAGAAAACAGTGAGTTACTGGCCGACGCCATCAGCCTGAGCCATGTGATCGACAATATTCACCCCATCATTGGCGACCGCATTCTACGCGCCTGGGATTTCCCCGAGCTGATCAGCATGGTGCCCAGCCAGCACCTGGATTTCAGCCGCAATAGTGCCAAGGTCGATTACGTCGATATCGTCCAAGTGGCCACACTGCAAAGCTACCTGGGTACCGACCATCCCTATACTCAGCTTGACTGGGGTACGGTTCCGGCGTTCGCCAAGCTGGGCCTGGACCCCAACGTTGACGTCCAGGAAGACAAGGACCTGGCGGCAGACATGGAAGCAGCCATGAAAATGCTGCAGTGATGTTGGCCCAAGACTTCCTTGGCAGGTTCGAGGAAGTCTTGGCTCGCAGTGGCCTCAGGCACCTTCAGCGGCAAGAAATGATACGCGCACGCGCAAGCCACCACTGGCTGACTGATGAAGGCTGACCTGCGCCTGATGCGCGCGACAGATCTCACCGACTATCGCTAAGCCCAGACCTGCCCCTGAACCCTGGGCGTTGCGCCGGTAAAACCGCTCGAAGACCTTCTCACGCTCAGCCTCTGGAATGCCAGGCCCATCATCTTCGACCTCAAGGATGCAGGGCTCGATGACCCGAATAATCACATTGCCGCCCGATGGGGCGTGGGCGATGGCGTTATCCACCAGGTTGGAAAGCAACTCATTGAGCAATGTCGGCTCGCCATGCAGCCAGATCGGCTTGTCCGCCTCCAAGGCCAGAGAAACGCCCTGGGCGTGCGCCAAGGGCGCCAGCGCCAAACCCAGCTCGCGAGCCAACTGACTCAGGTCAAGCTGCTCGGCACCGCCCTCGGTTATAGCTCGTGCACCGCTTTCAATTCGCGCCATGGATAACAGCTGGTTGGCCAAATGCGTCAGGCGATCGGTATTTTGCGCCGCAGACTCCAACGTACTCTTCCAGACATCAGGGTTATCCGAACGCAGCCCCAGTTCAACCCTTGCCTTGATCGCCGCCAGCGGAGTGCGTAACTCATGCGCCGCATCGGCAATAAATTGCGACTGGCGCTCGAATAACTGGTGCAAGCGCTCATTGAACTGATTCAACGCCCCGACCAGAGGCCGCAACTCACGTGGCATGTCAGCGTCCGGCAACGGACGCAAATCTTCCCGAGCACGCTCAGCGACTGTACGGCGCAAACGGTTCAGCGGGCGCAAGGTGGCACTGACCGCCAACCACACCAGGCCCAGGGCGCTGACTGAAAGCAACCCCATGCGCCACAGGGTGCCGTACAACAGGTCCCGCGCCAGACGCTCACGGGCGCCCTGGGTTTCCGCGACCCTAATCTCGGCCAGGCCGTTCAACTGCGGTTCGCTGACGGGTTGCCAAAGGCTGACGACACGCACGCCCTGGCCTCGATATTGACCATTATAAAAATGCGCCAGCGCCGGGTAATCATCGGTTCGCTTGGTGCCAGGCGGCGCTGCAGGCAAGTCATCATAACCAGAGACCAGGGCACCGTTGAGGCCAATGACCTGGTAATAGATCCGTCCGGCGCTGTCATAGGCAAAGGTGTCCAGCGCTACATAGGGAACGTTGGCCCTGAGCCTGCCCTCTTCCGTATACAGGCCATCGGCAATCGCCCTGGCGGACGCCAGCAATGTGCGGTCATAGGCGGTATCCGCCGCACGCCGGGCACTCAGGTAAGCACTGACACTGCTGACCAGCAGTATGATCGCAAGCAAAATAGCCAATCGCCAAAGCAGGCGCCCGCGCAAGCTGCCCACTTCAGTCACCGACAGCCTCCAGCAGATAACCCAGGCCCCGGAAAGTCACGATTTTCACTGCATTGCCTTCGAGCTTTTTACGCAAGCGATGGATATAGATTTCAATTGCATCGGCACTGGCATCCTCGTCCAGACCAAACACCTGTGCGGCCAATTGCTCTTTGCTCATGACCCGTCCAGGGCGGGCAATCATCGCTTCGAGCACGGCTTGCTCTCGCGAGGTCAGGGTCAGCAACTCTTCATGCAGATGAAAGCGTCGCGTCGCCAGATCGTAGACCAACTCGCCACAACGCTGTACTTGCTCGCCGCCCAGTACGGTACGCCGCAGCAATGCCTTGACCCGCGCTTCCAACTCGCTCAACTCGAAGGGCTTGGCCAGGTAGTCATCAGCCCCAAGATTGAGGCCATGAACACGGTCTTTGACTTCTCCACGCGCCGTGAGCATCAGCACCGGCAAGGTGTTGCCACGATCTCGCAAGCGAGCCAGCACCTCGAAACCGTCCATGCGTGGCAGGCCGATATCAAGAATCGCCAGGGCATATTGCTCACTGCTCAGGGCTAGGTCAGCCGCCACGCCGTCATGCAGCATATCGACAGTCCAGCCAGCGCTCTTGAGGGCCTGCGCCACACTTGCCGCAAGCTGCGGATGGTCTTCAACCAACAGTATTCGCACCATCGTCTCCAAGATCAAAGTAGCCGGTTAAAAGCAGCGCTGCAGTTTACCCCACCGGGTCAATTGTGAAGCAGGCAATCACCTGCCTGGCGCCAGGGAAAAACTTTCAGCAATGAAAGGTTGCTGAAAGCTTGGCCCAATAGCATCGCTCTCAAGTGGCTCGATCCACTTACCCGAGCGGATAGCACAGTGGCGTGCATCTGCTACAAAAACAACAACATCGGAGACCACAGGATGCCATCAGCATCAAGCAAGACTTTTACGCCTGTTAATCTGCTTAGCGTAGCTGTCAGCAGCGCCTTGCTCGCACCTACCGCCCATGCCGAGTTCTTTAAAGACAGCTCCGGCACCCTGACCGCCAACAATATTTACCTGAATCGCGACTTCCGTGAAGGCACAGGCCAGAACAAACGCGAAGAATGGGCCCAGGGTTTTATCTTCGATATTCAATCAGGCTACACCGAAGGCACTGTTGGCTTCGGGGTTGATGCATTGGGGTTGCTCGGCCTGAAACTTGACTCCAGCCCGGATCGCACCGGTACCGGCCTGTTGCCGACCCATGACGATGGTCGCGCAGCGGATGACTACTCGCACCTGGGGCTGACCGGCAAGGTCAAGATTTCGGCGACCGAATTGAAGATCGGTACCTTGATGCCTGAACTGCCTACGCTCAAAACCAACGACAGTCGGATTCTGCCGCAAACATTCGAAGGCGGCCTGGTCACCTCCAAGGACATCAGCAACCTGACCTTCACCGGCGGCCGTATCGATGAAGTCAAGGATCGTGACTCAAGTAACAACCAGGACCTTGCGCTGAATAACAAGAACCGTCGCTTTGCCAGCTCGGCAACGGCTGATCACTTGACCCTGGCTGGGGCCGACTACCAGTTCACCGACCGCATTACCGGCCGTTATCACTTCGCCGAACTTGATGACATCTATCGCCAGCACTTCTTTGGTCTCAAGGCCTCGCAACCGATTGGCCCAGGCACCTTTACCGCCGACCTGCGTCTTTCGCTCAGCGACGACCACGGCGCCGCCAACGCAGGCAAAGTAGATAACCGCGCACTCAACGGCATGGTCAGCTATGGCCTCAGCGGCCATAAGCTAAGCTTGGCCTATCAAGACATGAGCGGAGACACCGGCTTCGCCTATGTCGACGGCACTGATCCGTTCCTGGTCAACTTTGTGCAAATAAACGACTTCGCCAATGCCGATGAACGCTCGTGGCAAGCGCGCTACGACTACGACTTCGGCGCGATAGGCGTGCCTGGCCTGAGCTTCCTTACCCGCTACATCAGTGGCAGCGACGCGCAAATCGCTGGCAGCAACGAAACGGGCGATGAGTGGGAGCGTGACATTGAACTCAAGTACGTGGTCCAAAGCGGCCCAATGAAAGACCTGTATGTACGGCTGCGTAACGCTTCTTTCCGTTCTGACTTTGCCCGCAACGCCGACGAAAACCGCATCGTGATCGGCTAATCGCTAACCGTCTGGTAAGCACAATAAAAACCCAAGAGGAACAGTCAATGAAAACTGCCTTTACCCGAATCGCCCTGGCCACAGCCTGCCTGGCATTTGCCGGTCAACTGCTCGCCGCAGAACCCAAGCGTCCCGAATGTATCGCCCCGGCCAAGCCCGGCGGTGGTTTCGACCTGACCTGCAAGCTGGCACAAAGTGGCCTGAAAGATGGCGGCCTGCTGAAAAAGCCCATGCGCGTTACCTATATGCCTGGCGGTGTTGGCGCCGTTGCCTACAACGCCGTTGTCGCCCAGCGCGCGGATGACCCGGGCACTATCGTGGCGTTTTCCAGTGGTTCGCTGCTTAACCTGGCACAGGGCAAATTCGGGCGTTATGACGAATCAGCCGTGCGCTGGCTGGCGGCGGTCGGTACTGACTACGGCGCGATCACCGTACGTGCAGACTCGCCTTATCAGAACCTTGACGACCTGATCAAAGCCCTGAAAAAAGATCCATCGAGCGTAGTATTCGGCGCAGGTGCAACCATCGGCGGCCAGGATTGGATGCAAACCGCGCTGATTGCCCGCGCAGCCGGTATCGATCCGAAAAACCTGCGCTATGTGGCCTTTGAAGGCGGCGGCGAAACCGTAACAGCCATGCTCGGTGGCCATGTTCAGGTGACCAGCAGCGGCCTGGGTGAAGTCACCCCGCAGATCGAAGCCAAGAAGATCCGCATTCTTGCGGTGCTTTCCGATGAACGCCTGCCGGGCAAACTGGCCGATATCCCAACAGCTAAAGAGCAAGGCTACGACATCAGCTGGCCGGTTATTCGCGGCTTCTACGTAGGCCCGGAAGTCAGCGACGAGCAGTACAACTGGTGGAAACAGCAGTTCGACACCATGCTCGCCAGCGAAGACTTCGCCAAGTTGCGTGAACAACGCGACCTGTTGCCACTGTCGCTGACCGGTGATGAGTTGAAAACCTTCGTCTTCAAGCAAGTTGAAGACTACAAGAAGCTTGCCGGTGAGTTCGGCCTGGTCCAGTAAAGCCAGGACCAGCAAAACCGGGCTCATCCAGCCTCAATGACGTGGGCGCACTGCGCCCACGCACTGGACGCCTGTCAGCGTCGATTTTTTACGAGACTTCCGCCATGTATGTCCGCTTGTTCTCTGCGATCTGGTTGCTGCTGTGCATCTGGCTCGCCTTCGTCGCCTGGGGGTTCCAGGCACCCTTCGCCTACGACCCTGTAGGCCCTCGCGCTTATCCGCTGCTGCTGCTGGGGCTGATGGGGGCTGGCGCGTTGTGGCTGATCATCAAGCCAGGTCTGATGGAACAACAGCTGCACATCCCAACCGTGAAACGGTCGGCCATGTGTGTGCTCGTACTGCTGGCCTATGCCCTGACGTTCGAGCCCCTGGGGTTTGTTTTGAGTACCTGTGTTGCAGTTTTCCTGCTTGGCCTGCTGTTCACTGGCCGCCCGCTGCCGTGCCTGATCAGCGCCGTATTGATGGGCATCCTGCTGTTCCTGTTGTTTGATTATTTGCTGGATGTGCCTCTGCCGCTTGGCGTGCTAGAAGCCTTCGTGGAGGATTGAGATGGAAACGCTAACTTATTTGTTGCAAGGCTTCGATGTCGCCACCCGCCCGGCAAACCTGTTGGCTGCGCTGTTCGGTGCTTTCGTCGGCACCGTTGTTGGCTTGCTGCCGGGCCTTGGCCCGATTAACGGTGTAGCACTGCTGCTGCCCTTGGCATTCGCCCTGGGCTTACCTCCCGAAACAGCTCTGATCCTGCTGGCGGCGGTGTATCTGGGCTGTGAGTACGGCGGCCGTATTTCGGCAATTCTGCTCAATGTGCCGGGCGATGCTGCAGCGGTAATGACCACCCTCGATGGCTATCTATTGGCGCGTCAGGGTAAAGCGGGCATTGCCCTGTCGCTATCGGCGGTCAGCTCGTTCATCGGCAGTATTATCGCCACCTGCGGCGTGGTGTTGTTTGCCCCGCTATTGGCCAAGTGGGCCGTAGCATTTGGCCCTGCCGAATACTTTGTGCTGATGATTTTCGCCATTGCCTGCCTCGGCGGCATGGTTGGCGACAAACCGGTAAAAACCCTGATGGCCGCGCTGATTGGCCTGGCGCTTGCCACAGTCGGAGTGGACTCGACCACGGGTGTCTACCGTTTTACCTTCGGCAGCGTCAGTCTTTCGGACGGCATCCAGTTTGTCATAGTGGTGATCGGGTTCTTCAGCGTCAGTGAAGTGCTCTTGATGCTGGAAAAGACCCACAACGGTCAAAAAGCGGTCAAGGCCAGCGGCCGCCTGTTGTTCAACTTCAAAGAGTTCTGCTTCACCTTCTGGACCATGGTGCGCAGTGCGGTCGCCGGTTTTGTCATCGGCACCCTGCCTGGGGCCGGCGCAACCATTGCCAGCGCCATGACCTACATGACTGAAAAGCGCATGGCAGGTAACAGCGGCAAATTCGGTGAAGGCGACCTGCGTGGTCTGGCAGCGCCAGAAGCCGCCAACAACGCATCAGCTTGCGGCTCGCTGATCCCGATGTTGACCCTGGGTGTTCCAGGTTCTGGCACCACGGCAGTGATGATCGGCGCACTGACCCTGTACAACATCACGCCGGGTCCATTGCTGTTTGAACAGCAGCCCGATGTGGTCTGGGGCCTGATTGCTTCGCTGTTCATCGGCAACGTGATCCTGCTGGTGATGAACATCCCGCTGGTTGGCCTGTTCTCCCGCATGCTCAGCGTGCCGAACTGGGTACTGGTACCGGCAATCACCGTGATCAGCATGGTCGGTGTATACGCCGTACACAGCACCACGTTCGACCTGGTGCTGATGATTTTGCTCGGTGTGTTCGGCTACATCTTGCGCAAGCTCGACTTCCCGCTCTCGGCGGTGATTCTCGGCTTCGTGCTGGGCGAACTCATGGAAGACAACCTGCGCCGCGCCTTGTCCATTTCGGCGGGCGACCTGGGCATCCTCTGGTCCAGCCCTATCACGCTGATCCTCTGGGCGCTGGTGGTGTTGATGCTATCGCTGCCGGGCTTGCGCTGGTGGCGGGCGCGTAAAGCACGCATCGCACATGCCTAAGCTGCCCTTCCTGGCACGCCTGCCTAGCTGGTGGGCGACGCCACTGATCGGTGCGGTCGGTGGTTATTTGGCCAGCCTTGTCGGCTGGCCTTTGCCCTGGATCATTGGCTCACTGCTAGCGGTCATAATCGCCCGCTGCAGTGGCTGGCTGGTGACCGAAGTCCCTTCGGGTCGCAAAGCCGGACAATGGATAGTCTCCAGCGCCATCGGCCTACACTTCACCAGTGAAGTCATGGGCCAACTGCATGATCATTTCGGAGTCATCCTCGCTGGTGCATTCGGCACCTTGCTCCTGAGCGTGATCGGCATTGCAGTATTGCGCCGATCAGGGGTTGATCGCGCCACTGCATTTTTTTCCAGCATGCCGGGCGGTGCCAGCGAGATGGTTAATTTCGCCCAACGGCACAATGCCCAGACCGCCCGCGTTGCCGCAGCCCATAGCATGCGCCTGTTGCTGGTGGTATTGATTGTTCCGGCACTTTTTACCTGGAGCCTGCCGCCCATGGAGCGCCCTGCTCCAGCTCCCGTTGATTGGGTGTGGCTCGCAATACTGATGCCCGCTGGTGCGCTACTTGCGCTTATCTGGGGCAAGCTCAAGCAACCCAACCCCTGGATGCTAGGCCCACTGACTGCCTGCGCCATTGCGGCCTGCACCTTTGACTTGCACATCGGTCTGCCGCCAGGCATGGGTCAAATCGGCCAATGGCTGATTGGCTGTGCACTGGGCTGTCACTTTGATCGCGCCTTTTTCCGTAGTGCTCCAGGCTTCTTGCTGCGCATCCTGCTGTTCACCTTGCTGGCGATGATCACCGCTGTATTGCTGGCCAAGGGCTTGGGCCTGATTGCCGGACAAGACCCAACCTCGTTGATGCTTGGGATGATGCCGGGCGGTATTACTGAACTCTGCCTCACCGCTGAGGCCTTACAACTGTCGGTGGCCTTGGTGACCGCGCTGCAAGTGTTGCGCTTGTTCATGGTGATGTTCTTGGCTGAGCCCTTGTTCAAGGTTTGGCAAAAAACTTGAACAGGCTCCAAGCGCAACAATGACCACGTTTAACCCGCCCTATGTGCGGGTTCTTTTTTACTGAAGATGTCAGGAACACAGTCGGTCTGTACAAGCTGTCATAAGCTTGATGTCAGATGGTGTCTGAGGCAGTACGAGACAGAGGCAGGTTAAATGATACGACTCAAAGCACTGGCCGGCGCAACGTTGCTCTGCATTACCCTATGCGCATGCAGCATGGTCGGATTCTCGTACAAGCATATGGACTGGTGGTTGATGTGGAAGATTGATGACGCCCTCAATCTCACGTCCGAGCAAAAGGACCTGCTCGAACCCCAGCTGCATACTCTGTTGAACTGGCACTGCAGCGCGGAATTACCCAATGCCATCAGTTGGCTTGAGCAAAACCAGCTGTTTCTTGAGCAATCCACACCCAGCAGCGAAGCCATACGTGCGCAGATCGATCAGGTCGACACTGCCTTCAAGCGGATTGCCCGGCAGGTCACACCAACGGCCACGCAACTGCTTGGCGGCTTTTCCGACCAGCAGGTTACCCATTTGTATGCATTCCTGAAGGAGCAAAACCAGGAAGACCGGGAAGAGTTTCTCGATCCGCCGCTTGCCACCCAGATAACTGAGCGCAGCACACGCATGCAGGAGCGCCTTGAACCCTGGTTTGGCCAGTTGAGCGCATCACAGATAAAACGCATCGACAGCTGGTCCGCCGACCTCGGCGAGCAGAACCGTATCTGGCTGGAAAACCGCGAAGCCTGGCAAAGCGCACTGCGCAGCGCGCTGAAGATCCGTCACACACAAGCCTTTGCGGCGCGGCTACGGCCCTTGATTGAGTCCCGCGAGGACTTCTACACAAAAGACTACAAGCAGGCCAACCCCAAGGCGCAAATGGCACTGGCTGCTCTGCTTGGCGATCTGGTTGGTCAGGCCTCTGAGGAACAACATGAGCAGATCAGCAAGCGACTGGACAAGTTGCAAGCGCAACTGGCGCAGCAAGTCTGTATTCCTGCAGCGCCATAACCTGTCGCACCGGTTCAGCCCAGGGCCTGGACCGTTGTCGGCAACTTCCAGTTGATCCCTTGCAACCCGTGCTGCTCAAGGAATTTATTGGCGCGGGTGAAGTGACCATTGCCGATAAAACCGCGATAGGCCGATAAGGGCGAAGGGTGCACGGAGCGCAAGACCAGATGCTTGGTGCTATCAATCAGTTTCTCTTTGCTCTGCGCATGAGCGCCCCACAGCATAAACACCACGTGCTGCTGATGGCTGCTAACCGTCTCAATCACCTTGTCGGTAAAGAACTGCCAGCCTTTCTTGGCGTGGGAGCCTGCATTGGCACGCTCCACTGTGAGTGAGGTGTTGAGCAACAACACGCCCTGCTCGGCCCAGGATTGAAGGTAACCGTGTTGAGCAATATCGATATTCAAGTCGCGCTTGAGTTCTTTATAGATGTTGACCAAGGAAGGCGGCGTGGCGACGCCTGGCTGCACCGAGAAGCACATGCCATGCGCCTGCCCCGGCCCATGGTAGGGGTCCTGACCAATAATGACCACTTTGACCTGATCCAGCGGCGTCGAATTGAATGCACTGAAGATCATCGACCCCGGCGGGTATATTTCTTTGCCTGCCGCTTTTTCGGCGCGTAAAAACTCACCCAGTTGCTTCATATAAGGCTGTTCAAACTCATTACTCAACGCTGCTTTCCAGCCAGCCTCAAGTTTGATGCGATCACTTGCGCTCATAGGTGCCTTGACGCTCATCAAGAATAAAAAACAAGGCGCAGCCCAGGGTTGCTGCGGTTGCGCCAACTGGCGAAATGGTAACAGACCCATTGATTGGCCTGCATCACAGCCTTGGATACAGCTTGTTTGCCGCCACCAGGCGGCCAACACTGAAAATCCATCGCCGAGGATACGCCCATGCACAACTCAACCGAGATAGATGCCGTATCAGAACTGCCAGGCCCGCCTGCCGAACCCCGTATCAGCCGTGAACAGCTTGAGCAGGCGCTGGAGAAATCCCCTTTCGCCCAACTCATCGGTTTCAGCCTGACCCACTACAGCGCCGGTTCGATCGAAATGGAGGTGGTTCCACGCAAGGAACTGAGCCAGCACCACGGGTACGTCCATGGTGCTGTGATAGGTTTTATGATCGACAGTGCCTGCGCCTGGGCGGCGGCTTCAATGGTGGGTGATGTGGTGACCAGCGAATACAAGGTCAACATGCTCGCCCCGGCGCTAGGCGAGAAGTTGATTTGCCGCAGTGATGTGATCAAGGCAGGGAAACGCCAGGTGGTGACGCGAGCAGATGTTTTTGCCGTACGCGATGGCCAGCAGAAGATAGTTGCCACCGGACTGGCCACCATCGCCCGCGTCTAGGCTGAACAGGTCAACCCTGATGCAGCGCGCGGTAATGACTGGGCGCCATGCCGACCACTTTGCGAAACAGGCGCGAGAAGTAATACACATCCTCATAGCCAAGCTGCTCGGCGACCTGGCGAATCCCCTGTTCGCCCTCGTCGAGCAGGCGGCAAGCGTGAGCCATTTTCAGTTGGATGAAATCCTCGATCGGTGCTTGCCCGGTCAGCGCCCGGTAGGTCTTGGCAAAGTGAAAACGGGACAGCTTGAACTGCGCAGCCAGCTCATCAAGACTCAAGCTGCCATGCAGGTGCGCGCGCATCACCGCTTGCACCGCATCGACATCCAGCACCCGGCCAGACTTCAACTTGACCCGCGCCGGCAACACCGCTAGCGAAGCCAGCAATGCCTGAAGCTGATGCGCCGCATAGATAAAGTGACGCAGGCCCAACCCCTGCTTGCGCAAGTTGAGCAATGCATCGAGCTCGGCCAGCAGCCGGGGTTGAACACCGATTCGCAACAGCGGCCCCTTGCCCAGTGGGCGCAAGAAGTCACCGACCAACTCGCCATCAAAATGAATCCAGTAGATGCTCCAGGGCCTGGCATTGTCGGCGCCATAGGCATGGGCCTGGTCCTTGGGCAGAAGTAGCAAATCACCGCCAGCCACATCCAATCGTCCATCAGGTGTTTCAAGCCAGCCCTGCCCGGAGCGACAGTAGATCAACAAATAGTCCTCCGGCGCCGAGCGCTGCATACGATGATTAAGCGCATTGGGATAGAAACCCAAGGCCAGGGGATAACAGCCTTGGGTCAATGTATTTCGGGCCATAACCCGGCGCAGGCGCGGTGGTGTGATAAAGCGCAAGCCATTGGCGGGCAACGGCCAACTGGAAGTTTCGACTTGGCTGCTCATTGGCTATTGTCCATTGCTAGCGAATGCGTAAGGCCAAGATAGTCCATCTGCCTGACAAGATCGTCAATCCACAAGTCTCGGCACAAGCGCTATAACAAGCTGAAAATAACAATCAGACCCAACCAGGCGTGCTGAAAAATCACGCACAAGGTTGAGGTTTTCAGCGGAGGCAAAATGTCCAAGACAATTCCCCAGTTGATCGAAGGCCAGTGGCGGCAGAGCCGCAGCAGTGAGTTTATCGAAGTCACTGACCCTGCAACCCAGGAGGTGCTGGCGCTTGCTCCAAAGGCCACCGCTGAAGAAATCGAAACCGCAATCGCCAGCGCCAAGGCAGCCTTCCTGACCTGGCGTGAAGTGCCTGTGCCAGAGCGCGCACGGGTCATGTTGCGTTACCAGCATCTGCTCAAGGAACATCACGACGAACTTGCCGAAATTCTTGCCCAGGAAACCGGCAAGACCTTTGCCGACGCCAAAGGTGATGTCTGGCGCGGGATCGAGGGGGTCGAAAAAGCTGCCAATATATCCAGCCTGATGATGGGCGAAACCGCCGAGAATGTTGCCCGCGATATCGACACCTCCAGCTGGATCCAACCGCTGGGCGTTTGTGTCGGCATTACTCCCTTCAATTTTCCGGCGATGATTCCGTTGTGGATGTTTCCGCTGGCCATTGCCGCGGGCAACAGCTTCATCCTCAAGCCTTCCGAGCAGGATCCACTGACGCCCAACCGCCTGGCCGAGCTGTTTATCGAAGCGGGGGCGCCCAAAGGTGTGCTGCAAGTGCTGCATGGCGCCCGCGAAGTGGTCGACAGCTTGTTGACCCACCCAGATGTACGCGCCGTCTCATTCGTCGGTTCAGTACCCGTTGGCCAACATGTGTATCGCACAGGCACCGCACACCTGAAGCGAGTGCAAGCCTTCGCCGGAGCGAAAAACCATATGGTAATCATGCCTGACGCCAACAAGGATCAGGTCTTGAGCAACCTGGTCGGTGCCAGCTGCGGCGCCGCCGGTCAGCGCTGCATGGCCATCAGCGTGGCGGTGTTCGTTGGCGAATCGAAACAGTGGATTGATGAGTTGCGTGCACAAATGGCCGAGCTCAAGCCCGGTTACTGGAATGATGCCTCTGCTGCCTATGGCCCGCTGATCAACCAGCAAGCCAAGCAACGAGTCCTGCGCCTGATCGCCGAAGGCAAGGCCGAAGGCGCCGAGTGCTTGCTTGATGGTTCGCAGTGCCAGGTTGAAGGCTACCCCAACGGTAACTGGGTTGGGCCGACCTTGTTCAGCGGCGTGACCCAGAAGATGGCGCTGTACCGTGAAGAAATCTTTGGCCCGGTGCTGGTGTGCATGCAGGTCGATACGCTGGAGGAAGCCATTGAGCTGGTCAACGCCAGTCCATACGGCAATGGCACCTCGATCTTCACCCGCTCCGGCGGCGCGGCGCGACGTTACCAGCATGAAGTTGAGGTGGGTCAGGTCGGGATCAACGTCCCGGTACCGGTGCCGCTGCCGTTTTTCTCCTTTACCGGTTGGAAAGGCTCGTTCTACGGCGACCTGCACGCTTATGGTAAGCAGGGCGTGCGCTTTTTCACCGAGACCAAGACAGTCACCAGCCGCTGGTTTGATGAAGACTCAGTAGCCAGCCACAACATGACGATCCAACTGAAATAACTCGCAGCGGGTGATTGAGCCTGGACAGGACATACACCCGCGTTAACCACATGTTTTGAGGCTGCGAAAGGGACGAGGCATGGATTTTGAGTTAAGTGACGGGCAGCGTTTACTGGTCGATAGCGGACAGGCTTTTGCGCGCAAGGAACTGGCCCCCCATGCCGCAGACTGGGATCGTGACCATCACTTCCCACTGGATGTCATACGCCGCGCGGCAGAGCAAGGTTTTCTCGGCCTGTATATTGATGAAGACAACGGCGGGCTTGGCCTGTCGCGCCTGTCATCGGCGCTGATATTCGAACAGCTTGCAACCGGATGCGTGGCCACCACTGCGTTTATCAGCATTCATAACATGGCCGCCTGGATGCTCGCCTCCTTTGCCGACCAGGCGTTGAAGGACCGCTGGCTCCCCGGGTTGATCAGCGGTGAGTTGCTGGCATCCTATTGCTTGACCGAGCCTGATGCTGGCTCCGATGCCGCCAATCTGCGCACCCGCGCCAGGCTCGACGGCGATTCCTATGTACTCGATGGCAGCAAGTGCTTTATCTCCGGCGCCGGTGCCACCGAGGTGCTTATCGTCATGGCGCGTACCGGTGCAGAAGGCGCCAAGGGCATTTCGTGCTTTTTGGTCCCGGCCGATACCGACGGCATCACCTACGGACGCAATGAATTGAAAATGGGCTGGTGCGCCCAACCCACTCGCACCATCACCTTTGCCAATGTTCGCATTCCTGCAGGCAATCGCATCGGCCCCGAAGGCCAGGGATTTGTCTATGCCATGAAAGGCCTCGATGGCGGGCGTATCAACATTGCCAGTTGCTCGCTCGGTGCCGCACAGGCAGCGCTCGAACAATCCCTGGGCTATGTTGAACAGCGCAAGCAATTTGGCCAGCAGTTGAGCGATTTCCAATCGGTGCAATTCAAATTGGCGGATATGCTCACCGACCTCACCGCCAGCCGGCAAATGGTGCGCATGGCCGCCGCCAAGCTGGATACCCGGCACAGTGAAGCCAGCCTCTACTGCGCAATGGCCAAGCGCTTTGCCACCGACCACTGCTTCACCCTCTGTAACGAAGCGCTGCAAATTCATGGCGGCTATGGTTATCTAAACGACTATCCATTGGAGCGATGGGTGCGCGACAGCCGCGCGCACCAGATACTCGAAGGCAGCAATGAAATCATGCGCCTGATCATCGCCCGCCGGCTTTTGCAGCAAGATGGCATGCTGGATCGGCTGCTGTAAGACAAACAAGGTTCCTAATCAGGAGTTTTCATGACCACCGCAATAGAAGCCTACAACCCAAGCGCCTTTGACCTGACCCACAAGCTCACGGTCGAAAAGCACGCTCACACCGCCCTGATCACCATCAACCATCCACCCGCCAATACCTGGGATCGCGAATCCCTGATTGGCCTGAAACAACTGGTTGAACACCTTAACCGCGACGATGACATCTATGCACTGGTGATCACCGGCCAAGGCGGCAAGTTCTTCTCTGCGGGCGCCGACCTCAAGCTGTTTGCCGATGGCGACAAAGCCCGCGCCCGTGAAATGGCCCGCTTGTTTGGCCAGGCATTCGAAGCCTTGCGTGACTTTCGTGGCGTGTCGATTGCCGCCATTAACGGCTTTGCCATGGGTGGCGGCCTTGAGTGCGCGCTGGCCTGCGACATTCGCATCGCCGAACAGCAAGCCCTTATGGCACTGCCGGAGGCAACCGTTGGCCTGCTGCCCTGCGCTGGCGGCACCCAGGCATTGCCTTGGCTGGTGGGTGAAGGTTGGGCCAAGCGCATGATTCTCTGCGGCGAGCGCGTCGATGCCAATACGGCGCTGCGCATTGGCCTGGTCGAGCAAGTGGTCGAAGCCGGTGAAGCGCGCAATCACGCTCTGCTCCTGGCCTCCAAGGTTGCCCGCCAGAGCCCGGTTGCAGTGCGCACCATCAAGCCCCTGTTGCAAGGCGCGCGCGAGCGCAACCCAAATAGCTGGCTCCCAGAAGAACGCGAGCGGTTTGTCGACCTGTTCAATGCCGATGACACCCGCGAAGGGGTGAATGCATTTCTCGAGAAACGCGAGCCGCAGTGGCGTAACCGTTAAGGCGTGGCTGGAAACTGATCCAGCCCTGATGAGCACAATGGATAACCGATGAACGTAATTTTTGAAGAGTTTCCCAGCCTGCACGGCGTCAGTATTGGGGTGGCGACCCTGGATGCAGAGAAGAGCCTGAATGCACTGACGCTGCCGATGATTGAAGCGCTCGACAGCCAATTCGCCGCGTGGGCAGATGACCCGCAAATCGCCTGCGTCATGCTGCGCGGCAATGGTCCAAAAGCCTTTTGCGCCGGTGGCGATGTGGTGCAACTGGTCGAGGAATGCCGCGCGCATCCCAACCAGGTACCGCCACTGGCAAGGCGTTTTTTTGCCGATGAATACCGCCTCGACTACCGCATCCACACCTTCCCCAAACCCTTTATCTGCTGGGCCCATGGCCATGTTCTGGGCGGTGGCATGGGCCTGATGCAAGGCGCCAGCACGCGAATCGTTACGCCTTCGAGTCGCTTGGGCATGCCTGAAATCAACATCGGCTTGTACCCCGACGTTGGCGGCAGCTGGTTCCTGGCGAGAATGCCAGGGGCGCTTGGCTTGTTCTTTGGCCTGACCGCCAGCGGCATGAATGCGCGCGATGCCCTGGACCTGGATCTGGCTGATCGCTTTTTGCTCGATAGCCAACAGGACGCATTGCTTGATGGCCTGATCCAGCTCAACTGGCAAATCCAGCCTGAAACCCAATTGCACAGCCTGCTCAAAGCCCTTGAACAACAAGCCATTGCTGAAATGCCCGAGGCACAGTGGCTGCCGCGACGCTCGCGCATTGACCAGCTACTCGACCAGGCCGACTTACCCAGCGCCTACAACGCATTGCTCGCGCTGCAAAACGATGACGACAAGTTGCTGGCCCGCGCAGCCAAAACCCTGGCGGGCGGTTGCCCACTGACAGCGTATCTGGTCTGGGAGCAGATTGCCCGCGCCAGGCACCTGTCGCTGGCCGAGGTGTTTCGCATGGAGTACGCCATGAGCCTCAATTGCTGTCGTCACCCGGAATTCCCTGAAGGCGTACGTGCCCGCCTGATCGACAAGGATCAAGCGCCCAAATGGCGCTGGCCGGACATCGCCAGCATCAGCCCGGAAACCCTCGCCGCGCACTTTGAACCGGTCTGGCAAGGCGACCACCCGCTGGCCGACCTGTAGAAGTTGTACTTAACAGATAAGGAAAATAACAATGACAACTATCGCCTTTATCGGTCTGGGTAATATGGGCCTGCCAATGGCCCGCAACCTGCTCCGCGCAGGGCATGCCTTGCGCGTCTTCGACTTGCTTGAAGCATCCGTTGCTGAGCTTGCCGGAGAAGGTGCGACAGCTGCCAAAAGCGCGCATGACGCCGTGCAGGGCGCAGAAATCGTCGTCAGCATGCTGCCCGCCAGTCGTCACGTCGAGAGCTTGTACCTGGGCGAGTCGGGCCTGTTTGGCAGCCTGCAACCCGGCACCCTGGTGCTGGAGTGTTCCACCATTGCCCCTGAGTCTGCGCGCAAGGTGCACCAGGCTGCCGCTGAGCGAAATATCCCTCTGCTGGATGCGCCGGTTTCTGGCGGCACGGCGGGCGCGGCGGCGGGCACGCTGACATTCATGATTGGCGGTAAAGTCGAGCATCTTGAACAGGCACGACCGATCTTCGAGTTGATGGGCAAGAATATTTTCCATGCCGGCCCCGACGGAGCCGGCCAAGTGGCCAAGGTGTGCAACAACCAGGTCTTGGCGGTACAGATGATCGCCACAGCGGAAGCCATGGCAATGGGCGTTGCCAACGGCCTGGACCCGGCAACGCTGGCCGAGATCATGCGCCAGAGTTCAGGTGGGAACTGGACGCTGGAAAAATACAATCCCTGGCCAGGCGTCATGGCCAATGCTCCGGCCAGCAAAGGCTACAGTGGCGGCTTCATGGCTGAATTAATGACCAAGGACCTGGGCCTTGCTCAGGAAACGGCGCAACACTTTGGCAACAGTGCGCCAATGGGTGCCCTGGCCTTGCAGCTCTACCGCATGCTGCTCAAGCAAGGCAAAGGCAAGCAGGACTTCTCGGTGATCCAGCAGCTGTTTATCGATTAAGTGCAATTGGACGAGCGCTGTACTTGACCAACAGGGCTCGTCCATAAATATCCTTATATACTGTATGACTAATTTGGCTCAGTCAGACTTTCATAGGGATTTTTCAGTGATCAACGCTTTTTTGCTGCGCTACCGATTTCGCCTGTTGTTTGCCAGTAGCGTCTTGCTCACCAGCGTCAGCGGTTGGCCGGCGCCAAATCTTGCCTTGAAGTGGACGGCCTTTTCGCTATTGGTGTTATCCGCCATGAACACCCTGCGCCACAAAGGCGTACTGCTGAGAATTGCGCTGGCTTTGGGCATAGTGAACCTGAGCTTGTTTTTCCTGGAAAAGTACATCGTCATGCCCGGCCCGCTCAGTGATGGCTTTGGCTTGATCGCCTTTTACATGCTGGTGGGCTTTTCACTGTTCAACCGAGTCATTCACCAGCGCCCGGTCACCCAGGAACTGCTCTATGGCCTGCTCGCCCTGTACCTGCAACTGGCACTGGCCTTCGCCGCATCATTCCACGTCATCAACAGCTTTGTACCCAATGCATTCTGGAGCGAACACGGCCCCCTTGAACTGCATGACTTTGTCTACTACAGCCTGGTTACCCTGACCACCGTGGGCTATGGCGACATACATGCACTAGCCCCGGGGGCACGCCTGCTGGCCGGTGCGGAGGCCTTCGCCGGGGTGATGTTCATTGCCGTGGCCGTAGCCCGCACATTGACCCTGATGAGCGATAACGACCCAGTGGACTAGCTTGCCCCGCATCGCAGCACTCGCAGTCATAAACGCACCATTGCGATGCAAAAAGCAGCCCCTGACACAAGGTTCATTGCGCAACACCACATTCTAGAAGCCTCGTCTCAACTGGCACGATGTTCGCTTTAGCTAACTTGAAGCAGGACAACCCCGCCAGCGCCAAACGTTGCGGGGACGCGGCTGACAATTTGCAAATGGCTGACTAGGGTTCCGGCTCATCGATGGTTCGATGAGTGGCTGGTCCGAGAGTTGGCGACCTCCAGTGAGGTTACACGGCGGGATAAAAGCCCGGGAGAACGCGCCTCATTTGAGGATCCGCCGCGAACTCCTGCCCGCCCAAATTCGAACTGGAGGTTCCACATGCGTACACCCCGTCTGTTCTCCCTATTGGCTGCTGGTTTAGCGGTCGCGATCAGCATCAACGCCCCCGCAGCCCAGAAAGACAATTTCAGTGTGTGCTGGACCATCTATGCCGGCTGGATGCCTTGGGAATATGCCAAGGCACAAGGCATCGTCGATAAATGGGCGAAAAAATACGACATCAATATTGATGTGGTGCAAATCAACGATTACGTCGAGTCCATCAACCAATATACCGCCGGCCAGTTTGACGGCTGCACCATGACCAACATGGATGCGCTCACCATTCCTGCCGCCGGAGGCGTTGATTCCACCGCGCTGGTCATCGGCGATTTCTCCAATGGCAACGATGGCGTGGTGATCAAGGGCGCCAACAAAACCCTGGCTGACCTCAAAGGCATGCCCGTCAACCTGGTGGAGCTGTCGGTTTCACACTACCTGCTGGCACGCGGCCTTGAACGCGCCGACCTCAGCGAAAAAGACCTCAAGGTGGTCAACACCTCAGACGCCGATATGGTCGCGGCCTTCCAGACCGATGACGTAAAGGCTGTCACTACCTGGAACCCGCTGCTGGCCGAAATTGAGGCCACGCCCAACGTCACCAAGGTCTTTGACTCAAGCAAGATCCCGGGCGAAATCATCGATCTCATGGTGGTCAACAGCGACACCTTGAAAGACAACCCCAACTTCGGCAAGGCCCTCACGGGTGCCTGGTATGAAGTGATGGCCACCATGAGCGCCGACAGCCCTGAAGGCAAGGCCGCACGCGAAAGCATGGCCAAGGCTTCAGGCACCGACCTGGTCGGTTACGAATCACAGCTTGCCGCCACCAAAATGTTCTACAGCGCCAGCGACGCGGTGGCCTTCGCCAACAGCCCGAAACTGCCTGCAACCATGAGCAAAGTGGCCGAGTTCTCGTTCAACCATGGCCTGCTCGGTGAAGGTGCGCAATCTGCCGAAGCGGTCGGCATGAGCTTTGCCAAGGGCGTGAGCACCGGCGACAAGAGCAATATCAAGCTGCGTTTCGACCCAAGCTATATGCAAATGGCGGCAGATAACAGCCTGTAACCCATCGCAACTGCGGTTCGGCCACTGATCTGCCGAGCCGCAGAGGCGTCACCTGATACGGGATGACTTAATGCGCTTAATCAACCGCCACCCAGACAGAGCCGGTCGATTGATGCTGGTGTTGCTACCGTTCGCACTGTTGCTGTTCGCCTACTTTGTCGGATCGGCCAATCGCCTCGCGGAAAACGCCAACGACAAGTTGCTGCCCAGCGCCACCCAGATGGTGGCAGCGGTAGATCGCCTGGCGTTCACCGAAGACAAACGCAGCGGCAACTACCTGTTCTGGCAGGATATTTTATCGAGCCTGAAGCGCCTGGGCATGGGCCTTGGCATCGCTGCGCTGGTTGGCCTGTGCCTGGGTATGGCTGCAGGTACCCTGCCACTCCTCAGCGCCCCCTTATCACCCTTGCTCACGGTTTTGTCGATGGTGCCCCCGCTGGCGATCCTGCCGATTCTGTTCATCGTCTTTGGCTTGGGCGAGCTGTCCAAAGTGATGCTGATCGTCATTGGCATCACCCCGGTGCTGGCCCGCGACCTTGAACAACGTGCCCGTGAAATTCCCACTGAATTGCTGATCAAGGCGCAAACCCTCGGCGCCAATACCTGGACCCTGATGCTGCGTGTGGTCCTGCCCCATTTGCTGCCGCGCCTGCTGATTGCACTGCGACTGGTACTGGGCTCGGCCTGGCTGTTCCTGATCGCAGCCGAAGCCATCGCCAGCACCGACGGGCTCGGTTACCGGATATTCCTGGTACGTCGCTACCTGGCCATGGATGTGATAGTGCCCTATGTCATCTGTATCACCCTTCTAGCCTGGCTCATGGACCTTGGGCTACGCCAGATCGCACGCCTGGCATTCCCATGGTACGAAGGAGCCAAGGCATGACCCAGGCCCAGCACAACAACTTTATTGAAGTGACCAACGTCTGGCAGCAATACGCCGACCAAGTGGTGCTTGAGCGGCTAAACCTGTCGATCAGCGAAGGCGAGTTCTGCACCCTGGTCGGAGCCTCTGGCTGCGGCAAATCAACCTTCCTGCGCTTGCTGCTCGGTCAGGAGCGGCCGAGCAAAGGACAAATCCTGCTTGCGGGCAAACCCTTGGCGGGCGAGCCGGATGCCAGTCGCGGCGTGGTCTTCCAACGTTATTCGGTGTTTGCCCACCTCAGCGTGCTGGACAACGTGGCGATCGGCCTGGAGTTAGTGCAATCGCCCCTGCTCGGCCGACTGTTTGGCAATGCCAAACGTGAAGCACGCGAACAGGCTGCCGAGTTGCTGACCAAGGTCGGTTTGGGTCACGCGCTGGACAAATACCCAAGCCAACTCTCTGGCGGCATGCAACAGCGCCTGGCCATTGCCCAAGCCCTGATCATGAAGCCCCGGGTGTTGCTGCTTGATGAGCCCTTCGGTGCGCTGGACCCTGGCATTCGCAAAGATATGCACGCCCTGCTGCTGGAGTTATGGAACGAGATCAAACTCACAGTGTTCATGGTCACCCACGACCTCGCCGAGGGCTTCAGCCTGGGCACCCGCCTGCTGGTGTTCGACAAGCCCCGCATTGATCCCCACGCACCTAATGCCTTTGGTGCACGCATTACCTACGACATCCCGCTCAACCCCCAGCGCCGCGCCAACCGCGCAGTGTTCGATGAGCTACCTGCGCACGTTGCCGCCAGCCTGCAACCTGCTGTCTAAGGAGTTTTTGATGACTGCCTCATTAAGCTTTCGCCCGACCCTGTACGAAGAGTTTGTCCCCGGCGGTGGCCACACCTCCTTTGTCCTCAAGCGCGGCCAACTGCTGCGGATCACCGACCTTGAAGGCAACGCCAATGCCAGCATGATGCTGCTCAATGCCAACGAGAAAAGCGAACGCTTGAGCTTGCCCGATACACTCAAAGGCCAGCACACCGCCAAGCTCACCAGCGGCCATTGCCTGTATTCGGACATGGGCCGGGTGCTGGCCGCCATCACCGCCGACACCTGCGGCTGGCACGACAGTTTTGGCGGCGTACTCAACGCCCGGGAAGTGGCCGAGAAATACGGCGAAGGCAGCTATCAAGCCTTGCGCAACGGCTTCTATCGCAATGGCGTGGATAACTTGCTGGTTGAGATGGGCAAGTGGAATCTCAACCTGCAAGACCTGCTGATGTGCCTCAACCTGTTCAGCCGGGTCAGTGTCGACCACGATGGCTGCTTCCAATTCGAGCCGGACAACTCGCAAGCCGGCGACTACATCGAACTCTATGCACCGATGGACAGCCTGGTGGTACTCACCGCGCTGCAACACCCGATGGACCCCAACCCGAACTATGCCCCAAAACCGCTAAAACTGAGCTGGCACAAGGTCGAAAGCGACGGTATCAGCGTGCTCTGCCGCACCTCGCGCGAAGAAAACGCACGCGCCTTCCATAACACTGAACGCCTTTATATCTGAGGAGCGGCCCATGTCTGAGCAGCCAAACAGCCTGATACACAGCAACAATCATCCAGAGGCCGCCGTCTTCCGTGCCCGGATTGGCGCTGGCGAACCCTTCATGACCGAAGTCAAAGCCGGACAAACCTTGCGTTTGCTCGACCTTGAAGGCAATCAGGCAGTCGATACCTTGTTCTATAGCGCGCGTAATCCGCGCGAGCGCTATGACGTGCAACGCACACTGCGCAAACAGAACCGCGTCTACCTGACCACCGGCACCGTGCTGTACTCCAACCTCGGTCAGCCAATGCTGACCATCACCGCTGACACCTGTGGCAGCCACGACACCCTCGGAGGCGCTTGTGCACAAGAAAGCAACACCGTGCGCTACGCCCTGGACAAGCGCTACATGCACAGCTGCCGCGACAACTTCCTGCGCGCGAGCCTGCACGATGGGCGCCTGAATAAAGCCGACATCAGCGCCAACATCAACTTCTTCATGAACGTGCCGGTCACGCCGCAAGGTGGCTTGACCTTTGAAGACGGTATTTCCGCAGCCGGAAAATATGTCGAGTTACGCGCCGAGATGGACATCATCGTACTGATTTCCAACTGCCCGCAGCTCAACAACCCCTGTAACGCCTACAACCCGACACCTGCCGAGGTATTGATATGGGACTGATCAACGCACGGCTGCGCCAGTGGCTGTTCAGCCTGTGTCAAAGCCGTTCAGGCCAGTGCTTGCAGCCGCCTGAAAAGCCATCGCCGACAAAGCCGCAACAGCGCGCCGAATAGAGCCACATCCAACATTCAGCCGCGGACGACCGTGGCGCAGATCACTCACAGCGGGACGACCCGCTGCCCTTTCGAGGGACGCAAGATGTTCAACAAAGTATTAATTGCCAACCGTGGCGCCATTGCCTGCCGCATCCTGCGCACCTTGCGCAGCCTTGGTTGCCAAGGCGTTGCGCTGTACGCCGAAGCCGACGCCGCCAGCCTGCATATCCAACAAGCCGACGAGGCATTCAGCCTGGGCGATGGCCCCGCCGCCGACACCTATTTGCACGTCCAGAAAGTCCTGGCGATTGCCCGCGAGTCCGGGGCCACTGCGATTCACCCAGGCTATGGTTTTCTCTCTGAAAACGCCGCATTTGCTGAAGCCTGCGAGGCAGCCGGTATCGCCTTTGTCGGACCAACGCCTGAACAACTGCGGATCTTTGGTCTTAAACATACCGCCCGCGCCCTGGCCAAAGCGCAAGGCGTGCCAATGCTTGAAGGCACTGGGCTACTGGAAAATATCGAAGCAGCGCTGGGCGCAGGGGCAAGCGTCGGTTACCCGGTGATGCTTAAAAGTACAGCCGGCGGCGGTGGCATTGGCATGCGCGTTTGCCGTGATGCCGAGGAACTTGCGGATGCCTTTGAAACCGTCAAACGCCTGGGCCAGAACAATTTCAGCGATAGTGGCGTGTTTATCGAAAAATACATCGAGCATGCACGCCACCTTGAAGTGCAAATATTCGGTGACGGCCTTGGTGAAGTGCTCGCCTTTGGCGTGCGCGATTGCTCGGTGCAACGGCGCAACCAGAAAGTCATCGAGGAAACCCCTGCGCCCAACCTGCCAAGCGGCATGGACCTGGAACTGTGCGCGGCAGCGATCAAGCTGGCCAAGGCAATCAATTACCGCAGTGCCGGCACAGTGGAGTTTGTCTACGACAGCAAGGCCGAGCGCTTTTACTTTCTCGAAGTCAACACCCGTCTACAAGTCGAGCACGGCGTCACCGAGCAGGTCTGGGGTGTAGACCTGGTCAGCTGGATGATCGAACTAGCCGCTGGTGAACTGGCGCCGCTGGCACAACTGCAAAGGCAGCTCAAGCCCAGCGGCCATGCCATCCAGGCGCGTGTTTATGCCGAGGACCCGGGCCGCGACTTTCAGCCGAGCCCCGGTTTGCTGACAACGGTTGGTTTTCCCGAGCCTGATGGCAAGGCCCTGCGTATCGACACCTGGGTTGAAGCAGGCTGTGAAATCCCCGCCTATTTCGACCCGATGATCGCCAAGCTGATTTGCTGGGCACCTGAACGTGAGTCCGCACGCAGCGCGCTAGCGGATGCACTGGGCCAAACCACGCTGTATGGGGTTGAGAACAACCGCGACTATCTGCGCCAGATCCTCGGCTACGGCCCCTTTGTCGATGGCCAGCCCTGGACCCGCTGCCTTGAGGGTTTGCGCTATCAAGCCGAGACCATTGAGGTGCTCAGTGCAGGCACCCAAACCAGCGTGCAGGACTATCCCGGCCGACTTGGCTACTGGGCGGTTGGTGTCCCGCCATCAGGGCCAATGGATGATCGTGCGCTGCGGCTGGGTAACCGTCTGCTGGGTAATTCCCCCGGTGCGTCATCATTGGAAATCACCATGAGTGGGCCAAGCCTGCGTTTTAACACGGACGCGGTGATTGCCGTGACCGGCGCGGCCATCGACTTGCAACTCGACGGTGTTGACCAGCCGCTGCACACGGCCATAAAAATCAATGCTGGCAACGTCTTGAGCATTGGCAGCATCCAGGGCAGTGGCGCGCGCAGCTACCTGTGCGTGCGCGGCGGCATTGATGTACCCGATTACCTGGGCAGCAAAAGTACCTTCACCCTCGGCCAGTTCGGCGGCCACGGTGGCCGGGCATTACGTGCAGGTGATGTCTTGCACATTGCCAAGCTGACCCAAGCCAGCTACGGCGAACGCCTGCCAGCAGCGCTGTGCTGCGAACTCCCTGCCGTGCGCGAACTCCGGGTGATTTATGGCCCCCATGGCGCACCGGAATATTTCAGCGAAGACTACATCAACACCTTTTTCAACACCGCCTGGGAGGTTCACTTCAACTCCAGTCGCACCGGCGTACGCCTGATCGGCCCGAAACCGCAATGGGTACGTGACAGCGGCGGCGAAGCGGGTTTGCATCCGTCGAATATCCATGACAACCCCTACGCCGTAGGTGCGGTCGACTTCACAGGCGACATGCCGGTAATCCTCGGCCCCGACGGCCCAAGCCTTGGGGGCTTTGTTTGCCCGGTGACCATCATCGAAGCCGACCTGTGGCAACTGGGTCAGCTCAAGGCGGGCGACAAGGTCCGCTTCACCGCTGTCGACATCAACAGCGCCCGGGCCTTGGCACAGTCACGCCTCAGTGAGCTCGACGCATTGAGTGCGCAAACCTACGCCGCATCCTTGAGCAACTGGGAGACGCCGGCCAACCCTGTCTTACTGGCCTCGCCAATTGTGCTTGACCTGGGCCAGGACGATACCCGACTGGTCGCACGGCTTTCCGGTGACACTCACTTGCTGTTGGAGATCGGCGCACCGGAACTGGACCTGGTCTTGCGCTTTCGCGCCCATGCCCTGATGCAGGCGCTGGAGAGCAAAGCACTGGCGGGCGTAATCGACCTGACGCCCGGCATTCGTTCGCTGCAAGTGCACTATCAGCCCGAGACGCTGAGCCTTGATGACTTGCTGGCGATTGTCGCCGGTGAATGGGACGCCGTCTGTGCCAGCCAAAACCTGACAGTGCCTTCGCGGATTGTCCATTTGCCATTGTCCTGGGATGACCCGGCCTGCCAACTGGCAATCGAAAAATACATGACCACAGTACGCAAGGATGCGCCCTGGTGCCCAAGCAACCTGGAGTTCATCCGCCGCATCAATGATCTGGAAAATCTCGACCAGGTATACCGCACGGTATTTGAAGCCAGCTATCTGGTCATGGGCCTTGGCGACGTTTATCTCGGCGCGCCGGTAGCCACACCGCTCGACCCGCGCCACCGCCTGGTCACCACCAAGTACAACCCGGCGCGCACCTGGACGGCAGAAAACTCAGTTGGCATCGGCGGGGCTTACATGTGCGTCTATGGCATGGAAGGCCCGGGGGGGTATCAATTTGTCGGGCGCACATTGCAGATGTGGAATCGCTATCGCGAGGTGGCTGCATTCCAGGGCAAACCCTGGCTGCTGAGGTTCTTCGACCAAATCCGCTTCTATCCGGTCAGCCCTGAGGAACTGCTGAAAATTCGTCGCGACTTCCCCTTGGGGCGCTTCGATCTGAGCATCGAGCACAGCCAGTTGTCACTGGCTGACTACCAACAATTCCTGGCCAGCGAAGCCGACGGGATCGCTGCATTTCGCAGTCAGCAACGCAATGCCTTCGACGCCGAGCGTCAGCGCTGGATAGACAGCGGCCAGGCCCATTTTGATAGCGAAGAGGCCATTCCAGAACAGCTCGAAGAAACACCCTTGAGCGCCGGGCAACATGCGATAGAAAGTCATATTGCGGGCAACCTTTGGCAGGTTCAGGTCAGCGAAGGCAGCCGCGTCAACGCTGGCGATGTGCTGGTGATTCTCGAATCGATGAAGATGGAGATCCCATTGCTCGCTCCGCACGACGGCATCATCAAGAGCATCAGCGTACAACCGGGGTCTGCGATTCGAGCAGGCCAGCGGGTTGCGGTGCTCGAACAGTAACCCTTAATCATTTGCGCCCGGCCCGCCAGTCAAGACCTGCAAGCAGGCCCTGGCGGGCTCACTCAGCATGGGAATTATGACGATGAAACATCAATTTGACCTACGCCTCAGCGCCTTGGGTAGCGCCTACAAAAACCAAAGGCTGACACCGCGCCATCTCATCGCTGCTCTGCGCGAACAAGCGGTGGCGCTCAACCCTGAATTCAACCTGTTTATCCATTTGCTGACGGAGGCCGAACAGGAACCTTATCTGGCGGCGCTCGATAGCCGCTCGCCAGATGAGTTGCCGCTCTACGGCGTGCCCTTTGCGATCAAGGACAATATCGATTTAGCCGGTATTCCGACCACTGCTGCTTGCCCGGCATTTGCCTATACACCAACGCAAAGCGCCACCATTGTTGAGCAGTTAATCGCCCTGGGTGCAGTGCCCATGGGCAAAACCAATCTCGATCAATTTGCCACCGGCCTCAACGGTACACGCTCACCCTACGGCGAATGCCGTAACAGCGTACACCCGGATTATCCATCCGGCGGCTCCAGCGCAGGCTCATCACTGGCTGTCGCCCTGGGCTTCGCCAGCTTTGCCTTGGGCACCGATACTGCAGGATCAGGCCGCGTTCCGGCCGCGCTGAACAACCTGGTCGGCCTCAAAGCCAGTAAAGGGCTGATCTCGACAGCCGGAGTGGTACCCGCCTGCCGCACCCTGGATTGCGTAACCTTTTTCACCGCCTCGGCAGCGGAAGCCAGCCAGCTACTGGCCCTGACCGCAGCGCTGGACCCTCGCGACGAATACAGCCGCGCCAACCCCATGTGGAACTCGGCCAATGCCTTCGGTACTCCTCGCCCCTTCCGTTTTGGCGTGCCCAGGCAGCTTGAGTTCCTGGGTTGCAGCGAAAGCCCAGCCCTGTTTGCAGCCACCATTGAGCGGCTCAAGGCGCTGGGTGGTGAAGCGGTCGAGATAGACTTCTCGCCCTTTCTGGAGGCGGCACGCCTGCTCTATGAAGGGCCCTGGGTGGCGGAACGCTACAGCGTCGCCGGTGAATTGATCGAAGCGCAACCAGAGGCGGTCTTGCCGGTGATCCATGCCGTGCTTGCCAAAGCGCCCGGCACCACGGCGGTCGATGCCTTTCGCTCGCAGTATCGCCTGCAGGCGCTCAAGGCGATCTGCCAGCCAATCATGGACAGTGTTGACTGCGTCCTGACGCCTGCGTATCCGCGCCCGGTGACACTGACTGAACTGCATGCCGAGCCGGTCGCGCGCAACTCGGACCTTGGCTACTACACAAACTTCATGAACATGCTCGACTATGCGGCGGTCGCCGTTCCAGCAGGTTTTATGAATAACGGCTTTCCTTTGGGCGTGACCCTGTTTGGCCGCGTGTTTACTGATCAGTACCTGCTCAGCATCGCCAATGCCTTACAGCACCAGCACAAGCTGCCGCTGTGTGGTGATCGACCTGCAGATTGCAGCCTGCCAGTGAATCCGGCAGGCAATGACCTGGTCCGTGTTGTGGTGTGCGGCGCGCACTTGCAAGGCTTCCCCTTGAACTGGCAACTGCTCAATCGCGGTGCAAGGCTGCTTGAGGTAACGCGCAGCTCGCCTGACTATCAGCTTTATGCGCTGGCTGGCGGCCCGCCATATCGTCCCGGCATGGTACGTGTAGCAGAGGGCGGCGCGGCAATCGAGGTAGAAGTCTGGGAACTGCCGAGCAGCGAGCTGGGTTCCTTTCTCTGCGGCATCCCTGCGCCCCTTGGCCTGGGAAAAGTACAGCTGGCGGATGGCCGTTGGGAGGTTGGCTTTTTCTGGGAGCCACAGGGTATCGAAGGCGCGCAGAACATTACCGAACTGGGTGGCTGGCGAGCCTATATGCAAGCCAAGGCCTAGTCGGCGGCACTGCGCATGATCGACCTGCAAGCATCATGCGCAGTGCAGTGTCAGCCAACGGTTTTGCGCTACAACCAGCTGAAGCGCTTTATACTGCTGCCATCCTGGTCACTCACTGGTTATTGATATTTAGCCATGAACAATTCCGCAAGCACTTGCCCCTTGTGCGGTCAGCTCAACCAGTGTGCGCAAGCTGGCGTGCCATCGCCGGTTGCAAGCTGCTGGTGCTTTGCCGAAAAGATCCCGCCCGAAGTGCTGGAAAAAATTCCGCCGGGTATTGACCGCCGCTGTATTTGTCCGCGTTGCGCCAAAGGCCTCGCAGCCACAGATAACAACAATAAAACGCCCCAAACCGCCCATAAGTGAGCCAATGCGTCTCGACCGAATCCTCAGCAACCTGCCGAGCCTGAACCGCCAGGACGTGCGCCAGCTTATTGCCAGTGGCCGGGTGCGGGTTGATGGCTTGTGCTGCCGGGACTCCCGCTGCGATATCAGGTTTTTTAATCGGGTTGAGCTGGATGATCAAATCGTCCAGGCGGGCAGGCCAGCACGCTACTTCATGCTTAACAAACCGATCGGCGTGGTCAGCGCGACTGAACACCCAGGGCACCAGACCGTCATCGACTTGCTCAATGAACCGGACAAGCACGAACTGCACCTGGCCGGTCGCCTCGACCTCAACACCAGTGGCCTGTTGTTGATAACCAATGACGGGCAATGGTCGCGCCGCGTGACCCAACCCACCAGCAAGCAGCCCAAGGTCTATTGGGTCTCGACTGAACAGCCGATTGAAGCGCACTACATCGACAGCTTTGCGGCCGGCATGTACTTCAAGTTCGAAGACCTCACCACCCTGCCCGCCAGGCTTGAGATCCTGGCCACCTACAACGCGCGGCTGTGGTTGCATGAAGGCCGCTATCATCAGGTCAAGCGCATGTTCGGCCACTTTCAGAACAAAGTCACCGGCCTGCATCGTGAGCGCATAGGTGCCATAACGCTCGACCCGCGGCTCACACCCGGCCAGTATCGCGCACTGACAGCAGACGAAATTGCCAGCGTCTAACCAGACTCTGCGACAAACTCACCAGTGCTGATTTATCCGCCACCGATAAACGGCAAGCAATCGCTCAAATAAATGCTTGTCAGCACCACAGGCGACTGCTTAAATCCAATCACAAGGTGAAAAGTGACTGGACAGTCACAAACACCATCTAAGCGCTCTTTTGGTTTCTTGCGCTCTGCGCAAATTGGGTTCCTGCCTGGTTACAAGACACCCTCCACAGCTGACCGGCTGCGGGGCGGCTGCTCTATTTCAGCCCTTACCGATTGATCAAAAATAATCCAATAAAATCCACGTCTGACATCGCTTTGTCACGTCCAGGCGTTTACCTACTGTCCTGCTCTAGTTCGGTTTACGCCTATGCGTAGGCCATGGTTTGGATTGCGCCGAGAGGAAACGACATGAAGCCAATCAACGCTGTCGTCGATGTTCACAGGACGTTCAAGGTACACACCGAGTTCTACGCCAACCCAATGGCCCGCAAGACCATCATCTTGGTCAACGGCTCCCTGGCGACTACCTCCTCATTCGCGCAAACGGTTAAGTACCTGCAACCACAGTTCAATGTGGTGCTCTACGATCAACCCTATGCAGGGCAATCGAAGGCGCATAACAGCAACCATCAGCCGATCAGCAAGGAAGATGAGGCCAACATATTGCTTGAGCTCATCGAACACTTCGAAGCCAGCTACCTGATGTCATTTTCCTGGGGTGGCGTCGCGGCGATGCTGGCGCTGGCCAAATGTCCCGAGCGCATCGAGAAAGCGGTGATCAGCTCCTTCTCGCCACTGCTCAACGAGCCAATGCTCGACTACCTGGAAAAAGGCCTGATCTACCTCAAGGCAGTTGATCGCGACGGTGTCGGCCACTTGGTCAATGACACAATAGGCAAGCATCTGCCCTCGCTGTTCAAGCGCTACAACTATCGCCATATCAGCCAGCTCGACGAGCACGAGTACCTGCAAAT
This sequence comes from Pseudomonas sp. S9, assembly GCF_000222125.1. Taxonomy (NCBI): domain Bacteria; kingdom Pseudomonadati; phylum Pseudomonadota; class Gammaproteobacteria; order Pseudomonadales; family Pseudomonadaceae; genus Pseudomonas; species Pseudomonas sp. S9. The sequence goes on along the minus strand of NZ_AFFX01000002.1, from coordinate 39,329 downwards.
GCACGCGCATATCAACCAGGTCGTGCGCATGGAGGCTCACTGCCAGATGGAATACCTGGCGCGCATCAATGTGCCGCTGCTGTTCATCAATGGCGAGAAGGATGAATACACCACCGGGCAAGACGTGCGCGTATTCGCCGACTATCTGGATGACTGCCAGTTCGCGACCATCGAAGATGCCGGGCACTTCCTCGACATGGAACACAAGAGCGCCTGCCAGCAAAGCAAAACCCTGCTGCTGAACTTCCTGCAGCACACAACACAGCGCCACATTCGCTACCATGCCCAACCACAAGCCATCGCGGTTTAACCGATGAAAGCAAGTACCAAGGCGGCCCCTGAAAAGTGATGTTCCGGCTTTATCAGGGGCTGTCCATCGGCGAACCGGAGAAATAGCCATCCCTAGCGCTTCAATTTCCCCTGAACATCTGGTACAAAGTCACCCGCAAAAGCGGACGTCGCAAACAAGACGTGCCAAGCGGGTATAGTTTAGTGGTAGAACGAAAGCTTCCCAAGCTTTAGATGAGGGTTCGATTCCCTCTACCCGCTCCAGATCCATCGCAATCAGGCCTCGTCATCGAACGGGGCCTTGTTGTTTCTGGGGGTTGGTTCGAGGCCGGCGCCCGACTATTGCCCCTGTCGCTTCCACTGCCCGGGCGGGCAGCCTGTCCAGCGGCTGAAGGCGCGCGAGAAACTGGCGGCTTCGGCGTATCCCAGACGCTGGGCGATACTGTTGAGATCCAGCGCTGAGTCGCTCAGCAGGCGTTCGGCCAGACGCTGCTTGATCTGCTCGTTGAGCTGCTGGAAGGAATGCCCCTCACTCGCCAAACGCCGATGCAGGGTACGCTCGGACAAGCCAAGTCGCTCGGCCACTGTGCGACTGCTGAGCAAGCTGGCCGAATCACGAATCAACACCTGCTGTACCAACCGTGCGGTCATGGCCCTGGCCAGGCTATGGGAAATTTCCAGGCACAGACGCTCGCACAGCTGCTCACCTTCGCTATGGGCGCTGATGTGGGCCTGTGGCAGCTTGAACTTCAGGTCCGCATGGGAAAACAGGATGCCATTGCGCCTGGCATCAAAACGCAGCGGGTAAGGAAAGTCGCGCTGCAAGGCACTCAGGTCCGTGGGTGCGCGGCTCATCATCTCTACCGCCAGAGGCTCAATCGGCCGTTGCAGCAGTTCGCCAGCCACGCCCAGGCAGGCAGACAGTCCCCGCTCGATAACGAAGGCTCGGGCATCCTGCGGCAATACACTGGCATCGAACAACAGCCACATCCCTCGCCGATCAGGCTCGGTGTGCGCCGGACACAGGGTCAATGCCAACAACTGGAAGCGACTGAAGGTGGCAAATGCCTCGTCGAGGCTGCGGCTGGCAAGCATGGTGAAGCCCAGCAGCCCCAGCGAGGTCAAGTGGTAACGCTGCCCGGCGATAAAGCCCAGCCCAGGCCGACCGGCATGCTCGATCAGGTTGCGGATTACCGCCAGCTCCTGCCAGGCCTCGATCTGGGCATTACGTTGTTGCAGCGCTGCACTGCTGATGGCGCTACCGATCAGGCAAGCCTGGATGTCCACGCCAACGGCCTGGGCGGTTTCCAATAGATAGCGCACGCCAGTGAGCGGGCGGTTCTGGCGCCAGTCCATCAGCTAGATCCTTGTGTCGCGTCGCTGCCAAAGCCTGCATTGTCATGGCAGCGATTATCAATTTTTGGCAGTGATTATCATGGCTGAGCCTAGCACTCACCCTGCATCCTGCAAGCACTCCAATAACAATGAGTGCGAGCCATGAGCGAATTTATCTACAGCCTGCCCAGCCATAACCGCGCCGCCAGTTACCAGCACTTTCGCGCGACGCCAAGCACCGGCGCCATAGGCGCAGATATTGAAGAACTCGACCTGACCCGCCTGAGCGACGAAGGCTTTGCCGAACTGCGCCAGGCGTTGCTTGCGCATAAAGTCGTCTTTATCCGCGACCAGTCCCTGAGCGTCAGTGACCTGGAGCGCGTGACCCAACATTTCGGCGAATTCGGTCGCGAACCCTACGTGACCTGCATGGACGACCATCCCCATGTGGTACATGTGCTCAAGGAAGCCACCGAGAAAACCCCTTTTGTCTTCGGCGGTGCCTGGCACACCGACTGGACCTTCCAGGAACGTCCGCCTGCGTTCACCTTGCTTTATGGCCATGACATCCCGCCCTTTGGCGGCGATACCTGCTACGCCAACCTGGCGCTGGCCTACGAATGGCTGTCGCCGGGGATGAAGAAACTACTGGCCAACCTGGATGCAGTGCACAGCCCGGAAATGGCCTACGGGGTCAATGCCCGGCACAACGCCCTGCTGGAAAACATGGCCATACGTTACGGCAGCGACACCTCAGCAGAAGTGCGTAGCCATCCGCTGGTAATTACGCATCCAGAAACCGGGCAAAAGGTGCTGTTCATCAACCCGGCCTACACCACGGGCATCAAGGGCTTGCGCCCGGATGAAGCGCGACCGCTATTGGACTACCTGTTCAAGCTGGCGACCAGCGAGGCCTTTACCTGTCGCATGCGCTGGCGCCAGGGCACCTTGGCGATCTGGGACAACCGCAGCACCTGGCATATGCCGGTGGCCGACTACCACGGCATGCGCCGCGAAATGTACCGCACCACTGTGGTCGGTGAAGTGCCGAGTCGCTGATCCTGCAATCGCGTATCAAGCTGCAAATGCCTGCCCGGGTTCGAGACAGGCGTTTGCGCCGGTGAAACTTCCGACCTATAACTGTTTGGGCTAAAAATACAGAGCTCAGCTAAATACCGGCTGGTTCCTATTATCCATGTTGCACAGCAGCTCAACCATGACGGCACAAGACTCAAGATCACAATTCGAGGCGCAATTACTGAGCCCTCGCGAACATGGCAACAGCGGTGCCTGGGCGTTCGTGATCCTGCCCAAAGCGGCCAGCGCCAAGTTGCCCAGGCGCGGCCGGGTAACGGTAGAGGGCCGTATCAACGACCAATACTTCCAGGCGCTGGCTGAACCCGATGGCCAAAAGAGCCACTGGTTGAAAATCGATGAGCAACTGCTTGAAAAGCTCGGAGCCCCTATTGGCGAGATGGCTAGGTTTGACCTGAATGCCATGGCGCAAGAACCTGAGCCCCAGGTTCCTGCCGAGCTGAGCGAGGCCTTGAAGGTGTCTCCCGAAGCGCTGGCCACCTGGCAAGACACAACCACCGTTGCGCGGCTTGACTGGATCCATTGGATCACATCAGCCAAACAGGCAAAGACGCGCGCCAAGCGGATCATTGATGCCTGCGACATGTTGTCATCGGGCAAGAAAAGAGTCTGCTGCTTTGATTCTTCGGGCTACTACAGCAAGGCGTTCAGTGCGCCACGTGCCGCCGACCCGGCAGGCCAGGGCTAGCAACTCCCTCTCCTACCTTACCTAAGTGTTCCTTTAACCCAATGACCTGCGCCTGTTCCTGGCCATGCGTCGAGAGTTTTTGAGAATCATCATCAATTGGCCTGTATAATCCCTCGGTAACTTTTTGTGTCAGAGGAAAGAGGCTTATGTCCGTACATCGAGTAACCGGGTTGGCGCGTGTAATCAGCGCCGGGGTTCTGTCCATCGGCATGCTGTTCGCCAGTGGCGTGTACGCCGATGATCCGGTAACCCTGACCCTCTACAACGGCCAGCATGAAGCCACTGGCAAGGCCGTGGCCAAGGCGTTCGAGGAGAAGACCGGGATCAAGGTACTGATCCGCAAGGGCGGTGGCGGCCAACTGGCGAACCAGATCGCCGAAGAAGGCGAGCGCTCCCCGGCTGACATCATTTACACCGAAGAGGCGCCGCCGCTGATCAAGCTGGGCAGCCAAGGCCTCCTGGCCAAGGTAGACCCAAGCACGCTTAAGCAGATCGACCCCAAGTTCTCCGACAACAACGGCAACTGGCTCGGTATTACCTCCCGCGTACGCGTGCTGGCCTACAACCCTGACCTGATCACTGAAGCCGAACTGCCAAGCAGCGTGCTGGAAGTGGCCGATCCGGAGTGGGCTGGCAAGATCGCCTTTGTCCCGAGCAGCGGTGAATTCCTTGGCCAGACTGCCGCAGTCATCAGTCTCAATGGCCGAGAGGCTGCCGAAGAATGGCTGACCGGCCTCAAGGCGTTCGGCTCCACCTACACCAACAACGTCGTCGCCATGAAGGCGGTGGAGAACGGTGAAATTGGGGCTGCATTGGTCAACAGCTACTACTGGACCGCGCTGAAGAAAGAAAAAGGCGAGCTCAAGTCCAAGCTGCACTACTTCGCCGATGGCGATGCCGGTGGCCTGTCCAGTGTTTCGGGTGCCGCAGTGATCAAAGCCAGCAAGCACCCCAAAGAAGCCCAGCAATTCCTGGCATTCATGATCAGTGATGAAGGGCAAAAAGCCATTTTGAGCAAATCCGCCGAGTACCCGGTCAACCCCAACGTGCCAGCCGACCCGCTGCTCAAGCCGTACGACCAGCTCAAGCCACCAGCGATCACCGCAGCGCAAATTGGCCTGGCTGAAGATGCACTGGAATTGCAACGCGAAGTCGGAATGAACTGATCATGCAGCCCCAAGCGGTAACCCCCGACCTGCCGTTACCGGCGGCAGGCCATGCCAGCCGGCGGCGCAAGTCGCCGCCGATCTGGCTGCAGCTACCGGTACTGGCTTTGCTGCTGGTGGCGGCCCTGCCGTTGTTCTTCGTAGTCGCCCGTGCCGCAGAAACCGGCTTTTCCGAAGCCTTTTCGCTGCTCTGGCGGCCGTTTTTCTTCGGCTTGCTGGCCAATACCATGAAGTTGATGGTCCTGGTGACTATTGGCTGCGCGGTGATCGGGCTGGGGCTGGCCTGGCTGGTTGAACGCAGCGACCTGCGCTGGCGGCGGCACTGGAACGTGCTGCTGTGCCTGCCGTTCGCCATTCCGTCGTTCGTCAGTGGGTTTACCTGGGTATCGATGAGCCCCATGTTCGAAGGGCTGGGCGGTACGGTATTGGTGATGGTGCTGTCGAAATACCCGCTGATCTACCTGCCCGTGGTAGCGACTCTGCGCAGTCTCGACCCGGCACTGGAAGAGTCGGCACGCATGCTCGGCTTGAACCGTCGCCAGGTGTTCTGGCAGGTTACGCTGCCGCTGCTGCGACCAGTGCTGATGGCCACCAGCTTGCTGGTTGCGATACACATGCTGGTTGAGTTTGGCGCACCGTCGATCATGCGCTATCAAACCTTTACCACCGCAATCTACCAACAGTTCGAGCTCGAATTTAATGGTAACAACGCGGCCATGCTTTCCGCGCTACTGCTGGCGCTGTGCATGATTCTGCTGTGGGGCGAGTTTCGTCTGCGCGGTCGTGGTTATGCACGCACCGGCCAAGGTGTAGCCCGCAGCGCGGCACCAGTACGCCTGGGCCGTTGGCAAGTGCCTGCACAGCTGATGCTGCTGGTATTGGTCATTATCGGGTGTGGAACACCGCTGACCATGCTCGCTTTTTGGATAATAGAAGGCAGTTCGGCCAGCTTTCCGGTCGCCGAGATCATTCAAACACTGTGGGCGTCGCTGTCCTACTCCTTCGGCGGTGCCTTGCTCAGCTGCCTGCTGGCTTTGCCGGTGTGTCTGGTGGTGGTGCGCTACTACGGCCGCATGGCTACGCTCGCGGATCGCCTGCCCTACTTGCTCCATGCATTGCCGGGGCTGGTAATCGCTTTATCCTTTGTGTTCTTTGCCCTTGGCTACATGCCGGTGCTGTACCAAACCAGTATCCTGCTGCTGATCGCCTATGCGCTGTTGTTTATGCCGATGGCGCAAGGCCCGATTCGCGTGGCGCTGGAAAAAGCCTCGCCACAACTGGAAGAAGCGGCACGCACGCTGGGGCATACGCCCATTGCGACCTTTCTCCGGGTGACCCTGCCGATCATCTCGCCGGCCATCGGCGCCGGCTTCGTGCTGGTTTTTCTCGACTGCATGAAGGAACTGACGGCAACCCTGATCCTCGGCCCAACCGGCCTGGAGACCTTGGCAACAAAGGTCTGGTCCCATACCGGCAACCTTGAGTACGCCGGTGCGGCCCCTTATGCCGCGCTGATCGTACTGGTATCGGGTCTACCGGTTTACCTGCTGACCACAAGGGCCTACCGCCACAAGGCAGGCTGAAACCAGGGGGCAATTGCCCCCTGGAACGCAAGCAGGCCTGTTGCTCAACCCTGGCTCTGCCTCTGGCCTGCAAGAGCGGATGGCCAGGTTTCACCTGAAACCACTCCCCTTGGTTGAACCGCATTAAACCAATCGACCCAAAGCGCATTCACGGAGCTGGGCAGTTGAATAATTTTATCGTTTTCACCGGTGGCCCCGGCTCGGGGAAAACCGCTGTAATTGAACAGATAAAAGCCCTTGGCCACAGATGCAGGTACGAGGTTGGCCGGATGGTGATTCGCCAGCAGCAAGAGCTGGGGGCTGATGCCCTGCCGTGGAAAAATAAAACGGCCTTCAGGGATGAAATGGTCCGCGCAGAAATTGCCAGCTACAACCAACAACCAACGCTGGCCAAACCGGTGTTTTTCGACAGGGGCATTATCGATTGCCTCGGCTACTCGCTCCTTGAGGGGCTTGAGCTGCCTGCAGCCTTGATAAGCCTGGCCAACTCAATGACCTACAGCCGTCATGTCTTTATCTTCCCGCCGTGGAAACACATCTACGAAAATGACGCCGAGCGCAAACAAAGCTTTGCCCAGGCGGTGCAAACCTACAAGGCGATGGTCAAAGTTTATCAGCAGTTCGGCTATGAACTGATTGAAGTCCCGCAGCTAAGTATCAGCCAGCGAGCAGGCTTCATCCTTGACAGCCTCAGCTTGGATTCGCAGTCATGACTCACGGCGCTCGCCAAAGCATCAGAAGCTAAGGAACCAGGCCAATAGCGCAATGCCAACCACGACTGCAGCCAGCCCAAAACTGAGTGATTGCTTCTGATCGCTCCCGGCCCGATCGGACGCATACAGCTTTGATGCTGAAAGCCCGGTGCCACGGATGCTGCCAGTCACACGCGTACCTTTTTTGCTGAGGTTTGCGGTAAGCCCCTTGCCACCAAGCGATGTACTGACGCCACTTTTACTTACGTTCAACCGTATACCCGGGGCCACCTTGAAGCTCCTACGCAATCGAATCGCCATATCGATACCGCCAGTCAAGTGTTGTCATTGCTGCTTGATTAAGCATTGATCCTTAGCATAGGCGGGAAATAAGCGACTGTGGTTTTGACAACGCTCTCAATGGCTGGCGCATCCAAGCTGACCACCAATGCGCACCTCTGAAAAAATATTTCACCTGCACTGCATCCAATTGCGTTTCTGCCGGGTAGTACCAGTAGCAGCCCACTAAATGCTGCTCCTTTTGGCTTATGGAGAGACTCGCATGAACGCTAAGAAAATTTTCAGCCTTGCCAGTACAACCCTCGCAGCAGCTTGCTTGTTTGCCACTGTACCCGCGGCCTATGCGCAGATGGGCTTACCTGACAGCATCAAGGTGCCTGACGGCAACAAAGTGGCGATGGAAACTGTCGGTGTAGGCGAAATCACTTATGAATGCCGTGACAAAGCCAATGCCGCAGGCGAAACCGAGTGGGTGTTTGTCGGTCCCAAGGCTGCCCTGAATGATCGCAGTGGCAAACAGGTTGGCGAGTATTTTGGCCCGCCTGCAACCTGGCAGGCCAAAGACGGCTCGAAAGTTACTGGCACCCAGCTGGCAGTCGCGCCTGCTGGTGACGGCAACATTCCTTACCAGTTGGTCAAGGCCAACCCGGCTGAAGGCAAAGGTGCAATGAGCGGTGTCAGCTACATCCAGCGTGTCGCAATCAAAGGTGGCGTGGCCCCTGCCAAGGCGTGCACAGCCGAGACCAAGGGCAGCAAGGAGATCGTGAAATATCAGGCAGACTATATTTTCTGGACTGCTAGCTAAAAACTCCGCTAATAGAGGATCTGGTCAGGTTACGCATTTTGCAAAGTCGTCTAATCTGATCAGATCAAACCCCAGTCCATGCGGCTGGGGTATTTACTAATTAATGGCGTCTGAAGCTATTGTCCTTGCCTGAACCCACCTTTGATTATGAAGCCTGCCTCACACGTTGCGCCCAAGGCGACCAGCAGGCATTGCGCGTTTTGTACGACCAGGAAAGCGCGCGCCTACTCGGCGTGGCCAAGCGTATTGTCGGCGATAATGCGCTGGCCGAAGACATCGTGCATGACGCTTTTATCAAAATCTGGGCACGAGCCAATAGCTATGACTCCTCGAGAGGTTCTGCCCGTGGCTGGATCTTCAGCGTGACGCGCCATCTGGCACTTAATTTCATCCGCGACAATGCCAACCATGCCCTCGCCGACGAGCTCGACCATGAGTCAATGGCTGATCAGGCGTCGCCTGGCATTGCTGACTCCTTTGAGTATCGTGCGCGCTCGGGGCGGATCTATACCTGCCTTGAACAACTGGAACCAGCACGGCGCAATTGCATCCTGCATGCCTATGTTGATGGCTACCCCCATGCGCAAATCGCCCAGAAACTCGGCACGCCGCTTGGCACCGTCAAAGCCTGGATCAAGCGCAGCCTGCTGGCGTTGCGGGAGTGCATGGGATGAGCAAGGTGACTGGCAGCAACAGCCCGGAGAATATCGACGAACTGGCAAGCGAGTACGTGCTCGGCACCTTGTCGGCGCAGCAGCGCAATGAGGTACGCAAGCGCATGGCGACCGAGCCTGAACTGCGGGCGGCGGTCGATGGCTGGGAAAGACGCTTACTGGAACTGACCGAGCAAGCTGATGCGCAAACACCCTCGCCTTTTTTGTGGCGGCGTGTGCAGCGCAGCATTAACTCAAGCCTGCAGCAGGGTTCATCAACCGCTGCCACATCTTGGTGGAATCTGTTGCCGCTGTGGCGCAGCCTTGCCGCCAGCGGTATCGCCGCGACTTTGGTGCTGGCTGCTGTCTTGCTGCTACGCAATGCACCACTCAATGAAACAGCTTATCTGGTGGTGCTGGTGGCTCCGCAAGACAAAGCCCCGGGCTGGGTTATCCAAACCAGTAACCGACAGGAAATCCAGTTGATACCGCTGGGGGTTGCCGAGGTGCCGCGCGACAAGGCGCTCGAATTCTGGACCAAAGGCGAGGATTGGCAAGCGCCGGTTTCCTTGGGCTTGGTCAAGCCTGGGCAAAAGCTGTCAATCTCGCTCGACAAGCTCCCGCCACTGGCACCCAACCAACTGTTTGAGCTGACCCTGGAAAACCCCAATGGCTCACCCACGGGTAAACCAACAGGACCGATACAATTTATTGGCCGTGCGGTGAAGGTCATATAAGCAGCTTTTATACAGCGGCTCAAATACTCAAGCGCAGGGCCAAGGCGCCAAGGGTGGCAAGCAAAATTGGCACCGTCAGAACGATGCCGGTCTTGAAATAGTAACCCCAGCCAATCGTCATGTTCTTGCGCGCCAGGACGTGCAACCACAACAGCGTGGCAAGGCTGCCGATCGGGGTTATTTTAGGGCCGAGGTCACAGCCAATGATATTGGCGTAGATCATCGCCTGCTGAGTCACCCCGCTGACATCTGCGGCATGGATGGATAGCGCCCCCACCAGCACGGTCGGCAGGTTATTCATCAGCGACGACAACAATGCGGTCAGCAGCCCCGTGCCCAGGGTCGCGCCCCACACGCCATATTCAGCAAACACATTGAGCAATTGCGCGATATGGTCAGTCAGCCCGGCGTTCTTCAGCCCGTAAACGACCAAATACATGCCCAGGGAAAACACCACGATTTGCCACGGCGCCTCCTTGAGCACCTTACGGGTTGAGATTACATGCCCGCGTGCGGCAATCAGGTAAAGCACAAAGGCCGCCACGGCGGCGATCGCATTGATAGGCACGCCTAGCGGCTCAAGCAAAAAAAAGCCAATCAGCAGCAGCGCCAGCACCCACCATCCGGCAATAAAGGTCGCCCGGTCACGGATCGCCTCGACGGGAGGCTTGATATCCGCAAGGTTGTAGCCCGCCGGTAAATCCTTGCGGAAAAACCACATCAACATGCCCAGCGTGGCCGCGATGCTGACCATGTTGACCGGCACCATCACCGAGGCATACTCGCTGAAACTGATACCGAAATAGTCAGCGGTAACGATGTTCACCAAATTCGATATCACCAACGGCAGGCTGGCGGTATCGGCAATAAAGCCTGCCCCCATGACGAATGCCAGGGTCGCAGCAGCGGAAAAACGCAGCGCCAGGAGCATGGCAATAACGATTGGCGTAAGAATCAGCGCCGCGCCATCATTGGCAAATAGCGCAGAAACCACAGCGCCCAACAGAATGATAAAGGCATAGAGCCGACGACTGCTGCCGCCTCCCCACTTGGCCACATGCAGCGCCGCCCACTCGAAAAGCCCTGCTTCATCGAGCAATAGACTGATGATGATTATCGCGATAAACGCCCCGGTGGCGTTCCACACAATCTGCCAAACCGTCGGGATATCACCAAGGCCAATCACCCCGAAGAGCAGTGCCAGTACAGCACCAAAGCTCGCACTCCAGCCGACGCCAAGCCCTTTTGGCTGCCAAATGACCAAGGTGATGGTAATGATGAATATCGACAGCGCGATCAGCATGCAGGTTACTCAATAGGATAAAAATTGATCAGTCGCACATCGACTTTAGGGCGGGCCAGTTGAATAAAGCCCCCCATTCGAAATACAAAGTGCCGTGAACGGCAACAGCCCTCAGGCCCAAGCCTGGACAGCACGACGATGGGAAGTTTTTCTTATGGGAGGGGCGAATATATAGAAAACCCAAGGTGGGTAAAACAGGTATTTGCCAGTGCTTGGCTCAGTGCGCTGCCCCATCAAAGCCCTTGACGGGACATGTCGATCTTTAAGCTGTTCGCCCACGGTGGACACTAATGCCCTAAACCACAAGCGCATGCAGTATGCCTGTCTGCATGCGCGGGAATCGATGCTTATGGGCGGTTAGGCGCTGGCGTCGCAGCACTGTCATACGCTGTTTGCTGATCTGCAGCTGCAGACCAAGCACCGAGTTGCTCGATACTTTCGCGGTATGGCTTGAGCCCTTTGCTCAGCAAGATAATCGAAGTGCTAACCGCCAGTATGGTCACGATCAACAGCGAGTAACGCAGCGCGTTATCGTCGGCAAACACGTAGTCAGTCACCAACGCAACGGCTGTCGGGCCTATCCCCAGACCGAGCAAGGTGATGACAAACAGATAAATCGCCGAGGCCTGCCCGCGCATGGAGTTAGGCATGATCTCCTGAATCGCAGCCGGCGCCACACCAAATGGCATGCTCAGGCAAAACACCGTTGGCGCCATCAGGACCGAAGCCCAAAAGGCGCTTTCCATCAAGGGAAAGCCCAACACAAAGGGCACGGAACCGATTGCCGCATACAAGCCCACCCGCATGTTGGCGTCTGTGCGACCACGCTTGGCCATCCAATCTGCCAAGCGCCCGCCGAAGACGATGCCCAAGCACCCAAACACCGCCACAATACTGCCGTAGACGATCCCGACGTGGCTGGCATCCCAACCGTAAGTGCGAATGTAGAAGGTAGGTACCCAAGCCGCGCTGCCATAACCGGCAAAGGCTAGGCCTGCGAAACCAAAGTTGTGGCACAGCACCGTACGCCGATTCTTGCGGATGTAGCTGGCAACTTGTGACAGCGGCACCACGACACCGGCCCCGGCACCACGGCGTGCAGGCTCTTTAACTGCCAGCATCAATAGGGTAAAGAGCACGCCGGCAGCGCCAAGGACGAGGAAGATCAGCTGCCAGGGCCGGACCTCACCCAGCACTGGCAACATCACATCACCCTGCGCCGAGGCGAACTTGATCACCAGTCCGCCCAGCAAGAATGCCAAGCCCGAGCCCAGGTAAACCCCCATCGAATAAACGCTGATCGCGGTTGCGCGGCGCTCCAACGGGAAACTGTCGGCAATCAATGAATAGGCGGCGGGCGACAACGCAGCCTCACCAACGCCCACGCCAATCCGGCACAGCAAAAATTGCCAATACAGGCGCACCATCCCACATGCAGCGGTGGCGGCACTCCAAAACAGGACGCCAAAGGCAATCAGCCCGCGACGACTCTTGCTATCCGCCAAGCGACCAAGCGGAATACCGCACACTGTATAGAACAAGGCGAAGGACAAGCCCATCAGCAGGCTCATTTCAGTATCGGAAATCGCCAGGTCACGGCGAATGGGGCCAACCAGCAAATTGAGAATCTGCCGGTCAATAAATGACAGCACATAGGCAACCATCAAAATGCTGACGGTGGTCCAAGCGCGAATATTTGAAGGATAGCCATTGTTGTTATTGGGCATGGGCAGTTTCCTCGACAGCGCAAATGCGGTGCGCGACGGTTTAAAGTACTGCCAGCTTAGGCGGATATGCCGCCTGGTGAGTATCGCTCGTAGGCGTTATTAACAGGATGAATATCATCCTTTGGAGTGACAGGCGCCAACCTGCGCCCGCCCTCCAGCGGAGCTGCAACTCAAAGGTCGATAGGCGCGCGTTCACATAAAACGGCAAGGGTCTCGGTCCAGCTTGGATGATCGTTCAGGCAAGGCACCAGTTGCAGGGTTTCACCGCCTGCCTCTTGAAACTGCTCCAATCCGCGATCACCAATCTCTTCAAGCGTTTCGATACAGTCGGCAACAAAGGCCGGGCACATCACCAGCAGGTTTTTAACCCCCTGCTTCGCCAACTCCTCAAGCCGAACCTCAGTATAGGGTTCGATCCACTTTGCCCGGCCAAGGCGAGACTGAAACGACACCGACCACTGCCCAGGCTGCAAGCCCATTTTTTCGGCAAATGCCTGGGCGCTGCGCATGCATTGCGCGCGATAACAGGTGGCCAGGACTTCAGGCGATGCGCTCTGGCAACAGTCCGCGCCTTTCAAGCAATGACCAGCGCTTGGATCACGCTTGTGCAAGTGACGCTCTGGCAAACCGTGGAAACTCAGGAGTAAATGGTCAAAGCCCTTGGCCAGATAGGGTTTCGCACTGTCGACCAGCGCCGATATGTATTCTGGCTGGTCGTAGAATGGCTGCAGAATCGATAATTGCACCTCGGACTTACTCTCGCCAAGAACCCGACGCGCTTCTTCAATCACCGTAGTTGTGGTGCTATCCGCAAACTGCGGATACAGCGGAGCCAAGGTGATTTTTTTCACGCCTTGGGCAAGCAATTTTTGCAGCTGCGACTCGATTGAGGGCTCACCATAGCGCATTGCCAGCTCCACCGGGCCGTGCGTCCACTTGGCGTGCATTGCCTGTTGCAAGCGTTTGCTGAGCACAACCAGGGGCGATCCCTCTTCCCACCAGATAGAGGCATAGGCATGGGCAGACTGCTCGGGTCGCTTGATCAGGATCAACGACACCAACAGCCGCCGAATCGGCCACGGCAGGTCAATCACATAGGGGTCCATCAAGAACTGATTGAGGTAGCTGCGGACATCGGCAACTTTTGTCGAGGCTGGCGAACCCAGGTTAACCAGCAGTAACGCGTGATCGGTCATGCAAATTCCTAGTGCGGCCCGCTTTGATCGGGCTCAGTCTGTCGGATTCAATAAATCCGTTAATGCGACATCCAAATGAGTGAAGCGGAACTCAAAACCGAGGTCGGTCAAACGCTTGGGTTGCGCACGCTGGCCACCCAACAGCAGGATCGACATTTCACCAAGGCCTGCACGCAATAAAAAACCGGGGACAGGCAATACAGTGAAGCGGTTGAGCGCATGCCCCAACTCATAGGTAAATTCACCATTGCGCACCGGATGCGGCGAGCAGGCATTATAAGGACCACTGGCCTGTTGATGCTGCAAGAGAAAATCAATCAAGGCGATTTGATCGCTCAAATGCACCCATGGCATCCATTGCTTGCCACTGCCGATACGACCGCCCAGGCCGAGCCTGAACGGTAACAACAGGCGCTTCAACATGCCGCCGTCTGCAGCAAGCACCAAACCTGTGCGCACCAGCACCACACGAATACCCAGCGCCTGGGCCTGCAGCGCTGCGCTCTCCCAATCGGCACACAAGCGGGAGGCAAAATCATCGCTCATCTGTGGCGACTCTTCAGTCAGCACTTGATCACCACCGTCGCCATACCAACCAACAGCCGAGCCGGATATAAGCACGCCTGGTTTTTGCTCACGCTGTGCGAGCCAGGTGATGAGCTGTTCGGTCAGGGCGATTCGACTTTCACGCAGAAGGGCCTTGCGCGCGGTGCTCCAGGGCTTATCGGCAATGGGCGCGCCCGCCAGATTAATCACAGCATCGATAGATTGATCCTTGAGCTCTTCGAGCCTTGCAACGCCTCGAACCGAGTCACCACACAGCGCTTTGACCTGATCAGGACGGCGACTCCAAACGCTCAACTGGTGCCCCTTAGCGGCCCAGTAATGACACAAGCCCTGACCGATCAGACCGGTACCGCCAGTCAGCAAAATATGCATGGCATCTTCCTCGCATGTATCTAGCCCAAGGCAATTTTTCACAGCTTAAACAGTCTACCTTTGACATAGGGCGCGGCGTTTCATCAACAATGGCTAAGCTTACCGAGTAGCTTGAAAACCGCGTCATTAAGCTTTGTGTTGAGCCTTAAACTATAGATGAGTCCTGTCTTGGGCCGCACAATCTTATACATAAAAATAAAATTGTATAGCTTTACACCAAAGCGTAGCCTAAGGTTCTAGAACATGAGGCAGACCATGAACTCAAGCATTCCCATCGCTATTATCGGCACAGGAATTGCCGGATTATCCGCCGCTCAAGCCCTGCAAAGCGCCGGCTACAACGTTCAACTTTTCGATAAGAGCCGTGGCAGCGGTGGTCGCATGGCCAGCAAGCGCAGCGACGCTGGCGCCCTCGACCTTGGCGCACAATATTTCACCGCTCGTGACCGGCGTTTTGTCGAAGTTGTGCAGCAATGGCAAGCACGGGGCTGGGCCAGTCAGTGGCAACCAAGCCTGTACAACTATCGAGACGGCGAGCTCAGTGCCTCACCCGACGAACAGGTACGCTGGGTGGGTTCGCCCCGCATGAGCGCAATAACCCGCGCCATGCTGGGTGCGCTGCCGGTAAAATTCAGTTGCCGTATCACCGAGGTTTATCGCGGTGAACACCATTGGAGCTTGCAGGATGCCGAAGGCCAGAGCCACGGCCCATTCAGCCATGTGGTGATCGCCATGCCCGCGCCGCAAGCCACTACTCTGCTTGCCGCTGCGCCCAAACTTGCCGCTGCGGCAGCAAGTGTTTCAATGGATCCAACCTGGGCCGTCGCCCTGTCATTCGCAAGCCCACTCGACACCCGTGTGGAAGGCTGCTTCGTGCAGGACAGTGCCCTTGACTGGCTAGCACGCAGCACCAGCAAACCCGGTCGCGACAACAGCAACGACACCTGGATACTGCATGCAACCAGTCAGTGGAGCCGCCAGCATATCGACCTGGCCAAGGAACAGGTCATCGAGCATTTGCACGGGGCTTTCGCCGAATTGATCGGCTGCGCCGTCCCGGCACCGACCTTCACCCTGGGCCATCGCTGGTTATACGCACGTCCATCCGCTGCACATCAACTGGGCGCTTTGGCCGATGCGGACCTGGGTCTGTATGCCTGTGGTGACTGGTGTTTGTCAGGCCGGGTTGAAGGTGCCTGGTTGAGTGGCCAGGAAGCCGCTCGCAAACTGCTCGAGCATATGCAATGAATGCATGCCAGGCCCCACGGCGAATTAACCCGCAAAAGCTGCTGCTGTCGAAATGGACCGCTGTCACCCCGCGCAATCGTGAAAAGCACTTCATCGTTACCGACCTAGTGCGCGATGAACAAGGCCAGGTGTTGTGCATCGAACTCCAGGCTGTATTGACCAAACGCAGTGAACTGCTTGCCTGGCAGAGCTTGCAGCACAAGGAGCAATGGTTGATGGGCTGGAAATAACCCAGCTCAACCTTTACCCTCTTAAAAACTTGTACAAAAATTTGACTTGTACAAGAACAACTCTATGATGAAGAAAAGTTGTACACGTTTTTATTTTGTACAACTAATCATCATAGGGTCATCATGGCTATGTCAGACGCAAGGGTCAGCAAACCGAAAATCGCTATAAGCGCCTGCCTGATGGGCGAGCCTGTGCGCTTCAACGGCGGTCACAAAGAATCGCGACTGTGCAGCCGCAGCCTGAATGATTATTTTGAGTTTGTCTCGATCTGTCCTGAAGTAGCCATTGGCCTGGGCACACCACGCGAACCCATACGCCTGGTCGGTGACCCCGAAGCGCCAAGAGCGGTAGGCACCGTCAACAAAGACCTCGACGTGACCGAGCGACTGGCAGTTTATGGCCAGCAAGTTGCTGGCGAACTGACAGATATATGCGGCTATATCTTCATGCAGCAGTCGCCATCTTGCGGCTTATACCGGGTCAAGGTTTACCAGGATAACGGCAACCCCAGCGAGCCCCAGGGCACGGGCATCTATGCCGCTGAGTTTACCGCCCGCCATCCCGACCTGCCGGTGGAAGAAGCAGGCCGCCTGAACGACCCGGTTCTGCGCGAGAACTTCCTCTGCCGCGTGTTTGCCTATGCCGACTGGCAGCAACTGATGCAAACCGGCCTGACCCGTAAAAGCCTGATCGGCTACCACTCACGCTACAAATACCTGCTAATGGCAAGCAACCCATTGCAATACAAAATGCTGGGCCGCCTGCTGGGTAACCTCGGCACCCATGATCTGCAAGAACTTGCGCCCAAGTATTTCAGCCAACTGATGGCCGCGCTGAAAAACTGCGCAACCCGTGGCACCCACAGCAATGTATTGCAGCACATCAGCGGCTATCTCAAGCAATCACTGAGCGCACAAGAGAAACAAGAAATGCAGCACCTCATCAGCCAGTACCGCCAAGGCGTGGTGCCGTTGGTGGTGCCTCTGACGCTGCTTAAACATCACTTCCGAATGCATCCCGACCCTTATATCGATCAACAGGTTTACTTGCAGCCGCACCCGGAAAACCTCAGCTTGCGAAATGCCTTATGACCCACATAGACCAAGCCCCCATCGACGGGGATTACCAAGCCGCACTCGCGAATGGTTTGCGACCTATCCGTGATGTCGCGCGTATTACCGGCGTTAACCCGGTGACGCTGCGCGCCTGGGAACGGCGCTATGGCCTGATCGTGCCGCAGCGCACGGCCAAAGGTCACCGCCTGTACAACGAGCAACAGATTAGCCAGATCCAAACGATCCTGATGTGGATCAACCGTGGTGTTTCGGTCAGCCAGGTAAAGGGGCTGCTGGACACAGGCGCCCCAGCACTAGCCGTGGCTGGCGCGCAATGGGCTGATTCGCAATGGGCATACAAGTGCCAGCAACTACTTGAGGCCATCAGCGCCTTGGCTGAGCGGCGCATCGACGACATATTCAACAGCGAGCTGGCAGTTTACCCGCCGCAGGTGCTGTGCAAGCAACTGCTGCTACCGCTGCTGGTCGAGCTCGAACAACGCTGGCATGGGCAATTTGGCGCCTGTCTTGAGCAAGTGTTCTTTCACTCATGGCTGCGCAGCAAGCTCGGTGCCCGGCTTTACCACAACAACCGCCAGAACATGGGCGACCCGCTGTTGATGGTCAACTGCTCCGACTTGCCCATGGCCCCAGGACTGTGGCTCAGCGCCTGGCTGGCAAGCAGCGCCGAATCGCGGGTTGAAGTGTTTGACTGGCCCGTGCCCCTGACTGAGCTGGGCATGGCCATCGAACACATTCAGCCTTGTGCGGTACTGCTGTATTCAACCCACCCCTTGACCCTCAGCCAGTTCCCGACACTGCTCCAGGGACATGACATCCCCCTGCTCATCACCGGGCCAACGGTAAACATTCATCAAGCCCAATTACTGGAGTTACTCAGCCAGCACAGCAACCTGGCCATTGCCCTTGATCCGATCAGCGCCATGCAAGTGCTGACCGATAGACGCCTGCTAGAGGAGGCCTGATGCAGCAGTTGATGTGGTTCCGTACCGACCTCAGGGTGCATGACAATACCGCGCTGGCCGCAGCAATGGCACAGGGGCCGACTGTCGCCGTATTTTTGTTGAGCCCCGCACAATGGCAAGCTCACGACGATGCCCCCTGCAAGATCGATTTCTGGCTGCGCAACCTCAGCCACCTGAGTACCGAACTGGGCAAGCTGAACGTGCCCTTGCTGGTCCGAACTGCCGAGCACTGGGATCAGGCAGCAGGCGTAATTAGCGAGCTGTGCCAACAATTCGACATTGGCCAGGTACATCTCAACCAGGAATACGGCGTCAACGAAAGCCTGCGCGACGACCAGGTAGGCCAAGCGCTGGACGCCCTGGACATTGGGCTGCGCCGCCACCTTGACCAGTTATTTTTCCAGCCGGGCAGCGTACTGACCAAGACCGGCACCTACTTTCAGGTTTACAGCCAGTTCCGCAAGGTTTGCTATCAGCGTCTGCACGACAACATTCCAGGGTTGATAGCCAAGCCCGCCGCACAAGCGGCATTGGCAATCGAAGCCGACCCGGTACCGCTGCAAGTCGAACCATTCGCAACGCCCAGCAAGCAACTGCAACAACTCTGGCCTGCCGGCGAGGATGAAGCCATGCGCCGCCTGGCCCGCTTCGTCGACGAACCCATAGCGGACTATCAAGCAGAGCGTGATATCCCGTCCAGCCCTGGCACTAGCCAGTTGTCTGCATACCTGGCCGCTGGCGTTATTTCGCCGCGCCAATGCCTGCATGCGGCGCTGGCATTTAACCGCGGTGAATTCGACAGCGGCAATGCCCGCGCCACCACCTGGATCAACGAGTTGCTGTGGCGCGAGTTCTACAAACATATCCTGGTTGGTTATCCACGGGTTTCGAAACACCGGGCATTCCGGGTTGAAACCGACTTGCTCAAATGGCGCAAGGCCCCTGCAGAACTGGATGCATGGCAGCAGGGCCGCACAGGTATTCCGATCATCGATGCGGCGATCCGCCAACTACTGAGCACGGGCTGGATGCATAACCGACTGCGCATGGTGGTGGCCATGTTCCTGACTAAAAACCTGCTGATTGACTGGCGCGAAGGCGAGCGTTTCTTTATGCGCCACCTGATCGATGGCGACCTCGCTGCGAACAACGGCGGCTGGCAATGGAGCGCCTCGACCGGAACGGATGCGGCGCCCTATTTCCGCATATTCAACCCTGTCAGCCAGTCACAGCGCTTCGATCCGGATGGACGCTTTATCCGCCAATGGCTGCCTGAACTGGATGGCTTGGGAAAAAAGGAAATCCATGATCCCTCGGCGCTCGGCGGCTTGTTTGGCATGGCGGACTATCCAAGCCCGATCGTTGATTTAAAAAGCAGCCGTGAGCGGGCGATCAACGCCTTCAGGGACCTGAGTGAAGAACCGAGGCATGTTTTCCATGAATGATTTCCTGAAGGACTTCGCCCGCGAATTCGCCGCGCTGAACAAGCACAACCTTGAGCGCCTGGTCGATTTGTACAGCGAAGATGCCGTGTTTCAAGACCCGCTGCACACGCTCCATGGCCTGGCAAACATACGCGGCTATTTTGCCGAGTTATACGCGAACGTCAGCGATTTAAGCTTCGACTTCAAGGGGTATGACCAGGTCGGAAGTGGCGAAGGCTATCTGCGCTGGACCATGAGCTATCGCCACCCGCGCCTCGCGGGTGGCAACCTGATCCAGGTTGAAGGCTGTTCTCACCTGTTGTGGCATACCAGGGTTTATCAACATCGCGACTACTTTGACGCAGGCAGTTTGCTTTATGAACACCTGCCAGTCCTGGGCACAGTCATCTCATGGCTGAAAGGCAGGTTAAGCCAATGAACGAACGTCGCTATTGGGTCACCGGCGCCAGCAGTGGCATTGGTGCAGAACTCGCCGAGTTGCTGCTCGGCATGGGCCATCGCGTGGCGCTGAGCGCTCGCTCCGTGGAGCCGCTGCAGGCCATGGCGGAGCGCTACCCACATCAGGTGCTGGTACTTGCGGGAGATCTCTGTGATCGCTACCAAGTGCAGGACATCACCAATCGCATCAACTCGACCTGGGGCTGGCTGGATACGGCGATTCTCAATGCAGGCACCTGCGAATACCTCGATGCGTCCAAATTCGATGCCGCGCTGATTGAACGGGTGTGCAAGACCAATCTCTTCGCCACCAGCTACTGCATCGAAGCCGCCCTGCCCTTGCTGCGCAAAAGCCAGAATCCACATCTGGTCGCGGTTGCCAGTTCGGTCACCTATTTGCCACTGCCACGCGCTGAAGCCTATGGCGCGTCGAAGGCTGCGGTGCGCTACCTGTTTGAGTCGCTGCGCCTTGACCTGGCACATGAGGGAATCGATGTGACCCTGGTCAGCCCCGGTTTTGTAGAGACACCGCTGACGCAGAAAAACGATTTCCCGATGCCCATGCGCGTCACCGCGACAACTGCCGCGCAGCACATCGTAAAGCGCCTCGACAAGCGCCCTTATGAGATTGCCTTTCCGTGGCTGTTTATCCGTTGCCTGCGGTTACTCGGCGCGCTACCCAAAGCGATGCAAGTTGCCATTGGCAAACGCATGGCTCGTACCTAACCAGCAATTGGGATCAGACATGAAAATTGCCATTATCGGCAGTGGTATTTCAGGACTAACCAGTGCCTATTTGCTTAATCGCAAGCATCAAATCACTGTGTTTGAAGCCAGCGACTGGATCGGCGGTCACACCCATACGGTTGAAGTTGAAACTGCTGGGAAACGCTTTGCAATCGATACCGGCTTCATTGTCTTCAATAACTGGACCTACCCCCATTTCATTCGTTTGCTCGGCCAGCTTGGAGTGGCTTACAAACCTACACAGATGAGTTTTTCGGTCAGCGATCCGGTCAGCGGTACCGAGTACAACGGCAACAGCCTCAACAGTTTATTTGCCCAGCGCAGCAACCTGATTTCGCCCAGGTTCTGGAACATGGTCCGCGATATTCTGCGCTTCAATCGCGAGGTCATCGACGACCTCAATAACTACCGAATCCACCCCAGCATGACCTTGGGCCAATACCTCAAGGCGGGCGGCTACTGCAGCCGCTTCACCGAACACTACATAGTCCCCATGGGCGCGGCGATATGGTCAATGTCGCTGCAAGACATGCTCGATTTCCCCCTGCAGTTCTTCGTGCGTTTTTTCAAGAATCACGGCCTGCTATCAGTCAACAATCGGCCGCAGTGGTGTGTAATCGAGGGCGGCTCCAGCCGTTATATAGACCCCCTGAGCGCCTCATTCAAACAACACATCCGGCTTAACTGCCCAGTGCAGAGGGTCGAACGCGACGCCGAAGGCGTGAACATCTACAGCACCAACGGCCTTGAGCGTTTCGATAAAGTCGTCTTCGCCTGCCACAGTGACCAGGCCCTGGCACTGCTGGCGCAGCCCAGCGCGCAGGAACGGCAAATCCTCGGCGCCTTGCGTTACGCAGACAATGACGTGGTACTGCACACCGACACTCGCCTCTTGCCCCAGCGACCGCTGGCCTGGGCCAGTTGGAACTACCGCCTGGGCGGCCCCGTCGAACAACCGGCGGCGGTGACCTACAACATGAATATCCTGCAGGGCATACAAAGCGATACCACCTTCTGCGTCAGCCTTAACCAGAGCGCCCAGATTGAACCGAGCAAGATCCTCGGCCGCTACAGCTACTCGCACCCCCAATACAGCCTCGACAGTGTTGGTGCACAAAGTCGCCATGAAGAGTTGCTGGGCCCCAACCACAGCTATTTCTGCGGTGCCTACTGGGCCAACGGCTTCCATGAAGACGGCGTCGTGAGTGCATTGCGCGTCGCCCGCCACTTCGATGAGGCCCTGTGATGAACAGCGCACTCTACAGCGGCACGGTGCAGCATCGACGCTTTGCCCCAAAGCCACACGACTTCAGGTATCGCATGGGTTTTATATACCTTGACCTGGATGAACAGGATCAGGTCCTGGGTTTGTCCTGGCTGGCCGGGCGTGGTCGATTTGCGCCATTTGCATTTCGCGAAACAGACTTTCTGCCACAGTTCACCCGCGTGGGCATTCGTTTGATTGATGCGGTACGGCTACGCGGGCAACAAGCCACCGGGCAAATGCCCGAAGGGTCCATTTGCCTGCTTGCACAGCCGCGCAGTTGGGGACTGGCCTTCAACCCGGCAAGTTTTTTCTATTGCCACGACCGCAACGGCAAGCTGCTAGCCATTCTCTGCGAGGTCAGCAACACGCCGTGGCGCGAGCGTTATCACTATGTCGTGCCCGCCAGCGACGATGCCAGGCAAGAGGTCTGCGTCAACAAGGCATTCCATGTCTCACCCTTCTTGCCGCGCGATATCCAATACCGAATGAGGTTCAGCCCGGTCAGCCAACGACTGGGAATCCACATGGCCGACTGGCAAGGCCCCGACAAGCTGTTCGATGCCAGCCTGAGCGTGACCCGCCGCGAGCTCACGCGCAAAAACCTGTATCGCTACCTGGCCAGCTTCCCCTGGATGACCGGCAAGACAGTCATTGCGATCTACTGGCAAGCGCTGCGCTTGCTGATCAAACGAACACCATTGTTCAACCACCTGCCGGCAACTGATTCATTCAGCGTTGCCCGCCAGCATGCGAAGGAATCCACCCATGAAAAGCTCTAGCTTCAGTTCTTCCAGGAGCGCGTTAATGATGGGTAGCGGCCTGGGCGCGGGTTTGCTGCGGCGCGGTGTGCTACGCCAGCTGAAAGGTCTGCGTCATGGCTCCCTGACGGTAATCGAGGGCGGTCAGCGCTTTGAGTTTGGCGACCCGCACGCCAGCATCCATGCCGAAATCAAGGTCAACGACAGTGCCGTCTGGGCCATGGTTGCCAAGAACGGATCCATCGGAGCCGGTGAGGCTTATATCCACGGCCACTGGAGCTCGCCGGACCTCACCGCCGTGGTGCGCGTATTTGTCACTAACCTCGACACCCTGGATGCCATGGAAACCGGTCTTGCTCGCTTGGGGCGTCCGCTCGTATTGGGCCTGCATTGGCTCAACAGCAATACCCGCAAAGGCTCGCGAAAAAATATCGCGGCCCATTACGACATTGGCAACGAGCTGTTCGAGGAGTTTCTCGACCCCAGCATGATGTATTCAGCGGCGCAATTCCTTAGTGCCGAAGACAGCCTGCATCAAGCCCAGTTGAATAAACTGGAGCGCATTTGCCAGAAGCTCGACCTGCAAGCCCAGGATCATCTGCTCGAAATTGGCACAGGCTGGGGCAGCATGGCGATTTATGCCGCACTTAATTACGGCTGCAAAGTCACCACCACCACGCTCTCCAAGGAGCAGTTCGATTACACCCAGCGACGTATTAAAGAACAGGGCCTGGAAGATCGCGTAACCTTATTGCTCAAAGACTATCGCGACCTGGAAGGCAGCTACGACAAACTGGTATCGATCGAGATGATCGAAGCTGTTGGCCATCGCTTTCTCAGCAGCTACTTTCAGACATGCGCCAATCTGCTCAAGCCAGATGGATTGATGCTACTGCAAGCCATTACTATTCGTGACCAACGCTACGAGCAGGCCCGCAATAGCGTCGACTTCATCCAACGTTACATTTTCCCGGGCGGTGCGCTGCCCTCAATCACCAAGATGCTCGATATCATTACCGACAAGACCGACATGAACCTGCATCACATGGAGGACTTCGGCCAGCACTATGCGCGCACGCTGCGCTTATGGCACGAGAACCTGCATCAGGCCCGCCATAACCTGGAAAAGCTCGGTTACGACGAATACTTCTACCGCATGTGGGAGTTCTACCTGTGCTATTGCGAGGGCGGCTTTATTGAGCGCACCATCGGTACCGCACAACTGCTGCTGGCAAAACCTGGCGCACGACCCGCCCCCTTACTTGGACGCTTTAATGCCTAAACTGATCGTCAATGCCCTGCTCTTCCAACTTGGCTGGTTCACCTGTGTGTTCGCCGGTGACAGCCTGTGGTTGCTGATAGTGGCGGGCATATTGGCGGTTCACTTTTTCTGGACCAGCAGTTGGGCCGCTGAAGGCAAGCTGTTAATCAGCGTTTTCTGCGCAGGCAGCGCACTGGACAGCTTTTTGCTGAACCTTGGTGTGTTTGAGTTTTCCGAGCCTCGCACGCTGATACCTCTGTGGCTGGCACTGCTCTGGATACTGCTGGCCAGCACGCTTAACCACTGCCTGGCGTGGACAGCCAAGCCCTGGTGGCGCGCCAGCCTGCTGGGCGCAGTTGCAGGGCCTTTGTCCTACTATGCCGGGGCGCAGATCGCAGATGTGCGCTTGCCTCTCGGTACCGCGCCCACCCTGTTGCTGCTGGCGCTGGTCTGGGCCCTGGTGATGCCCGTGCTGCATGGCTTTGCCAAGCTCTATCGCGCGCAATACGAGCAAGCCTTGCGCACACGTCGATCGGCTTGAGCCACCAAAGCCTGCTGGCTGGCGTACACTGCTGGCCATGACCGACTCAGCGCACATCCCTGTAACCAAACTGCAACCACCTAGCGCAGACAGCGAAGCCGTGGCCTGCTCGAACTGCGCCGCATGCTGCTGCCAGCTGGAAGTCATGCTGATCACCGAAACTGGCGTTCCTGAACGCTACATCAGCACTGACGATTGGGGTGGAGAAGTGATGCTACGCCTGGATGATGGCTGGTGTGCAGCACTGGATCGCGACAGCATGCGTTGCAGCATTTATGAACAACGCCCGCTGATTTGCCGGGAGTTTGAAATGGCATCGCCAGAGTGCATCGAAGAGCGGCGTGGCATGGCCACCATCTACCGCTAGAACAGCGCTGGCAGTTGCCAGCGCTGTTACTGCCAGGCCATTTAGAAACTCAGGCGATAATGCAGCGCGTAGGACTCAACCCCGTCGTTAGGATTCTTGATCCCGGCGTTGGAGTAGTGAATAGCCCTGATACCGACTTCCTGCCCCGAGAAGCGCAGGCCCGCACCAATGCGGTCTTCAAACTGAAACGAGGTACTCAAATCGTTATTTTCGATTTCAGTACTGGAGAAGAATGCGATACCAATACCGGCTTCAACATAGGGACGCACGTTCTCTCCCGCGAACTCGTACACAAACACTGGAGCCAATGAGACGCTGTGATTACTTGAAGTCTCGTCACCGTCCCAGTATGTGTATGCACCGTCCCAATAACCGGTCAGGCGCCCTACATCGCTTTGCAGCCAGCTTCTGTCGAAATCGAACTGGGCGCCAAAACGATAGGTCGTGGTTGAGTCACTGGTTTGCCCGATAGAAAAACTAAGGTCCGCAGCCTGAGCAGAACTGCAAACACTCCCCCACGCAGCAATTGCTGCAGCAACTAGAGTGATAGATTTTTTCATACCTTTTCCTATTCTTTCGTGAGTCCTATTCACAAGGCCTGTCTATTTTTATTCAAACGCCATGACTCTGGCGCTCCCCACCCCAAGCATGGGCAACACTGCCTGCATCTTTTGCGGATCCGCGCTGCTCCAGAAAAGCTGTTTAACATCAGATTGCCCTGCAAGTAAATTACGTTCGGCCAATAAACGTTGTAATTGCTTGGCTACTGCCGCGCCCGTATCAATTAAACCAACATTGTCGGGGACAAGTTGACGCAATAGCGGTTTGATAAACGGATAGTGGGTACAGCCCAGGATTAGCGTGTCACAGCCCTGCGCCAACAAAGGCTCGACATAGCGCTCAAGTAAGGCCCGAGTAGCCGGCCCTTCCAGATCACCGGCCTCTATCTGCTCAACCAGGCCCGGGCAAGGCTGGGTGACAACGCGCACGCCGGAGGCAAATTGATCGAGCAAGGCGGCAAACTTCGCACTCTTGAGTGTGCCACTGGTGGCCAGCACTCCGACCACGCCTGAACGGGTTATGGCAGCAGCGGGCTTGACCGCAGGCTCCATGCCGATAATGGGAAGATCCGGATACAGCTGGCGCAGATCGGCCGCCCCCGCGACCGTCGCGGTATTGCAGGCCAACACCAGTGCCTTGGCGCCTTGCTCCAGCAGGAAACCAGCAATTGCCCGGCAACGCTGGCGAATGAACTCCGGGCTTTTCTCGCCATATGGCACATGGGCACTGTCGGCGACATAGAGCAATGACTCATGGGGCAGCAACTGGCGAATCTCTGCCAACACCGATAAACCACCGACACCGGAATCAAAGACGCCAACGGGCGCGTTGCTATTCATTGCCCAATGGCTCATCCGGGACCTGTTGACAGGCAACAGCGCAGACCCTGCAAGCGGGATCACGCTTGACGCGCAGCTCACGAAAGCGCGAGCCCAGTGCATCTATCAACAACAGGCGTCCAATCATGGGCTCACCGAACCCGGCCAGCAGCTTCAGTGCCTCAAGCGCTTGCAGGCTACCGACCAAACCGACCAAAGGACCAACCACGCCCGCCTCACTACAGGTTAATTCAGCCTCGCTGCCATGGCCGTAAAGGCAGTGGTAGCAAGGGCTGGTATCACTGCGTGGGTCAAAGACCGACAACTGCCCCTCGAGGCGAATAGCGGCGCCACTTACCAGCGGAATCCGAGCGGCAACACAGGCCGCGTTGACGGCCTCACGCGTGGTGAAGTTATCCGAGCAATCAAGCACCAGATCGACAGCAGCAACGGCACTGGCCAATGAATCCTGGTCCAGGGCGCTACGCAGTAGTTGCAACTTGATAAGCGGATTGACTGCCTTGAGCCGCGCGGCCGCCGAATCGACCTTGGGCTGGCCCACCGTCAAGCTGTCATGGACAACCTGGCGCTGCAGGTTGCTCAGGTCAACGCTGTCGAAGTCCGCCAGGTGCAGCTCGCCAACCCCGGCTGCCGCGAGATAAAGTGCAACCGGCGACCCCAGCCCACCAACGCCGACTATCAGTACACGGCTATTTTTCAGGCGTAACTGACCGGCTACATCAATTTGCTGGACCAGAATCTGTCGGCTGTAGCGCATCAACTCTTCGTCGCTTAGCTCTGCAAAAAAACCAGCCTGTTCACTCATGGGCAAAACATCCAATGCTAATGCGTTGATGACCACCAAGGTCGCGGCGACTTTCAACCTGGCCAAATCCCCGCGCGCTCAACAGCTCGCACACCGCCGCGGCTTGATCATAACCATGTTTAAACAATAGCCAGCCTTTGGCACTGAGAAAGTGAGGGGCCTGTTCGATAATCAAGCGAATATCGTCAAGGCCGTCTGGGCCTGCAACCAGCGCACTGCTCGGCTCAAAACGCACATCGCCCTGGCTCAGGTGCTGATCATCTGCTGCGATATAGGGCGGGTTACTGACAATCATCTGGTAGCGCTGGTCATCAAGCGCAGCAAACCAGTTGCTCTGCATGAAGCGGGCGTTGGCCAGCTGTAACCGGCGGCGATTGCGCTCGGCCAACTCGACGGCTTGCGGCACTCGATCAAGCCCACAAAGCTGCCACGCAGGTCGCTCACAGGCCAGCGCCAGGGCAATAGCCCCGGTGCCCGTGCCCAGATCGAGCACCGCAGCAGGCGTCGCCGGTATCAACTGCAATGCGGTTTCAACCAGCAATTCCGTGTCGGGGCGCGGAATAAGCGTATGCGGTGCAACGTCCAGATCAAGAGTCCAAAAGCCTTGCTGGCCGATGATATAGGCCACAGGTTCACCGGCCTGGCGGCGCTTGATCGCCGCGGCGAACTGCTCGAACTGGGTATCAGTCAGTGCCTTGTCGGCCCAGGTGTGCAAGTAGCTGCGCGACTTGCCCAGTACGTGCGCCAGCAATAACTCGACATCCAACCGGGCACTGGGTGAGTCCGGCAGCTGTGTGCTGCTCAGTAGCGCTTGGATAGTCGGCATGGGTTCAAGATCGGCTCAGGCAATGGTGATATAGAGTAGCGCGCCGAGCCGCAGCTGTTAACGCGCGCTGGATCAGTCGCCCAGGGCTGCCAACTGGTCGGCCTGGTACTCGGCGAGCAGTGGTTCGATCACCGCATCGACACCACCGGACATGACTTCAGCCAGCGAGTACAGGGTCAGGTTGATGCGGTGATCGGTCACCCGCCCCTGGGGGAAGTTGTAGGTGCGAATGCGTTCGGAGCGATCACCCGAACCCACCAGCAGCTTACGGGTATCGGAAATCTCCTTGTGCGCGGCGGCATCCTGTTGATCCTTGAGTTTGGCCCCCAGCCAGGCCATCGCCTTGGCGCGGTTCTTGTGCTGGGAACGTTCTTCCTGGCACTCGACCACTGTCCCCGTCGGGATGTGGGTAATGCGGATAGCCGAGTCAGTGGTGTTGACGTGCTGGCCACCGGCACCGGAAGAGCGATAAGTATCAACGCGCAAATCGGCCGGATTGATATTGATCTCGGCCTGCTCGTCTGGCTCGGGCAGGACCGCAACCGTACAAGCCGAGGTGTGCACCCGCCCCTGGGATTCGGTTTCAGGTACGCGCTGTACGCGGTGTGCGCCGGACTCGAACTTGAGCTTGCTGTAGACGTTATCGCCTTCGATGCGGGCGATGACCTCTTTATAGCCACCGTGCTCGCCTTCACTGGCCGAGAGAATCTCGACCCGCCAGCCGCGACGCTCGGCATAACGCGAATACATGCGGAATAGATCACCGGAGAAAATCGCCGCTTCATCCCCGCCCGTGCCGGCACGCACCTCAAGGAATACGTTGCGGTCATCGTTGGGGTCTTTGGGCAGCAGCATGCGCTGCAAATCAGCCTCGAGCTTGAGCAACTGCTCTTTGGCCTCGGCAACTTCCTCCTCGGCCATTTCACGCATATCCGGATCGCTGTCTTTCAACAGCGCCTGGGCGCTTTCGAGATCGGCCAGGACTTTACGGTATTCGCCAAACGTAGCATTTACCGGCTCGATCTCGGCATATTCCTTGGAATACGCGCGAAATTGCTGTTGATTGCTGATCACTTCGGCATCACCAAGCAACGCCGTCAGTTCCTCGAAGCGGTCCTGCATCAAATCAAGTTTATTGAGCAGCGAAGGTTTCATTGCATGCCTTTGTTGGATGACACGCCCTCATCGAGGGCAAAAAGTTCTTGTGCCACGGCCAGCGCGTCGATGCGCCCGTCAGCAGACAGTTTTTTCATCTGCACGCTAGGCGCATGCAGCAGTTTATTGGTCAAGCCTCGCGCCAGCTGCGCCAGGACATCCTCGGCGCTTGCCCCGTTGCTCAACATACGCTGGGCCTTGGCCAGCTCCTCATCGCGCAGGCGCTCGGCTTGCTGACGATAGGCTTTAAGCACATCGACAGCAGCCAACTCGCGCAGACGCAACATAAAATCATCGGCACCGACCGAGACCAGCTCTTCTGCAGCCTCTGCCGCACCTTGGCGACTCTTGAGGTTTTCGGCAATGACTTCGTGCAGGTCATCGACTGTATAGAGGTACACATCGTCAAGCTCGCCAACTTCCGGTTCGATATCCCGTGGAACGGCGATGTCGACCATGAAGATAGGCTTGTGCTTACGCTGCTTGAGCGCGCTTTCCACAGCACCTTTACCTAAGATTGGTAACTGACTCGCTGTCGAGCTGATCACGATGTCACTCTTGGCAAGCTCCTGCGGAATATCCGAAAGCAACACTGCATGGGCACCGAACTGCTCTGCCAGGCTGCTGGCGCGCTCCAAGGTACGGTTGGCGACAACAATCCGCTTGACCCCTTGGTCATGCAGATGGCGGGCAACCAGGCTGATGGTTTCGCCCGCCCCTATCAGCAGCGCCTGGCTGCGATTGAGGTCGCTGAATATTTGCTTGGCCAGGCTGACGGCTGCAAATGCCACCGATACCGGGTTTTCACCAATGGTGGTATCAGTGCGCACCTGCTTGGCAGTGCTGAAGGTGGCCTGAAACAAGCGCCCCAGCAAAGGCCCCATGGTACCCGCCTCGCGGGCGACCGCGAAGGCTGACTTCATTTGTCCGAGAATCTGCGGTTCGCCCAGCACCATTGAGTCGAGGCCAGATGCCACGCGCATCATGTGACGAACTGCCGCATCGTCTTCATGTACATAAGCACAGGCGCGCAGGTCTTCCAGGTTCAGATTATGGTAACTGGCCAGCCATTGCAGGACCGCATCGGATGTGAGGCTGTCTTGCTCGATGTACAGTTCGCTGCGATTACAGGTCGAGAGAATTGCAGCTTCACGGCTAGCCGTATCCCTGCACAGTAGCTGCAATGCCTCAACCAACTGCTCTGGAGTGAATGCCACGCGTTCGCGGACGTCCACCGAGGCGGTTTTGTGGTTAATACCGAGGGCAATAAAGGCCATGCATGTTCGCTGACAGATGAAATAAGCCGGCAATTGTCCTACTTCGACCGTTTGAGAACAACCACCGCTCGTTATTGTCACAACATCTCAAGCAGAATTTATCTTGCCCGGCGGGCACCGAATAATGGATGCCAGGGGCAAGAAACCTATAAATTTGCATGTAATTCGTAAAATATTTGCGCTGCACTGTTGTTCATTGCTCAGCTTTAACTCAGCATCATGCAATAGTTGGAGCAGGTTCAATTGCCCAATTAATGATCCCATGGGCTTGCCCAAGGGCTTGTGTCATGATGCTCCGACCGCAGGTTAGCCGTCTCGTCTTCTATGAATAGATCTTTAGCACTACTGACAGCCATGGCTTTTTTGGGTGGCTGCCAAACCTTTAATACCTCGACTGATGGTTCGCCACCGGTTGAGGACGTGACCGCAACCGAGCAAGCTGCCCAGCCCGAGGTCTACAGCTCGTTCAGCAAGGAAACCTTGCTGGCACTGCTGACCGCTGAAATGGCCGGCCAACGCAACCGCTTTGACATTGCACTGGGCAACTACGTGCAGCAAGCCAATGCGACGCAGGATGCGGGTGTTGCCGAGCGCGGCTTTCGCATTGCCGAGTACCTGGGCGCAGACCAGGCTGCCCTGGACACCGCGCTGATCTGGGCGAAAAATGCCCCCGACGCCATCGATGCGCAACGGGCAGCAGCAGTGCAGTTGGCGCGGGCCGGGCGTTATGACGAGTCCATGACCTACATGGAAAAGGTCCTGCAACGCCAGGGCGATACGCACTTCGACTTCCTGGCCCTGTCGGCCGCAGAAACCGACCCGGAGACCCGCGCAGGCTTGCTGCAGAGCTTTGATCGGCTGCTGAACAAGTACCCGGCAAACGGCCAGCTGATTTTTGGCAAGGCCCTGCTGCTTCAGGAGGATGGCCGTTCCGAAGAAGCCCTTGAGCTGCTCGAAAGCCACCCCGCCAAAACCGACGAGGTAGCACCGCTGCTGCTGCAAGCCCGCTTGCTCCAAAGCCTGGAGCGTGGCGATGAAGCCTTGCCATTGCTTGAAAAAGGCATCCGCGAACATCCGGACGACAAGCGCTTGCGCTTGAGCTATGCACGCGCGCTGGTCGAACAGGGCCGCATGGAAGATGCCAAGGGCGAATTTTCGTCGCTGGTGCAACAGTTCCCCGAAGACGACGACTTGCGCTTCTCCCTGGCCCTGGTCTGCCTGGAGGCCCAGGCATGGCAAGAGGCTATCGTTTACCTCCAGGAGCTCATAGAGCGTGGCAGTCACGTTGATGCAGCGCACTACAACCTGGCCCGCGCCTACGAAGAGCTTGGTGATTCAGACAGCGCCCTGATCGAGTACGGCCTGGTCGGCCCTGGCAATGACTACCTGCCCGCCCAGGCCCGCCAGACCGAGCTACTCTTCGCCAGCGATCGCATCAGCGAGGCCTCGGCCAAACTCGAGAAAGCCCGTGGCGCCGAGCCTGACTACGCCATCCAGCTGTACCTGATAGAGGCCGAAGCACTGGCCGGCAAGCAACGCAAGGAACAAGCCTGGCAACTGATCCAGCAAGGGCTCGAGCAGTTCCCGGACGACCTCAACCTGCTCTATACCCGCGCCATGCTCGCCGAGGACCGTGACGACCTTGGCCAACTGGAAACCGACCTGCGCTTTATTCTTGAGCGTGACCCGGAAAACACCATGGCGCTCAACGCCCTGGGCTATACCCTGGCTGATCGCACCACCCGCTACCAGGAAGCCGACGAACTGATCGATAAAGCTTATCGTTTAAGTCCGAACGACCCGGCAATTCTCGACAGCAAAGGCTGGATCAACTATCGCCTGGGCAAGCTTGACGAGGCTGAGCGCTTCCTGCGTAAGGCACTGGAAGACTTCCCTGATCATGAGGTCGCCGCCCACCTCGGTGAAGTCCTTTGGGTCCAGGGCAAGCAAAGCGAAGCCCGTGATATTTGGGCCAGCGCCCTGGAAAAACAACCCGACAGCGAAGTCTTGCGCAGCACCATCAAGCGCCTGACAGGAGCAGAGAAACCCTAATGCGTTTGCGCTACCTTATCGCCTGCAGCCTAGTCGCGCTGCTGACCGGCTGCGCCGGCTTGATCTCCCACGAATCAGTCCAAGGCCAGGGAAACCAGGCCGCCTGGCAAGCCCACAAAGAGCAGTTGAGCGCGCTGGATGCCTGGCAAATCAGCGGAAAAATCGGCATCCGCGCCCCCAAGGACTCAGGCAGCGCGACCCTGTTCTGGCTACAACGCCAGGACTACTTCGACATTCGCCTGTCCGGCCCGCTGGGTGGTGGCGCCGCACGCTTGACCGGTCGCCCGGGCGAAGTGCTGCTTGAGGTCGCCAACAAGGGCCGCTATAAAGCCGAGTCACCTGAAGCCCTGCTGCAACAACAGCTGCGCATGAACCTGCCGGTCTCGCACCTGCTCTGGTGGGTTCGCGGCCTGCCCGCCCCCGATACCAAGAGCAACGTCACCCTGGACACCGACAGCCACCTGTCAAAGCTGACGCAAGATGGCTGGCAAGTCGAATACCTGAGCTATGTTGAGCAAAACGGCTATTGGCTGCCCGAGCGCATCAAGCTGCATGGCCAGGACCTGCAGGTCACCATAGTGGTCAAGGACTGGCAGCCTCGCCAGTTGGGCCAATAATGCCCGGGCAACACCATGCCGCCGCACGCCTGACACTGCCTGCGCCCGCCAAGCTCAACCTGATGCTGCATATCCTCGGCCGCCGTGCCGATGGCTATCACGAGCTGCAAACCCTGTTTCAGTTTCTCGATTTCGGCGACGAGCTGAGTTTTGCCCCGCGCACCGATGGCAAAATCCAGTTGCACACCGAAATTACCGGCGTGGCCCATGACAGCAACCTAATCGTGCGGGCCGCGCGCCTGCTGCAGAAGCACACCGGCTGCGCCCAGGGCGCCGATATCTGGCTGGATAAACAATTGCCGATGGGCG
The DNA here is from genome assembly GCF_000222125.1 of Pseudomonas sp. S9. Lineage (NCBI taxonomy): Bacteria > Pseudomonadati > Pseudomonadota > Gammaproteobacteria > Pseudomonadales > Pseudomonadaceae > Pseudomonas > Pseudomonas sp. S9. The sequence continues at coordinate 6,037 of NZ_AFFX01000002.1, read as the reverse complement.
GCGGCATCGGTGGCGGCAGCTCGGATGCGGCCACCACCCTGCTCGGCCTCAACCACTTGTGGCAACTCAACTGCAGCCTGGACGAACTGGCAAGCATAGGCCTGGCGCTGGGTGCAGACGTGCCGGTATTCGTTCGCGGGCACGCCGCATTTGCCGAAGGCGTGGGTGAAAAACTGACGCCAATCGAGCTTCCCGAACCCTGGTTTCTCGTGGCAATACCGCAAGTACTTGTACCCACAGTAGAAATTTTCTCCGACGCCGAGTTGACACGCGATACGCCGCCCATTAAAGTTCGCAGCCTTCTTGAGGGGGGCGGTCGAAATGATTGCCAGCCAGTTGTAGAAAAGCGTTATCCAGAAGTACGTAACGCTCTGATCTTGTTGAACAAATTTGTTCCCGCAAGATTAACTGGCACTGGAGCTTGTGTATTTGGGAGCTTCCCAAATGAGGTCGATGCTGATAAAGTCGCCCGCCAACTTCCAGCCACTTTGCCAAGTTTTGTTGCACAAGGGCGTAACATCTCGATGTTGCACCGAGCGCTTCAGGAGTTGGACAGGAAGTAGATGCAAAGTAGTGAGCTTCACCAGATAGGGGCGTCGCAAAGCGGTAAGGCAGCGGTTTTTGATCCGGCCATGCGTTGGTTCGAATCCAGCCGCCCCTGCCATTAACGCCTTATTGGGCTTTAATGTCTGGAGAGCTACAAGCATCAGCAATGAAATACGATACAGGGGCGTCGCCAAGCGGTAAGGCGGCAGGTTTTGATCCTGCCATGCGTTGGTTCGAATCCAGCCGCCCCTGCCAATTTCTATACTCATCCAGGTATACCCTCAGCCGGTAGGTACTGCGCGTGTCCAAGATGATGGTCTTTACGGGGAACGCTAACCCCGATCTGGCGCGGCGTATTGTACGCCAGCTGCACATCCCCCTCGGCGATGCCTCTGTCGGTAAATTCTCCGACGGCGAAATCAGCATTGAAATCAACGAAAACGTTCGTGGTAAAGACGTCTTCCTGATTCAGCCGACGTGCGCGCCAACAAACGATAACCTGATGGAACTGGTGGTAATGGCCGACGCCTTCCGCCGCTCATCAGCTACCCGAATCACTGCTGTTATCCCCTACTTTGGCTATGCACGCCAGGATCGCCGTCCGCGCTCCGCTCGCGTTGCAATCAGCGCTAAAGTCGTGGCTGACATGCTCACCGTTGTAGGCATTGACCGTGTTCTGACTGTCGACCTGCACGCTGACCAGATTCAAGGTTTCTTCGATATCCCGGTAGATAACATCTACGGTTCCCCGGTCCTGGTGGATGATATTGAAGATCAACGCTTCGAAAATCTGATGATCGTCTCCCCGGACATCGGCGGTGTAGTGCGTGCGCGTGCTGTAGCCAAGTCGCTGGGTGTTGATCTGGCGATCATCGACAAGCGTCGCGAGAAAGCCAACCACTCCGAGGTGATGCACATCATCGGTGACGTGGAAGGCCGCACCTGTATCCTGGTCGACGACATGGTCGATACCGCTGGCACCCTGTGCCACGGTGCCAAGGCACTGAAAGAACACGGCGCTGCCAAGGTCTTCGCTTACGCCACCCACGCCGTATTGTCGGGTCGCGCCATCGAGAACCTTGAGAATTCGGTACTGGACGAACTGGTGGTGACCAACCCCATCCCGCTGTCCGCTGCCGCACAATCGTGCTCGCGTATTCGCCAGCTCGATATTGGCCCTATTGTCGCCGAAGCGGTTCGCCGCATCAGCAACGAAGAATCGATCAGCGCAATGTTCCGTTAATCCGGAACCCTGTGCCCTGAGCGAAATGCGCCCCGCCTTAATGCGGGGCTTTTTTACCTAACCACCCTGTCGCTGGTCGCAAGCGTAACGGGTGGAAAGGTTATTTTGGAGAAATGAAATGAGTGATTTTAACATTGACGCACAAGCGCGTTCAGACCTGGGGAAAGGTGCGAGCCGCCGCCTGCGTCGTAACGCCAGCCTGGTTCCAGCCGTAGTTTACGGTGGCGAAAAGGCTCCACAATCCATCAGCCTGGTTGCCAAAGATTTCGCCAAGCTGCTGGAAAACGAAGCTTCGTTCAGCCACATCCTGTCGCTGTCCATCGACGGCGCCAAGGAAAACGTCCTGATCAAAGCTCTGCAGCGTCACCCGTCGAAAGGTTTCGTACTGCACGCTGACTTCATCCGTGTTGTTGCTGGCCAGAAACTGACTACTCAGGTTCCACTGCACTTCATCAACGAAGACAAAGCAGTTGCAGTCAAGAAGCAAGGCGGCGAGATCTCTCACACCGCTACTGAAGTTGAAATCAGCGTACTGCCACGCAACCTGCCTGAGTTCATCGAAGTCGACATGGCCAAGATCGAAGTCGGCCAGACTCTGCACTTGTCTGACCTGGTTCTGCCAAAAGGCGTTGAACTGGTTGCACTGGCTCACGATAGCGACCTGGCCGTGGCTAACGCCCACATGCCTCGCGTTACCAAAGCTGAAGATCTTGAAGTTGACGCGGAAACTCCAGACGCTCCGGCAGCTGACGCTCCTGAAGCTGAGTAACACCCGCTACGCTGATCAACAGCTCAAGTGCATTTGCGCTTGAGCTGTTTTCGATAAAGGGCTCCAGTATGACTGCCGTACAACTGATCGTTGGCCTTGGTAACCCAGGCCCTGAATACGACCAGACTCGGCATAATGCCGGGGCCCTTTTCGTTGAACGACTGGCAGACAGTCAACGCATCAACCTCAGTGTTGATCGCAAGTATTTTGGCCTGACTGGCAAATTCAGCCATCAAGGCCGCGACGTTCGTTTACTGATCCCCACCACCTTTATGAATCGCAGCGGTCAATCCGTGGCAGCGCTGGCGAACTTCTTTCGCATCCCTGCCGAAGCGATCCTGGTGGCTCACGACGAACTGGATATGCCGCCTGGCGTCGCCAAACTCAAACAGGGTGGCGGGCACGGCGGGCATAACGGCTTACGCGATATCATCGCGCAGCTGGGCAACCAGAATAACTTTTACCGCTTGCGGCTTGGCATCGGCCATCCAGGGCATAGCAGCATGGTGTCCAATTACGTTCTAGGACGCGCCCCGCGCAGCGAACAGGAACTACTCGACACCAGCATCGACTTTGCACTCGGCGTACTCCCAGAGATGCTCGCCGGAGAGTGGAACAAAGCGATGCAAAAGCTGCACAGCCAAAAAGCCTAACCTAACTCTAGAAATCATCTGCGCGAGGAAAACACCATGGGATTCAATTGCGGCATCGTCGGCCTGCCGAACGTCGGCAAGTCCACCTTGTTCAACGCCCTGACCAAATCCGGTATCGCTGCGGAGAACTTCCCCTTCTGCACCATCGAACCGAATACGGGCATAGTACCGATGCCGGATCCGCGCTTGGATGCCCTGGCTGAGATCGTCAAGCCCGAGCGCGTGATTCCAACCACCATGGAGTTCGTCGACATCGCAGGCTTGGTAGCAGGCGCCTCGAAAGGTGAAGGCCTGGGCAACAAGTTCCTGGCCAACATCCGCGAAACCCACGCCATCGCCCACGTCGTTCGCTGCTTCGAAGATGAAAACGTCATCCACGTATCGAACAGCGTTGATCCAAAGCGCGATATCGAGATTATCGACCTTGAATTGATCTTCGCCGACCTCGACAGCTGCGAGAAGCAACTGCAGAAAACCACGCGCAACGCCAAGGGCGGCGACAAAGATGCTGTCGCACAGAAAGCCCTGCTGGAAAAGCTGATTCCGCACTTCACCGCAGGCAAACCCGCACGCACACTGCTCAAGGACCTGGCTGACGACGAGAAGCAACTGATACGCGGCTTCCACCTGCTCACCAGCAAGCCAGTCATGTACATTGCCAACGTCGCCGAAGACGGCTTCGAAAACAACCCATTGCTCGACATCGTGCGCGGCATTGCCGACGCCGAAGGTGCCGTCGTGGTGCCTGTCTGCAACAAGATCGAAGCCGAAATCGCCGAGCTGGATGATGGCGAGGAAAAGGACATGTTCCTGGAGTCGCTCGGCTTCGACGAGCCAGGCCTTAACCGCGTCATCCGCGCCGGCTATGAGCTGCTCAACCTGCAAACCTACTTCACCGCTGGCGTGAAGGAAGTACGCGCCTGGACCGTTCGCGTCGGCGCCACTGCCCCGCAGTCCGCCGCAGCCATCCACACCGACTTCGAGAAAGGCTTTATCCGCGCCGAAGTGATCGCCTACAACGACTTCATCCAGTACAAGGGCGAAGCAGGTGCTAAAGAAGCCGGCAAATGGCGCCTGGAAGGCAAGGAATACATCGTTAAAGACGGCGACGTAATGCACTTCCGCTTCAACGTTTAAACACCTCTGGCAGCCCAGGCTGCCAAACCAGGCCCTCGAGACTCACCTTGTGAGCCGGGGGCTTTTTATTGCCTTCGCATCGCCTAGCTGGCTCCCGAAGGCTGGCCTGGGTGATTGATCCTTGCGTAGCTGGCTGGGCTAAAACGCAAGGTCAACAGCAACATCAAGATCAGGCTGACCAGCATCACCAGCCAGGTGCTGTAGAACGACCCGCTCAGCTCACGCAGCCAACCGCCCATCGAGGGTGCAATGGCGTTGATCAAAAAACCGAAGCCCTGCACAAAAGCCACCAACTGCCCTGCCGCGCGAGGCTCATGCAGGTGGTCGAGGCTCAGCAACAGGCACAACACGAAACAGGCGCCCAAACCGAAGCCGACCAACCCGACCCAGGCTGCCGATGCCGCCAACGGCGCCCATAACAGCCCCGCATAACCTATTACTTGCGCCCCCAGGCTAATGCCGAGCAAAGGTCGTCGATCCTTGATGCGATGGGCCAGCACCGGCATCGACAGCGCCGCCAGCACCTGGAATATGGTCATCCACGCCAACAGCGCACCACTGGCCTGCTGGCTCCAACCCAACTGCTGGTAATAGGCTGGCAGCCAGGCAACCATGGTCATAAAGCCCCAATTACAGAAGCCGAAATAAATCGCCAGCAACCATGCCCGACGGTTGCCGACAAAGGCCTTGAATGAAACCCTTTGCGCCAAGGCCTGAGGCCTGTGCCAGGGCATCCTGAACCACAGCAAGGCGGCAAGCAGCGCAGGGATCAGCCAAACCCACAGCCCTGCCTGCCAATGACCAAATGCCTGGGCCATATGTGGGCTCAGCAAGGCAGCCAGGCCGCCGCCACTCATCAATGACGCCGAATAAACCCCCATCGCCAAAGCCACACAACCAACGAACTGACGCTTGACCATGCCTGGCACCAGCACCTGGATCAACGCGACACCAACACCGCCCAGCAACGCTGTGGCCAGCAACACATTGCCATCCGCGATAAAACCCCGCGCGAGACAAGCCAGGAAAATACACAGCAAACCCAAGGCAATGCCCCTGCCCTCACCCAGCCGCGCTTCAATCCACGAGCCACAGAGCGCCACCAGGCCAATACACACCACAGGCAAGGTCGTTAGCAGCGCCGCCCCTTGGAAGCTCATTGACGTGCTTAGCCGAATATCGTCCAGCAAGGGACTGATCGAGGTGAGAATCGGCCGCAGGTTAAGCCCCAAGGCAACCAGCACCAGCCAACCCCAAAACCTAATCCTCATTCAATCACTCCAGCATCACTGGTAAACCCTTGAACACGCTGCACAGACGCACGCTCCACACAAAACTCGCCCACTTGGGCGAACGATCAAACAGACGACTGCGGAGGATCATTGATACACCACAGCGAAAAAGACAAAGCCGAAGCTCGAAGAAGGGCAATTCAACACCCGAGCATTGTGCCACGCTCGCCCGAGAAAGTTGACGGATTGGACAGGTAATTAAAATTTAGCTTGGCACAGCGACGATCCAAACCACGCGAGTGCACGCATTGCGCGTAAGCACTTGATCAAACGCAATAACTTTATCAAAACATGCTTGACACAAAGCCCTCAGGCTAGAATAATGCGCGCCACTCGGCTACGTAGCTCAGCTGGTTAGAGCATAGCATTCATAATGCTGGGGTCCGGGGTTCAAGTC